>JAKJJT010000002.1 GCA_021713395.1 Thiotrichales bacterium 19S9-11 | reverse complement strand
TACTAATGATTCGAGTGAATTGACTATATCAGTAGACTAGATTGTTAAGGGTCAAACCCAACCAGTTTTCTGGTGAGAATAGCGAGTGTGAACCACCTGATTCCATGTCGAACTCAGAAGTGAAACCGCTTTGCGCCGATGATAGTGTGGCATTCGCCATGTGAAAGTAGGGAATCACCAGAAATTTAATTCAAATAGCCTCCTTAATCGGGGGCTTTTTTATGCCTGGAAGAAAAAATAATACAATCTTATATATAAACCAGAAAATATATTTTTTCTCTTTCATTGATTTTTAGCGTAAATAATATTTATTTTTTTGAAATTTAAAGATTTTCTGTATACCCTTATCTGTATAATAATATTTAATAATCAAGTAGGTTTGCTTTATACTGTGAAATATAGTTGGGGGCTAAATACATTTAAGGTTATCATTTTAATCTTTTTTACCATGTCTATGCTTGGTTGCAATGAAGAGATTTCTACTTCAGCAGATACAAACCCAGCGAGTGGTTCTTATACACTGAAAGAAACACCTCCAGATGAAAAAATTGCAGTTATTGCTGCAACCTATAAGATTAACGTTAGCCTTGAAGCTGAAACTGAAGTTGATTTTGAAGTTGGCTTAGAAAGTAGCAGCTCATCCCAAGTAGAAGCAACAGATATTCAATTAAGTTTTTTAAATCCAGTCAATAATAGTGTATCTCGTTTTATTGTTGAGTACTCAAATACTCCTTGTAATGCAACTTTAACTACAAGTTGTATAATTACAGTTATTCCTGCAGATAATGCTTATCAAGTCGAAGGAAAATCAGTTGGCTATTTTATAGAAGGTAAAATAAATGGAGAAGTTGTTCGCTTAGGAGTTGATTCTTTTGTTGTTCAAACTTTAACAGCAGAAAAAAGAATTTTCGCAGGAGTAGGGACGAAAACCTTAATTACGTTTACCAATGAGACAGGGGTGCCAGTTAATATTAAAAATTATCATATTTCATCTACAGATAATGAAATTCGCTTTAAACCTTCTAAATTACCTAAAAAACAGAATTTATCTGAAAGCCTTCCTTATTGTGATAATTTAGATGAAAGTATATTACAAAATCATAGTGCTTGTATTATTAGTGCTTATATTAAACCTCAAGAAAAAACATCCCGTTCATCCTATCAAGTTACCAATACAATTGATCACCAAACAATTAGAGTTATTGATGGAGTTATAAATGTCATTAGACCAATTGTAACATTATCAACAGAAGATGGTGGTGGTTTAAAAATACGGCCAAGAAAAGTTAAATATGTAACGCTTGAAAATAATTCTCCTGTGATTGCTGAAATTAAAGATATTTATTTAGATGGTGTTTTTGAAGGTGTTACTTTAGATAAAAGTGACTGCCCTAAAAATAAGAAAGGATATAGTATATTAAAAGCATTTGATAGTTGTGATATTGAGATACAGACTAAAGATAATGCAGCTGGAACAGGGAACTTAGTCGTTGAAGGTATTAATTTTACAGGGCCAATACTGCCAGTAACAATCAGAGATTTTGATCTACCAATAGGTTTTGGTATCAAACTTCATCCTAACCCAATTATATTATCAACTTATCAAACTAGGACAATCACGATTGAAAATGTATCACCGATTAATGTGCATATCTCAGATATTGATCTTCGAAATTTACATCAAGTTTCATTGGTTGATAAGGAAAATTGTCTCGGTGAGTTAAAGCGATTTGCTACTTGTGATTTAACACTGCAGTCATCAGAGATACCAGCAAATGAAAAAGGGCATTTATGGGTTGTAGGTAAAGGCTTTACTCCAGCTAGAGTAACTGTTTTAAATAATATGTCAGATTTGCCAAGTGTTTTACATGTTAGATTAGACCCAAAAGACTTAACGTTATGGCCAGAGCAGAGAAAATATATTAGTGTTGAGAATAACTCACCGAAGAGTGTCCAAATTTCAAATGCTTATTTAAGCTCTAATCTTAAGAGTCATGTGTCTATAGTTAATAAATTGTCACAATTAGATAAAGATGGAAGTTCACTTTGTGATCTAAATGGTGGCTATTTATATCCAAATAACCATTGCTTAATTGAGTTAAAAGCAAATAAGGATTTAGGAGATAATATAGAAGGTAATTTATTTGTTGCAAGTAGGGATTTTGGTGTGCGAGCGGCAAAGATATCGACTAAAGCTATACCTATATCTATCATTCCTGCTGAGATTAAACTAAATCCGAATCAAGTGACTTTTAAATCAAAAGGCACAGAAGAAATTACTGTTATGAATTTATCTCCGACAATGGCAGTAGGTATGAATGTATCACTAGAAGGGAGTAAATTATTTGGTGTTGTAATGGATGAAACGACCTGTCTTGGTAGATTAGCTTCACTTAATAGCTGTGTCGTTGTATTAAGGAGTAAAAAAGAGTCAATTGGTAAAGGTAGATTAGTTGTTAGTGGTGATAATTTTGTAACACGTAGAGCAGATATAAAAGCAAAAAATATTAATTCACCAATTGCACCAACAGAGATAGCAATTGACCCAAAAATTTTATATTTAACTTCAACAGACAAATATAATTTAAAACAAAGTATTTTGATTAAAAACCTTTCTCGATTTGAAGGGCATATTAGTGCAATTGATTTAAATGATATTGAAAATGTAACTTTGTCAGGTGTTGATGATTGTTTAAATAAGCCTTTAGTTAAAGAATCACCTTGTAAAATTACTTTTATAAAAGATAAAGAACATCCACCAGCAGGTGTAGGTAAACTTATTGTTAAAGGGAAAAACTTTATTCATAAAACAGCATTACTTGTTACGAATGACACTATGATTGAATTAAAGCCAAGTGTATTAACCTTAGAACCTGGAGATGTTGATAAATCCATATTGATTGAAAATCTATCAAAAATATCAGCAAAAAATCTTAATATTATCCTTCCTAATTTAAGAGATATTAATATTACAAACAATTGTGGTAATAGTTTAGGTGGGAATGATAGCTGTAACATCAAGTTTACACCACTTTCTGGCATAACAAGCTTTAATAAGGCCAAACTAATAGTTGGTGATGCAAGTAGTAATTTTAAACCAACAGAGGCGAAAATTTTAGTTTATAGTTCGTTAGTTGAAGTTTATCCAAAAAAACTATCCTTAATCGCAGATACTGGCATTCATTGTGAAAAACTTCAACATATAAATTGTATTACTGTAACGAACACATCGCCTGTTAAAGCGAAAATTACAGATATTACATTACCTGATTTGGGTAATTTTGTTGATATTAATAACAATTGTATTATAGGTAAAGGTCTTGATGATAATGGCAATCTTCAACCTGCTCATACTTGTACGATTACATTTAATGTAAAAAGAAACCTTTTAAATCAGAGTGATAATCTAGTTGTTTCTGGTAAAAACTTTAAACAGAAGCAATCTGAAATTAGTGTTAGTCGATATTCACCACCAATAAAACCAACGGTTATTAGAATTAAAGATACGCCAATCATTATTACACCAGGCGATGATGATTCAACTAAAGTAACAATACAAAATTTATCAAAGGTACCAGCTAAAAATTTAGAAGCTAATCTGTATGGAGAATTAAAAGATATAACACTGCTAAGCAATCAACCATGTAGTTATACTGATAGAGAAAATAATGAGCAACAAGGTATTGCAGGTAAATCAGAGTGTACTTTCTATTTTGATGTTGAAGATGCGCCTTTTGGTGCTGGAACGTTAAAAATCAGTGGTGATAATTTTCTTCCAATTAATGCAAAAGTAGCAGTTGCCAGTACGTCAATTAGATTATCACCAAGTAGTGTTAATTTAGATCCTAAGGGAGATTTAACTACCCTTACCGTTAAAAATTTATCACCATCACCAGCAAATATTAGTAGCGTTTCATTGGTTGATTTCAGAGGAGTTTTAAGAGGGGTTGTCATTCAAAATGATAATTGTACAGGACAAGAATTAAAAGGATTAGGGAAGCCTAACTCATCATGTACATTTGACTTAAAAGCAAGACAGTCGATTGCCTCTGGTAGTGGTATCGTGCTTGTATCAGGGGATAACTTTCGCTCGAAACAGTCAGCTATAACAGTTAGTAGTACAAATATTCAAATAGATCCAAGTCCCATTATCTTATCTTCAAATGGTTCAAAAAATATTACGATAAAAAATATGGGCTCAACCAATGCTGAAAATATTAGGATTAATTTGCTTCATCAAAGAAGTATTTCGAAAGATCATACTAAGCTTCAGGGAGTTAGAATAGATCAAGAAAATACAACTTGTACTGCAGGAATTACTTTAACAGTAAATGGTACATCAGGAGATAGTTGTACAATAGCTTTTGTTACTACAGATGCTTTGGGTATCGGTAGTTTGGTTGTGCTGGGGAACAATTTTATGCCAGCAGTGGCATCAGTAGAAGTAAATAGTACGGCGATAGAATTAATACCAGATAATATTATTTTAGTACCATCATCAGATCCAGTAGAGCTAACCATTCAGAACTTAACACCAGCAACTGCAAAAATAAGTAATATTTATCTAAATGAAGCACTCTCAGGAGTTAGCTTAGATACAAGTTATTGTGCTGATAAAGATCAATCTAGTGGTTTTGCTATATTACCAGGTAAAGGTTCTTGTATCGTTTATTTATCAGCTGAAAGATGGTTATCTTCAGGGAATACAGAATTGGTAGTTACAGGGGAAAACTTTTATTCAAAAAGTGCAGCAGTTAGTGTAGCGAGTACAGAAGTTACTATAAGTGAAGCACGCATTATCTTATCTTCTTCAGATTCACAAGAGATCACAATTACAAATTCAGGCCCATCAGATGCAGAGAACTTTAATGTTAGGCTTATTCATCAGAGAAGTATTTCTAAGGATGATATGGTATTTGAAAATGTTGATTTTGATTCGGGAGACTGTCCTAATGGAGGTAGCTTATCAGCTTACAGTAGCTGTACAGTGACATTAACGAGTACAAATGGTTCAGGTATTGGTAGTTTGGTAGTTAGTGGTAATAACTTTATTCCAGTAGCAACCCCAGTAATTGTCAATGAAGCAACAATCAGTTTAACACCAGAATATTTAAGAATAGAAGCCGGTGGTACAGCATTTGTTACAGTCAAAAATCAATCACCAATACCTGTTGCACTTGCAACTATAGGAATTAAAAAAGGTAATCAGATAAAAATTATTCCAAGTCAAGATAATCCATGCACTGATAGTATTGAATCTTTTGGAAGTTGTATTATTGCTCTACAAGCAGGTAATCAGTTTGTTAGTTCTGATATTTTGACTGTAACGGGTAATTTTAAGACTAAAACAACAAAAATTATAAGCACAAAAAGACCGATTCACGGATTAGATCTTAGCTTATCGAAGTCTCAAATTACGACAGCAAGTAATATTAATAAAACAGTGAAACTATTAGTTAAGAATAATGGCTTCTTGCCGATTAATAATTTGTCATTAGTACAAACTCCAGATACAACGTCAATGGACAATCAAAATATAGGTATATTGACAGTAGGCACTGATCCTGAAACTTTTATCAAGCAGTGTGAAGACGTATCAACTTTATTACCAGGATATACTTGTGAATATTATTTAAATTATAATGCACCAGATGACGTTGAGACAGCAACGTATCTAAATGTAACATTGACAGTTAGTGGAGATGTAGAAGCAGTAGGAAAAACCAGATCAGTTTCTAGCTCAGCAAATTTAACTATTAATAATTATCCAGTAGTGCAGTTTAGTAATATATATTCAGTATTTGTCGATCAGTATGACAATATTTATTCTGGTAGTTCTTATCTTCCATATCCGATACAGGTTCAACGCTCTGATAATACAAGTAATGTTTCAGGCAGCATAGAACCTATAATAATTGATCAGTTGCCGGGTGTGGTTAGAGATGTTGTAGTTGATCAAAAAGGACTGGTTTATGTTGCTGCAGATAATACAAGTAGGCTTAAGATTTATCAAAAAGATCCTAGTAATGATCGAAACTATATACTATATACCACACTGCCTGTGTCCGTTAACAATGTAAGCTCAGTTTTTGTTGACCAACAAGGAAAAGTATATGTTGGTACAAATGGTGCTGGTTTATATATTTTTACACCTGACCCATCATCAAGTAATTACTATAGTGATCCAGTTATTTTAACAAAAGAAGATAATAATTTACCAAGTGATCATGTTGGTGGCTTATTTGTTGATACAAAAGGTAAGGTATATGTTGGAGTATCTAATGAAGATGGCTATATGTCAATTTATGAGCCAGATGGTAATAATGGGTATACTTTCTTAAAGCAAACAACTGATAATCATGTTACAAAGTCGATATTTGTTGATACGGATGGAAAAATTTATACCTCTGGCGGCTATGATTACGCAGGGAGTGATTATGGTTATGTCTATGTTTATAATAATAAAAAACAAGATTTTAGTTTATATGCTCAGCTTACTAAATATAATGGTATATTTCCTAATAATCAGCAATCAAGTAGTGTTTTTGTTGATAGAAATGGATATATTTATGCAGGTGCAACTAACGGTGTAGTCATATTTCATCAAAATGAATCAGACCAAAGTTATTTACAAATAGGCCCTCAACTATCAGATACTGCGCGGCCTAAATCAATTTTTGTGAAAGGTGATTTATATGTTGCTGCTTCAGGTTTATATATCTATGAGACACCAAAGCCAGGTAAATTTAATACAACAGATATTACAATAGCACCCAATAACATTCTTCTTAAACCAAAAGAAAAAAGTACAACCGTACGTGTTAAAAATGGCTCATTTTATAGCGCAAATATATCCCATGTAAGTCTACAAGGTAGCATAACGGGAAGTATTAAGGGAAATATAAAAGATAACTTGAGTAAAGAGCCTCGTATTGCAGGCGTTTCTATTCTAGAAGATAACTGTAGTGGCCAAATATTAGCACCATCAGCAAGTTGTACTGTGATATTAGGTGGATCTATTAAGAAAGGAGGTAAAGGGCAGTTGATTGTTACAGGAGCAAATTTTATACCTAAACGAGCGACAGTTACAGTAAGACCTGATAATTTATTATCTGTTGACTTGTCACCTGAGCATATTACAACAACAAGTAATATTAATCATGAAATAACAGCAACAGTGACCAATTACACTCCAGTTTCAGTTAGTAATTTGCAGCTTGTATTACCAGAAGATAATGAAAATTTTTCTAAAAATGTTGATTTAAGTAATTGTACTAGCACCTTAGAACCTGGAAAATCTTGTAATTATGTGATGAATTATGTACCGGGAGATATTATAAAACCTTCTTATCCAAATATTGAAGTTAAAGTAACAGCCTCACGTAAAGATTCTGATATTTCAAATACAGAGACCTTAACGATTAATAACTACCCTGGCTATTACAATACTCCTCAGAATACTTCAAGATTACATGATGAAATTGCGAACTATGGTATCAGAGATATTTTTGTTAAAGATGGTATTATTTACTTAGCAACACAAGTCGGTTTATCAATATCAAAAGATGGTGGTAATAGTTGGAAAAACCTAACACCAGCAGATGGTTTAAGCGATTATAGCATCTTGTCACTATTTGTTGGCAATTATGATACACCTTATGTAGGGACATCAAAAGGCTTATCAATTGGTTTGAAAACAGGCGATTTTTATCGTTGGTCGAATAGATTAGAAGATATAAACATTCAAAGTGTTTTTGTTGATAGAAACCATATTTATGTTGGAACTCCTAATGGTTTAAAAATTTCAACAGACCTCTTAGGAAATAACTGGAATACAATACTAGAAGATAGTAATTATCAAAACGTTCAAGATGTTTTTGTGTGGAATCATTATGTTTATGCAGCCACAGAGAATGGATTGATTATTTTTGATACGCTTAACCCTGCTCCTGATAGTGATATACCAGCCTCTATTTTAGATGAAATTGTACAAAGCGTCTTTGTTGATACAGATGGTACTTTATATGCAGGCACATCAGATAATGGTTTATATGTTTATACTTATACTGATGATGAATATACATTGTCACTACATGAATCATTTGATGATTATGATTTATCTGATGCTTATAAGGGTCTTAATAATATTGGTAATATTGATGTTGCAAATAATCAAGTTTACTTGGGTAGCAAATATGGCTTAGCAGTTACCTCAATAAAAGACTTATCTGCTGATAGTGATTGGGTAACAGAATCAATAGGCAGCCTAGGATCATTAACTACATCGACTTGGCTTAAAGTTGCAGTTGATGACGTCAATCCTAATATAATCTATACGGGGGCAAGTAATTTTACAATCTCAGAAGAAGATAAAGAATCTAAAACGTTTACTAGAAAAGAACACTTTACTGGAGAAGGCCCACATTATGCACCAGTTATTGCAGTAGCTGCGAGTAATGGCAGTGTTTATAATGGTGGAGGTGATGGTTTTTTTGCAGCAACACCAATCGGGGAGTTGGGAGATTATTCATGGTATGCAAGTAGTAGTATTAGGGATAGTACATTGTGGAGAACATACGTTATTTCTATTTATACTGACGGTGAGACTATTTATGTTGGAACCTCTAACAGTGATTATGCAGGTAGCATCAGCTCTGTTGCAGGGCTTTATATTCAAAGTGTAAATGATGTTACAAGTAGTACTTGGACTTCTGTTTTTGCAGGTGATGAGAGTGCTGATGCTATTATTGTTAATCAAACAGTAACAGATAGTAACTATTTGTATGTGGCAACAGGTGGTGGAACTGTTACTAATACAGATGGCTCACAGAATAAATCACCCGCAGGATTAAGAATCATTAATCGTTCTGATAACACACTAAAACAGGCATTATTAACAGACAAAGTAACATATAGTGTTGCATTAGATGGTAATAGTAAAGTCTATGCAGGAACAAATGGTGGATTATTTCAGTGTGAAAATGATGCTGGATCATTTCATTGTGATGATTCGCCTTTGATAGCAAAAAGAACAAATGATGTGTCTGCTACAGATAGTTATATTTATGCAGCAACAACGAACGGGCTTATTGTAATTGATAAAAGTGATATGAATCAAACACCAATAACATTTAAAAATAATAATTATAATAATCTTTACAGTGTTTTAGTTTTAAGTGAAAGTAATGAGATATACCTTGGTGCAGCTGGAGGTATTATTTACTCCAATGACGGTGGCACAACTTGGAGTTATCCTGATCAATTAAATGGAGCTACAGTTACAGCAGTTAAAGACATAAATAGAGATGCTTCAAATGGCACAATTTATTTTGCAACCAGTGGTGGTATTTTAACAACCCAAAATCAGAACTCTGACTAATTTACTCATGCTTATACAAATGCACATCAGTTTGCGGGTAAGGAATATTAATTTTATGCTCATCAAGCAAATTTTTAGCATCTTCTAGTAATTGCCATTTAGTTTTTATCGCATCAGTACGCTTAGTCCAATAGCGCATTAATATATCAACGCTACTACTATTTAGAGCATTAACCGCAATAACAAAATCAGGATCTTTTAAAACGGTTTCATTACCTTCTAATAAGCCCTTTAATAACTCTTTTGCTTGACTGATATCAGCGTTATAGCCAATACCAATAATAATATCAGTACGTCTATTTTCTTCTAAGGTGAAGTTTGTAATTGTACTTGATAAAACATTGCCATTAGGAATTGTCACTTTTTGGTTTTCAGTTGTTTGTAGTTCAGTAAAAAATAAGGTGATTCGTTTAACAGTGCCAGTTACATTTTTATTAATATCAATAAAGTCATCAAGATGAAAAGGTCTCGTTGCAGCTAAGATAATACCAGATGCAAAGTGATTTAAAGAATTACGCAAGGCAAATGCAATAGCAAAAGCAGATGCAGTTAATACACCAACCATGCTTGTGGTTGGAACTCCTAACTTAGATAAGGCAGCAATTAATGCAAGAATGATAATGGTATAAAATAAAATTCTTGCGATAAAGTTCGTTAAAATCTTCTCAACTTTTGCTTTAACCATAACTTTTTTAGTGGTATAGCGAATGACTTTTGCCGTGATAATACCAGCAATTAAAATAAGTATCGCATAGAGTAAGTTTGTGCCGATTGTTAAGCCAAGGTCGGTTAAGTAGTCTTGTGTTAGTTTTGAGGTGTTCATACTAACGGATTCCCTAGATATGTTATTCTTATGTTTATTAGTATGACTGATAATTATCTGTTTGATCAAGTCTCGGATTAATCAAAATTAAATAATGTAATTTAATCCATTAAATGTTTCTTCTTTAGCATCTGTTTGTTGAACTGGTGATGGTTGATTAATTTTGATCTTTGGTGATAATGGTGCTTTTGAAGATGTCTTGCTAAACATGATTGATTTAGGGCTTGTCTCTTGATCTTTTTGTTCGCGTATAAAGCTATCGCTCTGAGTTGCTTTAATTGGAATACTTTTAATCGGAGTTATCGAGTCAGGAGGAGTGCTATGAAAAGATCGAACTTTTAATTTTTTCTTTTTTGTTTGTAATAATATGTTGAATGTTTGTAATGCTGATGGAAGCGTTTGATTTAAAGGATAGTCTATTACTATTACATTGTTGAATTGTTTAGTTTCTTTTCTGAAATGTTCACATTTTTCTGGAGTTGAAGAAAATAGTATAAATTTAACATCAGGGTATTGTTCAATTTTTTTTAGAAGACAGTCAGCAATTTTATCGCTATTTGCAACATTTCCATCACCGATACAAACATCCCCTTTTTTTAAAGAAAAAGAGCATGTTGAATCATTGAAAAAATCATTAATGTTATTGGGATGATTTTCAGATGCTGTGAGATAAATTATGGTGTATCGTTTTTTATCTTTAATTTTATCTAATGTTTGTTCAATACAGAGCCTTGTAAGCTCATTTTGTCGATTTAGAAAAACATAAATATTCATGGCTACCCCTGTCATATAAGCTTGAAAAAACATTAAATTATAATATAAATAATATCTAGAAGTATATTATTTATGTTTTTATGAAAAATAAACACATAAAAACTAATTTTTTTATGAAAATTTTATCCTTAGATAAAATAAAAAATTTTGATACAATAAGCTAGCTTTAAATATAAATAAACTAGAAGTTGATTAGTCTATGTGTGGAATTGTTGGCGTTGTTTCAAATCAAAATGTAAATCAGGCAATTTTTGATGCATTAACTGTTTTACAGCATCGCGGCCAAGATGCTGCTGGTATGTTAACCTGTGATGGCAAGCAAATGGCTTTAAGAAAAGGTCGAGGCTTAGTGGTGGATGCAATCAGAACGCGTCATATGTTACGTTTAAAAGGGTCTTTAGGCATTGGTCACGTTCGCTATCCTACACAAGGGTCAGACAGTGAAGCAGAATCTCAACCTTTTTATGTTAACTCACCTTATGGTATTGCTTTAGCACATAACGGTAATTTAACAAACTCTGAAGCACTAACAGAGACGTTAAGCTTGATCGATAATCGCCATATTAATACAACATCAGATTCTGAAGTGTTGCTTAATGTAATTGCGGCTGAACTATCTAAGTTAAATGTTTCAATTACAGAATTCAATGCAAATCATTTTTTTAGTGCCATGGAAAATATATTGAAACGGGCGCAAGGTGGTTATGCAGTTTGTGGTGTTATAGCTGGTGCAGGCTTATTTGCATTCAGGGATCCTAATGGTATAAGGCCTTTAATTATAGGTCAGAAAGAGAACAATAATCAGAATGAAATTATGATTGCCTCTGAAAGTGTCGCATTAGACTGTGATGGTTATGAACTTTTAGGAGATGTAGAACCAGGTGAGGCTATTTTTGTTGATTTGAAAGGTAATATCCATCGAAAGATCTGTTCGGATAGTGCTAAGTTAACACCTTGTATTTTTGAATATGTCTATCTTGCAAGGCCTGATTCTGTTATTGATGGGGCGTCGGTTTATCATACCCGCTTGAGAATGGGTGAAAAGGTTGCTCAGAAACTATTAAAACTAATGCCAGAACATGATATTGATGTTGTTATTCCTGTGCCAGACTCAGGTCGTCATGCCGCTTTAAGCATTGCTGATACGCTTAATCTTCCTTATCGTGAAGGCTTTGTTAAAAATCGTTATGTTGGGCGGACATTTATTATGCCGGGCCAGGGTGAGCGAACAAAGTCAATTCGTAAGAAGTTAAACACAATGGCTTGTGAGTTTGAAGGCCGCCATGTTTTATTAGTTGATGATTCCATTGTTCGTGGTAATACATCTAAAAAAATAATTGAGATGGCAAGAAAAGCAGGTGCAAGGAAGGTTAGTATTATCTCTGCAGCACCACCAATACGTTACCCAAATGTTTACGGTATTGATATGCCAACACATAAAGAACTCATTGCCTTTGATAAAAAAGATGAAGATATTGCTGGTTTAATTGGGGCTGATTGTGTGATCTATCAAGATTTAGATGATTTAATAGCATCAGTAAAAGAAGAAAGTAAAAGCCTTGATCAGTTTGAGACATCAGTGTTTGATGGTAAATATATAACAGGAGATATTAACCAAGATTATTTTGATCAATTAAAGGCACTAAGAGATGAGAGTCATCGAAGCGCCGGTCATAGTCTATTAGATATTCATAATGAGAACTAAATAAGTATTCCAATAAAAAATGAAAAAGATATGTTACCAGTCACTTGATGAATTAATTGAATTTCTACCTTGTCAAACGCCTAAAGCATGGGTTGATGTGGCATTAGATAATCAGGATATTTTATTGATTGATCATGCTAACTGTGAGAAAAAAGCGGCTTCAAGTGCATTAAGTTTGATGTATCGATACCAAGATAAGTTAGATTTGGCATTAAGAATGAGTAAAATTGCCCGAGAAGAATTGGTTCACTATGAACAAGTTGTTGCTATTTTAAGTCAGCGTAAGATTACCTATCGCTATGTTAGTTCTTCTCGTTATGCACAAGGCTTAAGAGAATTAGTATCTAAAGAAGAACCGCAAAAATTGATAGATATATTAATTGTTGGTGCCTTAATTGAAGCAAGGTCATGTGAACGTTTTAATCAAGTTGCACCTTATTTAGATGATACACTTAAAAAATTCTATCGAGGTTTATTGGCATCAGAGTGTCGCCATTATAGTATTTATCTAGACTTTGCCAGAGAGTATGCTAAAGGTGATATTTCCAAAAGAGTAGAAACCTTTAAACTAAAAGAAAAAGAACTGATTTTATCAGAAGATGAAAACTTTCATTTTCATAGTGGTATACCTTGTACGGTATAGCTTTAATACCCATCTCTTGCTAAGCTTAAAGCGTGGTAGTAAATTATATAGCTAGACTTTTAAAAAGGTTTGTTAATGCAAGTAATCAAACGTTTAGGCGCAATAATTTTTCTTAGTTATTTTACACTTTTACTAGCAGGCTGCGTAACAGCACCGCCAAGGACAGTCAGCAATGCTTGTGCTATTGTAAATCAATATCCAGACTGGTATTACGATGCCTTAGCTTCCTATAAGAAATGGGGTGTGCCAATTAGTATACAATATGCAATTATTAGAGGGGAATCTGACTTTATTGCAGATGCCTTACCACCAAGGGATCATTTTTTAGGGATTATTCCATGGGGGCGAGTAACCAGTGCTTATGGCTATGCGCAAGCAGTTGACGGTACTTGGGACTGGTATAAAAAAGCGACAGGAAATCATAATGCATCAAGAAGCAATTTTGCTGACTCTGTTGATTTTATTGGCTGGTATAGCAGTTATATTTCAAAAATAACCGGCATTCGAAAGACAGATGCTTATCGTTTGTATATTGCTTATTGGTTAGGGCCTGGCAACTATACTAATGGAAGTCACAAGTCAAACAGGTCGGTTAAAAACAGAGCGAAAAAAGTGCAAAGTTGGGCATGGCAGTATGCAAATCAACTAAAGCGTTGTGATATTCCAGCTAAAAGTTCATCTTGGTTTTTCTAAGTTAATTTAGTTGTTTAAAAGGAATTAAATATAAGATGAAGCAATTTTCAATTAAACTTCCAATCCGTTGGATGGATATGGATGCTTATGGTCATGTTAATAATGGTCGTTATTGTGATTTAATGGTTGAAACAAGATTTCACTGGTTTAATCAAATTAAAGACTTACATCAATGGGTTGATCAAGAGCAAGTACAATTTGTCATGGTAAAACAAACAATTGAATATTTTAAACCAATAACTTTTCCAGCTGAAGTGAATGTTTTACAAAAGGTTAATTCAATTGGTCGTTCAAGTATTAAACTAGATTATGACTTAAGTTTAGCTTCTGATCCAACAAGTTATGCAAAAGCAGATGCAGTTTTGGTTGCCTATAGCATGAAAACAAAAGCCTCAATTTTAATTCCTGATAAGATTAAGTCAGTTATAATGTAACGGTTAAGCCTGTCGATTAACCGCAAGGTTAGCTAATGCAATTAAGGCGTCTTTATAGACAGAAGGTGTTAGGTGTTGGATGGATTCAATCGCCTTGTTGGCATAATCATAGGCATAGTTTAGTGTGTAATCGATACCATTATATGCTTGAATTAGCTGTGTAATTTGAGAGATTTGATCAACAGCTCCATGTTCAATCGCATGATCAATGACAGCAATTTCTTCACTTTGTGCTTTTGATTTTGCATAAATTAATGGTAACGTTGGTTTTCCCTCAGCCAGGTCATCTCCTAGATTTTTACCAAGCTCATCTTCTGATGCAGTATAGTCAAGGACATCATCTGCTAATTGAAAAGCAGTACCTAAATACTTACCATAATTAATCATTGCCTGATGGTCTTCTTGATTGCTAATAACAGAAGCAATATGGCACGCTGCCTCAAATAATTTACCCGTTTTGCAATAAATTACATCAAAATAACGGTTTTCAGTCACATCTGGGTTATGACAGTTCATAAGTTGCATAACCTCACCTTCAGCAATTTTATTTGTTGCTGAAGATAAAATCTGCATGATTTCCATACGATCAAGCTTTACCATTAATTCAAATGCTCTTGAGTATAAAAAGTCACCAGTTAACACACTGACAGAGTTACCAAAAAGAGCATTGGCTGTTTCTTTGCCGCGTCTTTTTGTTGAGTGATCAACAACATCATCATGTAATAATGTAGCTGTATGAATAAATTCAATTATCGTTGCAGCTAAGATGTGGTTTTTACCGCCATAACCAAGTGCTTTAGCTGAAAGCATGGTTAAAAGTGGTCGAATACGCTTGCCACCACTTTGTACAATATGATGGCCAATTTGATTAATTAAAACAACGTCAGAGCGTAAATGGTGAATAATCTCCTGATCATTCAATAAGATATCATTTTCAATTAATGCTTTAATTTCATTAAGTGTCATTATGTGTATTCATTTATATCAATATTTAAGATTATCAGGATAAAAAAGACCTTCGATAAGGTCAAGTAAACTATGTTTATATTTTGTAATTAAGGAGAAGAATCGAGTTTAAACGAAATTGATTTTAGCCGATAAAAGTAGTATGATAATAACTAATTTTAAGGCGACAGATTAGTCGCTTTTTTTATTGATTGTAAATAAGGAGTCATAACGTTATGCAACGTATTCCAATGACAGTACATGGCGAAAAAAAGTTAAAAGATGAGCTAGATAACTTAAAGTTTGAAGTTCGTCCCAAAGTAATTGAAGCGATTGCTGATGCCCGTGAGCATGGTGATTTAAAAGAAAATGCAGAATATCATGCAGCAAGAGAGCAACAAAGCTTTGTCGAAGGTCGTATTCAAGAGATTGAAGGAAAGCTTGCTAATGCACAAGTGATTGATATTTCAAAGTTACCAGCAAGTGATAAAGTAATTTTTGGTGCAACTGTTACTTTATTAGACCTTGAAACAGAAAAAGAAAAAGTTTATCAAATTGTTGGTGAAGATGAAGCAGACCTTAAATTAGATAAAATCTCAGTTGTCTCACCAATTGCTCGAGCTTTAATTGGTAAGCATGAAGGCGATGACGTTGAAGTTAGTACACCAAGTGGTATTATTGAATATGAAATTGCCAGTGTTAAATATATTTAAAAATTATAAGCCGCAAGCATAAGGCCATCCGCAGCCTTGTGCAAATCGATCGTATGCATTATCAGATGACTCAAGGTTTTTTATTAGTTTGACTTGGTTGATAACTTCTTTAATGCCTTTGGCATCACTTTGGTGGTCTTCTGGCTTAAACATAGGTTGATTAATCTTTTCTTCTAGCTGATTAGTTTTATTAATATCAGCGTTATCCAAAGTCATAAAATCTTTAGTATTGCTAAAAATACAAGGTTCACACTCAAGACTTCGATGATTTAATAAGGAAAAGCCGCCTTTTTCAACAAGTGCATTACGCTCTAGCTCACTATGCTTATAAAGTGGATGCCATATGAGTCTATCATCATAATGTTCACTTTCTTCAATATATTCATTTAGATCAGCTTGTGCTTTAGACATGTCACGTCGATGAGGTAATAAGATTGTTGCATTTTCATCTTCATCATGCGCCTCAAGCCAGTCTAAAATAGGGATACCTTTTAATAGGCCAGGACACCATTGAAACTGTATACTTGGGAACTCTTTTCTTTGTTCAACAAGTGCCTGAAAGCCTAATTCAGGTCTAATGATATGAAATGAAAAGTTAAGTGTTTTAAGCCAAGCGGTTACTTCTATTATGCGTTGTTGCCACTTTTGTGCTTGCCATTTTGTATCAACATATAATACGTGACAATCAGATAGATTTTGTTCATATGCCCATTGAATTAAGGCAACTGAATCATCACTAAAGTTAGCAACAATAACATGCATTACTAAATTCCAATAGCTTTTTTAATATTTGTTAAAAGTGGGCTTGCAATATCTCTTGCTTGTTCTGCACCTGTTTGTAATATCTGATTAATTTTAGCTTTATCACTAACTAGCTCAAGATAAGTTTGATAAGGTGCTTCTAATTCAGAGGATATTTTTTCAAATAAAATTTGTTTCATTTCTCCCCAACCAATACCTTCTTCATAACGTTTTTTAATAGCTTGTGTTTCACTGTCATTGGCAAAGGCCTGATACAAATTAAATAGTGTGCAATCTTTTGTATCTTTCGGCTCCTCAGGCGGTTGAGAATTTGTAATAACCTTCATGATTAGTTTACGCATTTTTTTAGGCTCAAGAAAAATAGGGATTGTGTTTTGATAGCTCTTTGACATTTTTCTACCATCTAAGCCTGGTAGCGTTTGTGTTTTTTCCTCAACAAGTGCTTCAGGCACTGTTAATAAATCTTTTTGATAAATATGATTCAGTCGATTTGCAATATCTCTAGCAATCTCAATATGTTGAATTTGATCCTTGCCTACAGGCACTAGGTTAGTATGAAATGCTAAAATATCAGCAGCCATTAATACAGGGTAGTTAAAGAGCCCCATCGTAATGCCGGCATCAGGATCTTGCTTGTTCGCTTCTTCATTTTGTGCAACTAAAGCTTTATAAGCATGTGCTCGGTTAAGTAATCCTTTTGCTGCAACAGTTGTTAAAATCCAAGTTAATTCCAGAATCTCAGCGACATCACTTTGTTTATAAAATATGACATTATTTGGATTAAGTCCGCAGGCTAACCAGGTTGCTGCGACATCATAAATATAATCTTGGCGTAGTTTTGCATCCCATAACTTAATGCAAGAATGATAATCAGCAATAAAATAGCGAGCCATATAGTTTGGATTTTGAGCCAAATCAAGTGCAGGTTTAATAGCGCCAATATAATTTCCTAAATGAGGAATACCTGATGGCGTAATACCAGTTAAAACAATTTTTTTCGTAGTCGACATTTATTAATTTATCCTTTAAATTCAAGTGTTAGCGTTCACTTTTTGGTTTTCTGCTTAGGCGTTTTCGCTCACTTTCATTTAGATGTTTCTTCCTTAGTCGAATATGATTTGGTGTGATTTCAACAAGCTCATCGTCTGTAATAAATTCTAATGCTCGTTCCAAGCTCATTCTAATTGGAGGTGTTAAGATGATATTTTCATCTTTACCTGCCGCACGCACATTAGTTAATTGTTTTTCTTTTGTAACATTAACCGTTAAATCATTATCACGCGAATTAATACCGACAATCATGCCTTCATAGACATCAACTTGTGGTTCAATAAATAATTTTCCGCGTTCTTGTAAATTAAACAGTGCAAAGCCAGAAGCTTTTCCTGCGCTATTTGCAATTAGTGCGCCATTATGTCTTTGGTCAATGTTATCTTTAACAACAGGACCATAGTGATCAAAGACATGATGTAAAATGCCAGTACCTGATGTCATTGTTAAAAAGTCTGTATGAAAGCCAATTAGGCTTCGAGAAGGTATAATGTACTCTAGTCTAACGCGACCTTTGCCATCGGGAACCATATCTTTTAGTTCGCCTTGGCGTTGCCCTAATGTCTCCATGACAGCACCTTGGTAGGCGTCATCAACATCAATCGAAACTTGTTCATATGGCTCAGTTAGTTCGCCATCAATTTCTTTAATAATCACTTCAGGACGAGAAACAGCAATCTCATATTGTTGTCGGCGCATGTTTTCTAATAAAATAGATAAGTGTAATTCACCTCGACCTGAGACTCTAAATTTATCAGGATCATCTGTTTGTTCAACACGTAGGGCAACATTAGTTAAAAGCTCTTTTTCTAATCGTGCAGCAATTTGTCTTGAGGTAATATATTTTCCATCTTGGCCTGCAAATGGTGAGTCATTGACTTGGAAAGTCATGGTAATTGTTGGTTCATCAACAGATAATTCAGGTAAACTTTCAACATGGTTTGGATCACATAAGGTATCTGATATTTTTAAACCCTCAATACCGGTTATACAGATAATATCACCAGCAGTTGCTTCGCTCACTTCTTTTCGATCTAAGCCTAAGTGGCTAAAAACTTGCAAAATGCGTCCTTGGCGTTTGGAGCCATCGGCGCTGATAATTTGAACGGGCATATTTGTTGTTGCTTTTCCTCTGGAGATGCGTCCAATGCCGATAGTGCCAACGTAGCTAGAGTAGTCAAGTGTTGTAATCTGCATTTGAAATGGACCATCAATATCTACTTGAGGCTTTGGTACTTCATCAACAATCATTTGAAATAAAGCATCCATATTATCTGAAGATTGCTCATGATCCATCGTTGCATAGCCTTGTAGTGCTGATGTATAAACAGCAGAGAAGTCGAGTTGTTCATCAGTTGCACCTAAGCGATCAAATAAGTCAAATACTTGATCTAATACCCAGTCACAGCGGGCACCAGGGCGGTCAATTTTATTAATGACAACAATTGGCTTTAGACCTTGTTCAAATGCTTTTTTAGTTACAAAGCGAGTCTGTGGCATAGGACCATCAACGGCATCAACTAAAAGTAGGACAGAGTCAACCATTGATAAAATGCGCTCAACCTCACCACCAAAGTCAGCATGTCCAGGGGTGTCAACAATATTAATATGATAATCATTCCATTGAATGGCAGTATTTTTAGCTAAAATTGTAATGCCACGCTCTTTCTCTAAGTCATTAGAGTCCATGATGCGTTCAACAGGGTCTTTACGTGTATTTAAAGTACCAGATTGCTGCAATAATTTATCAACAAGTGTTGTTTTACCATGATCAACGTGAGCAATAATGGCAATATTACGTAATTTTTCAACCATAGGATGGGCCTTTTTTCATATTTATAACGATGTATTTATAATATTTAAGATGATTTATACAATAGTAGACAAATTCTACTGGTTTATAAAATATAATCAATCGAAAAGTAATTAGTATTTGGTAATTTGTTTCCTTATTAATTTATGTTAATTTGTCAAATAGATAAAATTTTAAAAGGTGAATCGTCTATGGATAAAACACAAGCACTCGTTGGTGTGGTCATGGGGTCTCAGTCAGATTGGGAAACGATGAAGCATACGATTGATACATTAAAAGCACTTAATATTAATTATCAAGTACAAGTTGTCTCAGCACATAGAACGCCAGATTTGTTATTTGATTATGCAGAAACGGCTGAAAATAAAGGGATAAAAGTCATTATTGCAGGCGCTGGAGGCGCTGCGCACTTACCAGGGATGTTAGCAGCAAAAACACATTTGCCAGTTTTAGGTGTGCCAATTCAATCAAAAGCATTAAACGGTCAAGATTCATTATTATCAATTGTGCAGATGCCTAAAGGTATACCAGTTGGAACATTAGCCATTGGTACAGCAGGTGCTGTCAATGCAGCATTATTAAGTGCAAGTATTTTGGCAACGTTTATACCTGAAATATCAGATGCAATTAAGCAATACCGCCAACAGCAAACAGAAGTAGTTTTAGCAAATTTAGAGTTAGAATAAAAATTATTAAAAATGCATCCTCTGGTTGTTGACAATGTCGCTCATAGCGCGTAACATTACGCTTCGTTGGCCGGAGCATAGCGCAGCTTGGTAGCGCATCTGTTTTGGGTACAGAGGGTCGGGGGTTCAAATCCCTCTGCTCCGACCATTTAAATTAAAGACGGCAGATTAATTATCTATGCGCCCGTAGCTCATCTGGATAGAGCATCGGCCTTCTAAGCCGAGGGTAGCAGGTTCGAATCCTGCCGGGCGTGCCATCTTAAAGATTACGATGGTGGTCGTAGCTCAGTTGGTAGAGCCCCGGATTGTGATTCCGGTTGTCGTGGGTTCAAGTCCCATCGATCACCCCAAATACGCGGAAGTGGCGAAATTGGTAGACGCACTGGATTTAGGTTCCAGCGGGTAACCCCCGTGAGAGTTCGAGTCTCTCCTTCCGCACCAAATTATTATTTCTCTATATCTAAATATCTTAAACTTAAAATTTTAATAATCATCGTTATTAAAATAATAGTATATAACTTGTAATGTATATTGTTATCATGGTATTCTGTTTTTTGTGATAAATTTTATTATTTTTAATGTTTTATGTCATAAGGGGGAAATAATTATGCCAGGAGAACAAAATACACCAAGAGTTTTTACAAATAAAACCAGTGAATGTGCTGGTGTTCCTGGTTGGCCGGGTGCTGTAACAACACAATTAGAAAAAGTAGACTATGCCATATTTCAGACAGATGGTATTTCTGATTGTCTTGGAATAGGATTTTTAATCAAAGATAGCTCTGGAAAAGCAAAAGAACTGGGAATTTTTCGCTCTATATCTGAGCATAGTTATGACGAATCTAAGTTAAAGCCTTTAATAGAGCATTATAGTAATAAAAGTTATGAAGATAGACAAAATCTTTTAAAATTTGGTGGAGATTTGGCAAATAATAGGTTCGATCCAGAGAACCGTCATTATTATGCTTGTGCGCTAACTCAATTGCTTGCTGAGCTTTCTAATAATGATATAGTTGAGATTGTACTTCATACTGGTAGTTTGTCTGCAGTCAAAAAAGGTAAAAATGCAAAAATAGAACTCGAGCAAGCATTAAATGCCTATCTAGAAATTCGAAATTTGAGTAAAAAAAGTATAAATATAGCTTTTACGTTGGTTGATACACAATTACCCAATGATCAGCATAGTAGCTTTTTTGCACTTGATAGTAATGGGAAGTCTTATAAGACTTCAGAAGATTATAAAAAGTCGCTAAATAGTTATCAAAATCAAATAGTTAAATCTGAGCTTTATAATCAAATATTGCAGTTAATTAATAAGATAGAGACTAAAGACCTTAATAAGAGTAAACGAGATTACATGCCTGTTAAAGATAAGAAATATATCACACTAGATGATGGTAAAAGTAAAGAGGTACCAGAAAAAGTTAAGCGAGCTCATGATATTTTAACATCGACAATTAGCACAGCATTTGAAGCTGGTAATATAGACCTACAGATAAATTACTATCAAGAAAAATTATCTGAAGCAGTGAAAATATTAAAAGAAAATAATAAACAAGTGGTTTCTTCAGTATCTCCAGAACTGCTTAACTTAGAAGATTGCAAAAGTAAAAGTAGCAATCCGTATTCTAAAAGTGAGCAAGTAATATCTATTTAAATGGGGTTAGAGATATGGGGAATGTAATTACAAATAGATCAGCAGAATGTGAGGGAGTGCCTTGTAAACAAGGTTTTGTATTGACCTCTATTAGAAAAGACAAAGATTTTGCAATACTTCATACGTCAAATATTACATACTGTACGGGTATTGGCGCTATGATAATGGGGCAAGATCAAAGACCTTTTGTCATAGCCATGTTTCACTCCATTAGTGAACATGAACATGAATTAGTAAACCTAAATGAAAAGGTGGCTCAGTATGGTAAGTTGTCATGGGATGAAAGAAATAACTGTCTAAAATCTTACGTGAGTTGTCAAGAAAAATCGCTGGCGGATCAAAGAGGTAGTGGGCCAGAGTACTTCATTTGTGCTATGGTTCAATTGTTTTCAGTGGTGTCCTCAGGAGATGCTATTACAGTTATGCTGTATGGTGGAGATGATGTTAGTTTACTCAAAGTTGCAAGGGCAAGGGAGGCTATTACCAAAATATTTGAAGAGTACATTAAGACTATTGAATTAAAAGATGATATAAGTTTGAACTTTAAAGAAGTTAAGTTTGATGCAATGGCGGCTGGCAAAAAAAATACTTCTTTTTTTGCAATTGATAGTACTGGAAAATCTTATACATCACCAGATGAGTATGATCGATATTTATTAATACATCAAATATACGCATTAAAAAATAATATAGAGTCAGCACTAAATTCGCCTAGTATCCCTGCAGGGAGGATTTATGATGAGCTTTTTTCAAAAAAAATTAATCTTGATGGACGAGAATATGTAGTTCCTCTTAATGTTAAAACGGCTTATAAAACTTTGAAAAAAGCAATAATGAGCATTGAGAATCAAGGCCAAGTAAAGGTGGATTCTCAATATTTAGAAAGCATGTTAAGTAAATCTGAAAAAGCATTACTGTGTAAAAAAGAAAATGAAAAAGTCTTAGTATCAGTTCATGCACCACCACAATTTTTTTATACGGCGGACAGTAGCAGCTCGGCTTCTAGTAGTGACCTAAAAGGTAAACAAGAAGTAAATTATACTAATTAACTCTTACATGCTTGATAAGGGTCAAGCTTAAAATTATCAGCGGTTGCTTCAAAGTTATATTGAGAGAAGTTTTTACCTGAGTTGGTTAATTGTTGTTTAAGAGAGTCAGGTTTGATGTAGATCGTAAGGCAAGCTTCTTTTGTTATATTGTCATGTTCAATTTTTTCAGATTCAGCTTCAGTATATTCAAAAGATAGCTTATAGATTGCCTTAAGGCTAACTGTATAACTTGTTTTAAAGCTATGACCATTAATTGACAAAGGTAAATAGCCTGGGTAGGTAATATAAATAAGTTGTGTTGGTTTGATATGGTAAGATAAGTCGCTTGTGTTAAATAGGCCTAATTGAACTGTTTTTTGTACATAATAGTCAGCGTTGTTATAATTTCTTAAATGACTGATAAATTCAATTAAAATTTCTCTTAAATAGTCATGTAAGTCTTTAATTTTTCCATCTTTGTATTGCGTAAATAACTTAGGAGCAAAGAGCTGAGTATAAACATTAATATCCTCTTTAGCCATTTTAACCAGTGTGTCAGTATTATGTTCGCTATAATCCCATATCTTTCTTGCTAACAAATCAAGGTAAGTTAACGCTATATAATTTTTTTCTTTACCTGTGGCTAAAGCAGTATTAACTGGAATTAATAAAAATATAAAAATTAGCGCTTTTAGCAATTTCATCATAATCAACTAATTAATGATTTTTAAGTTGTACTTAATTTTTATTATATCCAATGATCTGCTGGTAATGAAGCGCTCTTATATTATATTTTGCACTATATCTGCTCAGACTTTTGTGCGTTTATTGAGTGAATGACAGAAACTACAATAAAACCAATACCAACTAAGCCTGTTAGCCACTCTGGGACATGGAAAAAGATTTTAACAAGCATAATAATAGCTAAAAAACCAATAGCATAGTGTGCTCCATGTTCTAAGTAACGGAAACGGTTTAATGTTTTATGTGCAACTAAGTAAAGTGTCATAGAGCGAACAAACATAGCACCAATGCCAAGACCTATCATAATAATAATAATATTAGTTGAGATTGCAAAAGCACCAATAACACCATCAAAGCTAAATGATGCATCTAAAACTTCTAAATAAATAAATCCAGCCAAGCCGTTTCTAACTGCGCCAGCAGCGACATTACCGCCAACAAGATGATTTAAAACATGTAATGCTTCATGAACTAATATGCCAAGTAAATATGCCATTGTAATTTGATAGAGGTTTAATCCATAACAATAAGCAATAAAGAGAAAAATAATGCCACTCACAATTGCTAATGTAAGACCAGCACCTTTAAGCTCTCTTAGGTAATTAATGACTGCGTTTTGCTCTATTGGCTTTAGCCAGCGATACTCATGCTCAGAAAGTAAAAATCGAATAAAAACCATTAAAAGGAAGGCTGCACCAAAGCTTGAGATCATTGGAAAGCCATCAACAAGTGCTTTTTGGTAGCTGTCAGGATTATATAAAGCTGCATCAATCACTTGGGTAAGCGACATATTGGTTGTTAGGTCTACTAAAACAATTGGAAAAACAAGTCGCATACCAAACACAGCAATTGGAATACCAATCCATATAAAGAGTTTTTGCCATAGGGGTGGCATTTGCGCAAGCACTTTAGCATTTATCACAGCGTTATCAAAGCTTAGAGAAACTTCTAAAATAGAAAGGATAATCACAAGGTATAAAACCATTAGCGCAGGACGATCAACATAGTAAATAGCAGCAACAATGCCAATGAATGTTACAAAGAAAGACCCATAAAAAAAGCGGAGATGTTTTAGCATGGTTTAACCCCTATTTTAAAAACTCAAATTTTATTGGCTTTTATCATAGCATAGCGGTTATGATAACTGAATCTATCGTTTAAATAATAATGCTAAGAGTATAAGCTATTATGTGGTATGTCAGTGTACTTCTAATTTTATTCATTGTTAGTATTGTTTTAATTTGGCTTAAAAAAGCGCGTTATCGTGAGTATTTAGTATTAGCTGCAAAAGCTTTTTGCAAGAAAGAGAATTTACAGTTTTTAGACGGCTCTGTTACCTTGATGCCTTATCAAAAAAAAACAAGATTAGTTAATGAAGATGCTAAAATAAACTATTATCAGTTTGCCTGTAGTGATGATGGCCTAAAACGTCTAACAGGTACAATTAAAGTAAGAAATCAATTGATTGTAGATGTTTTTTTGGAAAATATATCATATCATCAACCTTTAGCAACTATAGATAGCTTAAGGGATAATGTGATACAGTTTCATCCTAGACTTAAGTCAAACAAGGATGAGTGATGATTACGTTGTATCAGTTTCCACGTATTAATGAGATGCCAAATTTAAGCCCATTTTGTATGAAACTGGAAAGCTATTTACGTGCAATGGGTATAGCATATGAAGTACATGAAACCTTTGATCCGAGAAAGTCACCAACAGGTAAAGTGCCTTATGTTTCAATTAATGGGGAAGTCATTGCAGATAGTGGTTTGATTATAGAAAAACTAGAGTCAGAAATCGATCAACCAATGGATAAAGATTTAAGTAATGCTGAAAAAGCAGTCTCTTTAGCTTTTATTCGTTTGATGGAGGAGCATTTATACTGGGCGGTTGTTTATTCGCGTTGGCTTGACCCTAAAGGCGCTGAAGCTTGGGCAGGGATCATTCAAAAAAGCATGCGTTTACCAAAGCTTGCATTTAAATTAATATTATCTGGAATTAAAAAAAATGTTGATAAAAGCCTTCAAGGTCATGGTCTTGGTCGACTTGAGGAAGATAAGCTATATCAATTGGCTTGTAATGATATTAAGGCTTTAGCTGATTTTTTAGGGGGAAGAGATTTTTGTTTTGGCTCAAAGCCAACCTTGATGGATCATGCTTTATACGCGATGACTTGCTCAGTTATTGGTGTCTCGTGGGACTATCCGTTAAAGGCGTTTACTTTGAAATGCCAAAACTTAATTGATCATTATAAGCGCATGTCTTATCTCTTTTTTAGTGATTTAGCGAATAAATAAGAAAAATTATAAGGAAAACGAATGACAGAAAAGTTAGTTGCTTTTCAAGGCGCGCATGGCGCATATTCAGAAGAAGCACTTCGACACTATTTTGGACAAAAAATATCAGGATTGCCATGTGAGACATTTGCAGAAGTATTTGAGATGGTAATCAAAGGGCAAGCAACGCATGGTATTTTGCCTGTTGAAAATTCATTGGCTGGTTCTGTGATTCAGGCCTATGATGAATTACTAAAGCATCATTTAATTATTCAAGCAGAAGTAATCCTACGTATTGAGCATAACTTAATGGCATTACCTGGCGTGAGCCTTGATGATATTAAAACGGTCATTTCTCACCCTCAAGCACTTGCTCAATGTCATGATAATATTGTTAAGTATCAACTAAATCCAGAAGCTTATTATGATACAGCAGGCGCTGCAAAATTTATTTCTGAGAGTAAAGATAAGACATCTGCTGCGATAGCATCACACTTATCAGCAGAAACATATCATTTAGATATTCTAAAAAGTGACTTTGAAGATGAGGAGTTTAACTTTACACGTTTTTTTGTTTTGGGCACTGAAAAACGAGTCTATGATGAGCATGCAGTTTATAAAACATCGGTTGCATTTTTAACAGAACATAAACCACAAGCGTTAATTAAAGTGTTAGAAGAGTTATCTTCAAGATTTATTAATATGTCAAAGATTGAATCTAGGCCTTCACGTGAAGGGCCTTGGCGATATATGTTTTTAGTCGACTTTATTGGCAATGAAAATCAGCCTCTAATTGCTGAAGCACTAGATGCGATTAAAGCGCAAACACCTTATTTAAGAGTATTAGGTTCTTATCAAGCAGCAAGTATATCTTAAGAGGCTATTAAATATTTTTTGCTAATACATAACCAATAACAACAGCAAGTAAGCCTAATGCTAATGATAAAAGCATATAGATTAGGGCTCTGGTAATATAACCTTGGTGCATTAAACTTAAGCTATCAAGGCTGAAGGTAGAAAAGGTTGTGAAGCCGCCAAGAAAACCGGTTAAAATCAAATTTTGATATAATTGACTTAAGTGAAACTTTTGAATGATAAGTACAGATAAAAAGCCAATTGCAAATGATCCTAGCACATTAACAGTAATTGTGCCTAAGGGGAAAACAATTTCAAGACGATTATAACATTGATAAGTTAAGTAACGACATAAAGAACCTAAACCACCGCCAAGGAATAGAATGAAATAATTCATTTACATTTACCAATTGCAATTTATCATTATATTAACGTAGTATAAATACTGTTAATTTTAACGTCAAATGATGAAAATAAAAAAACTAAGGCATAACCGCATGATTTATAAAAAAAGTTTAATGGCATTTTTCTTATTATTGCTTGCAATAATAGGGTTGCCAGTTACTGCACTAGCTTCATCATCAGGAAGCCAAATGCACTTAAATGCATTATCGAGTCATTGGGCGCTAGCAGCATTAATTGTCTTTATTATTACTTATCTTTTGGTTATGGTAGAAGAAGTAACTCACCTTCGAAAATCAAAGCCAGCTATTTTAGGTGCGGGAATTATTTGGGTGATTGTTGCAATTGTTGCAGTCAGTAAAGGTCAAAGCCATATTGTAAAAACTAACTTAGAGCATTCACTACTAGAATATGGTGAATTATTTTTGTTTTTGTTAACAGCAATGACTTATATTAATGTACTAGAAGAAAGAAATGTATTTCGAGTATTAAGAGCATTTTTGATTAATCGAGGTCTTGGTTATCGTGGCGTTTTTTGGTTAACAGGCGTTTTTGCTTTTTTCTTATCTCCAATGGCCGATAACTTAACAACAGCACTTGTGATGTGTTCGGTTGTCATGGCGATAGGTGGTAATAATCATAGGTTTGTTTTATTAAGCTGTATTAATGTTGTTGTTGCTGCAAATGCAGGTGGTGCTTTTTCACCATTTGGCGATATTACAACCTTAATGATATGGCAAAGTGGTATAATTCCATTTAAGTATTTCTTTACGTTATTTGTTCCGTCAGTTGTTAACTTCATGATACCTGCGATTATATTTCACTTTTTTATCCCGAAAGCAAATCCTCAGGTTGAAAGAGAAGAAGTTATGCTTAAGTATGGTGCACGACGAATTATATTACTCTTCTTATTAACCATTACAACCGCTGTAAGTTTTGAAAACTTTCTACACTTGCCACCTGCCCTTGGTATGATGACAGGCTTATCTTATCTAATGTTCTTTAGTTACTATATAAAGGAAGTGCGTCATAACCATCCAAAAAATATAACAGATGGTGAGCGTTTTGAAATTTTCAAAAAAGTTGCCAATGCTGAGTGGGATACCTTATTATTTTTCTATGGTATTTTACTTGCAGTTCAAGGGCTTGCAACCTTAGGCTATTTAAGCATTTTATCCAGTTATATTTATCAAAGTGCGCCAGTTATTTTACCAACGCTTATGGATGTTCAAACACAAGCAAATGCTTTTGTTGGTATTTTATCTGCCATTATTGATAATATTCCTGTCATGTTTGCTGTTTTAACGATGAACCCTGATATGTCAGTTGGACAGTGGTTATTAGTTACTCTAACAGCAGGTGTTGGTGGTAGTTTATTATCAATTGGTTCAGCAGCTGGTGTTGCAGTTATGGGGCAATCAAAAGGTAAATATACATTTATTGGTCACTTAAAGTGGTCTTGGGCCATTTTATTAGGCTACATTGCAAGTATTGCGGTACACTTATGGGTAAATAGTAGTTACTTTGATGTATTAGTCCAGCACTTATGATAGATCGATTGCCTTCAAAAAATTTATTTCATCCACGTTATTGGTTTAGCTGGTTTTTAGTCTTAATTGCAAAACTTTTTGTTTTCATTATGCCGTATCGTTTGATGCTTGCACTTGGTCGACTACTTGCGCGTATGGTTTATCCTTTTTTAAAGCGCCGTAAGCATATTGCACTAATTAACTTAAGGCTATGCTTTCCTGAAAAAAATGAAAAGGAAATAGAAGCACTTTGTAAAGCATCATTTGAATCTTTAGGCATGAGTGCAGTTGAAACTCTAATGGCTTGGTTCTTACCGAATTGGCGCTTTAGACGAATCCCTTTTAAGTTAGCTAATTTTGAGCAGTTTGAACAAGCTTATGCACAGAAAAAACCAGTTATTGTTATGGGTGGGCATTTTACTTGTATGGAAATGGTTGGTCGTTACGTTGGCATGCGTTACCCAGGGTTAAACTTAGTTTATCAAAAACATAAAAATCCTTTTTTTGAATATCTAATGACTTCTTCCCGGGGGCGCTATAGCAAAGGTATTGAACGTAAAGACGTTAGAGGTATTTTACGAGTTTTAAAAAAAGGTGAAGTCTTATGGTATGCACCTGATCAAGATTTAGGTAATGAACGAACGATTTTTGTGCCATTTTTTAATATTCCTTGCGCAACCTTAGTTGCAACTTCTTGGCTAGTTAAAAAGAGTAACGCTTTAATGGCTATGGGACATTTTAGAAGAGAAAAAGATTATTCAGGTTATGTTGGTGTACTAGATGAATATGATGAGTCCTTTTCTTCAGGTGATGATTACAAAGATGCACTTCGTTATAACCAACATCTAGAAAGGGTCATAAGAAAGTATCCGGATCAATACCTATGGCAGCATCGCCGCTTTAAAACTCGCCCTGAAGGAGAAGAAGGGTTTTATTAGTTTTCAAATCTCATACCCATTGGGCAGTAAAATCCAAATTTGACCTTCTGATTTCATATGACCTGCAGTGTATTCAGCATTTTCTGTGTGCCCCCAAAAGACATCACCTCTAATTGGACCTCTAATAGCGCCACCGGTATCTTGGGCGATTAAGAGACGATTAAGCGTTTGATGGCCGCTATCAGTTGGATAGTAGGAATTAAGCCAAATGGGAGTGCCATAATCAATATAGCGCCAATCAACCGCCATTGAGTAGCCAGGTGTTAGTGGCGTGCCCTCAGCACCTGTAATATTTTTCTTTGAGTTCTTTTTGAAAAATACAAAAGAAGGGTCGTAATTTAAGATCTCATCTGCATCTTTGGGATTTGTTTTAAGCCATTCTTTAATTGTTTGCATTGAGATAACTTCTCGTGGTAGCTCACCTTGTTCAAGCAAAGCTTTGCCAATTGGCTTATATGGCCAGCCGTTTTGTCCATCATAACTAAGCGAAACGCTTGAGCCATCTGGAAACATAATACGACCTGAACCTTGAATTTGCAAAAAAGTGCGATCAATACGGTCATGTACCCAGGCTATTACATCATTAGAGTTAAAAAAGTTATTATCAGCAATTGCTTGACGTGAATAATGGCGGCTAAATTTCCCATCAATTATTCTGCCATATTTATGCTTTCCAGAAGCAGCTTTTCTAACAACTAAATCTTGTGGGCGCTTATAAATAGGGATTTTATAATAACTTGTTTTAACGGGGCTTCCTTTAAAAATAGGCTCATAATAACCAGTAAATAAGCCTGTATTTTCTCCTTTAAATGAAACTTGGTAGGGTTGAAAGGACTGTGTTAAGACTTTTCTTGCTTGTGCATTATTAACTTTTTTAGGCAGTGAAATGATTTTCTGACAAGCTTTACGCCAAGATAACTGATTATTAGATAAGTGAATGGTTGAAATGGTTTTTAATATTTTTTCACAAGAGAATTTTAATGCTTTAATTGTTTTAGATTGATCACCTTGATGCCAGCCAGGTAGTTGTTGATAAGTAGCTGCTTGATAATTTGGTTTTTCTTTTGCAATAACTAGGTTTATTGTAATTAACATTATAAAGCTAATGCTTAAGAATCTAAGACGAAAAGTCATCTAAAAGTCCTTAAATATTTAAATAGTCAGATAGTTCTTCGAGTAGAGTTAATTGAGTTTCATCTAGTTGAGTTTCTTTTAAGCTCTCTATTTCATTATAGACATCATCAAGGCCTCTTGCATGTGTTCCTTTATAGCTTAAAGGGCGTTTGGTTTTATCATAATCAATGATATTTTCTAAATGATTTTGAAATATAGTCAATTGCTCTGGTGTTAAAAGGTGAGGGTTGAGCCTTCCGATAATGCGTAGCGCTCGCTCTTTAAGTTCGCCATTTAATTGATTAAGAGTATTTACTTTTTTATTTAATGGTTGCTGGTGGAAAAAATCACAGCGCTGTTTTTCATAGGGTTTTAAAAAACCACTGCTATAAAGTGAACTTTGGCAGTCAACATGCTCATAGGTTGGGTGTTTATAATTTAAAATGCATTCAGTTAACTTTGGGATAATCTGTGGGTTTTCATTTAGCCATTGGGTATTTTTCTCAACAAACTGATTTTTCTTTTCAGGTAACTTCTCTTTAAAGCGATCAAGTAGTGGCAGTATAAATGGTGTTTCACCAAATTTTTTTTGAACATAAGGTAAGGCAAGTTGCTCTTGAAAAGTATCAGTTATTATTTCTGAATCTTGGGTGTTAATGCTATTTTGCACTAAATAAGACTCAATTGAGTTTGGCAGTTCTTCTAAATCTAGTCGTAACCAGGCATACTGATTTTTATAATGCTTATGCTGACCAAGGAAAATAGCAATGGATTGATAATGATTTCTTGCGCCAAATTTGCCATTCGTTAGTAGGCCTTGCGTATAATTTTGATCATTAATTTTAATTGTTTGATCAAGCTTTTCTATATGGTTTTGATCATTCCTTTTAGTAAATAAATTCTCTAAATACTGCCACATAGCTTGATTAGATTTTAGTTTTTTTGCAAGTTCAACGGTTACTTCAACATCAGTTAGAGCGTCATGAGCTCGACCTTCAGTGACAAGTTGGTTAGCTTTGTTAATATTTTCTAGTTTAAAACTAATATGCCCATCTTCATTTTTTGGCCAGTTAAGTAAGCTTGAATCATGTAGGTAATACATAATTGTCATAGGGTAAATATCCATGCGCATACAACCATCTTTATATTGATGTTGGTATGGATCAAGTAGGTTTCGATAAAATGAAAATCGCAAAAACTCATCATCAAAGCCAAGCGTATTATAACCAATACTAATTGTATTTGGCTGATTTAAGAGTTGATGGATTTTTTTTACAGCCTCATATTCACTAAGGCCTTTTGCATTAGCTTCTTGAATGGAAACCTGGTGGGTAATACTTGCATAAGCAGAAGGGATAGTATCTGGGTTTAATTTAACTAAAAAGTTATGGCGTTTAAGCTCATTTAAATTTTCATCAGTTAAAATTGCTGCAAATTGGACAATTTGGTCAAACGATACATCAAGTCCAGTTGTTTCTAGATCATAAAAAAGATAAGTTTTTTTAGCCATTACAATACAAATAAATTAATGATAGATAACGTTTATATTAACATAGAAACTGCGATAAATAAGAATGAATTAGGCGCTTGTTGATAAGAGCGTAATAGTTTTTTCTTTTGTTTGTTCTTCTAAGTTCCAAGGTTTTACATAGATAAAACTAACTTCAGTTAATTGAGGAACTGATTTAAAACGTTTTGAGACAGTTAGCTTAAACTCAGCAATACCGCCTTGGCCAATTTTTTTTGAGTCATTATTTGTGCTATAACGATATGATTTTGGGCGTATTAAGTCAGGATCATAACTTTTTAAGTACCACTGATAACCAGTTGTTGCATTGGCAGGAAGTTCTATTGTGACAGTCCACTCTTTATTATTAACAACAATTGGTTTATTTATATTATCATTGGTATTGGCAGATAAAGGAAGGGAAAGTATACATAGGGTAAAAAAACAAAAATAGATTTGAATTTTTTTCATATGTTTGACCTTTTAGTACTGTATGATGATTGTTTTAGCTAATCAGAAAGCGCACTTATTTTCAAGTATGCTTATGTTCTATCTAAATTCACTACCTTTTTAAAAATTTATAACTATCCTAAAAAGAAGTCTTTCAAAAGGAGGTTACAATAACATGCGTTTATTTAAAGTAAGCTTAAATAAGATTTTAAATTTATTTTTATTAGTTCCTATTTCTCTTTTACTCATGGGAAGTATAAATGTCTATGCAGCAAATATAAAGGTGATGACCTATAATGCTAATCTACTACCGAATATTCCATTAACGCCATTAACTCAAAACCTTAACGAACCTTATGAAAGAGCAAGGCTTATCCCTTATGAAATAAAACAACATAATCCAGATGTTGTTGTTTTTCAGGAAGATATAGCGCCAATTATGTATCTAATTTTAGATAAAAACATGAGAAAGGTTGGCTATAAGTACAAAACCGAAGTTGTAGGTAGCTGGGATGTAGATAATCTTAATTTATTAAGTGGAGGCGTGATTATTTATAGTCGTTACCCATTTAATGAGTCTCCTCAATACTTGATTCTACCTAAGTCTTATGGTTGGGAAGGTATTGCAAATAAAGGTGCGGTATTTGCCCAAGTTAAGAAACGTAAAAAACTATATAATATCATATCAGTTCATATGCAAAGTGTTCAGGTTGGCTCTTCTGATGAAGAGGCTCAAGTTTTAAGTTGGAAAGTACAAATTGGTGCATTAAACCAATGGATTGCCAATTTAAATTTATCAGCAGATATTCCATTAATTCTTGCAGGTGACTTAAATGCCAATAGTGGTGAAGCGATTGCAGGTGAAATGCCTGTGCCAAGCATTGATTTTCCGCTTTATCAATATATGCTAATGGCATTAAATGCAAATTATGCAGCACCATTTGCTTCTAGTACATTGCCTTACAGTTTTGATGGGCTAACTGATTCAATGAATGATAGTATAAAACGAGAAACATTAGATCATGTTTTATGTATCTCAGGTTATGTTTGTGCAGATCAAAGTCAATCAACCATTAATATCGTTGCTTTAAAATCTGATATGTTAGAATCACCTGATTTATCAGACCACTATGCAGTAATAGGTGATTTAACCTACGAATAATTGATTCTTAACTTGTCTTTTTTGTCATAATTCTCTATAATCTCCACTCCTGTGATTGTTGTAGTGTACATATATCATGGTGAAAATTAAAACAGTATAGAAAAAAAGTACTTGGAGATACACGATGTATGCAGTAATTCAGACTGGAGGCAAACAATATAAAGTTGCTGAAGGTGCGATGTTAAAAGTAGAAAAAATTGAAAAAGGTATTGGTGAAACAGTTGAGTTTGATCAAGTCCTTATGTTATCTACAGGTGATGAACTAAAAGTAGGTTCACCGCATGTAAAAGGTGCAAAAGTAGTTGCAGAAGTTATTGAGCAGGCGCGCGATAAGAAAGTTAAGATTATTAAGTTTCGTCGTCGTAAGCATCACATGAAGCAACAAGGGCATCGTCAGTATTATACGGCGCTTAAAATTAAGTCAATTAAAGCGTAAGGAGATTTATAATGGCTCATAAGAAGGCGGGTGGTAGTACCCGTAATGGTCGAGATTCAAATCCTAAGTATTTAGGTGTGAAACGTTTTGGTGGAGAGTTTGTTAAAGCAGGCTCAATTATCGTTCGTCAACGTGGTACTAAATTCCATAATGGAGATAACGTAGGTCTTGGTAGAGATCATACGCTTTACTCAAAAATTGATGGTCATGTTAAGTTCCACAAAGGTGGTGAGAAAAACCGTCAATTCGTATCTGTTATTGAAGCAGTGACAGAAGAATAAGTATTATATAAATATTTTAATTTAAATGACTAAAGCCTAATGCATTCGCATTGGGCTTTTTTATTGATTTTAAAAAAATAAGTAAGAGATTTTAAACATTAAACCTAAAGTGAATAACATCGCCGTCTTTGACAATATATTCTTTTCCTTCTAGTCGCCACTTTCCTTGATCTTTAGCGCCTTGTTCACCATTGTGGCTAATATAATCATTATAGCTAATGACTTCAGCGCGGATAAAGCCTTTTTCAAAATCAGTATGAATTTTTCCAGCAGCTTGCGGTGCGCTTGAACCTATTTTAATTGTCCAAGCGCGTACTTCTTTAACGCCAGCAGTAAAGTAAGTTTGAAGGCCAAGTAGCTCATAACCTGAGCGGATAACGCGATTTAATCCTGGCTCATCTAGACCTAAGTCACTTAAGAATTCTTCTTTTTCAGTATCATCAAGTTCAGCAATTTCAGATTCAATTGCAGCACAAATAGCAACAACATTTGCATTTTCTTTTTCAGCTAGTTGTGTGACTTGGTCAAGGTATGGATTATTTTCAAAGCCATCTTCATTAACATTGGCAATATAAAGTATTGGTTTTGCTGTTAGTAGGTGAATTTGCTTTAGCCAAAGTGTTTCATCATCGGTTAAATTTAAGCTTCTTGCGGGTTTTTCACTTTCTAAGTGCGCTTTTAGTGTTTCATAAAAAGCTTTTTGATTTTTAGCTTCTTTGTTGCCGCTTTTTGCATTTTTACTGACACGTTGAATCGCTTTTTCAGCACTTTCAATATCAGCAAGCAATAGTTCTGTATTAATGATTTCAATATCATCAAGAGGGGAGACTTTTCCAGCGACATGAACGACATCGCCATTGTCAAAGCAGCGAACAACATGGGCGATTGCATCAGTTTCTCTGATGTTTGCTAAAAATTTATTACCTAAACCTTCACCTTTTGAAGCGCCAGCAACAAGGCCAGCAATATCAACAAACTCCATTGTTGCAGGGAGTATTTTTTTAGGATTGACAATGTTGCTAAGTTCATCTAATCGTCTGTCAGGAACAGCAACAACACCAACATTTGGCTCAATTGTGCAGAAAGGGTAGTTTTCAGCTTGAATGCCTGCTTTTGTAAGTGCATTAAATAGAGTTGACTTGCCAACATTAGGTAAGCCAACAATACCGCATTTAAATCCCATTGTATTTCTCCATAAAGCTTAAAGTAAATGATTATTATTTTTTGTGTAATGTTTGTTTAACAAGCTCAAATTTTCCTAAAAGAATGTCATTAATATGCGCAATACTTTTATCTATTGCATCATCGATGAGTTTTTTCTCAATTTTAGATGGCGCTGAAAGGACAAAGGGTGTCACTTTTTCTTTACTACCAGGGTGGTCAATGCCAATACGAATTCTATGAAATTTATCACTATTTAATTGGTTTTGAATGTCACGTAAGCCATTATGCCCACCGTGACCACCATTATGCTTTAGCTTAATTGAGCCGCAAGGTATATCAAGTTCATCATGAGCAACTAAAATTTCATTAGGCTCTAGACTGAAATAATCGCAGACGCTTTGGACTGATTGGCCGCTGCGATTCATATAGGTAGTTGGAAATAATAAGTGCCCATTGAAGTTCGGCTGTTGGATGCGAGCATACTCTCCATAAAACTTCTTCTCAGGTTTAAGTGGAGAGTAATAATGGTGTGCTAATTTATCAACTAACCATTGTCCAGCATTATGTCGAGTATTTAAATACTCGCTACCAGGATTGCCAAGGCCAACAATTAGCTTAATCATAACCTTTTAAACGTTTAGATACGCATAAAGTCTGCGTGTACTAGTTTAGGTTTGTATGGGTGGCGTTGTAGCGCTTGAATTTGCACAGTTTCTATCTTTCCATCAATATCAATTTCTACAGTAGAAGAGAAGATTTTTTCATCTTCAATTGCATGGAAAAATTCATTGTGTTCAATAGAAATGGTAACAGGTTCTAAGTCTTTACCATAAATGATTCCAGGAACGTATCCTTGGTGACGTAGGCGGCGGCTCGCACCTGTGCCTTTTTCATCTTTTAATTTTGCATTTAGTTTATACATTTTATTTTCCTCAAATTAAAAACGATATTTAACTATTGCTCATGCGACCCTGACAATAGCGAGAAGGGATTATATCAGAATAATGAATAAATGTTAACCTTTTAGATCAGTAAACATTAAACTAATAGATTCCTCATTGTTAATTCTACGAATAGCCTCAGAAAGCATTGATCCTAGAGATAAGACTTTAATTTTATCACATAGCGCTGTGTGTTTGTCTGCAGGTATTGAATTAGTGACAACAAGCTCATCTAAGCATGAGTTTTGGATGTTTTCAATCGCCTTGCCAGATAAAACAGGATGAACACAGTAAGCAGAAACTTTTGCTGCGCCGTGATCAAGCAATGCTTGAGCTGCTTTACACATTGTGCCAGCAGTATCAACGATATCATCAATGATAAGGCAGTGGCGCTCTTTGATTTCACCGATAATATTCATAACTTCAGATTCATTTGCGCGAGCGCGTCGTTTGTCTATGATTGCCAATTCTGTGTTTAGTGCTTTTGCCATGGCACGAGCTCTAACAACACCACCAATATCGGGTGAGATAATTACAGGTGCTTTTATATTTCTGCGACGAATATAGTCAAGTAAAATAGGTGTTCCATAAACATTATCAAGTGGCACATCAAAAAAGCCTTGTACCTGTTCAGCATGGATATCAACAGTTAGAATCCGATCAACGCCTGCACCAGTTAGCATATCAGCGACCACTCGGGCAGAAATAGGGACTCGAGTTGAGCGAACTCGACGATCTTGTCGTGCATAGCCAAAGTATGGGATAACAGCTGTAATTCTACCTGCTGATGAGCGTCTTAATGCATCAACCATAATAATAAGTTCCATTAGGTTGTCATTAGTAGGAGGGCATGTTGATTGAATAATAAAAACATCACGTCCTCTCACATTATCTAAGATTTCAACTTGAGTTTCTCCATCGCTAAATTTGCCAACAACGGCTCGCCCCATTTCTATGCCTAATAGGTCAGAGACTTCATCTGCTAGTTTTGGTGTGGCGCTACCACAAAAAATCATTAGATCGGACACGACAAGTTACCTTTTATTTGTTGATGTTTATTTTGCGTACATATAAGTTTAAATACGCATACGCAGGCATTTAATTTTAGATAATAAAATTTAGAAATAAATAGTTGGCTGGGCTGCCAGGATTCGAACCTGGGTATGACGGGATCAAAACCCGTTGCCTTACCGCTTGGCGACAGCCCAATTATAGACATTGTTTGGATTCCCTCTTTCTTAGAGATCATCGTAAGCAACTGCGGCGTAGTTTAAGGCTTTAGAGGGTATAGTGTCAAGACGTTTGTGAAATTTTTTTTGAAGTTTTTGAAGTTGATTTAAATCTTGACAAACTGAGTAAAAACAAGCGCCAGAGCCAGTTAATCGAGTTGGTGCTTCTAAAGATGCTTCATTAATCCAGTTGCCTATTTGAGGATATAGTTCTGCAACAATAGGCTCAAATACATTTTCAGTTTTTTCAAAAGCATAGTTGTCTTTAGATATTATAGGGTAGTTGCGTTTAAGCTTAGGATGTTTGAAAATTTCAGCTGTTGAAATATGAATTTTTGGAATAAATAGTAAAATCAAAGACTCATATTGGTTAAATGCAGTTAATTTTTCACCAATGCCTTCAGCCCATGCGCATTGACCAAAAATAAAGAAAGGCACATCTGCGCCGAGTTCTTTTGCTAGCTTTAATAAAGTTGCTTGATCTAAGTTGCACTGCCATAAATGATTCAGTGCAAGTAAGGTAACAGCAGCATTGCTTGAGCCACCGCCTAAGCCTGCGCCCATGGGTATTTTTTTGTCAATATGTATTGTCAGTCCTGATAGTTTTGCTGCATAGGGTCTTAATTTGTCTGCAGCAAGATAAACAAGATTATCTTCTGGCTTTGAGATAGATATATTAGATGTAACGGTGATGTTAGAAGTTTTATTTAATTTAAAACTTAGCGTATCTTTTAAGTCAATAAATTGCATTAAAGTTTGTAAGTTGTGATAACCATTATCTAGTAAGCCTGTAATGTGCAAAAAACGATTGATTTTTGCATAGGAAGGTAAAACTAGTTCAGTTGCCATGACTTAATTACAACCTTAAGTGTTATATCGCCACGTGTTAAAGTCATTTTTGATGGTAATGGGTATTGGTCATCAACTAGTGTGTATTCTTGGTACTGAACATGCCAACCAGATTGCTCAATTGAGTTAAGTAGGCCGTAGGTATTTAAGCTTTTTTGCTTAGAGTGTATTGGTTCAGGTAAGCCTCGTCCCCAATAAAATAGTCCATCAGTTGGTACGCTCCAGCCAAGTTCTTTTTGCATAAGTGCTTGGATATCTTTAGCGTAGGTTTCTTTGCCATTACTATTTTTGAAAATAACACTACCGTCAGCTCTGCCTGTAATAGAAATAGCCCCTAGGCCTGCTGCGCCAAATATTTTGACAACATATTGATGTTTGCCTTTCACCTGCCAGAAGAGACTTGCGCCAGAGCCTTTGTTTTTGACTTTAATGCCAATGACGCCAGAAGCTTGCCAGGTTTTTACCTGGCTAATGATATCTTGATTTGCTTTCCAAGCTGTTTGGATATTAACAGTGGAAGGATCAGGTAGTGGAATAAGTTTTGTTTTAGGTGAGCTTGCGCAGGCACTAAGTATAACTGTGCTAAAGCTTATGAAAATAAATGAAATGAGTTTCAGGTGTTTTTTTACCATGATTTTGATGCCCCCAAGTGTTGATTTTTTGTTTCAAGATAATTGTTAGAACTAATTGTTAAAAAATTTATTTCTTCATCAGTTAGTGGTCTAATTTTTTTTGCAGGTGAGCCCATATAGAGGAAGCCGCTTTCTAAAGTTTTTCCTGGTGAAACTAAGCTGCCAGCTGCAATCATAACGTCAGATTGAATGTAAGCGCCATCGAGAATAATAGTGCCCATGCCAACTAAAACTCGATTTTCTAATGTGCAGCCATGTAAGATTACGCCATGACCTATGGTTACATCTTTGCCAATAATACAGGGAAAGCCTTTTGGGTTGGTCTTGCTGCGTCTAGTAGTATGAATTAAAGAGTTATCTTGTATATTGCTACGTTTGCCAATTGTGATCTTCTCTAGGTCTCCACGAACGCTTACTTGAGGCCAAATAGAAACATCATCATCTAACGTCACTAAGCCAGAGACCACAGCCGACGGATCAATAAAGACACCATTACCAATAACAGGTGTATGATTGTTGACGGTTCTTATTGATAGGTTGTTCATCTATTGCCTCTTAAAAGTATTAACTTTTTTAACGTAGTGTTACTAATTCTTCTGCACTTGTTGGGTGAATTGCAATGGTGTCATCAAAGTCTTTTTTTGTTGCCCCCATGTTAATTGCAACTGTAAAACCTTGTAACATTTCATCCGCACCAGTACCAATGACATGACAGCCAATGATTTTTTCATTATTACCAGTTACGATAAGCTTTACAACGGTCGGCATTCTAAAGCCAGAGATTGCAGAATAAAGCGATGAAAACCTTGATTGGTAAATTTTTATATGGTCTTTACCATACTGCTCAATCGCTTCTTGTTCAGTTAAGCCAATTGTACCGATTGGGGGGTGTGAAAAAACAACCGTTGGAATTAAGTCATAATTTAATTTTAAATTATCTTCTTTATTGAATAAACGTCGAGCTAGGCGTCTGCCAGCCGCAATTGCAACGGGTGTTAACTGAGCTTTGCCCGTAACATCACCAATGGCATAAATACCTGAAATGTTCGTATTTTGAAACTCATCCGTTGGAATACTTCCATCAGCGTTGACTTTGATTTCAGTTGTATCAAGTGCAAGGCCTTCAGTATTAGGTATACGGCCAGTGCACCAAAATAAAGCATCAACTTCATTTAGTATTGAATGATCATTTAAAGTAATGGTTAGTTTTTTGTTGCTGCCTTGTGTGATTGTATCGATTTGTGTATTAACACGAAGATCAAACCCTGTTTTCTCCATGCATTCAGTTAAGGTGTCAGAAATAACCGGATCAAATAAACGTAGTGGGCGATCTTTCCTAACAAGTAGCGTAGTCTCACTGCCAAGTGCATGAAGGACTTGTGCAATTTCAACACCAATATAGCCACCGCCAACAACAACAACTTTTTTCGGTTGTTCTTCTAAGGCAAAAAAATCATCAGAAGTAATACCATATTGATGACCTTCTATTGATGTTGGTATTTGTGGTTTCGCACCAGGGGCAATAATAATATGATCAGCTGAGTAGTGTTGATTATTAGCAACAATCGTATGGTTATCAATAAACTTACCAAAACCTTGGATGTGAGTGATATTTAAGTTATCTAAAGTTTTATCGTAGGCTTTGTGAATATTATTTATATATTGGTCTCGTTGAGACTTTAGTTTTATCCAGCTGAAGTTATTCATTTTTATATCAAAACCATAGCCTGCGTAATCATAGTGCAATGCTTCAGCTAAGCTTGCCGCATACCACATAGCTTTTTTAGGTACGCAGCCAACATTAACACAGGTTCCACCTAGCTCATTTGCTTCAATGATTGCAACTTTTTTGCCTAATCGAGCAGCTGCAATTGCAGTTGCAAGGCCACCGCTGCCGCCACCAAGGCTAATTAAATCAAAATGATTTTCTGGATTCATAATTGATTAGTATGCTCCCCACATAAATAAATTAGTAGTTTTTAATTGTTTTAAACTGAACATATTATATCATAAAGTTATTTAAAATCTAATCGATAAATAAAAGCAAAGAGAGGCAAGCATGTTTCAAAATCCAGAAATCGAATTACGTTTTGTTGGTGATGGTAATATTTATCAAGGAGAAATACCAAGTTACGCTACAAGCGGCTCGGCAGGCATTGACTTAAAAGCAAATATTGAAGAGACGATTCATTTGCAACCAAATACAGCAGAGTTATTACCAACAGGGCTTTCAATTCATATTGCAAACCCTTACTATGCGGCAATGATTTTACCAAGAAGTGGTTTGGGACATAAGAAAGGTTTAATTTTGGGCAACTCGGTAGGTTTGATTGACTCAGATTATCAAGGAGAGCTAATGGTCTCCTGTTGGAATCGTAGTTATGATGTGATTGAAATAACACCAGGTATGCGCTTTGCTCAACTAGTCATTGTGCCAGTTGTTCAAGCAAGTTTTAAAGTGGTTGATGCATTTAGTGATGCATCGATAAGAGGCAGTGGTGGCTTTGGTCATAGTGGCGTCTAATTAAAAAGTTTAGTTTTGATTAATTACATGCTATAGTTTTTAATGAAATACTAAAGTATTATAAAGGTTGTGCGTTTGATGTGGACAATTCCCAATATTTTAACAATTCTTCGCATTGTATTAGTACCTGTCTTTGTTGCGATATTTTACTTCGAATTTGAAGGCGCTCAGTGGGTTGCTGCCGTTTTGTTTTTGGTTGCGTCACTGACAGACTGGTTAGATGGATTTATTGCCCGTTATTTTAAGCAAACAACACAGCTGGGCGCGTTTTTAGACCCAGTTGCAGATAAGCTAATGGTTGCAGCTGCTTTAGTCTTAATAGTTAATGTTTATCCAAGTGCTTGGGTTGCAATACCCGCTGCGGCAATTATTGTAAGAGAAATTGTTGTTTCTGCTTTAAGAGAGTGGATGGCAGAATTAGGCAAACGAGCGGTTGTTCAAGTATCTTTTATAGGAAAGGTTAAAACAGCAACTCAGATGATCGCAATCTTTATTCTGTTATTATATCATTATCAGCAAGTAGATTATTTTTGGCAAATATTGCTAGGTAAAATTTTATTATATGTAGCAGTTGTTTTAACAATTTATTCTATGTGGTTATACTTAAGAGCAGCTTATCTGTCATTTAAATCTTCAAATGAATAAGGACGAATGAAACAGTATATACTGACCCTTGATCAAGGAACGACATCTTCTCGGGCTATTTTGTTTGATCAAAATAGTCATTTGGTTGATTTATCACAAAAAGAGTTTAAGCAGTACTATCCCAAATCCGCTTGGGTGGAGCATGACCCAAATGAGATTTGGTATACGCAAGCTTCAGTTATCGCTGAAGTGGTATCTAAAGCAAACATTAAAGCTAAGCAGATTAGTGCTATTGGTATTGCCAATCAGCGTGAAACAACCATCCTTTGGGATAGAGAAACGCATGAGCCTATTTATAATGCAATTGTTTGGCAAGATAGAAGAACGGCTCAGTTTTGTGATGAGTTAAAAAAAGATTCAAAAGTTGTTCAGTTAATACAAGATAAAACAGGCCTTGTTATTGATGCTTATTTCTCGGCATCAAAAATCAAGTGGATATTGGATCATGTTAATGGCGCAAGAAAAAGAGCACGAGAAGGAAAGCTTCTATTTGGAACAGTTGATAGTTGGTTGATGTGGAAATTAACTAATGGCAAAACTCATGTAACTGACCCATCCAATGCTAGTCGAACTATGTTGTATAATATTCATAAGTTAGCTTGGGATGAAGATTTACTAAAACTTTTTGATATCCCAGCATCACTTTTACCAGAAGTGATGCCTTCTAGTGGTATATTTGCTGAAACAAAAACAACATTTTTTTCAAGTAAAGTTCCGATTGCAGGTGTTGCAGGTGATCAACAAGCAGCATTATTTGGACAAATGTGTTTGGATGAAGGTTCAATTAAAACAACCTATGGGACGGGTTGTTTTTTAATGATGAATACGGGTAATCAAGCACAAACATCAAAAAAACAGCTACTATCTACTGTTGCATGGCAGATAGGCAATGAAATTACTTATGCCTTAGAAGGTAGTGTCTTTATTGGTGGCGCTTTAATTCAGTGGCTAAGAGATGGGTTAGGTATGATCCAATCTGCAAAAGAAACTGAGACTCTTGCTTTAAGTGTCAAAGATAATGCTGATCTTTATATTGTGCCGGCACTTACAGGTCTTGGTGCGCCACATTGGGATCAATCAGCACGCGGTATGATAATTGGTCTAACTCGGGGAACAACGAAAGCACATATTATAAGAGCAGCTTTAGAAAGCATTAATTATCAAGTTTGTGATGTTGTTAAGAGTATGTCTGAAGATACAGGGTTAAGCTTAAGTGATATGCGAGTCGATGGTGGCGCAGTTGAAAATAACTTTTTAATGCAAATGCAGGCAGACTTGTTAGGCATTCATGTGCTTCGTCCAAAAGTACTAGAGACAACCGCTTTAGGTGCTGCTTATTTGGCAGGGTTAGCAGTTGGTTATTGGTCTAGTATTGATCAATTAAAATCTATGTGGCAGCTTGATTCTAAATTTTCTCCTAGTATGGATAGTGCATTGGCTAAGCATTATTTAAGTCGTTGGCATGAGGCTCTAGAAAGATCAAAAAATTGGGCAAATAACTAATCAAATCGCTTGGTATAGTGGTGGCAGTAAGGCGCTTTATTTGTTTTTAAATAATAATCTTGATGATAATCTTCAGCAGGCCAAAAAGTGCAAGCTTCAATTAACAGTGTTACAGGACTTAAGCCTTTATCTTTTAAAGTAGTTAGTAACTTTTCAGCTATTTGTTTTTGTTTATTGTCATAATAGAAAATAGCACTTCTATATTGCTCGCCAATATCAGGGCCTTGGCCATTTACTTGTGTTGGATCATGAATTTCTAAAAAAAGTTTAATAACTTGTTCATAAGTTATTTTATCAGGATCAAAAACAACTCTAACCGCCTCAATATGTCCTGTGCTACCTTGACAGACTGACTCATAGGAGGGGTTACTGGTATGGCCTCCGGTATAGCCCACTTCAGTTAGTAAAATACCATCTTTTTGTTTTAATAAATGCTCTACCCCCCAAAAGCAGCCACCAGCAATGATTGCTTCTTCTGTGTCAGTTACTTCTAAATCATAAACAAATTCAACAGAGAGTGAGTTAACACAGTGACGTAAGTTTTTATTAGTATAGCCTTCGCCATGAAATACATGGCCTAAATGACTGTTACAACGCTGACATAAAATTTCCGTACGCCTACCATCAGCATCTATTTGACGTTTAATGGCATTGGGTAGCTCATCATCAAAGCTTGGCCAGCCACAGCTTGAAATGAATTTTGAATCAGAGCGGAATAGCCCCAAGCCACAAGCACGACAGAGGTAAGTGCCCTTAGCATCAAATAAATTATATTTGCCACTATTTGGTGGTTCTGTGCCTTTTTCAATTAAGATATGATAGGCATCAGGTGTAAGTGTTTCTATCTTATTCAATGATAACCCTTATAAATTAATGTACTTAATCTAGTTGAAATAGAGGTTCAGATGTTTTTTCTGAGTGTGTTGTGCTTTCATTTGCTAACATGGTTAATAAGCTTTTTAAAAAGTCATAACACTTAATTGTTGATGGTATATCTAAGCGTTCATCTGGAGAGTGTGCACCTTGAATATCAGGTCCAAATGAAATCATTTGAATATCTGGATATTTTCCATTAATAATACCACACTCAAGGCCTGCATGGATGGCTGCAATATGTGCTTTTTCATTAAATAGCATTTCATAAGCTTTTAATGTTTTATTGACAATCTCGCTATGTGGATTTGGTTGCCAACCTGGATATGCCTCATCTTCTTTAACATTTGCTGAATATTTAGTAGCAATGGTGCGGATATTGTCTCGTTGTTGTTGTAACTTGAGGTTATCAGAGCTACGAGTTGATTGTGCAATATGGATGGTGTTATTTTTGTGTTTAATTGATGCTAAGTTAGAAGAGGTTTCTACCAAGCTTTCAATGTTTGGATCCATTGATACAACGCCATGTGGCAGTTTATGAATCAGTGTTAATAGGGTATGTTGACTATTAAGTTTTAAGTATGTGTTAGGCAGTGCGTCTAACGACTCAACTGTTAGCGAAATGTTAGGTTCATTTTCAACGAGTTGAGGTTTTATTTTTTCAAAAGATTTATTTAATTGTTTGAGGATGTCTTCTTTAAATTGAGCGTCAAGTAAAATAGTTGCTTGAGCTTCTCTTGGAATAGCATTTCTTAAATTGCCACCTTGAATCTCTGCAATTTTAATATGTACTGACGTTTCTAATAGCTCAGATAATATTTTAATTGCGTTGCCATGAGGCTTATGAATATCAATGCCAGAATGCCCACCTTTAAGGCCAGAGATTTTAATATTGTATGCTAGGTTATCTGGGTTACTTTTTACAGATTCTACTGGTAGCTCAATTAGACTATCACCACCACCAGCACAACCAATGGTAAATTCACCCCAAGTTTCAGAGTCAATATTAATCATATACTTTGCATTAAGCAGGCCTGTTTCTAAGTTTCTAGCACCAACAAGCCCTTTTTCTTCTGTTGCAGTTAGTAAGATTTCTAGAGGGCCGTGTGTTACTTTAGGATCAATTGCAGAGGCCATCATTAGTGCAACGCCAATACCATTATCAGCACCTAAAGTTGTACCATTTGCTTTAATCCAATTGCCATCTCGAATAATTTCAATTGCATCGGTTTCAAAGTTAAATATTTTATCTGAATGCTTTTCACATACCATATCTAAATGCCCTTGCATTGCAATGGTGTCAGCATCTTCATAACCTTCAGTTGCAGGAATATAAATTACTAAGTTATGTGCACTATCTTCAATAATTTTAAATTGATATTGATCGGCCCATTGGTAAATATATTTACGGATTGCCTCCTCTTTGAATGAAGGACGTGGTGTTTGTCTAATTTGGTCAAATATATTCCATACTTGTGGGTATGCTAAGTCACTAAACATATAACTAGCCTTATAATTTTTATAATGTAATCTCATAGGAACTTTCTAATAAAACATAAGTTGTTTTTAAATGCAATGAATTTTAAAGCACAAAAAAGTCAAGGTGGGTATTATTGAATCACTTCAATTAACTGAAATTTTTCACCGCCAGCATCACGCAATAAACTATCAACGCGAAACGTAGAGACAGAAACAGATTGGTCTGCTTGTTTGGATTTTAGGAGATCGTTGAAATTTTGTAATACATGATTGGAAATATCATGTTCTGCAGTATAGTAAATACTAATTTCATTTTGTTTGACTTTGAATTGGAAAGAAATCATATCAGGTACGTAAAACTCTTCTAAAAGCGCAGGATGTATCGTATCAGTTTTCCCTAAATTATTAATAATTTCAACTGATTGATTTAATCTAGAATCAGCTAGTGTCAGCTTTGGATACTTTTCATTTGCTTTAGGTTGCTTAATATGGCCAGTATCACCCATTTTATAGTTAATAATTGGAAATATATTATTTGAAAGATTAGTAATGCAAATGTTTTTAATAGGATCATTTGTTGTTGTAACCAAATTAAGATCATCATAAATATCAAATTGATTATTACCTTTTTGAGCGCCAATTAGTAATCCTTCTGATGCCATATACAAATTTGTTGTTTCAATGCCCCATGCATCTTTGATTGCTTTAATATCATTATCAAATAAAGGCTCTCCTGAAGTAACAACTCGTTTAGGTTGAATATGTAATTTATTAGCAAGTTGCATGCGAGCTAAATCACCAAGCATTAATGCATAGCCACCTAATTGAGTTGGTTGGTAAGTTTCTAGTTCTTTTGCAATATAATCAAGTGAGTCTGAAACAGAATAAAGTTTAATATCATGGAGTAAACTATTACTTGAGCGTGAAAACCCAGCGCCACAATAACGGCCTTCAGTTGCTAAAATAATGGCAGCTTTTATAGGGGATAAGCCAATTTTTGGTTTGATTGCTCTTAGAATAGAAGCGGCCCACGCATAAGACCAGCTTTGTTTATCCCATAAGAAAATACCTTGTTCACCTGACGTGCCAGAGGTATGAACAACGTGATATTTATTTAAATAAAGTTCATCATAATTCGTATTTTGATCAATCCAGGTTTCAAGCTCATTTTTTTTGATGCGTTTGTTGGTGACAACATGATCAAAGTTTTGCATAAGCATAGTTTTATCAACTAATGGTAAGTCATTGATACTAAGCTCACAAAGATGGCTTTCTCTAATACCGTGTGAGTACCAATAGTCACGATAAAAATCACTTTTTCTCCAACCAAGCTGAATGATTTTACGTTCTTTATTACTAACAATTTCCTTGTGATGAGCGGGTGAGTGTTTATCTTTTAGGTATAGGCTAAATAGAGCTTTTATATCATAAATATTCATAATGACATCATCCTTGTCAGTAGATTATTATTTAAGCAGATATATAATAAAATATTAGTTATGCCTCTGAGATTATCAAGCAAACAGTTTAAAAATATTCTTTTAATATGAATAAGTAGAATAAAACTTGAAATAATACATAAGCTTACGTCATACTGATAATCATCTTAGAATTTTATATGGATTTATACGATGTCAATTTCAACCTTATTAGAGAGTAAATCATTACATAGTTATGTTGTAAAAAAGGCACAATCTCAGTGGAGTGAGGTTCAAAAAGAAATGGTTGCTGATGCGATTCAGCAAGAACACGCTCAGATGAATACCTCACTAGATCAACTACAATTTATACGTTTCTTATTAAAATCAATTAATGCACGAAATGCGATTGAAGTTGGTGTCTTTCGCGGGATTGGTACTCTAACTATTGCATCAAGTCTACCTTCTGATGGTAAAGTCATTGCTTGTGATATTACAGATGAATATATCAACCCATTTAAACACTATTGGCAAAAAGCAGGCGTTATTGACAAAATTGATTTAAGAATTAAACCTGCTGAAGAAACATTAAATGAACTAATTCAGCAAGGGATGAAAGGTACATTTGATTTTATTTATGTTGATGCAGATAAAATTAGTAACATTAGATACTATGAACTAAGCCTTCAGCTTTTAAGAACAGGCGGTGTTTTAGCCGTTGATAACGTATTAGCTTCTGGTGCAGTAGCTAATGATTCTGATCAAAAACAAAAAGCAAAACTTGCCAGATCATTTAACGACCATGTCTCCCAAGACTCTCGAGTCATTTCAAGTTTACTCAGTATCGGTGATGGTTTATATCTTATCTACAAAGCTTAAAATTTCAGGTTTCCATATATTTTAATTGTAATATCGTATTTTGTTTTTTATGACATTTCTAGAAGTATTGTTGTGTTAATTATCTGTTTTACAACTTGTTATCTTAGATTTTTCAAGAAGTTTTGATTGCAATATAAATAAAAAAAGTATGTTATTTGTTTGTGATATGATAATTAGTTATGAATGAAAACTGTTTTAAGGTAAATGGTCATGCCATATATTGCAAATGACTTATCGTGGTTAAATTTAAAAGCATCAGATAAAGATATAGCGCAGATTAAAGAGGAGAAAATAGGATTTTCGACGTTTTACTATCGAATGGTACTTCCTGATGGGAAAGGTGCAGTTGGTTATGAAAGCATTGGTAGATCAATGAATTTAGCAAAGGAGATTTATCCAGCTCAAAGTTATTTCGATAACATGCCTAAGTTAGAAGAAAGTAACCTTAAGCAGCCTAGTAATGTAATAGAGCAAATAGAATTAATACAAAAAATTACTAATGATGTTGACTTATTAAAAAAATACCCAGTAGATGAAAGGACTTGTAAGTTATTTGGAGAAAGTGCAACATTTGTAGAATTTGCTAAAAAAGATAATGGTAGTGAACTTCAACAATTCATGATATTAGATGCTATACGCTGGCAAGTTACTAGAGAAGTTCAACATTATTTATCAGTGTACCATAGTATACAGAATAGAGAACTTTACGCAGCAGCACTTGATTTATTTTCCGGATCAACACTAAACCATAGTGACGTATACTCCCCAGCAAAGAGTGGCCAGACTCACTTTAATATTCGAATGATTGGTTTTATAAAAATGATTAGTTTTTATAACAAACATTATAAAAATGAATTTGGAGATCTTGAGAGCAGTGAAGCTTTGACTTATTTTGCAAGGAACTATTTTGCAACAGATAGTTCAACTGATGATTCTTTGAATGCAGATATTAAGAAGGCAAAAGAGCTAATTAATGGAGCTGGTAGTTTGGATAAAATGTGTGAACAGGTTGAACGATTAAGCCAATTAGCAGATTTGGCCTATGACCATAAAGAAATTTCAGAGAATTGGGATAGTATTGTCCAGAACGATGAACTTCAAAAAAGTGCTTTAACAAATTATACAAGTAGCTTTTTTTATAGAGCGTGCTCTGCTACAGGTAGCTTTATTTATAGTGGAGTAAATAGTTTAAATAACACAGTAAAGCATGGATGCAATTATTTATTTTTTTCTAGGCAAGAATCATCGAGCAATGAAAACGAATATAAATTCTAAAAATAAAGAAATTGAAATAAATGGTGGGTCGTATAGGATTCGAACCTATGACCAGTTGGTTGAAATTTGAATATTTTACAGTTCTGTTGTAAAATATCATGATAAATAACAAGTCTATTGTAAATTGTCATGAAAATAAAAAGAATTTTAAACCTAAATACTTTATTAGAAAAAAAATCATTTTTTCTTTTTGGACCAAGAGCAACTGGAAAATCAACACTTATCAATGATCAGATACCAGACAAATATTTGGTTATCAACTTGTTGCGCAATGAATATTTTATGGAGTTGCTCCAATCACCTCAATCTCTTGAGTCTATGATTAATGCCATCTCGGATGATACAATTGTTGTTATTGATGAAATTCAACGAGTTCCCGCGTTGCTTAATGAGGTGCATCGATTAATTGAAGAAAGAGGAATTCATTTCTTATTAACGGGTTCAAGTGCCAGAAAATTAAAACAAAAATATACAAATCTTTTAGCTGGAAGAGCAAGAAAAGCAGAACTATTCCCATTAGTGAGTTATGAAATCCCAGACTTTAACCTAAATAGATATCTACAGTTTGGTGGATTGCCTATGGTTTATTTAAGTGATGAACCGTATGAAGAATTACAGGCTTATGTTGATATGTATATGAAAGATGAGATTCAGGCAGAAGCTTTAGTTAGAAATATTCCAGGTTTTAGTCAGTTTCTTAAAATGGCAGCATTAACTAATGGCAAAATGCTAAATTTTACAAGTATTGCAAGTGATAGTGGCTTGCCAGTATCAACCGTTAGAGAGTATTACTTTATATTAGAGGATACCTTTTTAGGCTTTATGTTAAATCCATATACGCATACGGTAAAAAGAAAAGCAATTAGTACAGCAAAATTTTATTTTTTTGATTTAGGTGTTGTTAATTACTTATCAAAAATAAGCCAGCTACCACCTCAAAGCGAACTATATGGTGATAAGCTAGAGCATTTTATTGCATTAGAAATTAGAGCTTATTTATCTTATAGAAGAATTAACCAATCTCTTTACTACTGGCGTTCAAAAAGTGGTATGGAAGTTGATTTTATTATAGGAGATGATGTGGCATTGGAAGTTAAAGCGACAAAACGAGTACAGGACAAACATCTAAAGGGCTTATATGCTTTTAAAGATGAGAGAATAGCTAAACGTTACTTGGTCGTTAGCCTAGATCCAATTGCAAAAGTTTTGCCAAGTGGCATTGAGTTATATCCATTGGATAAGTTTCTAAGTGACCTATGGAGTGATAAGATTATCAAATGATGAGTCGATGCCTATATTAAAATAAAAAACTTGAAATAAATGGTGGGTCGTATAGGATTCGAACCTATGACCAATTGGTTAAAAGCCAACTGCTCTACCGACTGAGCTAACGACCCGGTATGAGGCGTTATTTTAATTTGAAAAAACTAAAAATCAAGCACAATGTGGTTAAAAAAAGGAATTTTTATCTTCTATGCGTCAAACTGGTTTAACCTTGATCGAATTATTAATTATATTAATGATTTTATCGCTATTAATTTTAGGTGGGACAATTAATTGGGGATATTATTATGCACAACATCAAAATGGTGTTTTTAGTGACCAAATAAATGTTTTATTAAAAATGGCAAGAGCAAAATCTTATCAAGAACACTTACCTGTTGTTGTTTGTTCATCCAATGATCATGAAAATTGTAATCAAGGGCAATGGCATGGAGAGTTGTTGATTTTTGTTGATCATAATCGAAATAAAATCTATGACGGTGATGATGAGATAATAAAGCATGAGGTAACTATCCCTACATCATTTTACTTAACCTGGAGTGGTTTTCCTAAAGGAGACTATATTCAGTTTAAGACAGATAAGCTTTTATCTAATAGTAATGGCACTTTAAGTGTTTATCATGAAAAATATAAAAACTTAGTTAAAAGAGCTTTTGTGCTAAGTCAAGGTGGGATGATACGTCAAGTTAATAGTGGCGTATAAAGAAGCACTAATTTATTATATTCAAATGCAAAAAAAGCTTTTATAATGCCAGTTAGTTTAGTTGATGATAATTCGATGGATTTAACGTGAATATTGATTTTACATTTTGGCTATTATTTTTAACGGTTATTTCATTTATTATAATGGTAGTCGATTGGCTTTTTTTTGAAAAAAGGCGTAAAGAAAAATATAAAGACAAGCTGGTAGGCCTATCAAAAAAAGAAAAACAAAAGCTATTAAAAGCGCCATTGATTGCAGATTATGCGCGCTCACTTTTTTTGGTATTTTTAATTGTATTTTTACTAAGAGCTTTTGTGGTTGAAAACTTTCGTATTCCAACAGGTTCAATGTACCCAACTCTAAAGACTAATGCCTTTGTTTTAGTCGATAAATATTCTTATGGCATTAGAAACCCAATTACTAATCATACGTGGATACAAACAGGTCAGCCAAAAAGAGGTGATGTCGTTGTTTTTCATTATCCAGTTAATCCAGACATTGATTTTATTAAACGAGTTATTGGCATACCTGGTGATGTTATTTCATATAAGAATCGAAAACTAACAATTAATGGCAAAGCAGTGCCTCAGCAATTTATCTCTAATGTCATTGAACCGGTTAACTCCTTAACAGCACAATCAAAAGAGTATGAAGAAGACTTGCTAGGCGTTAAACATAAAATTTTAACGATGCCGTGGGACTATTCGCTAAGCTTTGATCGTGTTGTTATACCTGAAGGGATGTATTTTGTTATGGGCGATAATAGAGATAACAGTGAAGATAGCCGTTACTGGGGATTTGTCTCTGAAAAAGATTTAGTTGGCAAAGCATTTTTTGTTTGGTTTAGTTTTGATTCGCAAAACTTTAAAGTTCGCTGGAATCAGCTAGGATCAATTAGTTAAGATGAAAGAGCTTAATGTACTTTACCAAGCCATTGGTTATACTTTTGATGATACGGATCTTTTAACACAAGCCTTAACACATCGCTCACTACGTAAAAAACATAATGAGCGTTTAGAGTTTTTGGGAGATGCTATTTTAGGGATGGTAATAGCTGAAGCCTTGTATCATCAGTTTCCAGAAGCAAAAGAAGGTCAGTTATCACTCTTACGCATATCAATTGTAAAGGGTAAAACTTTAACTGATAAAGCAACAGAGTTGAATTTAGGTGATTACCTTGCATTAGGTATTGGTGAAATCAAATCTGGTGGACATAAACGCGCATCAATTCTAGAAGATGCAATTGAAGCACTGGTTGGTGCTATTTATTTGGATAGTAATTTAGAAGAAGTTCGTCGTTGTATTTTAACTTGGTTTAAATATGAGCTTGATAATTTAACATTGGTTGAAGTGCCAAAGGACAGTAAAACGCAACTACAAGAAATATTACAGGCAGATGGGGTTGAGTTGCCAGAATATCAATTAATTGAAACAGAAGGCTTGCCTCATCAGCAAACATTTAAAGTTAAGTGTTTGGTTCGCTCACTTAATCTATCTGCAACATCTCAAGCAAGTAGTCGTAAAGGAGCAGAGCAATTAGCTGCTAATGAGATTATTCAAAAATTAAACAAAAATACCTAGATTATTATGAATTCTGTCACATCATCTAAAAAGAAGATCAAAGATGCTTCACTTTGTGGAGTCTTATTATTGGATAAGCCTTACGGCTTAAGTTCTAATTACGCACTACAGCAAGTCAAGCGTCTATTTAATGTAAAAAAAGCAGGACATACTGGTAGCCTAGATCCAATGGCAACAGGTATGTTACCCATTCTTTTTAATCAAGCAACAAAGTTTTCTCAGTATATCCTAGATGCAGATAAAACTTATTTGGCAACGATTCAGTTAGGACAAACAACAGATACGCTAGATAAAGAGGGAGAGATTACAAGCACTAATACTGTTCCAGCGTTAGATAATGCATTAATTGAAAAGTATTTGGCTCAATTTAGAGGAAAGATAACACAAGTGCCTCCTATGTACTCAGCATTAAAAAAAGATGGTCAGCCATTATATGCACTTGCAAGAGAAGGCATTAGTGTTGAAAGAAGTAAACGAGAGGTTGAAATTTTTGAGCTTATTAATTGTGGTTATGATCAAAGCTTACACCAATTAAAGATAAAAGTGCATGTAAGTAAAGGCACTTATATTAGAACCTTAGCAGATGATATTGGATTTGCGATAGGCTGTGGTGGGCATTTAATCAGCTTAAGGCGAGTAAGTTGTGGTCAGTTTGATGAAGCTAATAAGATTCATCAATTAGATGAGCTAAAATTTCAGATAAATGAACTAAATAGTGAAAAGTCAACTAAACTAATAGAGGTAAGCAGAGCCTTTAATCATTGGCCTGTCATAGAGATTACTCTAGCACAAGTTGCAGAGCTTTCTCGTTCAGGTCGCTGGCTAAGTGATAGATCTGAAACAGATGGATGGTATGTATTTAGACTTGAAGGAGAGTTTAAAGGAATTGGCCAGTTTGAAGGCGGCAATCTTAAAGTGAGGAAGCTTTTGCTAGAATAGGAATGTATGGATGTCAAAAGATTTAAGAGATAATCAGCAAGATGCTAATCAAAGCCCTAAAGCTGAAGGAAAGTATCATATAAGTCGCGATCCCAATCGAGAGATTGAAAAACAAAAATATGATGACCCAATCCCATCAAGAGAATTTATTATTGAGTTTTTCAAAGAACAAGGGGTGCCAGCGACATTTGAAACAGTATTTAATGCACTTTCTTTAACAACAGATACACATAGACAAGCGCTAAAACGACGTTTAAGAGCAATGGAGCGAGATGGCCAATTGTTATATAACCGTGGTGGTTATTACGGGCTAGTCTCTAAGATGGATTTAATTAAAGGAACTGTCATTGCTTCAAGAGATGGGCCTGGTGAGTTATTAGCAGATGATGGGCGTGTTATTTATTTATCAGTTCGTCAAATGAAAAAGGTCTTTCATGGTGATTGTGTTTTAGTTAGACCTTCAGGTGTTACACATCGTGGGCATTTAGAAGGTAGTATTATTGAAATCCTAAAAAGAAATACAGAGCGTTTAACTGGGCGATATCATGTCGATTTTGATGTGCCCTATGTTGAGCCGGTTAACCCTTTATTAAAACATGATATTTTAATTTGGCCACAGAATAATACAGAGGCAAAGCCAGGGCAGTTTGTTACAGTTGAAATTATTAGCCAGCCAACCTATAAAACACAGCCTTTAGGTAAAATTGTTGAAGTCATTGGTGATCAACTATCAATTGATGAAGCAATCGACATGGCGGTTAAATCATATGACCTACCACATGAATGGCCAGAAAAAGTCTTAAGACAGGTTAAGCGTTATGGTGAGGAAGTACAAAAAGAGGATTTAGAAGGGCGTACGGACTTGCGTCACCTGCCATTTGTAACTATTGATGGAGAAGATGCTAGAGATTTTGATGATGCGGTTTATTGTGAGCCTCGAAAGTCAGGTGGATGGCACTTATATGTTGCTATTGCTGATGTATCCTATTATGTCAGACAAGAGACAGCATTAGATAAAGAAGCTCAAAAAAGATCAACCTCAGTTTATTTTCCTTCTCATGTTATTCCTATGCTGCCAGAAGCATTATCTAATGAACTATGTTCATTAAAGCCTGATGTTGATCGTTTAGCCATGGTTTGTCAGATGTCTATTAGTGCCAAAGGACGTTTAACGCGTTATCAGTTTTATTCGGGTGTGATACGCTCACAAGGGCGCTTAACTTATACTGAAGTTTCTGATTTGATTGATCAAAAAAATAAGAAATTCTCTAGAAAGTACCCGCAGCTAGTTAAGCATATTTATAACCTTTATGGACTTTATTTAAGCTTATCAGAGCAACGTAAAGTACGTGGTTCAATTGACTTTGATATGGAAGAAACCCAAATTATTTTAAATGAAGGTCGTGAAATTGAGGCAATCTTACCAAGGGCACGTAATGATGCGCATAAAATAATTGAAGAATGTATGTTGTTGACCAATGTTGCAGCGGCTAAATTTGTTATTAAACATAAATGTGAAGGGGTTTATCGTGTCCATGGGGGCCCATCATCTTCAAAAATTATAGCATTAAGGGACTATTTAAAAGTTCATGGTTTATCACTTGGTGGTGGTGATGACCCTCTGCCATCAGACTTTTCGAATATGCTTGAACAAGCCAAAGAACGTGATGATTATCATAATATCCAACTAATGGCATTAAGGAGTATGATGCAAGCAGTCTATTCACCGCATAATGAAGGCCACTTTGGTCTTGCTTATGAAGCATATTCTCACTTTACATCACCAATTCGCCGTTACCCTGACTTATTAACACATCGAATTATTAGAAAGATCTTAAATGAGCATAAACTGGGTGGTTATCGTTATGACATTAATCAATTAGTTGACTTATGTGATCATGCATCAATTGCTGAAAGGCGAGCTGATAGTGCAGCACAAAGTGTTGAAGACTGGTTAAAGTGCTCATTTTTACAACATCGAGTTGGTGAAATTTTTGATGCAAAAATTGTTAATGTCATAGGCATTGGCTTTTTTATTCAATTAAAAGAAAACCAAATTGAAGGTTTAGTTCATGTTGCGACAATGGAAGGGGACTATTATCACTATGACTCTGATCGTCAAATTCTTATTGGTGAGCGTACCAGACGAGTCTATGGCTTAGGTCAAGAAGTCAAAGTTAAACTAATTTCCGTTAATATGACAAGTTTAAAAATTGACTTTGAGTTAGTTGAAGCTAAACCAATACGTAAGAGAAGTAAAAAGTCTAAGAATAAAAAAAGCGCATTTGAAAAAAGCCAAGCACTAGCTGAAATTGCTAAGCGTGAAAAAGTGAGACAAGATAAAAAGGTAAAATCTAAAAAGCCAAAGCAAACTAAAAAAGCATCTCAGAAAGTAAAATCAAAAAAAGCTGCTTCTACTAAGAAGAAAAGTTAGAGTTTACTCTAGTAGCGATGGAATTTCATGCCACCAGCTATGACTTCTAAAACTTGTTCAGCCTGTATCTCTTCATAGAAATGTTGCGATGCAGACTTTGCAGGTTTTTCACGGTCGGCAAGGAGCCTATAGGCTTCTTCAGGTAAACGTTTTAGCATTTTACCATGCGCTTGCTCAAATGAGGCATTATGTTGATAGACATTTTCATATAGCTCTGGTCTATAGTAGTTTGTATGTGCACCGCTAACAGCAAGGCTTTCTTGATTGCCATTTTCATCTGTTTTATCTTTAGGTGTCCCTGTATCTAACATAGAAGGGAAGGTGCCAGTACCATAGACGTTATAGTCATCATTAATCTTATGTAATTTAACAGCTAGATTATAACCATCTTGTGGCGTAGGGGGGACTTTTGTTAAATACTCTGTTAATGCATCTTTAACTTTCTCTGGAATATCATTTTTAAAAGTTTCGCTATGATAAGCTAAAAATAGCTCATTTAAGTTTTCAATAAATGAAAAACGCTCATTTGCACTTTTACAGCCTTTTAGGTTATGCTGAGTGAGCGATAAGTGCATCCCTTGAATAATCGAAGCCATTTCTTTTTGATGCTCCATCTGATCAGAGTTTTCACCATGATAGTTAGTTGCATAAAGCTTTAAGAGAGTTTTAGCTAATATGTTTTTTTTATCATGGCTTTCAGGGCCAATAAGTATGATATTATTAATTTCATTTTTAAGGTTGACCGCTGCTTTTTGAAACGCTTTTGCTTGTTCTGATTTACAAAAGAGTGCTGGTCGGTTTTCTGAATTTAAAAATTCATTATATTCATCATTTAAAATCTTTAAATATTGATTATTAGTACCACTAGGCAGACTTTCTTTTAATGAATTAAACATTGCTAAATCAGCCATAAAAAGTGCTTCTTTTGCTGTTTCATTTATTGGGCCATAAGATAGAAGGTGTGTATGTTGATTGATGGGTAAGTTTAAAGCATAACAGATAGGTTTTTGTGTATTTTGGATGCTTTGGTTATATTTATGTATACCTTCAAAGATAATGCGAGCAGTTTCTTCTTGGCTATTTGGATCAAAAAGGATTGGTATTGATGTTAATAGGTTGTATGTGAAGTGGGGAGTTTTTTCTTTGTTAAATAATAAGCTTAATTCTTCTAAGTCAGTTGAGTTTTCTAAATCAGTCTCATAGCCTGAATCCTTATTTATCTTCAGTGCAATACTGTCTAGCTGCTGCTGGATTTTAATAGACTTATCATTACCATTTTCATCTTGTATTTTTGGTGTTGCTAACGAAGGAACTCGATATTGTATTTGTAATGGCTTATTTTTATAATAACTGTCATCATCATTCATTCTATAGTGCTTCATTACCATCACAGCTGGTAGTGCAATTTCTTTACTATGAGATGAATTTTGATCGTCAGGCCCAGTAATCTCAGTAACTATGCCTGTTGTTGGGTTATAAATAACCATATCAAGATCAGCAGCAGTCTTATAATATAAATAGTCTTTTATGTGTTGTTTAGGAGGAAATTCAACGCTATTTGTTATAAATTTTTGAATTGCACAGCTCTCTGCAAGCTTAATATAGTCTTTTCTTCTTTCATCTATATATTTGTTTATATCTTTGACACTAGCGTTGGGGTTACCTGTTAAGTACTTATTTAGGTCGTTATTAATCAAGTCATAGACTTTGGAGTAGATAGTATCGAAATATTTTTTTTGATTGTCTTTTCTATCATCATTTGTTGATAAAGCACCAATGACACGCAATGTATAGAAAAGCATTTCTTGTTGAATTGGAATAAGTGACTGTTTGGTATCTGCTTTAATTGTATCAGGCAGTTTAATTGCACTGTTATTGGTAGTTTTTGAAATAAGTTTAAACTTATTTCCCTCTAGGGTTAATGAAAACTCATTTCCTTGCAAATCAAAGTACTGTTTATCATTCTCGCCTGGCATTGCAACCACCAAATTATTAAATATTATGACTAATAATGTATTGTTAATAAGTAATAAGATCAAAATGTTATAGCAATATAATGAAATAATAACCGGTCAGTATATTTTTATAGTTATTTTATATCAATAACTTAAGATGTAAGTTTGTTGAAATAAATCATTTTAGAAATTATAGGCTATGTGCCTAGAGCTCTGACCGTATGATTTGTAAGGTTTATTATTGAATTATGAGAGTTTGTATGATCATGTCTATAAAAAAGCGATAATGATCTTTCTGATGCCTTTGGTATATCTATTGATGCGCTTTGTTGTCTATTTTTCAAAAAGTTTTTTAGAGGAACAATGCCCAGTGTTAAAATAGCAATGCTAAATTTTGTTAGCTTGCTTAGAATGTTTCTTTTAAATTGACTGCTATTTGAATTGTCATTAGCTAATTTTGAATTCGTTACAAAGCGTTGTTCTTGTTGAGTTAACTTAGTGGCTAATTCATTTTTTGAGCTCTCTTGAGAGTCATTAACCAAATAGTCAAATGAAGTTTGTAGAAGCTCTTTTTTATAAGATTTTTTTATTTCATAACTAAAGCTTTCTTTACGATTATCAGATAGTTTTTTGCTATCAATTTTATCAAAAACGCGATCTGTTTCTTCTGAAATTTTTTTTAGTCTTTTTATTTCATCATCACCAAAAGGTTTTTTGCTATTAAGTAAACATTTTAAATTAGCCTTGTTATCCAGGTTAAGTAGCTTTAGTTCATTTATTTTTTCAGAAAAGTATAAAGGGTTATCAATGAGTTGCTTCATTTCAGACATGTTAAAATCATCAAATGTAACTATATTACTTTCTTTAAGTGCTTCTAATAAACCTTTTAACTTTATTAGATTGGTTTGCTGATTTTTGCTTTCTGAAGTGTTATTAAGTGCAGTATCTAATAGCTTTTTATCACTATCTTTAAGTGCTTTTAATAACTCTTTTTGTTTTGTGATGTGTCCATTTATTTCTTCTTCTTGTTCTTCTTCCATTTTTTCTTGTATTTCTGCTTTTTGTTCTTCTTCCATTATTTCTTGACGCATGAGAATATTTTTATTTAAATTCAAGAAAAAACTTAAATGACTGAATATTAACTCTTTTTTATCACTATCTTGACAGTGGTTTTGAAATGTATCTAAACACCTATATTTTTTCTTTTCAGTATCCTTCTGATCGAGTGTGGAGAGAAACTTTATAGCGGTAATCAAATTGAATACAGAAACTTTATTGTTTAAGAGATAGAGATCAACAAGAAAGTCAAAGTGGCTATGTATTAATTTTGAGTAATTATGGTCTTTTTTTATAAGAAGATGAATAGAGTAATAAAAATTAGAAAAATTACTAGTTTCTAGTATTCTTTGTGGAATTTCACGATCAAAAATGAGACTAAAATTATCTGTTGTTATTAAACCTAAGAACTCTAGTGCACTAATCCAAAATTGAATTGTTTCTACACTCTCAAGAATAAATTTAATTTGTTTTCTATTGAAATCAATATGCTTTATTTTGGGCAGTATATTAGATAGTGTATCGATTTGAAAACGTATATACTGTTTATCATCAGCGGTTAAATCTACTTTTTTTTCTTGGAACTGTTTGAAAAAATCCCAGTTCTCTTCTATCAAGCGATAAAGATCATTATTTGAAGTGTTTCTAGCAATATTTTGTATGAGCCGTTGTATTTCTTGTTGATTATTGTTTAGCATGGAAACCTACCTTGGTTAATAAAAGTAATAATTGCAATAATAGGGCAATTTCCAGCGAGAAACAATTTTTTTCAATTGATTTTTTATATAATAAAAAACGCCACACCTTAAAGATTAAGATGTGGCGTTCGTTTACCCCCTAAATGGGTGAGATCAGTTAAGGTAGCCTACTGAGCACCGCCGTCATGATGATGGTGATCGACTGTTGCCCCACAGCTACTTTTGCACATTTTAGGGCAGCGTATGATCATATAAATACCAGCTAGACCAATTACGACTTGAACTAGCATCATAAGCCACTTCACTTCGCCAAAGATCATATGTAAGATATCCATGTGGAATACGCCAATACCGTAATTTAGAGCTGCAATGATAACTAGAATCACCGCAATTACATCTAATAACTTACACATTGTATTGTCTCCTGTAGGTTACACACTTCACCGTTAAGATTAGTAGTCATTAATTAATTGTGCAAATATTGATCAATTATTTTTAATTCAATAACTTATCTATTGTTATGCTAGGTAAATGAAAACATCATATAAAACTTATATAACAATAATTTATATTATAACTTATTATTTTGTTTGAGAGGTTTGCGCCTGAAAATCATTTAATGTTGCAAGGCACAAAAAAATAGATTTTTGATTTACTTCAAATTTTGAATAGTTGTGCTTTGAAATTAATCATTTACCATTTTTAGTTATTGTTTCATAATGTCAGCTAATTTAAATAGGTATATTTAGTAAAATGAAGTTTGAAATTTCTAACACTTGCGGTTACGCAAGGCGAGGTGAGTTATCCTTAATTCATGGTAAAGTGCAAACACCGGTATTTATGCCCGTTGGTACTTATGGCGCAGTTAAGTCTTTATCACCAGATGATATTAGACAAACGGGTGCTGATATTATTTTAGGTAATACCTTTCACTTAATGTTGCGTCCTGGCACAGAAGTCATTAAAGCACATGGCACCTTACATGATTTTAATCAATGGTCTAATCCGATATTAACTGACTCTGGAGGCTTTCAAGTTTTTAGTTTGGGTGCTTTAAGGAAACTAACAGAAGAGGGTGTCTATTTTAAATCTCCAATTGATGGTAGAGAAATTTTCTTATCACCAGAGCGTTCAATTGAAGTACAGAGAGACTTAGGTTCTGATATTGTGATGTGTTTTGATGAATGTACGCCGTATCCTGCAACAGAAGAAGAAGCAAAAGTATCGATGGAGCTATCTATGCGCTGGGCTCAGCGGAGTAAAGATGCACATCAAGGCAATCCAAATGCATTATTTGGTATCATCCAAGGTGGTATGTATACACATTTACGAGAAATATCACTAGAAGCATTACAATCAATTGGTTTTGATGGCTATGCAATTGGTGGTCTATCGGTTGGAGAGCCAAAAGAAGAAATGATTCGAATTTTAGATTATTTGAAAACAATGATGCCAGAAGATAAACCAAGATATTTAATGGGTGTTGGAAAGCCTGAAGATCTTGTTGAAGGTGTCAGACGCGGTGTTGACATGTTTGACTGTGTTATGCCATCACGTAATGCACGCAATGGTCATTTATTTACTGAAACAGGCGTTATTAGAATTAGAAACAGTCAATATAAGAAAGACTTAGGTCCAATTGATGAAAATTGTCATTGTTATACTTGCAAGAATTTTTCACGTGCATATTTGCACCATTTAGATAAAATGAAAGAAATCTTAGGCGCAAGACTTAACACGATTCATAATATTTTCTATTATCAGAAATTAATGAGTGGCTTGCGCAATAGCATTGCTTCAGATACATTAGATGCGTTTGTTACTGAGTTTTACTTAAAAAGAGGTATTTCTACACCTTAACTTTTTAAGTTATGAAGTAAAAGAGTTTATAAGTTTTAAAAATAACATAAGGATAAGATGATGAAACAATTGACACAATTACTAGTAGCACTCAGTGCAACTGTATTGGCAACTTCTGCTTTAGCAGCAGATCAAGCAGCACCAACACAAGGTGGTGGCTGGCAAACGATAATGCTGTTAGTTGTGTTTTTTGCAATTTTCTACTTTTTATTAATTCGCCCACAAATGAAACGTAATAAAGAGCATCGTCAAATGCTATCAGAAGTTGCCAAAGGTGATGAGATTGTCACTAATGGTGGTATTATTGGTAAAGTTAGTAAAGTTAGCGATAGCTTTATTGATGTTACAATTGCTGAGAATGTAACGATTCAGATTCAAAAACAAGCAATTGCTTCAATTTTACCAAAAGGTTCTGTTAATAATTAATTTTTTTCTTTAATAGGCTTAAATCAAAGTTTATAAGGCTAACTTTATTATGTATCAAAGTAGGAATACAGCACCATTAAATCGCTTTCCATTATGGAAAAACTTATTGGTTGTTCTTGTAACACTTATTGCTATTATTTATGCACTACCTAATGTATTTGGTGATACACCTTCCTTACAGATTACGCCAAAAAATAGTAATGTTGAGATTACATCAAAGCTTGCAAGTCAAATAAATAAGAGATTAGCAGATGCTAACATCATCGTAACAGGGGATCGTCGCAGTGATTATTTATTGCAGTTACGTTTCAATGATGTAACCGATCAAATAAAAGCTCAAACTGTATTAAATGAAGTCTATGGAGATGATTTTACCATTGCACTTCACTTAGCACCAAATACGCCTGAGTGGCTTCGAGCACTTGGTGCAAACCCTATGAGCTTAGGCCTAGATTTGCGTGGTGGTATGTACTTTGTTTTAGAAGCAGATATTGATCAGGTTGTGAATAACAATCTAGAGTCAATACGGGGAGAGCTAATTGATCAACTAAGACAAAAAGGTTATCGCGCCGATAGCATTGATATTCATAATGAAGTAATCACAATTGATTTTGCTAAAACATCATTAGAAATAGTTAATAAAGCAGAAGCTTTGCTAAGAGAGCATTTTCCTCAGGCAGTTATCGATGAAGGTAAGAACGATCATGTTTTAACCTTGTCATTATCAGATACAGAGCTTAATGACATTCGAAATAATGCAATTTCACAAGTTATTCAAGTGATGAGAAACCGCGTTAATGAGTTAGGTGTTGCAGAAGCATCTGTTGCAAGAGCAGGTGCTAATCGTGTTGTCATTGAGTTACCTGGCGTACAAGATGCAGCAAGGGCAAAGCAAATTTTGGGCGGCACTGCAACCGTTCGTTTTCAGTTGGTTGACTTAGATGCTGATCTTTCAAGTGCACTAAAGGGAATCATACCTATTGGCTCAGGTCTTTATTATAGTCAAGATAAAGTACCAGCAGTTTTAAAAAATAATGTTTTAATTGATGGTAACTCGGTTGTTGATGCGCGTGTTGGTTATAGTCAACAAACATCGCTACCTGAAGTTCAAGTTAAACTAAGTGGCCCTCGAGTTAGTTACTTTTCGGAGCAAACAGCTAAGAACATTGGTAAACCAATGGCAACGGTTTTGGTCCAGACAACCTATCAAAAGCAAGTGATTGATGGTAAAGAGAAATCAGTACCTAAAACAAGCAAAGAAGTTATTAGTATTGCAAATATTAACAGTCAGTTAGGTAATAATTTTGTTATTACAGGTCTTGATTTGCGAGAGGCGCAAAATCTAGCTTTATTGATTAGATCAGGAGCATTACCAACACCAGTTCAAATTGTACAAGAACAACAGATTGGCCCATCTTTAGGTTCTGATAATATTGAAATGGGTGCAATTTCAGTTATCATTGCGTTAATTGCAGTGATGGTTTTTATGGCAATTTATTATCGCATTTTTGGCGTGATTGCAAATATTGCACTTGTTTTAAACTTGGTTCTAATCGTTGCTGTTATGTCGATTATCCCAGGCGCAACATTAAGCCTTCCAGGGATTGCAGGTATTGTGCTTAACCTAGGCATGTCGATTGATGGTAATGTTTTAATTTTTGAACGCATTAGAGAAGAAATTAGAAATGGTGCCTCTCCTCATGCGGCAATTCATTCAGGTTATAAGCGTGCATGGTCAACGATTGTTGATTCAAATATAACAACACTGATTGTTGCTGTTATTTTATTTGCAATTGGTACAGGTGCAGTTAAAGGTTTTGCAGTTACTTTAATGATTGGTATTTTAACTTCTATGTTCTCAGCTGTAACTGCATCACGGGCAATGACTAACTTAGTCTATGGTAAAAAGCGTTATATTAAAAAACTATCAATTGGAATTTAAGAGGCAGACCTATGGAGTTTTTCAAACGAAAAACCAATATTGATTTTTTGGGTATTCGTAAAATAACAGCGATTATTTCTATTGTGCTAATTGTTAGTTCATTTGGTTTTATTTTTGTTAAAGGCTTAAATTGGGGCTTAGACTTTACGGGTGGTTATCAAATACAAGTAGCATACCCACATGAAGCTAGCCTTAAAGCAATTAAAAAAGAACTAATCGCCTCTGGTTTTAGCAAGGCAGAAGTGATTACCTTTGGCTCTGCAAAAGAAGTCATGATTCGACTACTACCTGATGAAACAATGAATCAAAAAGATAATCATTTTGTTTCAGCAGAAGGGCAGTCGTATCAAGAAGAGTTAAAGCAGAATATTCAAAAAGCATTAGGTAGCAAAGCTCAAATTACTTCAGTGACTTATATTGGTCCAGAGGTAGGACAAGAGTTAGCAACAAATGGCTTATTAGCTATTGTCATTGCAATGATTTGTATTACAGCATATATTGCATTTCGCTTTGAGTTTCGATTTGCCGTTTCAGCAGGCATTGCTTTATTGCACGATCCAATTATTATTTTAGGTGTATTTGCTCTATTTCAGTTTGAGTTTGATTTAACCTCTTTAGCAGCAATTTTAGCAGTCATTGGTTTTTCATTAAATGATACGGTTGTTATTTATGACCGAGTGAGAGAAAACTTTAGAAAGATGAGAAAAGCATCAGTTGTTGAGGTTGTTAATCGTTCAGTAAATGATACGATGTCTCGTACAATTATTACCTCTGGTCTTACCTTTATGGTTGTTTTGGTTTTATATTTATTTGGTGGGCCAAGTATTCATTATTTCTCATTAGCTTTAATGCTTGGGATTGTTGTTGGAACTTACTCCTCAATTTATGTAGCAGGCGTTTTAGCTGTTTTATTTGGACTAAAAAGAGAGCACTTATTAGCAGCACCTAAAGTAGAAGATGGGTTGCCGTAGTATTTTATAAGTGTTATAAAAAAATTAAATTGGAAAAAATGGCGTATTATTAAGTATTTGACAAAATAGTTCAGCTGTTTTTTCTGTATCATAAAGTGCTGAATGTGCACGATCTTCATCGAATGATATGTTTGCTTTTTCAAGTGCTTTTGATAAAACCGTTTCTCCATAGAGTAACGCACTTAAGCTTACCGTATCAATTGTGCTAAATGAATGAAAAGGATTACGCTTGATTTGATTACGTAATGCAGTTTTTTGGATAAAAGATAAATCAAAAAAAGCATTATGACCCACTAAAATAGCGCGAGAACATTGGTGTTTCTTTAGCTGCTTCCTAATCATTTTGAAAGTTTCTTGTAGGGCTTGTAGCTCATCTACTTCAGCACGAAAAGGGTGTCCTGGTTTGATGCCATTAATATTTAATGCTTCTTCTGTCACTTCAGTTTTTGGATGTTGTTTAATATTAAAATGGAGTGTTTCAGAAGGGCGATACTTAAACTGATCATCTAATTGAATAAAGATGATACATAGTTCTAGTAATGCATGTTTATCAGGATCAAGTCCACCTGTTTCAACATCAATAATAACGGGTAAAAAGCCTCTGAATCGTTGATTTAATTTAAATAAAGACATTATATTTTAAGCGTTCTCCTGAATAAACAATGAAACAGTTAGTGCGATTAGCAAGCCTAGAACTAAAGGAGATAGCGCAATTTGATAAATAGAAGTATCAGCAATAACACAACCATTAATATTTAAGCTAGTTAGTTTTTTTAATATTAAGCCAACTAGTGGCAAGCACAAAGCACCAATAATAATAACTGACATATTTGTAAAACCCATGGCAATGCCGCGAGAATTTTGAGGAACAATGCGTTTAATTAGTGCAAAAGGCAGGACATAAGCACCTACTGAAATGCCTAATAGTAAAGACATAATGCCACCTAATACAACATTTAAAGGTGAAATTAAAATAAGGGAAAATAAAATCACAGATAAGAGAGAGAAGATAACCATAATAGGTTTGATTTTACCAATTCGTGCGCTTAGAAATCCAGATAAAACAGCACCAAGGCCTGCACCAAAAAAGATTAAAGCAGTAATATGTGCAGCGGTTTGATGTGTGTGATATAAATGTTGGTAGAATGGAATTGCCCAAAGAGAAGCAAATGTTGTGATAATAGCAAAGATACAGCCACCATATAGTGCACTAAGCCATAGGCTCTTTGATTTGAAAATGCTTCCAAAATAAAGTGTGTTATTATCATCATCTTTATAGGTTTCAGTGGGCGTATCTTTAGGTTTATCTTTTACAAAAAAAATGATTAATAGAAGTAAAATGACTGAAAATAGGGCACAAAGAAAGACACTATATCGCCAGCCATAATGAGAGATAGACTCACTGAGTAGAATATCGCCAAGAGCACCACCAAACATACCAAGCATTTCAATTAGCCCTGCAATTAGCGCAAAGTATTTTTGAGAGAACCAATTAGCAGCAAGACACATGGCACAAACAACGCCAGGGGCACTTGCAATGCCCATCATAACTCTTGATAGGTCAGCTATTATTTCATTATTTGCTAATGAGAAGCTTAGCGTGCTCAAACTAAGTAAAAGAGTAGAGGCGATTAAAGTTCTTTTAATGCCTATTTTATCAACAATAATGCCAGAAGGAATTTGTAAAATAATATATGGGTAAAGAAAGCTTGATGATAAAAACCCAATGCCAACTTGATCTAAGCATAAGTCAGATTTAAGTTGAGGTACCATTAAGCTTACAGAGCCTTGTAATAAAAATTGAAATAGCACAAATAAGCCACCTAAAAAACAAACACCGATTGCATATCTAGAATTTCTTTTCATTGACGGAGAAATACCTTACTTAGTGCTTATTTATAATATATTGCTGTTTATAACCATAATTCTAAGAACTTGCAAGATGTTAAGTGGAAAAATAGATAAAAGCTATAGTTATTAGTTGAGTTTTTGAACATAACAGCGGAAACTATAAAAGTTGCTTTATGGTTATTAAAATAAGGATGTTGCCATGTCTTATCAGCAATCAAAAATGCAAAAAAATGATCAGAAGGACTATATAAACTATGATCATATTACTCAAACTATGCAAATGATGCAAAGTGCATTTTTACAGTTGTTTGAAAGTAACCCTGAAGCACTTTGGAAAATGCAGCTTAGCTTATGGCAAGATTATACTGAAATCTGGCAGCAAGCAGTATTAGGTTTTATTCATTCAGATTACTTAAGTAGGCAAGAAGAAAAATTAGATAAACGCTTTAGCTCTGATAGTTGGAATGAAGCACCTTTTTTTAATTTTATAAAGAACTGTTATTTGCAAACAAGTGAGAAAGTACAGTCTTTAGTTAACCAAATTGAAGGTTTAGATGAAGGGACAGTAAAACAAGTGTCTTTTTATACTAAACAACTATTAGATGCAGTTTCACCAACTAATTTTTTGCTGACAAATCCAGACGTTTTAAAAGAAACCTATCGTACACATGGTCAAAACTTAGTAAAAGGTTATAACAATATGCTTGAAGATATTAAGCGTAATCAAGGTGCGGGTGTGCTTAATATAAAAATGACTGATTTGGATCAATTTAGTATTGGTGAAAATATTGCAAAGACGAAAGGAAAAGTTGTTTTTCAAAACCATCTTTTCCAATTAATTCATTATCAAGCAACAAAACCAAATGTATATAAGAAACCTTTATTAATTATCCCGCCATTTATTAATAAATATTATATTTTAGACTTGACTGAAAAAAAATCGTTCGTCAAGTGGGTATTAGATCAGGGTTATAATGTATTTATGATTTCTTGGGTTAATCCAGATGCAAGCTATAAAGATACACGCTTTGAAGACTATATGACAGAAGGCGTTATTACTGCAGTTGAACAAGTGCTTAGTATTACAGAGGAAAAAAATATAAATACGATTGGTTATTGTATTGGAGGTACAGTATTAACAGCAGCGCTTGCTTATCTTAAAAAGAAAAACAAACATTATATTAATTCGGCTACTTTTTTTACGACATTAATAGATTTTTCGGATTCAGGTGATTTAGGCATTTTCCTCTCGAAAGAACAATTAGATTCGCTTGATGCGCAAATGGAAGAAAAAGGCTATTTAGATGGTCGTCAATTAGCAGGGACATTTAATTTATTAAGAAGTAATGATTTAATTTGGAATTATTTTATTAATAACTACTTATGCGGTAAGGAGCCATTTCCACTTGATTTATTATATTGGAATTCAGATTCAACTAATATGGCCTATCAATCACATAGCTATTATCTAAGAAAGCTATATGGAGAAAATTCATTGATTAAGCCAGATGCTTTAACCTTAGCTAATGAAACAATAGATGTTAGACAGATTGATACGCCAAGTATCTTTATTTCAACTGAAAAAGATCATATTGCGCCTTGGAAAGCAACCTTTAATGGTGCAAAACTATTTTCAGGTAAAACAGATTTTATTTTAGCAGGTTCTGGTCATATTGCAGGCATTGTAAACCCACCAACGAAAGTAAAGTATGGTTTTAAAACAAACGAAGAATTAGGCGCTTCTGCTGATCAATGGTATGATAGCTCGACCTCTCACTCAGGATCATGGTGGCCTTATTGGGAGAAATGGCTGCGTAAACGCTCAGGAAAAAAAGTAGCTAGAATGATACCTGGCAATAATAAGGTTAAGATTATAGATGATGCGCCAGGAAGCTATGTTAAAGTATCAGTTTTAAATCATGATGTAAGCAAATGAGTCAATATAAGATAAAACTTAGTAAGATGAAAACAAAACTAGATGGTAATCAAGCAAAATACTATCTAAGTATTAATAATGAAGATATCCACCTTTGTCAGTGGTTAGGAAAAGAAGTACAAATTACATATTTAAATCAAATAAACTGTATTCATTGTGACAGAAAGACTAATAAAAGCTTTGGTCAGGGGTATTGTTTTCCATGTTTTCGATCGCTTGCTCAGTGTGACATGTGCTTGATGAAGCCTGAGACTTGTCATTATCATTTAGGCACTTGCCGAGAGCCTCAGTGGGGAGAGATGCATTGTTTTCAAGAACATATCATTTATTTAGCTAACACCTCTGATATTAAAGTAGGCATAACAAGAGTTACGAACACACCACATCGTTGGATTGATCAAGGTGCTTCCTATGTTTTACCAATAATAAGTACTAAAAACCGTCTTTTGTCAGGGCTGATTGAAGTTGCTTTGAAAGAACATATTGCAGATAAGACGAATTGGCGAAAAATGCTAAAAGGTGACATTAGTTATACTCCCTTAGCAGTAGTTCGCGATAGTATTTTAGCCTCAGCTAAGCCGAAACTAGATGCTATTTTAAGCAAATATGGGCAGGATGCATTTGCTTATTTAGATAAGCCTGAGTTTGAAATCAATTATCCAGTTGAATATTATCCAACAAAAGTTTCAACTTTTAACTTAGATAAAACACCAGTTTTTTCAGGTAAGTTAATGGGTATAAAGGGACAGTATTTATTATTAGATACAGGCGTGATTAATATCCGTAAGTTTTCCGGCTATCAAGTTGAAATGTCAATTGATAGTTGAATTTTAAGTAGTTTGTCCTGTTTTGTTAATTTATATTGAAATATTAATCAGTTATAATACATACTTCTAAATCACAGATTTTATTTTAAAGGGGGGTTACTAATATGAAAAACTTTGAAGCATTGGATAATATTATAGGGATGGACTTTTCCAATATGAGGGCTTTATCTTGTGAGGTAGAAGGAGATCATAGAGCTTCAGATGAAGCAATAAAATGTTTTGTAGAAAATTTTAATCAGTTTTTTGCTCAATTTAAGAATGATAATCCAACTCAAGAAGAGCTTACTACTTATGAATGTAAAATGAAGCAAGTTTTAGAAAAAATTAATGAAGCTGAAGTTCTGTATTACGAAGACAAATATAAAAATAAAGGCTTTTCAGACGCAAAACAAATGGCTAAAGGAAATACAATTGAAAGAAATAAACTTCCTGATAGAATGCAATTCTGGGCTTCTAATGGCAAAGTTGGAGGTTCTATAAGAAACCTTATAGAACATAAACAATGTGTAGAAAATTTAGCAAAGTGGGAAAGATTAATGAACCAGAAGCAGCAAAAGCAGCCTTCTAATCAGCTTAGTCCCAGCCTTAGTCCTAATGACAACCATAGAGGAGGAGTTAGGACAGCTACTATGAGGAGGATAGGTAAAATTAATTATGGCAAGGAAGAGGGAGCAGAAGTTGATTCTAACTCTAATAGAAAAAGAAAAGCATCATGGCCCTCTCCTCAAATATATACTCAAGAAAATAAACGACCTAAGGTTGTGCTACAGCAGCTACCAGATCATCAATTTTTTAGCTAAAACTAATTAAAATAACTAAACCAATTAATAGGGCTACAAGTGCTATTTTTCTTAAAATTTTTGGTTTGATTTTAGTTACTTCTAATAAAAAATTTTGATACTTTTTAGGCGCAATGCTTGGTAGTAAGCTTTCAATAACAAGAACAATGCCAATTGCTATGATAAATGCATCATATGACATGTATGCTCCTTAATTTATGATGTTATTTGGTTTCATATTCAATGCTACTGCCATTTTTAACATCACCTGATCGGCTTTTGTCATCTTTTCTTACCACAGTGCCGCTTGCTTTTTTAAATATAACATGACCAGAAATGGTGCTTGCTTTTGATAATACAACAGTTGCAGGTTTGTCAGATGTTATGATTAGGTCACCATTGATTGTACTTTCTTCTAATTCGATTAGGCTAGCGGTTACATCGACAGACTGGCCAAACGTTGTTTCTTCTGCATCAAGGTATCCTGTGATTTTAGTTGCACCATTAATTGTACTTTCATCTATTTTTAGTGGGCCGTTGGCAGTTAAGCCATAAAGTGCGGCTCCGTCAATATTAGAAAGTCCATTAATTGTTGTCGTTCCATAGACTGTGACATCTTTAAGTGATGCTTGTCCATTAATTATAAGGTTGCCTTCTATTTTCATATTTTTAAGCTTTGTTCGACCATTAATCGCCAAGCTTCCTTCAACAGTTTGGTCATTAATTATACTTTGGCCGCTGCAGACTAAGTCGCGATCATCAATGCGACACGTAGCATAGCTAAATGGAGCAGACAGTAAAAATACTGATAGTGCTATCACTGATGCTATTAGCCTGCATAGTTTCATGTATGTAGCCCCTAATTTCCTATAATTCAAGTATAGCATCTTAAAAAAATTATAATAATGCAAGTAAATGATTAAAAAGGCAGCTTAAATATTAGGCTTAATGATGTGGAGAAAAATGTTAATAGGGGCTCTATTATATGCATTAAAATTGGTTTGTTATTAATAGGTATTGCCAGTAATGCTAAGATAATAAAAAATCCATAACGTTCAATTCGTTCATACTGAATAGCAAGACTTGTGGGAAGAAAAGAGCTAACAACACGACTACCATCTAAAGGAGGAATAGGGACTAGATTAAAGGTCATTAATATTAAATTAACTTGCACACCAAAATACCCCATATAGGTAAATATTTGAGAAGTTTTTGGCATGTCATTTCCAAGAGAAAAGGCTATTTTAGCGATTAACGCCCAAAAAACAGCCATGATTAAGTTAGCAAATGGTCCTGCAATTGCAACAACAATACGATCATACTTTGGGTTTTTTAAGTGTCTTTCATTTACAGGAACAGGTTTTGCCCAGCCAAATAGTAGTCCACCAAGTGAAAATAGTAGTACAGGGATGATGATAGTACCAATTGGATCAATATGCTTTATTGGATTTGCAGTTAATCTGCCCATCATTTCAGCGGTATTGTCTCCCCTTAACTTTGCTGCAAGCGCATGCCCAACTTCATGTAAGGTTATTGCGAATAAAACAGGAATTGCAGCTAATAAGAGATAATAAATATTGCCCATCAATGATACCCTTATTTTGCTAAATTGTGCTTTTATCTTATTAGATAATTATATACACTCAAGGAATTAATTTAAAAAATATTAAATAGTTAGGTTATTTATTATGAATATTGCGACAATGGATAAAACAGAGTTATCAGAGATCATTGAACTACCAAAATACTCTCAAATTAATATTCAGTTGATAGAAGATCAAATAAAAGATCAAATACAAGCATGCCAAGATCTAAGAGAAACATTATTAGAGAAAAATATAACATATACTTGGGATAACTTGATTTTGCCAATGGATGTTGAAGAAGATAAATTAGATAAACTATTTGCACCAATTTCACAGTTAAATGCAGTTTTAAATAATGATCAGCTAAGAGAAGTATATGATCGATGTATTGTGAAGTTATCAGAATATGCAACTGAAGTTTCTCAGCATGAGGGTCTTTATAATGCATACCTTCAAATTCAGCAGTCTGAAGCATTTAAAAATGAGTTTAATGCAACGCAACGTCGTATTATTGAAGAAGCTTTAAAAGGATTTAAACTTTCGGGTGTACACTTACCCAAAAATAAAAAAGATGATTTTAAAAAGATTTCTGAACAGTTAACGACATTATCAACTAAGTTTTCAAATAACGTATTAGATGCAACAAATAGTTGGTACTTTCATACAGATAGTTTAGATGATTTAAAAGGGTTGCCTGATTATGTTATTGATATGGCAAAACAAAAAGCTAAAGCAAAAGGTATGACAGGCTATGCTTTAGGGTTAGATCAACCAACATTGATTGCTGTTATGACAAGTGCAGATAATAGAGAGTTAAGAGAGACGTGTTATAAAGAATATGGCACTCGAGCGTCAGATCAGGGTGCTAATGCTAATAAGTGGGATAACTCAGATATTATTCGAGAAACATTAAGCCTAAGACAAAAAAAAGCAGATATTTTAAATTATGATAATTATGCTGAGTTGTCAATTGCAACTAAAATGGTTGAATCAACAGATCAAGTAATGGACTTTTTGTATGACTTGGTTAAGCGAACAAAAACTCAGGCACTAGAAGAGTTTGAAGAGTTAGCTTTATTTGCTAAAGAAATGGATCAAATTGAACTTGCATCCTGGGATGTGAATTATTATGCAGAAAAATTGAAAAAAGAGCGATTTTCATTTACTCAGGAAGAGTTGCGTCCTTATTTTCCTGTCAATCATGTATTAAAAGGGTTATTTAGTATTTTAAATGAAATTTATGGCTTAAAGGTAGAAAAAATTGATCAGTTTGATCGTTATCATGATACAGTTTCTTTGTATCAATTTGTAGATAAAGACGATCAATTACGAGGTTTAATTTATATTGATTTATATGCTAGAGAATCAAAACGAGGAGGCGCTTGGATGGATGATATTACAACGCGCTATGTTCGGGATGATAAAAAACTACAGGTGCCAGTTGCCTACCTTGCTTGTAATTTTGCACCTCCATTGGATAAAGATACCCAAGCATTATTGACACATAATGACGTGGTAACGTTGTTTCATGAGTTCGGTCATGCATTACATCACATCTTGACTAAAGTAAATTATCTGCCAGTTTCTGGTATTCATGGTGTTGAATGGGATGCCGTTGAGTTGCCAAGTCAATTTATGGAAAATTATACTTGGCATAAAGATGGCTTAAAGCGCATCACTGAACATTACCAAACTGGAGAAAGTCTGCCAGAAGCCTTATTTGATAAATTAGTTGCTTCAAGATATTTTCAATCAGCAATGCAAATGTTACGTCAGCTAGAGTTTGCAATTTTTGATTTTAAATTACACCTTGAATATAAAAAGCATCAAGATGACCCCAATTATGTACTTGACTTGTTAGATCAAGTTCGCCAGGAAGTTGCTGTAGTTATGCCGCCAAAATATCATCGATTTACGCATAGTTTTTCTCATATTTTTGCAGGAGGTTATGCTGCTGGGTATTATAGCTATAAGTGGGCTGAAGTTTTATCAAGTGATGCTTTTGCTTTGTTTGAAGAAAGTGGAGATGTGTTTAACCGAGATATAGGTTTACAGTTTTTAGAGCAGGTTTTAGAAAAAGGCTCATCAGCACCTGCGCTTGATCTATTTACAAACTATCGTGGTAGAAAGCCTGATATTAAAGCCTTATTAAGACATAGTGGTATTCAAACAAATGACTAAGTTATGAGTTTATCTATTGGTAAAGCTTATGAGGCTAAAGCAAAAAACTTATTAAAAAGATATCAGTATCAAATTCTTTATGAAAATTATCGTTGTCGCTTAGGTGAAATTGATCTAATTGTAAAACTAGATCAAAGCTTAGTTTTTGTTGAGGTTAAATATCGACACCAAGCTAATTATGGCCATGTTTTAGAAACAGTGACATATTCAAAAAGACGAAAATTGATTAAAACAGCAGAATATTTTATGCTTTACCATCAACAATACCAGTCATATCAGTTGCGATTTGATGTCATTGCATTTCAACAAGATGATAAACCGTACTGGATTAAAGGTGCATTTGGTGTTTAGTTTAAAATTTAGCTTTGTTCGTTCATCCATGTCTCTAAGATAATACAAGCAGCAAGGCTATCAACTTTTAAATGATTAACCGTTTTTCCCTTGGTTTCTTCCAATTGCCAACGTGCTTGACGGGTTGAATATGCTTCTTCAATTAAGTGTGTTGGTTTATTGTATCGACTCGATAAGTCATTGGCAAATTCTCGTGCTTTTATTGTTATGTCAGTTTCTTTGCCAAAAGTATCAATTGGTAGTCCAACGACTAAATCAGTTGGTCGCCATTTTTTTATAATTTGATCTATTTTTTGCCAATTTGGCCTATTGTCATTGCTTGATTCAACTGTATCAAGAGGACTTGCTGTTTTAGTGATTAATTGGCCTGTTGCAATTCCAATACGTTTAAGACCAAAATCAAAACCTAGAAGTCTTTTGTTAGTCATGCCCGCTAATACCTGAAAGCTTGTTAATATCCTTAATACCAATGCTTTCAAGTGCAGCTTGCCATCGATTTTCTAAAGGTAGATCAAAAATAATCTCTTCAGAAAAAGGTGCAATTAACCAAGCATTTTCCTTTAACTCTTCTTCAAGTTGTCCAGGCCCCCAGCTAGTATAACCTAAAGTTATTAAAAGCTTTTTAGGGCTATCTTTTTGGTCTAAGTTTTCAAGGATATCTTTTGATGTTGTTAGAAACAAATTATCATTGAGTTGCTTAATTGCGTCAAATATTATTTCACTTTTTGTATGTAAGATATAACCATGCTCTTGTTGGATTGGTCCACCAAGCATTAGCTTTTGATTAAGTAGGGTGCTGCTAGATTTTTTTGATTTAATCTCCATTTGTGAAAATAAATCAGAAAGGTTAGGTGATAATGCCACGTTGATGATAAAACCCATTGCGCCTTCTTCATCATGATGCATTAAATAAATAACTGAAGATTCAAATGGAATACCTTTTAACTCGGGCATGGCAATAAGTAGTTTATTAGTATATGAAATCATAGCGTTAGTTACTTAATATTTTTATTGTTTTATACTACTAATTTTAACAAGCAAAAATAAAAAGGATATAAAATATTACAAAAATAATTACAATTATTTAATGATATACATAAAAACACAAGGCTGGCGGTTAGTTTCAGTTTCCGTTAATATAGCCAATGAAAAATTAATAATATGTGAATAGTTAAGATGAAATTTGTTGATGAAGTAGTAATTCATGTTGAAGCAGGTAAAGGTGGGAATGGCTGTTTAAGCTTTCGTAGAGAAAAATATGTCCCTAAAGGTGGCCCTGATGGTGGCAATGGGGGTGATGGTGGCAGTGTTTATATTATTGGCAATCGTAATGTAAACACCTTAGTAGATTATCGTTATGTTAGAAGTTATAAAGCCAAAAATGGTCAGCCAGGTGCAGGCAGTAACTGTACGGGCAGATCTGGTGAAGACCTTTATCTAACAGTACCTGTTGGAACTGTGATTTATGATGTTGCAAGTGGAGATACAATTGGTGAGATATTAACGCATAAGCAAGTCATTTGTGTTGCTAAAGGCGGTAAGCATGGTTTAGGAAATATTAACTTTAAAAGTAGTGTTAATCAAGCACCAAGAAAGACAACACCAGGGGAAGATGGAGAGATAAGAGATATTCGCTTTGAATTAAAATTATTAGCAGACGTTGGGTTGTTGGGTTTTCCAAATGCAGGTAAATCAACATTAATTCGCTCAGTCTCTCAGGCAACACCAAAAGTAGCAGACTATCCTTTTACAACCATGTATCCTGGTTTAGGTGTTGTTCGGGTTAATCCATTAGAAAGCTTTGTTATGGCAGATATTCCAGGTGTTATTGAAGGTGCATCTCAAGGCGCTGGCCTTGGCTTACGTTTTTTAAAACATTTATCAAGAACATCTTTAGTTTTACATGTTGTTGATATTGCACCGATGGATGAATCTGACCCATTGGATTCTATTAGGAAAGTTGAAAAAGAATTGCTTACTTACAGCGAAGATTTGGCAAAAAAACCAAGATGGTTAGTTTTAAATAAGGTTGATGTTTTAGGCGATAACGCAGAGCCTGTTTGTAAGCAACTAATAAAAAAACTAGAATTTAAAGGGCCTGTTTATCAGATATCTGCTTTGACTAACCATGGTACACAACGATTGATATATGATATTATGGAGTATATAAAAGGAGAAAATAAGGAAGGTTGATGATTAAGTATCAGAGCTTATTAAAGTGCATATTAGCTGTCGGTGTAGGTTTGATTTCAGGGTGTGCTTCAATGAGTGAATTCTTTAGTGCTGATCAACCACGTCAAGGACAAGCTGCTACAATAAAAACATTGGCTAAAATGCCGAAGTATTATGTTGTTCAACCAAGTGATACATTACCCTCTATTTCTAGACGTTATGGAATTAGTGAGCGTGCCATTATTTTATGGAATAATCTAGAAGCACCTTATCGTGTTCATGCTGGCCAACGCTTACAGTTCTTTGATCCAAATCAAGTTATAAATAACTCCAATATGGCAAATACCGATAATGATAATAATGCAAATGATCTGCAAGAACCACCAGTCAACAGGCAACAAAATGCACTAATACAGTCTGATACCCCCGTGGTTGAAGCACAAAAACCAATCACTGAGAACACGTATAAAGAAAGTCTTAAGACTGAGTATCTAAAAGAAGATAATTCATCAGATATGACATATTCAGAGCCTGTAATAACGCAAACGAAGTTAGAGCCAGTTAGTGAAAGGCCAGAAGGCGTTGATTATTATCAAGTGACATCGGGTGATACGCTGCTATCAATTGCTAAAAGTTATGATTTAACACTAACTCAGATTGCAACAATTAATCATATTGATCCGCCGTATGATATTTATATTGGTCAAAAGTTATTAGTTAATGAAGCACTATATAAAGAAAAGTTAGCAAAGCAACTACCTAGCCAGACAGCAACAAAATCAGTTGTAAAAAAAGAGGTAAGTTCACAAGTAGTTGCAACGGATGCTATTAATTCATTAGAAAAATCAACAGTAGTGCAAATACAACCACAAACAAAGAAAGTAACGGGTGTAACTGACGTTGAATATGCAGGCATCAATTGGCAGTTACCTTTAAAGGGCACAATTAAAAATGAAGATAAAGTCTGGTTAATTTCAGGTTATAATAACCAATCTATTTTAGCGAGTGCTTCAGGTAAAGTTATTTATGCTGGCATTGGTGTTAATGGCTATGGCAAAATGGTTATTATTGATCATGGCAATAATTATTTATCAGCTTATGCTAATTTAGACTCTTTAAGTGTTCAAGAAGGTCAAAGTATTCAGCAAGGTCAGATAGTTGGAAAGCTAGGCAAGTTTAAAGGAGAGACTCAGCTTGGCTTTGAAGTCCGCTATCAAGGAGAGTTGATTTCTCCTAGTAAGCTATTTAACCAGACGGTTTAGGTTTTAAAGATATTTGCTTTTTATTCTGGGGTTATCTCTTTTGTTGTCGCTGTTGAATTTGAACTAAATAAAGAAGTAAGCCCTCCCCATGATCCAAAGATCCCAGAGTTATTTGCATTTGATGATTCTAATTTTTCTTTAGGTTTGACGATTGCTTGGGGTTCAGTTTCGAATTTAGATGGGGCTGAGGAGAATATTGGATTAGGGTTTGTAGCTTTTGTTGTACTATTTGGAGTAGGGCAAGAGATAAATATATTTGAATCTGATTTATAATCTTCTTTAATGTCAAATAGTGTTGTTACTTGGTTAGTGTTTGATACAATTTTAAGTTGAACTTTAGGTTGGTTTTTTTGAGGTTCTTCATCTTTGCTACAACACGAAGAAAATAAAGGTTTGAATGGATCAATATCATCATCAGGTGGGTGAGTGCTAGGTTCTTTACTAGCATCCTGAAGAGGAGAAATCTCTGGCGTTTTTTGTTCTTCTGCTTGTTCTTGGCTAGCATGTAGTGTAACAGAAGAATTTGTTAACTTTTCTTTAAGTGCTTTAATTTCTTCAGTAAGATTTTCGTTTTCTGCTTTAATATCTAGAAGCTCTTTATTAGCTTTCTTAAGTTTCTCATTCTCTTCTTTGAGTGTTTCATATTCGTCTAGAATTTTCTCAGTATAAAAGTCAGATGGTTTTAATTCTGCTGCTCTTAAACGTTCGTGCTCTGCACTAAGTGCTTCATTTTTTGTGGCGATATCATTACCGTCCCCACCCCTTAACTCTCTATTATTAGCCCTAATCTCTTCATTTTCCTTTCTTAAGTTTGCAATTCTTGGTTCAATATCTTTATATTCACTATTATATTCACAAACTTGTCCTTGATTAATATCAAAATTATCATCAAAATTAATAATTGGTTGGCCTGTATTGGGATCTTTTTCCTGTTGTGGGCCATACAAGTTTCCTTTAAGTACTCTCATAAAGTTTTCGATAAAGTAGTTGAATACTTCAGGGTTATCTGAGTGGCCATAACGCAACTGATTAATAAAAAGTTCACTAGGTTTTTTTAGAACTTTTTCAACTTCACTATGTGGGATGTTTGGCGCTAAGGTCTTATTTTTTAAAGCTAACAGAATTCTGACTAATTTATAGATTGGAAAATGTTTTTCATCAATTGAATTCTTAAATGGTATATAAGAAGCAAATGATCTAGCAACACCTTCAGATGCATAAATTGACTGGTTTAATAAAAGGTAAGAAAAATCAGATACTCTCTCTTCTGGCTTTATTTCTTCTGTAGTTTTTATTTCGTCTTCACCTTTATCTTTTTTTTGTCTGCCAACAAAATTAGCATTTCCAAAATCAAAGACTCGAAGCTCAAAAGTTGGCTGTTTTTGATCAATTGGATCGGTTGATTTAACTAAAGGAGCCCCTTTTATAATAACACCAAGGTTACCAGCGTTGGGATCACCATGCAAAATGCCTGCTAACCAATATAAGCTAGTTACATATAAAATTTGATTTATAAGACTCAATATTTGCTCTTCAGTGACCCTTATCTCGCCATTATTTATCTTTGAGATAAGATCTGTTAAGGTTATAAACCCAAAGCATTCATTATTATTAGATTTATCATACACTGCATACCTAGCAGCATAAGGGTATTGATCATTGTCTTGCATTTGTGGAGAGTTTACTATTTGTAATGCTTTTTTTACTGTGTTATCTTTTAGGCAGCTAACGTATTGAACTAGCTGACTTTCTATCCAAAACTCTTGTTTGGCTTCGTCATTAAAAGTAGTTAAAAAACCTTTTTGGCCATTTGATTTTTTAGTGCCATTTCCTAGTACTTCAGTAGGACAAATATAATTTTCCCAGCTAGGAAGCTGTGGTTTTATGTCATCTGTCCATTGAGGAAATTGATATGGTGTTAATATAGGGAAATACATAAATTTAATGGTTGGTAGTAGGCTGTAAGTAGACTCCTTTTCTTGTATAGTTTCTGACTGACTGGCAGAGCCACTTAACCATGAAAGTGAATTAGTTACTCTGCAAATTATGTTTGGTGTTGGATTTAATATTTCTAAAGTATCATCATTTAATTTATTTATACCAGCAGCATTAGCAAATGCCTTCATTTCTTCATTGTTCTCATGAATAAACCCAAGAATAAACCCATGTATCATTTGAATTGATTTTTGATTTAATTCTGGAATGAGAGCTTTAATTTTTGATACGTCTTCAGGGTCTAATATATCCTTAAGAGTCTGCTTGTTTGACAAAGCAGATATTACGTCTTTAATGTTGGGCGGATTTATAACAGATTGTAGCAACTTATCAATATCATGTATTTTTTCTTGATTTGTATTTCTTGATTGTTGTTTATAAGTTAGTAATATTAATTGATATAAGATATACTCTAATCCATTTGCTCTAGCAATGCCAATACTTCGCCACCATGAATCTTTATGCATTGTTTTATAAATGTGCGTGGCTTCTAAAACGCGATCTATAATTGTCATTGCCATATAACTACTCCATTAGTCACAAGCCTATGTGAGGCTTTAATGTTTTAAGTAAAATAATACTTAATAATTAAAACAGACTAACTTTAATCATATTTTTAACCTATGGAGTCATCAAGGTGATTTCGATTCAAATTGAAACATAACTGTTTGATTATTTAATATACTAATAGCTAAAAAAATTATAAAAATACTGTGTTAATAGGAAATAGCTAGCTTAAAATTTGGCAAATGATTACGATTATTCCTGAAACAAATACAATTAACCATAGATAACTTAGTTGTGATAGTCGGTAGTTAAAAATGATGTTTTGATGTTTTAATTTAAAGGCCATAAGAATAGGTAATAATAAGAACATAATCGCAACAAACACCCCAACATAGCTAATTGCAGTGACAAAAAGGTTAGGGTAAAAAATTACAATACTCAAAGGTGCTGCAAAGCACAATATAATACCAATGCTTCGACGTAAGAGTGGATGCTGGATATGATTAAGACGAAAGCTATCTCTAACAAAGTGATAAAAAGCAAGGCTTACCCCTAAATAAGATGTCATTACAGAGATATCAGTAAAGACATTAATGCAGAATTTTGCCCAGTCAGCATGCCCAATTTTAGTTGATAGTGCACTTAGTACATCACCAATGTTTGTATTAGAGACAGTCTTATAAGAAAAAATTGACTCCATAAAGCTAATTGGACCGTTAAGTGGCAATGTACCTAAAACAGCAATTTCCCAAAGAATATATAAGGTTAAAGGGATGCTACTACCAATTAACATAACACGAAAAATAGCCTTTTTATCTCGATTAAGGTAGTCCACTAATGGCGGGACAATTAGATGGGAAGTAAACGAGGTAATTAATACAGGAATGGCGAGTAAGAGTGTCATACCGTTAAAGGCATGATCAGATAAGTTAGGTAGTTCAATATAACCAAACAAAGTAAAGCAAGCTAAGAGTAAAAAGAGTAACTTAATTGAAAGTAATATGCGATTAACCCAGTCAACAGAGCTTGTGCCTAATAAAGTAACAGATGCAAAAACTGCTACGAATAAAATAGCTAAAACCCAATGTGGGATGCTAGGTAATAAGTGTCCAAATGCAGAGGCAGCTGCAGAGATATAAGCAACGGATATGGTATAAAGAAGCAGTAGAAAGCTTAGCCAAGAGATTACTGCGCCAGGTGTGCCTAAGGTTAATTTTGCCATACGACCAAAGCTAGTGCCTTTTGGCATATGAAGCGCAATATCAGAAACTAAAATGGCAGTATAGGTCATTAAAAGCCATGAAATGATCATTAAAAGAAAAGCCAGTGGAAACCCTAACTCTGCAGTAATAATTGGGATAGCTAAAATTCCAGCACCAATCTGTGTGCCGATGACAATCATAATCGATCCAAACTGTCGCTGTATGGATGCTTTTTGCATTTGCAACTCCTCTTGTTAGAGCAAAATTCAAAAAATTGTATCATTTTTATGTTAATTAGTGATAACAATTAAGTAAAAAGAAAAAAATACCCCTAACTTTACTTTTATTATAAATGAAAATAATAGAATTTTAGTTTTTATAACAGATTATGCATAAAGCTAAAATTTGCTACACTATGGCTTTTCGACAAGAAAGGTCATATCGTTATGCTTAGCGATTATAATTTAATCTTAAATACAGATTCTTATAAAGCATCACACTTTTTACAGTACCCAAAAGGCTCAGAAATTGTTTCAAGTTATATTGAGTCTCGTGGTGGGTATTATAACCAAGTAGTTTTTTTTGGGTTACAGTATTTTCTAAAACGATACCTATTATCACCGATTACGAATGAGCAGATCAATGAAGCAGAAGAGATATTATTAACCCATGGCTTGGTTTTTAATAAAAAAGGTTGGGAATATATTTTAAAAGCACATGATGGTTACTTGCCATTAAAAATTGAAGCTGTAAGAGAAGGAAGCTTAATACCAACTCGCCAAGTGATGTTACAAGTTTATAATACAGACCCTCAGTGCTTTTGGTTAACAAGTTATATAGAAACAGCACTATTACGCGCCGTGTGGTACCCATCAACGGTTGCAACACAGTCTTATCATATTAAAGCATTGATTAAAGCTTATATGCTTGAGAGTTCAGATTCTCTTGAAAGATTAGACTTTAAGTTATTTGACTTTGGTGGCAGAGGTGTCAGTTCACTAGAAAGTGCAGGTGTTGGTGGTATTGCGCATTTAGTTAATTTTAAAGCAACAGCCACTATTCCTTCATTACTGGTTGCAAAGGACTATTATCATGAACCAATGGCAGGTTTTGCCATTCCAGCAGCAGAACATTCAACAATTACTGCTTGGGGAAAAGATAATGAAGTTGATGCCTATGAAAATATATTACAACAATTTGCTGGAGAAGGTAGGCGTGTTGCTGTTGTTAGTGATTCATATAATTTATGGCATGCATTAGAAAACTTATGGGGTGAAGCACTTAAAGAGAAGGTAATAAATAACGGAGGTACAGTAATTGTTCGTCCAGATAGTGGTCAACCAGTTGAAGTTGTTTGTAAAGCCTTAGAAATTCTCATGGAAAAATTTGGTTTTGAAACAAATAGTAAAGGTTATAAAGTGCTACCATCTTATCTCCGTTTAATTCAAGGAGATGGCATATCAACAGAGTCAATTAAAGCCATTTTAAGCGCGATGAAAGAGAGAAAACTCTCTTGTGATAATATTACCTTTGGTATGGGGGCAGAGCTCTTACAAAAGCTTAATCGAGATACTCAAAGCTTTGCAATGAAAGCATCAGCTATTCGTGTTAATGGCATATGGCAAGATATCTATAAAGACCCTGTGACAGATCCTAATAAAAAATCAAAAGGTGGTAGGCTTGCATTGATAAAAGAAAATGCACAATACCAAACAGTCAAAGAAGAAAAATTACAAGGGCGATATAATTACTTAGCGCCTGTTTATAAAAACGGTAAGCTTTTATCTGATCAAACCTTTGTTGAGATTAGAGATCAAGTGCAGCAAGAAAACAACTGATTGTTTTTAAAACAATCGTACAATATTGTTACAGTTTTTTAGGTTTTTTCTAGAGCAAATTTTTTATTTAAATATTTGTTTTTCAAATGAAATTAAAAGAATTGTTCTGATCTTTAAGATTTTATAGCATATATTGTGTTTCGGTGATTTTATTTTAGCTCTTTTTTATTTTTTTCAGTTGTGTAGTTTAAAAGTTAAGCAGTTGCAAATGTATTTGCTAAAAGTTTTGATGATTTCTCAAATAAAATGCTAGGAGGGTATTAATATGCCAAAGACATTTAAAAACAATCAAAATCAATTAGTTTCTCTAAACCTGCTAGCACGCCTACATCTCTTTATACGCCATATGCGAATGTAAGCTGATTTTTTAAATAAAAGTCAGCACAAAGTTATATCGGAAGTTAATTATTTTTTTAAAGGTATTTATTTTAAGGGAGTTTAAGAGATGGGTGGTAATACAGAGATAAAAACAAGAGGTGTATCAACACAGTTTAGGTATAATCATGATGGTGAATCTGATCAGAAAAAATCAGGAGATTTTGTTGAAGTTAGAAAAAGGGCTGGTGGACTTGTTTATAAAGACTTTATTGATCAAATTGCACAGAGATTACCTAGAGAAACCGATGCTTCTTTAATTAACAATGCGTATTCTTTTTTAGAAAAACATATAAAGACTCCTCCTATTGAAGGAACAAGAAAACTTGGGCTATCTAAAAAGTTATCTAGATTTCAAGATGATTCTGAGTATTTTAAAGAGTTCTCTAGCATAGTAGTAGATAGCTTAAGAAAGATAAACCATCTGCCTAAGGGTAGTGTATTTGTAAGTAAAATATCAGATGTTCTTTTTTTAATGCAGAAAGACTTATTTGATTTGCGTCAAAATCTATTTGCTTATCAAACAAGTTACCTTGAAGATGAAGCAGCATTATCTAATGTTTATTTTGTTTCTATATCTATTATTAAGATGTTAATTGATAATTTACATGAATCAAATCGAAACTTTGTAGCAATAGAGAATCTGTGTGACGCCCTAAGCTCTGCAATTACATATCTTCTAAAAAATCACTATAAAGAAGGCACTAGAGTAGGCTTATTAAGCGCTATTCGAGACGACTTATTAGTAAATATAAAGTCATACGTTAACTACCTATCTGAAAATAAATCTTTTGCTGCTTACTTAATTGAGCTGGATGAAAGTCTTGATAAGAGTAAAAAGGAATTAGAGGCTTTTTTATTAGAAGTTTCACAAGTAACAGTATCAGACTTAGAAAGTGCAAATGAAGAAAAACACAATGAAAGAATGCTTGACTTAAGGTATCACGATAAGCAGTTAAACCAATTTGTATCGTCAGATGTTGAAGCATATGTTACTTCAAAAGAAATAGTTGAAACTAATAAAACACAACAACGTTCACGCACTGCATCTATTAAAGTACTTAATCCAACTAGTAATACAGATGATGATGGCAAATTTTCTTCAACGTTTCACTCAATGTCAAGTCAGCTTAATCCAATTAGAGAAGAGCAAAATAGATTAAAAGAAGAAAATGAGAATGAACTTACAGTTGTAAAAGGAAGTTCAGATGTATTTTCTAAAAAGGAAGAAGTTACTGTAAAAGCTAAAAAACTTCAATGGAATCCACTAATAGATAAAATATATGAACTTAGAATTAGAAAAGAGCTAAGAGAGAAGTATCATTATCAAGGTGAAGAGTTAGAACAGGCCGTTAGCTATTTGTTAGAACAGTTTATGCAGAAGTTAGATAAAGAGTGGGGGTATAGGCATTTATTTGATAGAAGTGAGAGACAACAAGCAGGCACTTTTGATCAGTTAAAGGAACAATTAGCTGAGAAAATAGGTCTACAGACAAAAAAACAACAAGACAAACAAGATAAAGCTTTTAAAGCACTTAAATTAATTGATGCAACACAGTTGTTAGTTAATTGTATACGTCGCTTAACAGAAGGGGCAGGAGCTACTTGGTGGTTTAATCATCATTACAAGAAATTAGAAGAAGTTATTAGTTTTATTGAAGAAGCAAATAAAAGGCTATTACAGTTTTATGAAGATGGTGTGATTGACAAAGATTTAATTAATAATTCACAAAACATGGTTAGGGAATTAAATGAAGAATTTGAAGTGGCTCGATCACATTATCAATCAATTTCTAAGCAATATATAGAAAAATTCAAAGATCAAGTTGAGAAAATTAGTTCATCAAATAATGAAATGAAAACAGCAATGCATGATTTTAATAGTGCATTACTTACTATTGCTCCTTTAGTAGATAAAGAGTCATCTATAAAATCTATGACATTTAATTCAATTGATATAGAAAGACCATTTGGTCGTGATGCAAGTGAAGCAGATCGAACTCTTCAAGTTGTAGAAACACTGCATAAGGTCACAAATGAGCAAACAGCTAGACAAACAGAAGAAATTGCAAATATTCGTGGCCAAGTTTTTGTACAAAAACAGATAGCTCATAAGCTTAAAGAAAGCAATGGAGAGCTTAAATTAGAAGTAGAAAAACTAGAAAAATCAGAAAGAAGGCTTAGAGAAAATATTTCTGGTTTAGAGTCGAATGTTTCGCAACTTAAAGAAAAAATACAGATTGATACTCAAGAAGATATCACGGTGTATGAAAAATTAGCAGAACGAATCTCTAAAAGGGCAGACTCTCAAAAAGAACTTGTTGGTAAAATAATAGGATCTAAGCAAGAAATTGAAAAGTTATCTGGGCAGTTAGGTGAATTAGCAGGTCAATTAGAAGATACAAAAAACCATCAAACAGTTATAGACTGTATGGCAAATGCCAAAGCGTCTTTAAAGTTTTTAGAGGGGGCAGAAAGTTTAGCTAAGGATGTTCAAAGCTGGTTAGAAGAAGATATAAAACATATAAAAGAACAAATAGATCGCAAATCAGGAAGTAAGGATGAACTTAATGAGCTTTTGAGAACTGTTGAAGGGTTACTTGAAGGCAATAAAGATATTCTTAATGGCTTAAGTCATGATATTGCATCTTTAAAAGGAAAAATTGAAGGACAGTCACAAATTATTCAAAACTTACTTGATAAAATTGCTACTTTAGAAAGTACTGTAAAAGAGAAAGAATCGCAGCTTCAACAGCAGAAAATAGAGATATCTAACTTACAAGCAGAAGTAGAAGAACTAAAATTAAAGCCAAAAAGCCTTTCTAAAAAAAATGAAGAAAGCGTAATGGAAATGCCTCATGTGACTTCTCCTTCTAAAAGACCATGCAACCCATTTGCTCAAATGGGTATGATTGATCAACAAGGTAAGGTAGCTGGTGCTAATGACCAGTTTGAGCGATTCAAGACAGAAGGTCATCACTATATTGAAAAACTAAGAAGTGAAATGGATAGGCCTATTGTAATAAACCGAAAGAGAAAAAATATAAAAGTTGATGTTATTACTGAAATGCAAACACTTATTAAATATAGATCTGATCTTCCAAAGAAAAAAATTTATCATCAGGCTTTAACAAACCTAACGGAAGATGGTGGCAGATATTATAAAAAGTATAATTTTGATAAGTTAAAATATCAGTTTGAAAAAGGTACGAGAGCAGAAAAGTTATTGATTAATCATGGGCTATTAGAGTCAACTAAAGAACACGAAATGGTAGCTTAAACTCCCCCTTATATCTCTATACTTTTCAATCCCGCTCATTGACTTATAGCCTAAGCTTTGCTAGTTTTCATGTGAATACAAGAATGAATGAAATAGGTAGGACTTTTCTATGGCAAAGCGCTTGAAAATAGTAATTACAATGATGGTGGCACTTGCTATTATCGGTGTGCTTTATGTTTGGGGTGTACGTTATACAAGTAAAATGGCACATGATGAGGCCGAAGTATTAATTAAAAAGATTGAAAAACAAGCTTCTGGTATTAAAGATATTAGTTATAAATCAATTGATATTGACTTATTTTCAATATTTACCCATAAATTCAGCATTGAGCATGTTTCAATGACACTTAATGGCCAACCCATTCATATCAAAAGTATTGATGTTTTAGATTTTGAGCAAAAAGAAGGCCGTCTTAGTCATATGAACATTGTCTTTGATGGCGCAAGCTTTGATGTGCAAAAGGAAGGACCAGTAAAATCTTATTTAGATTTGATACAAGCAAGAAAAAGTCAGCTAGATCAAGTCATCGCGGATGAAAAAAGTAGCAACCCAAATTATACAGATCCAGTGATTGAAGCTTATCAAGGTTGGTTCACTGTATTAGATGCAGTATCGAATAAATATGCTAATGCAAAATTAATATTATCTTTAGTATTTAACAAAGATGATAAGACATTATTGGCTAATGCAGATGTCTTTGTTAAAGGAAATGAAAAGCCCATTTATAAAATGAAAGCAAACTTAATAGACTTTGCGTTTGATCGTAACTTAGATAAAGATTTGTTAGGGGCAAAATTAGGCGATTTAAATATTAACTTAAACTTAGAGCATATTTTAAAAACAGAGTCAAAAGCATCGAATGATGCAGTAAAGGCTTTCCTAAAAGGGATTGACCCATCATTAGAAATGGAAATCAAATCAGAAGCTAAATCAAAACTTATGAGTTTTGATATTCAAGTAGATAATAGCTATGAGCTTGAGAAAGAACAAGTTAGTAGCCAAGACTATCAGGGGGACCTTACCCTAGGTAATATCACATTGAGCCAGTATCCAGTTGAAGATGTTTTAGGACAAACAAAGTCACTATTAGGTTTTGAGAAGGCTTATGTTGTTACCTCTCATTCACATGTGGATGCTGATTTTAAATTTTCTAAGGATTATATTTTAGAGCAAGCGAATAATATTGGTCTAAAAGCCATTGTTGATCAATTTCCATATCAAGACTATGACTTATATTTAAAAGGTAATGCTAATTATGATGATCATTCACATCAGTACTTAACTGATATGGCTATGGGGTTTAAGGATAAATTAGACATTGAATTAAAAACAGATGTTGCAGTAACAAAACCTTTATTAGTATCTGATTATGTCAAACTACTTATGAGCCGTCTTGAAGCTCAGACGGATGAAGATAACCAAGGTCTAATTGGTTCACTTAATGCATTAGAAAAATCAATTGATGAAGCAAAAATAATTAATGAGAAAATGAAACTAAGGCTTTGGGAAGTTACAATAAAAAATCATAATGATTTTCTGGAAAATATTAATCAAGCATTGGCATCTATTTTTCAATTAACAGCAAAAGATATGCAAGGCATATTAAAGTCATCATTTGACGTATTGATAACATCAAATAAAGATGAATTGTTGCCTTATAAAGCATATAAACAAGCATTAAATGAGTTTATTGATAAGCCAGAACAACTAACATTATCAATTAAGCCTAAACCGCCTGTGTCACTTGATCAGTTTTATCACATACTATTTGGGCTTTTAAGTTATCAGATGATGCATGAAGAAACAGAAACACCATCGATGAATAAAGATAAAAGCACTTCATTTGGCGAGCAAGGTGTTAAAAAAGTTTCTATTCCATTGGTTGTTGGCGCATCTGAAAAAGTTAGTCAAGCAGAGACTTTTAGTAAGGAAGATAAGCAGCAGCTAAAGAAAGATCTAGATCAACTAAATATTACATTAAAAGCAAATTAACTTTCTATATCTGTTTGTATGTGATCTGAATGTTCTAAGGATATTCTACCGAGCCTGCCAGATCTAAAGTCAAGAATAATTCTTTCAGCAATTTGATGTAAGTTGATGTTTGCTTGATTTTTAATTGAGCCAGTATGTTGTGCAATTATTGTTAATAGTGCTTCTTCTTCAATGGCTTCAGAGGTTAATTGATAGCGTTTACTTAACACACCTGGATAATTTGTTTTTAAATACTCAAGCAAGAAATAGCAAGCAGATGGATAATCCATTGCTGTATCTCTAATTGCACCAGAAATTGCAAGCTTAAAACCGGAAGCTTCGTCTTTTGGACTTGGAGACATAATGCCGGGGGTATCTCGAATAAAAAACTCTCTAGATAAGCTGATATTTTGAATTTGACGAGTTACCGCTGGCTCATTACCTACTTTAGCGATTTTTTTTTGAGCAAGGCTATTAATTAGTGACGATTTGCCAACATTAGGAATTCCCACAATAATGGCACGTATAGGTTTTAGGATTGTGCCTCGCTTTGGCAATAATGACCTTGCAGTTTGAATAATTTTTTGAGCTAATTTTTTCTCTTGGTTAATATTAAGAGTTAAAGCATGATCAAAGTATTTTAGCCAGGCTTCTGTTTCTTTAGGATTAGCTAAGTCTTTTTTTGATAAAATTCGAAGTCGTTTTTGGTGTGTTATTAGTTCATCAATTAATGGGTTGCTACTGGCTAGAGGTAAGCGCGCATCAATTACTTCAATAATCAAATCAATAGAGGGTAAAATCTTAGCTAGTTCTTTTCTTGTTTTATGCATATGGCCAGGAAACCAGTGAAGGATTTGACTCATGTGACTATCTTTTTTTATTTAGGTAAAACATGGTTTTTATAGTAACAGAAAGTTATCTTTAAGTAGAACTTTTTAATGATTATCTAGTTGCTTAAATGTTTTGGATTTATTTTTAACATATCTTTAATTATGATGGTAGTAATAACGAGTATTCATGCTTGGCAACGAGTAGGTAAGAGTAAACGGATGGCTTTGAAGGCATTTTATTTATTAGCAGATGGAGGTGGTACAAAGACTGATCTTCAACTGTTGGATGAGCACTATAACGTACTTGCTTCTTATCGTTCAAGCGCAGGTAATATTAAAACATCACCTCATGGTGCATGGCAGTCTATTTCAGATGGGGTAGATATCATATCAAAACGTGAAAAAATTGAGATTGATCAATTAAATGCTTGCTTAGGTATGGCAGGCAGTGAATCTCAAGCATCATTAGAGAAGTTTAAAGGTTTAAAACCTAATTATATTAAATCACTAGATGTTTTATCAGATGCACATATTGCTTGCTTAGGAGCTCACAAAGGAGAAGATGGCGCGTTAATAATCATTGGCACAGGCACTAAAGGCTTCCAAATAGAAGGAGATCAAATTGTAGATATTGCAGGCTGGGGATTTCCACATTCAGATGAAGGTTCAGGTGCTTGGTTAGGGATAGAAGCAGTAAGACATACATTTCAAGCAGTTGATAGTAGAGTAGAGCACAGTTTGTTAAGTGAGCTTATTTTAAAAACACACCAAAATAACCCACTTCAGTTATTAGAGCAAGTAGTAACAGCGTCAGCAGGTGAGTTTGGACAATTTTCACAATATGTTGTAACCTGTGCACAGCAAAATGATCCGGTAAGTTTAGGTTTGATACAGGCGGCAGCTAGAGAAATTGAAAAGATTGCTAATGCATTGAAGTATAATCAAAAAAATAAAAAAGAAATACCCATAGCATTTACAGGTGGTTTAAGTAACTATATGCTTCCTTATTTAAGTGAATCAGTTAGAAGCAGGGCCGTTGATCAGAAAGGTAATGCTTTAGATGGCGCTTTATATTTTTTAAAAAAGCAACGGGATGTTTTAAGGTAGCTTTATATGCAGAGTATCATGGAGAAAGAGGCGTTTAGTACACCTGAAAAAATCCAAAAACAATTAAGAGAAAATGTAAATCTTTGGCAAGATATTGTTGATCAGATGAAACAAAAACCACCAAGCTTTGCACTGACTGTTGCTAGAGGAAGCTCAGATCATGCAGCAACATTTGCTAAATATTTATTTGAAATCAACTTGCAAATGGTTACAGCTTCAGCAGCGCCCTCGACGATGAGTATTTATAATTCTTCGCTTCAAATGGAAAAGGCGATTGTATTTGCAATTTCTCAATCAGGTCAGTCACCAGATATTTGCCAATTTTTTCAATCAGCGATTGATGCTAAAGCTCAAACTGTTGCTTTAGTCAATCGTAGAAATTCACCACTAGCTACAATGGATACGAATATAATACCTATATGGGCTGATAAGGAAGTAGCAGTTGCAGCAACAAAAAGCTTTATCACAACATTGGTTGCACTGATTCAATTTGTTGCCATTTATAAAAAAGACAAAGCATTATTACATGCACTTGATCAGTTGCCTGAGTATTTAGAAGCTTGTTGCTTTATGGACTGGTCAGCAGCCATAGAAGCCTTTCAAACTACAACTAATACATATATTACAGCAAGAGGTTATGGTTACCCAGTTGCACAAGAAGCCGCATTAAAATTAAAGGAAACATCAAACTTACATGCAGAAGCATTTAGCTCTGCAGAGTTATTACACGGGCCTTTTGCATTAGTTAAACGTCACTTCCCAGTTTTAATTTTTGCACAACATGATCAGTCACTAAAAGGCACATTAGATATTACAAAAAGGATGACAGAGCTAGGTGCAAAAACGTTATTTGCAATTCCATCAAAAGTTAAAAATTTAATCTCTAGCACACGATTGCCTATGCCTGAAAGTTTGCATCCTATATTAGATCCGATTATGTTAATTCAGGCATTTTATATGATGGCAGCAAAACTTGCTAAAATCAGAGGTTACAACCCTGATAAGCCAGAGAATTTAATGAAAGTAACAGAGACGCGTTAATGAATGCAAAACATTATCTTATCGATGGTGGTAAGTTTTATTACCAAGGGCAGTTTGTTGAAGGCTTAGCGCTAGAAATTAACAATCACCAAATTGTTTCAGTAAAAAGTTCAGATAATGCTAATAATAAGTTGCCAAGGCTAACACTTAAAGCAGATGAGCTATTAATACCAGCATTTATTGATTTACATATTCATGGTAGCAATGGCTATGATGTTATGGATGCATCAACTGAGAGTTTAGAGGAAATTAGCCAATCGTTATTAAATCAAGGTGTTAGTGGTTTTCTAGCAACAACAATGACAGCAGAAGCAGAGCAAATCTCTGAGGCATTAATTGCAGTTAAAAAAGCTCACAAATTAAATAAGATACCTAACTTATTGGGTATTCATCTTGAAGGGCCATTTATTAGTTCAGGCTATATGGGGGCACAACCACAAAATTTCATACAAGAAGCAAATTTAGAAACCTATAAAAACTGGCAACAACAATCAGGTAATATGATTCGGCAGATTACCATTGCACCTGAAATTAAAGGAGCCTCAGAATTAATTAGCGTGCTAAGTTCAGAGTCAGTTATTCTGTCAGCAGGGCACAGCGGTGCATCCTGTTTAGAAACAAAAAAAGCTTTTGAGTTAGGCATTAGTCATATAACGCACCTTTATAATGCGATGACTGGTATGCATCATCGTAGTCCAGGTTTAGCATTAGCTGTTCTTTTAGATGATACAGTTAGTGCAGAGTTAATTGCTGATGGCATTCATTTGTCACCAGAAATAATAAAGTTAACAATTAAAGTATTAGGCAAAGAGCGTATAGTACTTGTAACTGATGCAATGCGAGCACAAGGTGTTGGTGATGGTAAGTTTCAACTATCAAATCAGACAGTTACAGTCAGAGGCAATGAAGCTCGCCTAGATAATGGCGTATTAGCTGGCAGTGTGCTTACTATGCATCAAGCAATGACTAATATGGTTAATTTAGCAGATACTTCATTAGAAGATGCAATTTTAATGGCAACTTATAACCCAGCACTAAAGCTGAATATGACAAATAAGTTAGGTCAAATCACTTCCGGAGCTGATGCATCACTTTTAGTTTTAGACTCAACAACACTGGATATCAAAACTGCGATTCATCAAGGAAAATTAAGGGGTTAGCTAGTGCGCTATAAAAAAAATAATAAAAGAGAAAAGACTAACATACCCAATCAATTGATTAATCATCTTGTTTTATTTTCTGTTGCAATTGCAGGCATGTTATATGGTTATGATATAGGTGTCATTAATGGTGTTTTTTTATTTGTGAAAAATGATATTTCGATGACTGATCATCAGTTATCCTTAATTGCAGCTTCTGTTTTAGGGGGTGGAGCAATAGCAACATTGATTTCAGGTTTTTTGGCCGATGCATTTGGTCGAAAGATTATGATTATGGTATCTTCTATAATTTTTATCGTTGGCATCTTGTTAGTTGTTTTTGCGGTTAATTTTGAGTTTTTAATTATTGGGAGATTAGTTCAAGGAATTTCAGTTGGTATTATTACGATTGTTGCGCCACTTTATTTAGTAGAGTCAATGCCAACGCACTTAAGAGGAAGAGGTGTTGTTTCATTTCAATTGATGCTTACTTTTGGTATTGCTATGTCAACGGCATCTGGCCTGTTATTTATTAGTGATGGCAGCTGGCGTGGTATGTTTTTAACAGCAAGTATTCCAGCAATTTTATTATTTATTGCTTCATTTTTTATCAAGGAGTCACCTAGATGGCTTACCCTTAAAGGACGTTTTGATGAAGCTTATCAAATCCTTTGTATTAGTAATAGTAAAGATCAGGCATTAAAACAGCTAAAACAGATGCAGCAAACGGTCTATAGTGAAGAAAAAATATCAATTTGGCAGCTAATTATAAAAAAACAGTATATGGTAACATTGTTAGTTGTTTGTGCGATAGGTATTTTAAATCAATTAACCGGAATTAACGTTTTTTTACAATTTAGTGCAACAATTCTAAAGCGCTCTGGGCTAGAAAGTGATTTAGTCTCACTACTAGGTGGTAGTGGCATTGCTTTAACTAACTTTATTGTTACAGTTCTAATTTTCATTGTTGTGGACCGTTTTGAGCGTCGTTATATTGTTGCTGTTGGTACAGCAGGGATTGTTGCATCATTGGCATTTTGTGCTTTAGTTTATCAGCTTATTCCCGACTCTCAACTTAAAGGGTATTTAATTTTAGGTGGCCTAGTTGCTTATATTGCATGCTTTGCATTTGGTCCAGGCGCGCTTGTTTGGACATTATTATCAGAGCTTCTGCCTTCTCGTATTAGAAGCCGTGGTATGGCTATTGCTTTATTTTTTAATAGCGGCGCATCTGCTATTTTAGCTTCTGAATTTTTGCCAATGGTTAATTATTTAGGTTTTGGTGGTGCATTCTGGCTCTTTTCTCTGTTTACATGTTTATATTTTATTCTCGTTGTTTGTTTTGTGCCAAAAACAAAAGGAAAAACACTGGAAGAAATTGAAGCAGCATATAATAATAAAGACGGAAAAATATTAAGGTATCACTGAAGTATGAAAGTATTAGTAATTGATACGTCAACAGATAGTTGCAGTGTTTCACTATTAATCGATCGAGATGTTTATAGTAAGAATATTGTACAAGCTAAAAGACATAATGAGTTATTGTTGCCAACAATAGACAAATTATTAAGTGAACATCAGGTTTCCTTAGAAAGTTTAGATTATTTGGCGTGTGGTATTGGCCCTGGGAGCTTTGTTGGTGTAAGACTTGGCATCTCAGTGATACAAGGTTTATCTTTTGCATATGATATTCCAGTTGTTTCATTTTCCTCAATGGCAGCAATTGCTGCTATGGTGATGAAAAGAGAGAAGGTGAGTAAAATTCAGGTGGGCATTGATGCAAAAATGGGGGATATATATTATGGTTATTATAAACTTGTATCAGATGTTGTTGAAGTTATTGAAGAAAAATCAGTATTAGCTAATGAACTTGAATTGGTAGAAAGAGCAAGAGATTTGGTTGGTGATGGGTTTAAACAAAAAGATATTAAAAAATACATGTTACATCCAGCTGGTCCATTAACTTTAAGGTTTATCGTGCCAACTATTATTTATAAAATTAATCATGAAATGTTAGTGAAGCCAACAGAAGCATTACAGCCTGTGTATTTGCAAGGAACAAAAAACTGGAAAAAAATAAATGAAAAGTAGCTTAACTTAAAGAATAAGGATGATTAATGGTTCCACATGAGGTTGTTGGTGAGATAGTCGGAACTATGTTTTTTATATTATTAGCAGTTGTATTTTCAAATACTTTTTTTAATATTTAATTTGGAGTAAATTGTGGGGTTTCGTTTATCAAAAATATACACTAAAACTGGCGATAAAAAATATACATCAACGGCAACAAATCAACGTTTGTTGAAGGATCACCCTAAAATTATTTTAAGTGGTCAGTTAGATGAATTAAATTGTACTGTGGGTTTGATTGTTTCATTTTTAACAAATGAACAAGTAGATGAAAAAGAGCTATTACTTGATATTCAACATCAATTATTTGACTTTGGCGCACAAATAACCTTGCCAGAGTATGAAAAAATTTCAGAAGCGTCTGTTTCTTTTTTAGAAGCTCATATTGATAAGATAAATGCCAGTTTACCTAATTTAAAAGAGTTTATTTTACCAGGAGGTAACCAAGCTGCATCTTTTTGCCACTTAGCTAGAAGTAAAGCAAGATCTTGTGAATGCTCTGTGATTACCTTATCTCGTTATGAAGTGCTTAACGAAGTCTTATTTTCTTATATTAATCGTTTATCTGATTTACTGTTTGTGTTAGCTAGACTTTTAAATATAAGCCAAGGTAGTGCTGAAACCTATTGGAAAAGTCGGCGTTTAGAGAATTCTAATTAAGAGAAGTTAAAGCATGAGTATAAATCTGCTATAATCGTTTTAGAGAAAGACTTTAATTAAAAGTTAAGATTGTTAATGAAAATTATTATATTGGGTGCAGGACAAGTTGGCACTTCACTATCCAAAAACCTACAACAAGAACATGATATCAGTTTAGTTGATATTAATATGGATAAGCTACAGCACTTGCAAAATAAGTTTGATATTAAAACAGTTTGTGGCTCAGGATCTCATCCGCATATCCTTGATGAAGCAGGCGCAGTAGATGCAGATATGTTAATTGCGGTTACAAATAATGATGAAGTTAATATTGTTGCTTGCCAAGTTGCTTATAGTTTATATAAAACGCCAATGAAGATTGCACGTCTTCGAAATAAAAACTTTGGTCGTTATCCACAGTTATTTGATAATGACCATATTCCAATTGATTTGATTATTAATCCTGCGGATATTGTAACGCAGAGAATGATCCGTCTAGTAGAACATCCAGGATCTTTTCAAGTTTTAGATTTTGCAAGTAGCCAGATTCAAATGGTTGAAGCAGCTATTCATATTAGCTCTTCATTAAATGGAATGACAGTTAGAGAGTTTCGTCAGGATTTACCACTTAATGTTGATGCTCGTATTGTTTCTATTTTTCGAAGTGGCGCAATCATTGATTTTGATGCTGATACGATACTAAGAAGTTTTGATACTGTATTTTTTGTTTGTCAAAGTAATCAAACTCAAAATATATTATCACTTTTTCAGCCACATCAGAGTAAAATCAAACGTATTTTCGTTGCAGGTGGTGGAAATATTGGTATGTACTTTGCAAAACAGCTTGAAGATAATTATAGTACGAAACTCATTGAGCGGGATGCTAAGCGATGTTATAAGGCTGCAGAGTATCTAAATAGCACAATTGTGCTATCCGGTGATGCAGCAGATGCTGAATTATTACAAACAGAAAATATAGAAGATACTGACTTATTCTGTGCCGTAACAAATGATGATGAAGCAAACATCATGTCTGCAATGCTTGCAAAACGATTAGGAGCTAAGAGCACGATTGCCTTAGTTAATCATATGAGCTATGCAGAACTTATTGATGATGGTCAATCAATTGATAGAGCATTGTCGCCTCAAAGGATTACGATAGGTGTGATTTTAACACATTTAAGAAAAGGCGACATGGTTAGTGTTTATTCTATTTTAGGTGGTAGTTGTGAAGCAATTGAAGTGATTGTTCATGGAAATAAAGAGACCTCTGATATTATTGGAAAAACAATTGATAAATTAGCTTTACCTCCATCAGTGCGCTGTGGTGCAATTTATCGGGAAAATGAGGTTATTATTGCGCATGATGATGTTGAAATTCAAGAGAATGACCATTTGATTGTTTTTGTTGCAGATACAAAAGTTATTCCAGTGCTTGAAAAATATTTTCAAGTATCGCCTTCATTTGTTTAAATATTGAGTTTTAGCCAATAAGCGTTTTGGTGTATCTATCAATTCCTGCTGTTAGCTCTTCTTTTGATAAAGGCTTACATAAGTAATATCCTTGCATTAGTGAACAGCCTAAAGCTTGTACTATGTTTAATTGATCTTGGTTTTCTATACCTTCAGCAATCACGTTTAAGTGTAGACTGTTTGCAAGTTGTATCACCCACTTAACAATATTTTGCATATTAGAGTCATGTTCAATATGGTGTATAAATGCCATATCTAATTTTAGTATATTAGCTGGAATATGGCTGAGTTTGGCAAGCGAGGAGTAGCCTTTACCAAAGTCATCTATTGCAACTTGATAACCATGTTGGCTAAACTTTTTAATACCATCTATAACGGCATTTTTACTTGAATTAAGAGAACTTTCTTTAATTTCAAATATAATCTGAGATGCAGATAAGCCATAAAAGTGGACTAAATCAATTATTTTTTGTTGATCTATTCTTGTTTCAATTAGACTGGTTGGAATATTAATGGTAAAAACATAATCAGGATAAATGCTACTGATGTGAACTATTTCACTTAGTGCAATATTTAATAAATGAAAACCAAAACTTTTCATTTGTCCTCTATTTTCAGCAATTTGAATGATATCTATTGCATTAATATCTTGACTAAGGTTGCCTTTAGGCCTAAGTAATAGCTCAACACCTTTAATTGCTTGCTCATCAGCCGAAATTTGATAAATCGGCTGATACTTAAAGGTAAAATTTTGTTGAAATGGTTGATTAATTGCATCAGCAATTGCTTCATTTTTCAGAAAATCATTATAAATTTCATCTGAAAAAACAACATAACGATTACGTCCAAGCTCTTTTGCTTTATATAATGAAATATCTGCATTTCTTTCTAACGTTAATAGGTTATTACCAGAAAATGGATATGACGCAGCACCAATACTTAGGCTTAATTTTATACGATGCCCGTCAATTGTAATGCTTTCAGGAGCCAGGTTTGCAAGTTCTTTTGCGATCCACTTGATTTGATTTATATGCTTTAGGTGAGAAACTAAAATTGAAAACTCATCTCCACCAATTCTAGCAATATGATATTGTTTAAAATTAGCTTTTAATAGTTCTGAAAAATATTTAAGTACCTTATCTCCCATATGGTGGCCATATTTATCGTTAATCATTTTAAAGTGATCAATGTCACAGAAGATAATAGAAAGATTTTTATCTTTTTTCTTGGCAAATGAAAGCTCCCGTTTTGCAATTTGTCTAAAAGTTTTGCGGTTTAAGACACCAGTAAGATCGTCAACTTGATTTTTTTTATTGAGAATTCGAATGAGCCAGTTACGCTTAACTTCTAGATTATAATTTTTTAATAATAATTTATTATTTTTTTGGTGAATAGAAACAAGGAATATATAATATACTAAAGAAAGTACAATAATTGCTGCACCTTCATTATATATGTCATTAAGATTGCTGATAATGATGGAAATAATCATAGGCAACGTAAATGCTAAATAACATAATCTTGAAGGGGCCATTGAAATGATGCTACCAGCAGATATACCACTGAGCACAAGCAGTATCATCATATGCTGGAATAAAGTGTTTGGATCATAGTAATGCCAATAAAGATAACCCCATAGGCAGCCAGTAAAAAGTATGCTAATTAGCTGAAGAGTAAATATATGTAACGTCTTATATTGATCAGAAAACAACCCACTAGAGAAACGTAAGGCAACACTGAATAACATTAAAGATAGCCAGATAATAGTTGTAATCGAGAAATACTCATCTTTTGGTAAAAAATAAATAATAATTACTGCTAAAACAAAGTTATAAAGTGCAGTGTGTACAGAGTTTTTAAACAAGAGCTCATTGAGCTTGCTATTAACTTCTATTTTTTTGTTTATCATGATGAGTAACTTTATTTATTATTATTTTTCATATAAAAATATTTATTTATATTTAATAATAGTATAAATTTTTAAAAATATACCAATTTTTAGAATTTTCTTTGTTCAATCCATTGGATGAGTAAAGTTAACTCTTTAGTAGCTGGCAGCTGTCCAATATGGTGATAAATTTTATGAAAAGTTTGATCTAGTAAAGTTTGGCTAGTTGTCATACCCAGTATGCTTGGATAAGTAGATTTGCCAAGTGATATGTCACTGCCTTGTGCTTTTCCTAAGACTTCAGTTGATGAAGTTAAGTCAAGTACATCATCTTGTATTTGGAAGGCAAGTCCTAATAAATCTCCTAAATTTGATAAACGTTTAACATATATCTCAGATTGATAATATTTGGAAGATATCAAGCCAAGCAATAAAGAAGCAGTGATGAGTTTACCTGTTTTTAAGGTATGCAATTGATTAAGGTTTTCAAGATTGATTTGTTGATTTTCAGATTTTAAATCAATCATTTGACCTGAAACCATATGACTTGAAGCATGACTTAAAGTGCGAATAGCCAAAGTTATTTGTTCAGGGGACAGTTTAAGCTTTTGATGGGTTAAATACTCAAACGCTAAACTTTGCAAAATATCACCAGTTAAAATTGCTGTCGCTTCATCAAACTGTATGTGACAAGTAGGTTTTCCTCTACGCATACTATCATCATCCATAGAGGGGAGGTCATCATGAATCAGAGAGTAGGTATGTATCAGTTCAACTGCGCAAGCAACGTAGTCAAGGTTTTCAATGTCACTATCAAACATTATGCCGCTGAAGTAAACAAGTAAGGCTCTAATACGCTTGCCACCATTTAGTGTGCTATAGCAGATGGCGTCTTTTAGGTGAGTGCTATCAATTGGAAGTTGTGATAATTCATCAGATAGAAAAGAATTAAATCGTTCTATATAGGGTTTGATTATGCTTTTATAGTTATCGATCATGATGGTTTATTTTTGAATTATTAGGTTAATTAAACTAAATTGTTTTTCTAAAGCACCTTGATTTGATTGGACAACTTGATAGGCATTTTCACCAATGCTTTGACGTAATTCAGGTTCTTTTATTAGCTCAATGATTTTAGCATAAAGTGACAATTCATCAGTGACAGTAATCAGTCCATTAGACTCTATCAGTGATTGATTTATTTTTGCAAAATTAAATGTATTTGGACCACTTAAAACGGGTAATTTTAGTGATGCTGGTTCAAGTGTATTATGCCCGCCGCGATTGATAAGACTGCCACCAATAAATGCAATGTCACTTGCTTTTAGTAATAACATCATCTCACCCATGGTATCACATAGGTAAACTTGTGTTTTGTCGTTAACAGGTTGATTTAAGCTGCGCCTTGCTGTTGTAAACTTACTTGAGGCTAGCTCATATACGGGGTCAAAACGTTCAGGGTGTCGAGGGACGAGGATTAACAGTGTATTAGGGTATTTAGATATAATTTTTTGATGTGCGCGTAATATGATTTCATCTTCACCAGGGTGAGTTGACGCTGCAATCCAAGCTAAACGATTATTAAAGCTTTTTTTAAGGTTAATACCTTTTTTTTGGGCATCTTCAGTAATTTGAATATCAAATTTGATATTACCAGTTATAAGTAACTTTTCTTCTTGTAGGCCCAAGGATAGAAAACGATTACCATCAATATCATTTTGTGCAGCAATGGCACTTAGCTGGTTAAGCATTATACGCGTAACCCAAGCAACTTTTTGATAACCATTAGCTGACTTTTCAGATAAACGTGCATTGGTTAATACTATAGGAATATTACGGCTTGAGCAGGCATTAATTAGATTAGGCCATAACTCAGTTTCCATAATAACTAATAAAGCAGGTTTTGTTCTTTTTAAAAATATCCAATAGCTAAGACTAATATCATAGGGTAAATAGCAATGCTTAACTTGAGGGAAATCATCGTATATTTTTTTTACTTGTTGGCTGCCTGTTACAGACATCGTTGTAATTAAGAATGATTTTTCTGGATGTGCTTGAATTAGTTTTTTCACAAGCGGTGCAATTGCTAGTGTTTCACCCATAGAAACAGAATGAATCCAAATGCAGTTACTTAGGTGAAATGGAGCAAGGCCAAGACGTTCAAGTGTTCTTTTTCGATAACCTGGGCTGACTCGGCTACGCCAAATATTTTTTAGCAAAATAAATGGCAGTGCAGCTATCATGCCGATATTATAAAAAATGAGCATAATCAGATAGATAGCTTTCATAATATCCGTATTCTTAAGTAGCTTTAAGCTTTAGTTAGCCAATCAAGGTATTCTGTGACACCTTCTTCAACTGTTTTAAATGATTTATCATAACCAACAGATCTTAGTTTAGTAATATCTGCTTGGGTAAAGCTTTGATAATGACCTTTTAAGTGTTCAGGAAAGTCAATATATTCAATTTTACCTTTACCAAAATATTTGATAACAGTATTTGCAATATCATTAAATGGTTGGCTTCTGCCCGTGCCTAAGTTATATACGCCAGATAAATTTTGAATGTCATTTACGGTATGTGCTTTGCGAGCTTCGTCATAGAACCATAAATTAACATCAATAACATCACCAATATAAACAAAGTCTCTGCTTTGCTCACCTGCTTTATAGCCATCATAAGGGCCAAATAATTTTACTTTGTTGTTTTCTTTAATTTGGTTGTAATGATGAAAAGCAACAGATGACATAGTACCTTTGTGTGACTCTCTTGGGCCATAGACATTAAAATACCTAAAGCCAGTTACTAAGCTTGATGCATTAGGTAGAATATTAAAACGAACATACTGATCAAACTGAAACTTTGAAAAACCATAGACATTCACTGGTAACTCAAACTGACGCTCTTCGCGGAACGTATCACTATTACCATAAGTTGCAGCAGAAGAAGCGTATAAAAATGGAATGCTTTTATTAAGAGCAAAGTGTAATAAAACTTTCGAATACTCGAAGTTATTTTGCATCATATAGCGACCATCCCACTCAGTTGTCTCAGAACAAGCACCTTCATGGAAGATTGCTTCGATTTCAACATCATCATATAGGCCTTCTAGCAAATCATCTAAAAAGTCATCTTTATCAACATAATCAATAAAATCGCAGTCAGCTAAGTTAGAAAATTTATGTCCATCCTTTAGATCGTCAACAACTAAGATATCAATAATATCACGCTTATTTAGTCCTTTAACAATATTGCTGCCAATAAATCCGGCACCGCCAGTTACAATAATCATTAAATCACCTTTGCACAGTATTTGTTTAAACTGTGTGCATAGTAACAAAAAAATGCAACTTCGTCATCTATTATGTCATTTGCCTTTTATTTGTCCTTAGTTATGATTTTTTAGATTAAAAATTGTTTCATATTTTATTATAAAATGTATTTTCTTATTTTTTATATGGCAATTATTTTAAAATCGTTTTATTTTGATAAAACAAGATGTTGTTTTTGTTGATTGGTAGGGGAAATAAAAATGCCAGGGGATCTTTCAAAAGAATGTGATGCTTATATTAAAGCGTGGACTGATCATTTTGAATTTCAAAAAAAGCCACTTTTACGTAAAAGAAATGACATTGTTCATAAGCTTAAGTGTCGTCAGTATAGGGAACTATTATCTCAAAATAAAGAAGTCCCTATACTGAAAAAACTAAACAGTGACATTCAATCAATAGATATGCAGATGGCAGTGTATATTAGTGAGAAGTTTAGAGATAAGATTGATGAATTGCTTAAATGGGTAAATGAAAATGACCCTAATGATAAAAGGAAATATCCTGAAGGTTATTATATCAAGAATCAATATGATGACGTCGTTAATCTGGCAAGAGATGAAAAATTTGAACATATAACATTTTTAGAAATCTTGCTTCAGGCGCTTCATTGTGCAAGATATAGAAGTGATAAAATTAGCGAAAATTTATCATGTGGTATACTGATTGAAGGTAAAACGCTTAAGGAAACCAGAAAAGAAAAAAATAAACTATCTAGTATAGAAAGCTTTTGTCAAACACTTCTAAAATGTAATAATTTTTTTCAAAAAGTTCAGGAAAAATATCAAGCTGACATAAGATATAATAATAAAGAAGTGGACGTAGATTTAGAGAAAGTAGGCCTTTCTATTCAGTTGAAAAGTAGTACTGGCCTTCAAGAAATTAATATTAAATTATCTAGTTCTAATGATACAGGACAAACGCTATTTGAGAACTTATTTCCATTGTGCACGTATACTTTGAAAGAACGTATAAAAGCAAAACAAGATGAGGCTGAACCCCAGTTAACACAAAGCTGTTACTTTTAAAGAAACTTATTCAGAAATATAATTTTTTTTAAACTCAACCAAAACTTCCAATTGCTGATTAAAAATCGCATTACCTAAATCTTTGCCTTTAAGGCCTTTTTCAATAAAAGGTTTAGAGCTAATAGTGGCGATGGCATCTTTTGCTGCCCTTAAATAATCAGCTTGAGGGTAATTGTGATCTTCAAAGCCTTTGCGACCCTTATGATCAGCTAAGCATGCCATAAGAAAATCTTCAAATCTTTTGGGATGACGAAGCGCAGATAAGTGATGTAAAAAATCTAACAAAGTCTTAGGGCGAAGTTCAAATGCGCGGTGGCAATGACTATGATAGCGAGCGACAAGAAGTGCTAATTGCTCAAAACGTTTTGGTATGCGTAAGCGATGACAAAGTGTCATAATAAGCTCAATACCACGTGATTCATGTCCAATATGCTTAGGTAGTATATCTTTTGGTGTTGTACCTTTGCCGAGATCATGAACAAGGCATGCAAAACGTGCTTCATCTGATAGGTCTAATTTAGCAGCTTGATCAATTACCATCATAGTATGAATGCCACAGTCAACCTCTGGGTGATGTTTTTCAGGTTGGCTAACACCATAAAGTTGATCAATCTCAGGAAAAAGTTCTTTTAATGCACCAACTATACGCAGTGTTTCAAAATAAGCAGACGGACTTGAACTTAGTAATGCTTTTAACGTTTCTTGCCAAATACGCTCACTTGATAAGAACTTTAGCTCGCCACTAGCACTAATTTCTTGCATTAGTGCTAAGGTTTCTTTTGCGATACCAAAACCAAGATAGTTAAGCTGTGCTTGAAAACGTGCGGTACGTAAAACACGTAAAGGGTCTTCTTTAAAAGCACCACTAACATGGCGTAAGCGTTTATGTTTAATATCATTTAGGCCGTTAAATGGGTCAATCAGATGACCACTTTCATCTTCTGCCATTGCATTAATTGTTAAATCTCTTCGTTTTAAGTCTTCTTCTAGTGTGACTTTTTTATCGGTAACAAACTGAAACCCATGATAGCCTTTGCCTGATTTTACTTCAGTTCGTGCAAGTGCATATTCTTCTTTTGTTTTTGGATGTAAAAAGACAGGAAAACTTTTACCGACAGCAGTGTAGCCTTTATCTCTCATTTCTTCTGGTGTTGCGCCAACAATTACCCAGTCTTTATCAGATATATTAAGACCAAGCTGTTTATCTCTGACCGCGCCACCAACTAAATATACTTTCATCATTTAGGTAACTATATAGGATGTTGGAAGGGTTATCTTATCAGTATAAACGAAAGGATAAAACGTGCAATAACTTGAGTTATATCTAAGAGCGGTTTAAACTTGCGAGCAACGGATAAAAATAATCAGGACATCGCATGTCAACAACTGCTTCAATTAAGACTAAGCAAAAGAAAATAAAAATAGATAAAAAGCCAAGTGGCTGGGCGCTTTATCGCCGCTTATTGTCAGATGTTCGCTCTATGATGATATTATTAGTTATTTCAGTGGTTGGTAGTATTATTTACTCAGCATCAGACTCACTGAGTATCTACATGTTAAAGCCGATTTTAGATCAGTGGCCTAAAGGAGGCGTTGATGCAACGAACACAATTTTCCAGTATTTACCAATTATAATTATCGGTATTTTGTTTGCGCGAGGCGTTGGCTCTTTTTTATCAAGTTATTTTATGGGGCGCTTAAGTGCATCAATTGTACTTAGCTTTCGCGTTAAAGTTTTTAATAAATTTCTGGTTTTACCAGCAAGTTATTATGATAAAAGAACAACAGGTCAGCTATTATCTAAAATGCTTTATAATGTTGATCAAATTACAGCAGCAACCAGCAGTGCTTTAATTACGATTTTTCAGGATGGAGCTTTAGTTATAGGGCTTTTAACGGTTTTATTTGTAACAAGCTGGAAGCTCTCATTATTTATTTTAATTGCAGCTCCTTTCTTAGGTCTGTTTATTACTTGGGTATCAAAGCAGTTTCGCCGTTTAAGTAAAAATACGCAGAGAGCAATGGGCTCTGTTACGCATGTTGCAGAAGAAACAATTAAAGGCTATCGCGATATTAGAATATTTGGTGGCCAGAGCTATCAATCGCGACATTTTTACAAACATGCGTATTATACATTCTCTCAACAATTAAAAGTAAGGTTAATTGATTCTATTTCATCACCACTAATTCAAATGGTAGGTGCTGTTATTTTGGCTGTGATTATTTATATTGCTATTGATGTTGATGAGTCACATCAATGGCTATCAGCTGGTTCTTTTGCGGCATTTATTTCAGCAATGTTAGCTTTATTGAAACCAGTGAAAAACTTAACAAATGTTAATTCAACAATTCAAAAAGCATTAGCAGCAGTAGAAGACTTATATGAGTTATTAGATTCAGATAGTGAAGTTGATGAAGGTAAGAGAAAGATCAATAAAGTCAAGGGAGAAGTTGTCTTTGATCAAGTCTCATTTGCTTATAGTACGGATACTAAGAAAATTATTTTAGATAAAATAAACTTAAAAGCAGAAAGCGGAAAAACAATCGCATTAGTTGGGCCTTCAGGTGGTGGAAAGTCAACATTGGTCAGCTTAATTCCAAGGTTTTATAATCCAAGTTCAGGTAAAATATTAATTGATGGTGTTGATATTAGTGAGCTAAGTCTAGAAAATTTACGTTCACATATTTCCTTTGTTTCTCAGCATGTGACATTATTTGACGATACGTTATATCATAATATTGCTTATGGGAGTAAACAGCAGCAGGCAGAGGAAAAAGAAGTTATTTCAGCGGCAAAAGCAGCACAAGCTTATGAATTTATAGAAAAATTACCATTAGGGCTTGATACGGTTATTGGTGAAAACGGTATGAATTTATCAGGTGGTCAGAGGCAACGTGTTGCAATCGCAAGAGCAATTTTAAAAAATGCACCAATTTTAATTTTAGATGAGGCAACCAGTGCCTTGGACAATGAGTCAGAAAGACTGGTGCAAAAAGCACTTGATGAACTAAAACAAGGTAGAACGACATTTGTTATTGCTCATAGATTATCAACCATTGAATCAGCTGATCAAATTGTAGTAATCAAAGAAGGGCAGATCATTGAGATAGGGACGCATCAGAGTTTATTAGAAAAAGGCGGCTTATATAGCAAATTACACCAACAAGCACAAGCTTCAGGTGGTAATGTCGTTGGAGGCTAGATAATGCTAGAAAAATATTTTCTAAGACATTGGTATCAACAGAATAAAACTTATCTTGCTTATCTTTTAATGCCAATTGCTTGGGTTTATTATCTAACTAGTATAATCCGACGCTTTATCTATACACGTTACTTACAGCCAAAACTTAATATACCTGTTATTGTTATTGGCAATATTACTTTAGGTGGTGTTGGTAAAACTCCCCTAGTTGAAGCTATCTATACTAAGTTGAAAGAAAAGGGATATACACCTGGTATTATTTCAAGAGGCTATGGCAGAAAGACAAAAGAAGATCTAGTGATTAGTGAAAAGCATCGTGCGACAGATGTGGGTGATGAGCCATTAATGCTTTATCAGTTTTTACAATGCCCGATTGCAGTAGCTAAAAAAAGGTTACAAGCGCTGAGATTAATAACCAAACAATATCCAAATGTTGATGTAATTATCAGTGATGATGGGCTACAACATTATCAATTGCCACGTGATGTCGAGATTATTGTGATTGATGCTAAACGAAAGTTAGGTAATGAGTTGATTTTTCCAGCGGGGCCTTTAAGAGAAAAAAAGACAAGAGTTAAGACAGTAGATTTTGTAATTTATAATGAATCAGATACAAGCCCTGTTGATGCGTCTTACCATTATACAATGACACTAAAACCGAGTGGTTTAATTAACTTAAAAACCAAAAAGTCTTATTCTCCTGATTATTTATCTAGGCAGACTATTTATGCAGTAGCAGGGATTGGCAATCCAAGCCGATTTTTTTATAGTTTGACAAATCTAGGTTATCAGATCATTGAAAAACCATTTCCAGATCATTACCAATATAAGATACATGATTTTGCTTTTAAAGATGACTCTCCGATTATTATGACATATAAAGATGCGATTAAATGTGAATCATTTAATTTAGATAACCTTTGGTATTTGAGTGTTAAGGTAGAAATATCAGAGCAGTTTTTTGATCAGTTGTTATTGCGCATTATTTAAGATCACCGTTTTTATAACGTTTATATGCTTTTATTATTGACAGATTGAGCGTTAACTGCTTTCATTACCACTAGCCGGTCATTAAATTATTTCATTTTTGCATGTAGAGATAATCCTAGGCTATCCTGGAGGAATGCCTAGTATAATAATTGATCATTTCTCAAGAAATTATACGTGTTATCTTAGCGAATCTTCCTCCTTTTCCTCTGTGCTTTTTTGATCCATATTTGTAACAATGGAGTTACTTACAAAACTTTTTGTCTAAAGCTGGAGGGCATTATCATGGCAAGTAAAGCAACCAAAAAATGTGTTGGATCAGAAGCATTTGAAAACATTGATAATGACCATGAGCAATTAGATAATATTGAAAATAATGAAGAAGTTGAGTTTGAGAATATTGAAGAATCAACCGAAAGTGAAACAGTCGAGTGGGAGCGAGATTTTTCACAAGATGAGGTTGATGCAACGAAACTTTATTTACAAGAAATTGGCTATCAAGCACTTTTAACCAAAGAAGAAGAGCTTCATTACGCTAAAAAATCAAGAGCAGGATGTGCTGAAAGTAAAAAGGTTATGATTCAAAGTAACCTTAGATTGGTTGTTAAAATGGCAAAGCGTTATCGTCCTCGTGGTGGCTTAACGTTTTTAGATCTTATTGCAGAAGGTAACTTGGGTTTAATTCGAGCAGTTGAAAAATTTAACCCTGATTTAGGCTGGCGTTTTTCAACTTATGCAACTTGGTGGATTCGCCAAAATATTGAGCGAGCACTATTGAATTTACAACGAACAATTCGTGTGCCAATTCACGTTTTAAAAGAACTTAATGTTTACTTAAGAGCAGCTAATGAGTTAACCAAACAGCTTGACCATGAAGCAACGGTTGAAGAAATTGCAGAGTTTCTTGATCGACCAGTTGATGATATTAAAAAGATCCTATCTTCAACTAAATACGTTGAATCATTAGATAAAGTTTATGATGATTCAAATCGCCCAGTCATTGAAACGGTCTCGGATGAAAACTCAATAACGCCAGAAGAAGACTATAATGATCAAGCAACTAAAAACTGTATCGAAAAATGGTTGGATCAATTAACTGAAAAACAAAGAACTGTTTTATCTATGCGTTTTGGTCTAAGAGGTTATGAGCCAAGAACACTAGAAGAAACTGGCCACTTTATTGGTCTTACTCGTGAACGTGTTCGTCAAATTCAAATGGATGCCCTTAAAAAACTACGTATCTTAGCTAAAGATGATAATCTTGATGCCGATTTATGTTTAAGAACATAAGGTTCTTTTTCTTCTCATCTTAATTTCACTATGTTAGGCTTGTAATATAACTAAGCCAACATATTAGGTTCAATGGATATAGTAGAAGAACAACAAGCAACAGATTATAGATTAAGTAAAATTACTCAAATTAAAGGCTATGCCTGGATTGTTATTCTTTTAAGTGCATTTTTACTATTTTATAAATATGTTATGCAGGTTTTCCCAAGTTTAATTGTTACTGATTTAAAGTTACAATTTCAACTTTCTTCAGCCGAAGTTGGGTTTTTTGCAGGGATTATGCTTTATACAATATTAATTGTGCAGCTTTTTTCGGGTATTTTAATTGACCGTTTTGGTATTCGTAATTTAAGTACCTTATCTATTTTAATCTCAGCCAGTGGTGTCATGTTATTTGCAGTAACGCACGACTTTTATATTGCAGTTATTGCTAGAATACTGATGGGCATTGGTGTTGCTTTTGCAACAGTCAGTTATTTGAAAGCAGCATCTATTTGGTTTAATGTGAATCAATTTGCTTTTGTTAGTAGTCTTTTAGCTACAGCAGCAATGGCTGGCGCAATTTTCGGCCAAGCGCCTTTGGCTATTTTATTTGAAGATATTGGCTGGCGTCATGGTTTAATTGTTTGTGGCTTAATAGGTATTTTAATAGCAATTATTTATTGGATGATTGTTAGGGATCATAATCCAAAGCAATTCAATAAACTAGAGCAGAGTAATGAAACAAGTGATAAAAAGCTATCCCTAAAAGATGTTTTAAAAGTATTTAAGAATCCAAATAACTGGCTGTTAACTTTTTATTCAGGTTTGGCATTTACATCAATTGATGCGTTTGCAGGTCTTTGGGGTAATGTTTTTTTGAGAACTTTTTATGAAAGCATGACAAAAGAAAGTGCTGCATTTGTCATTTCAAGTATCTTTTTTGGTATGGCAGTTGGTGCACCTGTAATGGGTAAACTATCTGAAATGTTAAATCGAAGAATTAGTATTATGGTTATATGTAATAGTATCTCTGCATTGTGCTTATACTTCGCATTATATGTTCATATGGCTTACTGGTTAGTTGTTTTGGCTTGCTTTCTTTTTGGCTTTTTTATGAGCTGTTTTATGTTAGCCTTTGTTGTGGGACGGCGAGTGAATCCACTATGGGCTGTTGCAACTGCAGTTGCATTGATTAATTCAGGAGAGCCAGTATTAGGTGGTTTGTTTGATGGAATGATTGGCCATTTTTTAGATGTGCTTGAGCCAGGCATTATGGGAATGAGTTATAAACTTGAGAGTTTTCATTTGGCATTTATAATTTTACCAATTAGTTTGCTGGTTGCTACAGTATTACTTTTTTTTGTTAGAGAGCCTAAAGAAATATTATAAATTAAGTTATATTAGCAAAGTCATTTATAATTAAAATAGCTGTTTAAATATTAATCATAAAAAATGATCCATATGAATTTATTAGAGCAATATAAAAAAGAAATTAAGATAAAAAAATACCAAGAAGACTCTCAGCAGCTTGAAGTGGTTAAAGCGCTAAGTCAATTGCAGCAACAGTTGTTAGCAGTAAGAAAAAGCCAAAATGATAAGCGCTTATTTCGTTGGTTGCCGAAGAAAAAAAACTATCGATTAGCATTGATTCGAGGTATTTATATTTGGGGAAGTGTTGGCAGAGGCAAAACATTTCTAATGGATTTGTTTTATAACTCACTAGATATTACAGACAAAAAAAGAATGCATTTTAATCATTTTATGCAGATGGTGCATAAACGGTTAAGGATTTTTAGAGGGAAAAAGTCACCATTAGATTTATTAGCAGATGAAATTGCTTCTAGTATTCGGCTTATTTGTTTTGATGAGTTTTTTGTTGAAGACATTGCAGATGCAATGATACTAGGCGGTTTGTTTAGAAAATTATTTGACCGTGGGCTTGTGCTTGTGGCAACATCTAATGTAGAGCCAAGGTGTTTGTATTTAGGCGGTTTACAACGAGAGTTATTTTTACCTGCAATTGACTCGCTCATAGCGCATGTGGATATATTCAACTTAGATAGTGGCGTTGACTATCGTTGGTCAAATATTATAGAAAAAAGTCGATACTTTGATGGATTAAGCAAGGAGAAGACATTGAAAACAATGGATGAAGTATTTAAAAGTTTTTGTAAAGGTGATTACCTAGAGTCTCAAAGTTTATTAATGGAAGGACGAGAGATTAATGCGATTCGCTTAAGTGATGAAGTTGCATGGTTTACATTTGAAAGTATTTGTGGTTATGGTCGGGGCGTACAGGACTATATTGAAATGGCTGCAAAATATCGAGCAGTCTTAATTAGTGAAGTCCCCATTTTAACAGATGACCTTAAAGATGAGACTAGGCGCTTTATTGCTTTAGTTGATGAATTTTATGATAGTCGAGTCATTTTAGTATTATCAGCAAAAGTAGCAATGAAAGAACTTTATCAGGGTAAGTACTTTACTTTTGAGTTTCAACGCACGTTAAGTCGTTTAAATGAAATGCAAACAGAAGATTATTTGCATCAGTCACTAGCATTTGATAAGTCATCAAGACATGAAATGAAAGCATCATCATAAGAAGCAGTAATCGATAGTGACTCATTGGTTACAGGATGAATAAATTCTAGTTGATTAGCATGTAGAAATAAACGATTGGCTTTAAGGCTTAGCATTTTATCTCTGGTGCGACTGCCATATTTGTCATCACCAACAATTGGGTGATCAAGTGATTTTAAATGCACTCTTAACTGGTGAGTCCTTCCAGTTAAGGGTCTAGCTTCAACTAGAGTTGCGCCTGGAAAGTTTCTTAGTATATTAACAGTTGTTACTGATGGTTTGCCATCTTGACTTATTTTAACTAAGTGTTCTCCTGATGCAGTTTTATATTTCAGTAATGGTTGGTCAACTTTGTTGATTTTTTTGGGCCAACTGCCATGCACAATTGCATGATATATTTTTTTAATTTTCTTATCGATAAGTAATTGATGGAAGTAGGTTAATATTTGATGTTTTTTAGCAATTAGGATAACGCCAGATGTTGCTTTGTCTAAACGGTGAACAAGCTCTAAACGTTTTTCTTTTGGTCTAATAGACCTTAGGCGTTCAATAAGACCAGCATGAATGCCGCTACCACCATGAACGGCAAGGCCGCACGGCTTATTAATAGCAATGAAGTGCTCATCTTCAAATAAAATGCAATTTTCAAGAAACTGTGAGCTTTCTTGTGATATTTGTTTTTTTTCAGATTCATTAATATCAATATGTGGTATTTTAACAACATCATCAATTTGAAGTTTATAATCAGGCTTAATTCGTTTTTTATTAACTCGAATAACGCCTTTTCTAATTAGTCGATAGATTAAACTTTTTGGAGCTTTATAATGAAAGTAACCAAGTAAAAAGTTATCAATTCGTTGGCCTTGGCGCTCATCAATTGTGATATATTTGATTGTGCTCATTATTTATGTCAGCGTGCTATTTAATATATCAAGATTATAACATAGGATTAAAAAGTTTAATGGGTTTATGTTTTATCAAAGACATTATTTACTGAGAACTCGCCGCTTGCAGAATTTTTTATTTTTGCGTTTGATGAAAATTAAATAATTTTAATAATTTCTTGATTTATGAAATTTTTTGACTAAATATTGGTTAAAAAATAATATAGCAACATGGAGTAATGCGTGTCGGGTTTATTTAAAACAATTTTAACAATAGGTTTTTTGTTTATTATTGTTAGTTTTTCTATCGGTGGCTTTAGCGAAAAAATTATAAAACAAACGTCGAGTCAAAGCTATCAAGAGCCAGAAGTTTACTTATACCAAGCGCCTAATTTATCTTCTAATTATTCAAGTGTTCATGTTTTAACGCCATTAGTTTTTATTATGATTAAAGATGGTTGGACTAAGGTTGGTAACCAATTAAATGGAGAAACAGGTTGGATTCGTCAAGCACAATATGAGAAAGCGCAGAAGCTATGGAAATTACAATTAAATAAAGACTTTGAAAAAGTAAAGATGGAAAAGGTCAGTCATGGTATCGTGCAAATTACAGAAGGCCAAAAAGATGGTCGTCGTTATATGATTGTTGCCAAAAAGAAGCCTGAAAATGCAGAGGTATAGCCAATTTAATAAATAGAATGTTATTTATCCAGGAGATTGCGAAATAATATTTTTTTCTGCATGCATTTCTGGTATAATTTCCATCAGGTTAAGAATTGGAGGTAAAGTGAATGAGTAAAGCGGTTACCGTAAGGCAAAATACATTACCAATACCATCATTAACAGATACAGGTAGTTTAGACCGTTACATTCAGTATGTAAACAGCATTCCAATGCTATCAGAGTCAGAAGAGAAAGAGCTTGCGCTTCGTCTAAGACAACAAAATGATTTAGCAGCAGCGCAACGGTTAATTATGTCTCATTTGCGCTTTGTTGTTCGAGTTGCTCGAGGATTTTCTGGTTATGGGTTGCCTTTAACTGATTTGATCCAAGAAGGAAATATTGGCTTGATGAAAGCAGTGCGTCGTTTTGATCCAAGCGTTGGCGTTCGCCTTGTCTCTTTTGCAGTACACTGGGTAAAGGCAGAGATGCATGAATATATCTTAAAAAATTGGCGGATTGTTAAGATTGCAACAACCAAAGCACAGCGTAAATTATTTTTTAATTTAAGAAGTAATAAAGAACGTTTAGGCTGGTTTACTAAAGAAGAAATTGCAGCAGTAGCAAAAGATTTAAATGTTGACCAAGCAACTGTTGTTGAGATGGAAAAAAGAATGAATGCCTATGATATGGCATTTGATACACCTAATTCAGATGAAGATGAACCTCAAGTTCCTTCTCCTTCGATGTTTCTAGAAGATACATCTAGCGCGCCTGAGTTGTTACTGGAAAAAGAAGATGAAGAAAATCAAATGCACTATCACTTATTTGAAGCAGTTGATAAACTCGATGAGCGTAGTTGTGACATCATTACAGCTCGTTGGCTTAATGAAAAGAAAGCAACATTACACGAACTTGCAGATAAGTATCAAGTCTCAGCAGAACGTATTAGACAATTAGAAACAAATGCACTACAGAAGCTGAAGTCGTTTATGGTAAAAGCAGCGTAAAGAATTACTGAATTTTCTTGTTATTTTTCTTAGCAAAGCGTTAAGATGGCGTTTAAAGCATATTTTTTATTTGGTGTAGTATGTTAGAAGTCATACGAATATACTTAAATAACTCACTTGAAAACTATAATTATTTGGTGGTTGACCGTACTCTTAATCAAGCAGTAGCAATTGACCCATTTGATGTAACTTTATTAAAGCAATCTCTTGATGAACAAAAACTTCAGTTAATTGCTATTTTTATAACGCATGAACATCAAGATCACTATTATGGTGCTAAACCATTATCTGAATTAACAGACGCACCAATTTATGCTTGCTACTTAAATCAAAGGCGATTACCTAAAATTGATTATTTGGTTAAAGATGGAGACAGAATTAAACTAAGTGATAATTTGATTTTTGATGTCATTGAAACACCAGGGCATATTAAAGGGCATATTGTCTTTTATATGCCAGAAAAAGAAAAGCCAATCTTATTTTCAGGTGATACCTTATTTAATGCAGGTGTTGGTAATATACGTCATCCATCAGCGAATATTAAAGATTTATATGAGTCTGTTCAAAAGATTAGAGGGTTACCAAAAGACACATTATTGTATCCAGGCCATGATTATATCCAGAAAAATTTAGAGTTCTCACTGTCTGTTGAGGCTAATAATCAAGATGCAAATCAATTACTAAAATTAGTTAATCAACAAACATCAGAAACAAGAGAAATTACTAATTTGGAGATTGAAGAACAAGTTAATCCGTTTTTGCGCCTAAATAAGATTAAAGGCTATCACAATTACACACCAGAAGCAGTTTTTACACTATTTCGTCAACTAAGGGATAAGTTTTAAGCTAGATTTTATGAGTGCTATAGAAAAAAAAGAAAAACTTGAAAAATTATTAGAGATTATGGATGTTATGCGTAACTCAGATCAAGCTTGTCAGTGGACAAAAGCTCAAACTTGGGATTCTTTGGTGCGCCATACGATTGAAGAAGCTTATGAAGTAGCTGATGCAGTTGAAAGAGGAAATGAAGATGAGCTAAAAGGCGAGTTGGCTGATTTGCTTAATCAAGTCGTTTTTTATACTCAAATTGCAAAAGAAAAAGGTTTTTTTAATTTTTATGATGTGATGGATTTTTTATCTGATAAATTAATACGTAGGCATCCTAATGTATTTGCTAATGAGCAACAAGAAGATGTCATCGAGCTTGAAAAAAGTTGGGAAATGATTAAAGCAGAAGAGCGACGGACAAAGTCTCAATGTAAATCTGTTTTAGATGATATCGCTCAGAGCTTACCTGCATTATCAGTTGCTAAAAAACTACAGACAAGAGCGGCACAAGCTGGTTTTGATTGGCCTAATCAGCGCTTAGTATTTGAAAAATTAAAATCAGAAGTAGTTGAACTAGAAGAAGCATTAAAAATAGAGAGTCACGATGGAGTTATTGATGAAATAGGAGATATACTTTTTAGTTGTGTCAATTTAGTGCGTCACTTGCGAGAGGACCCGGAACAAGTTTTAAGAAAAGCTAATCATAAGTTTGAACGTCGGTTTCGTAAGCTTGAATTATTATTAAATCAGGACGAAAAAGAATTTCATCAGTTAACGTTAGATCAATTAGAAAAGCTATGGCAAAGGGTAAAAGAAAGTGAGTAAAAAATTATTAAAATCAACATTTGTTGTTGGCTTTTTTACTTTGTTCTCAAGGGTATTAGGTTTTGCTCGAGATATTATTTGGGCAAAGTTTTTTGGTGCAACTGGCCCTATGGAAGCATTTTTGGTTGCGTTTAAAATTCCTAATTTTATGCGAAGATTATTTGCTGAAGGCTCATTTACTCAAGCATTTGTTCCTGTGCTATCTGAGTATAAAGAACAAAAAACACATCAAGAATTAGTTGACTTTATTCGCCATGTGGCAGGAACATTAGGCTCGATACTTTTAGTTCTTTCAGCATTTGGTATGATATTTTCAGGCCTTTGGGTTTGGATTTTTGCACCAGGTTTTGGTGGTGAGCCTGAAAAGTTTCAAATGGCCGAGCATATGCTATCAATCACTTTTCCTTATATATTTTTAATTTCATTAACAGCACTAGCTGGTAGTGTCATGAACTGCTTTGAGCGATTTGCAGTTGCAGCTTTTTCTCCAGCACTGTTAAATCTTTGCTTGATTGTTGCAACTTTAATTGCACCTTATTTCTTTGATCCAGCGATTTATGCTGTTGCTTGGGGTGTTTTTATTGCTGGAATCGTACAGCTATTGTTTATGCTGCCATTTCTTAAGCGACTAGGTGTTTTAGCGATGCCTGTTTGGGGCTGGGGGCATCAAGGCGTAAAAAAAATAATAAAATTAATGATACCTGCCCTATTTGGTGCTTCAGTTGCACAAGTTAGTTTATTACTTGATACAATCTTTGCTTCATTTTTGCCTTCAGGTAGTATCTCTTGGCTATATTATTCAGATCGCTTGATGCAATTTCCATTGGGTGTATTTGGAGTGGCATTATCAACAGTTGTCTTACCTCATTTATCAAAAACACATGCAGCAAAAAATCAAGAAGATTATCAGAAATCGCTGAACTGGGCTTTTCGTATTGTTTTATTGATTGCAATACCTGCTGCTTTAGGTTTGATGGCGTTATCTGGTCCGCTAATGGTAACCTTATTTAATTATGGGCAATTTAGTGATCATGATGTTTATCAAGCCCAAAAAAGCTTAATTGCATTTGCATTTGGCTTGTTAGCATTTATTTTAGTTAAAGTATTAGTTTCAGCGTTTTATGCTCGGCAAAACATGAAAACACCAGTTAAAATCGGAATTATATCATTATTTGTCAATATGTTATTAAATGTTATTTTAGTATTATCATTAATGCAGCAAGGTAATGGTCATGTTGGTTTGGCACTATCTACAAGCCTTGCTTCATTAGTTAACTGTGGTTTACTTTATTATTATTTGAAGAAGTATGATTATTTTAAACCACGAGGGTTCAAACGTTGGTTCTTTTTATTGCGTGTGTCTGGGAGTGTGTTAGTGATGGTAACAGTTCTTATGACATTAAAAGGAAACCTAACACATTGGATAGACTGGAGTCTTTATCAAAGAGTTTATCACTTATTATTATATATTGTAGCAGGCGGGGTGAGTTACTTAATAGCGCTTTGGTTTTCAGGTATTAAAAAATCTGATTGGCTTGAGTGATTTTTATTGTGACGCTTAAAATAATAAAGTCCTGCGATGCCAGGCAAACTAAATACAAATAAGCCAAATAATAAATAATAGCTGCCAGTATCAATTGGCACTGATTTTGGAAAGTCAAAGCTTACAAATATTGTAAATAATGCGCTACAGATGCCTAAAGTTGCAATGACAATAATACCAAATATACCACCAGGCACTCTAAATGGACGGTGTAAGTGTCTGTGACGAATACGTGATGCAACAAAACAGATAAAAACACAAACATACATAATCATATACAGTTGTGTCATTAGAATGTTTAATACCCACATGCCAGCATTTACATTAGGTACAAAGATAAAAATAGATGAAAGTAGTGATACAATAATACCTTGAACGATTAGCAAAGTTGTCGGTGCTTTTTTCTGGTTCTCATAGGTAAATGCTTTGGGCAAAAAGCCATCTTTAGCTGCAGCGTGTAAGCCTTTGGTTGGTGAGATAATCCAGTTATTTAAACCAGCTAAGCCACCTAATACGATAGCAAATGCAATTAATGGGACAATCCAGCTTAAGTTTAGCTGCTCAAAAAATGCAGCGAATGCAACCATGATGCCGCTAGAAAGGGTTGAGTCTGTTGGTGATATAATTGTTGCAATAGATAATGAGCCTACAGTTAATGTAAGCAAAATAAAGAATGTTGCAATTAATAGTGCACGCGGGTAGTTCTTTTGAGGGTTTTTTACCTCATTTGCATAAGTTGTGGCAATTTCCATACCCGTTAATGATAAGACAACTGCAGTAAATGCGGCGCCTAGGTGTATTTCAGAAAAGTCAGGGATCCAGTCACTTAAGTGATTAAATTGGATTTGAGAAGGTAAATTAGGTGAAGAAAACCAATAAATGCCAGCAGAACAGATCAAAAGCATTGGCACGACAAGGCCTAATATGCCGCAAACATTGGTAAAGATTGCTGATGCTTTCAAACCTCTAATATTAATGAATGTTATCGTCCAGAAGACAAAGTTAATTGCAAAAAAGATAAATAGATTATTATCAGTTAAATGACTAGAAAAAGGATAAACTGCTGTTGCAATAATAAAGGTTAAAAGTGGTGGATAATAGACTAAGTTTTCAGCGTATTGATACCAAAGTGCAATAAAGCCAAAGCGTCTACCAAGTGTTTTTTTACCCCAAAGATAAACGCCACCTTGTTGAGGGTAAGTTGTACTTAATTCTGCACAGACTAAGGCAGTTGGGATAAAATAACATAGGCCAGCAAGTAAGAAAAAAAAGACGGTATGACTACCGAAAAGTGCGCTCCCTGGTAAGTTCCTAATACTATCAACAGATGTGATTGTAATCATTGCAACAGAGAAAACGCTTAGTTTTGCAATATTTTTTTTTGTTTGAATATTCATTTAATCATTCCAAATTTGTGACATGAAGGCATCTTTATAATATTGTTTATACATTATATGACGAATCTTATTATATTTTAGTATTGGCATTACCATAACCTAAATTGCTTATGATGCAAAGCAGAAATGTATGTTTATGAGCTTATTTTGTATCGATAATTTTACTTATAACATTGATTGATGCTATATTTAGTAACAAACTAAATATTGGAGATCTCTAAATGAAACAATTCATCTTTTTAGTACTAATAGTAACGTCACTAGCTAGTTGCTCTGTTTATAATGCAATTGATGTGAATACAAAACTAAACTTAAGCACGGATCAAAGTATCTCTGATATTCAAACAATGTCATCACAGCAGTTATTAGGTGTTAGTAACAATGATTTATGCGTTGCGTACTATCAAAATAAACCACCATTAATTAAAAAAGAAATTGAAAGACGTGGTCTAATTACAGAAAGCTCTGTTTCAACTGTTTGGGCTTGGGATGAAATTGAAAAACATGAAGTTAAAAAGGGTATGAGCATGTGTGCAGTTTTAGCATCACTTGGTAAGCCAACAAGTTTAATCTTAGGTGGCCAGTTCTTAGAACTTCATTATCCAATGTCCATAGTTATTTTAATTAAAAATGATAAAGGTAATTATCAAGTTACCAATATAAGGTAAATTAAGCTTCTCAAGGAGAACCTAAATGTCAGATAAGCGTTTAGCTTTATTGCGTCAAAAAATGAAAGAACATGAAATTGATTATTATTTAGCGCCATCAAGTGATGAGCATAATAATGAATATGTGCCTGAATGTTGGCAACGTCGTAGTTGGATTAGTAACTTTACCGGTAGTCAAGGTGATGCACTAATTGGGCAAAATCAAGCTTATCTTTGGACAGATGGGCGATATTTTTTACAAGCAGATCAGCAATTAAACCCTGAAGAATTTCAACTGATGAAACAAAAAGGCTTTGTGCCTGAAATTCCAAAGTGGATTGAAGAGCAACCAAAAGGTATGCGTCTAGGTGTTGATCCAAAAGTTGTTAGTGTTAAACGAGCACATAATTTACGTTGTGTTTTAAATGCAAACCAAGGTGAACTAGTCTTTATCAGTGAGAATCTAGTTGATCAAGCCCGCTCTGAGCTTGGTGAGTTGCCAGCGCTGCCAAAGAAAGAGATTATGGCATTAGGTACTCAGTATGCAGGACAAAGTGCAAAAGAAAAAATAACTGAAGTGAGAGTACAAATTAAGCTTGCTGGTTGTGAGCATTTGATATTATCAGCGTTAGATGAAATTGCTTGGTTATTTAATATTCGTGGGCGTGATGTTGATTTTAATCCAATTGCTATTGCATATGCTATTGTTAGCGAAAAAGGTGCAATTTTATATATTGATTTAGAGAAAGTAGATGAACAAAGCCAGAAATTATTAGATTCAGAAGGTGTTCAGATCAAATCAATTAGTGAGTTTCATGCTGATATTAGTCTGCTTGGTGGAAAAGTTTATTTAGATGATCAAACGATTAACCAATGGGTAATGAATGCATTAAGTGATCACATTACGCCTTATTTTGATCGATCACCTGTAGTTGTATTAAAAGCAGTTAAAAATAAAGTAGAACAACAAGGCATGATTGAAGCACATCGTAAAGATGCAGTTGCTGTGATTAACTTTTTATATTGGTTAGAAACAAACTGGCAAAAAGGTATTAGTGAGCTTACAGCAGCTGAGCGTTTATATCAGTTTAGGATGAGCCAAGCAGATTGCCAAGGCGCAAGCTTTAATACGATTAGTGGTTTTGGCTCAAATGGGGCTATTATTCATTATGCAGTTAACAAAGAAACTAACTTATCAATTGATGATTCAAATCTTTATTTGGTCGATTCAGGTGGTCAGTATTTGCAAGGTACAACAGATATTACACGTGTTGTACATTTGGGAATGCCAACAGAAGAGCAAAAAAGACGTTATACCTTAGTATTAAAAGGGCATTTAGCATTAGGCAATGCTGTTTTTTCAGATGGTACCTGTGGTGAGCACCTGGACTTGCTTGCGCGTATGCCACTATGGCGAGAAGGTTTAGACTATCGTCATGGCACAGGACATGGCGTTGGCTGTTTTCTATGTGTTCATGAAGGGCCGCAAAAAATATCCCGTGTAACAACAAAAGTGCCACTTAAGCCGGGTATGATAGTGAGTAATGAACCAGGTTACTATCAGGATGGTGATTATGGTATACGAATAGAAAATTTATGTTTAGTCACTGAAAAAGAAACAAGTGAGTATGGCAAGTTTTATCAATTTAAAGACTTAACGTTGGTTCCTTATAATTTAAAATTAATTGATAAAAGTCTTTTAACTTCTGAAGAAATTGATCAGGTTAATCAATATCATCAAACAGTTCGACATGATATTTTGCCATTGGTTAATGATGAATCGATAAAACAGTGGCTAAGCGAACAAACAGAGCAAATATAATGACAGTTATCTCTAAAAGCAGGCAGCATCTTAATACACAACAAATAACAAAGTTAGATGATGATTTGATAAAAAAAATGGTTGAAATAGCACTTGAAGAAGATATTCAAACAGGTGATGTTACAGCAAAATTAATTGACTCTGAAAAGCAAGGCAATGCATCTGTGATAACGCGTGAATTGATGATTGTTTGCGGTAAAGCATTTGTTGATGAAGTTTTTTATCAAGTTGACTCAAACCTTAAAGTTAAATGGTATGCAAAGGATGGCGATAGACTAAATCCAAATGATACTATTTTTGAAGTATCTGGTAATGCAAAAAGTATTTTAACTGCTGAGCGTAGTGCAATGAATTTCTTACAAATGCTTTCAGGCGTTGCAACGAAAACTAGTCAGTTTGTTAGCGCTATTGCTCATACCAAAGCTAAAATATTAGATACAAGAAAAACTATACCAGGTTTTAGACTCGCTCAAAAGTATGCCGTTTCTTGTGGTGGTGGTCTAAATCATCGGATTGGTTTATATGATGCTTATTTAATTAAAGAAAATCATATTGCAGCATGCGGTTCAATTGCTTTAGCTGTAGATAAAGCAAGGCGTAATCATAATCAAAAACTAATAGAAGTTGAAGTAGAAAGTTTAGCTCAATTACAAGAAGCATTAGATGCAAATTGTGATGTGATTATGCTAGATAACTTTAGCCTTGAGATGATGAAAGAAGCCGTTAATATTGTTAGTAGAGAAGTAGCTTTAGAGACTTCAGGAAACGTTAATTTACAGACAGCTTCAGCTATTGCTGAAACTGGTGTTGACTATATATCAGTTGGGGGTATTACAAAACATATCCAAGCAATTGACTTATCCATGCGCTTTATTTGAATGATCAAATAGGGCAATAATATTATCTAGTGGTCGACCAATTGCTGCGTTAGAAGACGTTTTAACAATAGGGCGTTCAATTAAAACTGGATAGTTCGCTAGAACTTCAGCCCACTGGCCATCACTATAATTGTTATCAAGTGACAGTGCCAGTTCAGAAAAGGTTTTTTCTTTAGTCCTAATGAGATTTTTAGGTGAAATTTTTAATAATTTACATAAGTGAAGAATTTCTTCAGAAGATGGTGGTGTTTTTAAGTATTCAATAACTTCAAACTTAGCAATGCGTTGAGATAAATAGTCAAGCGCTTGTCGGCTCTTGCTGCATTTTGGATTATGGTAAATGATTGTTTTCATAAATTTACTCACGTTATGTATTAGATTTATTTAGTCTATTGAGCATTTTAAGCTTAATCAAGTAGGAGGAAAGTATATTCTGACATAAAAGATATATAAAAGATATTTTATTGAAAATTAAGATACGCTTATCAATCTACTACTATTTAATTTTATCTTCCGTTTGATGAAATTAATGGGGATGATTTATATGAAAATAATTTAATTTTTTTTATGAAGGAGTTGGACAGAAACTTTGGAAGTATGATATAAATGCATCAAGCAATATTTTGTAGAGTTATTTTATAGATACTTCTAAAGATATTGGCGAGGACTTACCAGGATGGACAATAAAAAATAAGAGAGAGGAAAAGATGGCACTGGATTTTTCAAATGCAAAAGATAGGGTTATATATCTACGTCGCTTAACAAAGTTATCACAAAAAAACTTTTGTGAGGAAGCCGGTTTTGATGGAATGATTGGAGTGGCAACTTTGCGTTTGGTTGAATCAAAAAAACGTGACCTAACAAAGTATGTTGCTGAGCGTATTTGTATGCGTGCTAAAAATTTAGGCATTGAGTGTTCTGCAAATTGGCTGCTTTTTAATGAAGGTGAGCCGCCAAGAGCAACAAAAACAGAATATCCACCATATGCACCAGAATCTCGTGGAGATCGCCTGCGTTATTTGCAAACGTTAGCAAGAGTAACAGATAAAGAAATTGGCACGCAATATGGAGATAAGGCAATTCAAGCATGGCGCCATGGTAAGTATGGTGGCGTTCATGTTGTTGCAGGCAATGATTTGACGGATGAGTTCCAAAAGCATGGTATTTATGCAACGCCTGAGTGGTTATTGTTGGGCAAATATCTATCGCCTGTGATTGGTGATAAAGCTGCATTTGAAGAAAAGCAATTAATGTTAGAGTTGGTTGCTCGTATATTAAATGATGGTGAAGTTAAAATAATCACTGGCAAGAGCATTTTTTCTAAGTGTGTAGGTATTGAGGTTAAAGACCCACGCATGCTAAATGATACACTATGCTGTATTGATGGTAGATTAATGCATTTAACTTACCGTTATGAAGGATTTAGTGCCAGAGAGATTGATGCAGAAGATACTATGCCAGTTAGTTTCAAGGAAGGTGCTAAAATTTATCAAGTTACTTTATTAGTGCCATAATAAAATCTTAAACATATCATTAAATACTAAAAATAAAATATAAAATAAAAACTTAAGTCATTTTTTCTTATGTAATTTTTCCATTTCAGGTGACTATTATCGTGACCATCTTCTAACTCTATGGTATGATCTTTTTTAGTAATTTTAGATTGATTATCATTGGAGGTTATGAGTTGATCAGAGTATTACTTGTTGATGATCATGACTTAGTGAGATTAGGAATTAAAAAACTGCTAAGTGATATACCAGGTATTAAGATAGTTGGTGAAGCCAGTAGCGGAGAAGAAGCAATTAAGCAAGTTAATAGCTTAAGGCCTGATGTTGTTTTAATGGATGTTAAAATGCCAGGCATTGGAGGGCTAGAAGCAACACGAAGAATTGTTCAAGGTCAAGTGAATACCAAAATTTTAGTGGTAACTGTCTATGGAGATGAGCCTTACCCATCTAGGGTATTACAAGCAGGTGCTGCAGGATATATGACTAAAGGTGCAGGTGTTGAAGAGATTGTTAAAGCAATAAAAACAGTTTATGCCGGTCAAAGGTATATTTCTCCAGAAGTAGCACAGCAACTTGCTCTAAAACATTTATCCCATGATGATGAGTCTCCTTTTGATAGTTTATCTGAAAGAGAGTTACAAGTATTGATTATGCTAACCAGTGGACAAAAAGTTCAAGAAATTGCCGATCAATTGTATTTAAGCCCTAAAACGATTAATAGCTACCGATATCGCTTGTTTGAAAAGTTGCATGTGGAGACGGATGTTGAATTAACACACCTTGCTTTCAAACACAAATTAGTAGAAATGGATAGCTAGTTTTTGACGGATTTAACTTCATTTTTAAAAAAAATTCCTAAGTTATCTGGTGTTTATCGAATGTATGATAAACACGATGCGCTTATCTATGTTGGTAAAGCAAAAAATTTATATAAGCGTGTTAATAGCTACTTTCAAAATAAAGCACATGATACTAAAACAATGCATTTGGTATCTAAAGTTAAAGCAATTGATTTTACAGTTACCTCCAGTGACTATGATGCCTTTATTTTAGAAGGAAATTTAATAAAGGAACATAAACCGCATTATAATATTTTTTTTAAAGATGATAAGAGCTATCCTTATATTGGTATTAGTAAAGATTCTTTTCCAAGAGTATTCGGGTATCGAGGAAAGCTAAATAATCGTGCAGATTATTTTGGCCCTTACCCTTCACTATCATCAGTAAAAGATACCTTAAGTTTATTACAAAAGTTATTCCCTATTCGTCAGTGTCAAGATAGTTATTATAAAGCTCGAACTAGGCCTTGTTTACAATATCAGATCAAACGGTGCTTAGCACCTTGTGTTGGTTATGTTGCAGAGAAAGCCTACCAAACTCAAGTTGATTTACTTAAGCAATTCTTAGAAGGTAATTTAACGAGTGTTTTAGCTGATGTGGCTCAAAAAATGAAAGCAGCATCTGATGATGAAGCCTATGAGCTAGCAGCAATACTAAGAGATCAATTGGTGCTACTAAGGCGTTTACAAGAACAACAACATATTGAGTCAGGCCAAAGTCAGCATATAGATATTCTTGGTATTGCAGTTAAAGATAATCAAGCATCTATTACTTTATTGACGGTTCGTCATGGTAGTTTAATGGGTGATAAGAATTGGTTGGTTAAACTATCTTTAGATGAGACAGTTCAAGCAGTACTTGAACGTTTTATGGTGCAATATTATCTAACAGAGTCAAAAATCACATTTTTTCCAGATGAAATTGTCCTACCAGAAACAGAGCAAATTGATAAAAGCTTATCTGATGTTATTTGCTTACAATCAGGCCATCGACTTAAATTATTGACTCGGCCAAATGGTATTAAGAAAAAATGGCAGTACTTAGCAAGAGTCAATGCAGAACAAAAACTTAAAATACAAGAGATTAACCAACAACAAATTGATGAATATTTAGTTTCATTACAAGACTGGCTTAAATTAAAATCTAGTCTTAAGCGGATTGAGTGTATTGATATTAGTCACTTTCAAGGAGAAGCAACGGTTGCTTCTTGTGTTGTATTTAGTGATAAAGGCTTTGATAAAAGTGCCTATCGCCGCTATAACATCGAAGGTATTCGCCTAGGGGATGACTATGCAGCAATTAAGCAAACGGTTCAAAGACGCATTAAAACTGGGCTAGAAAAAAATAATTTGCCTAATGTTTTAATTATTGATGGTGGTAAGGGCCAGTTAAAAGAAGCAGAAGAAGTAATTAGTGAAGCTAATTTATCTAAACAAGTTCAGTTATTATCTCTAGCAAAAGGTAAAGAGCGTATTTCAGGACGAGAGGATATTTATCTTAAGTCGTCTGAAAAACCAGAAAAGCTACCTGAGTATGATAAAGCATTTTTACTATTGCGTCGTATTCGTGATGAGGCACATCGTTTTGCGATTACAAGCCAACGGAAAAAGTTCGCCAAATCAAAACAGCAATCAGTGATTGAGCAAATTCCAGGTATTGGCCCAAAACGAAAGCAAGCATTACTTGACCACTTCGGTGGTTGGCAAGAGTTATCTAAGGCCTCCATTTTTGAGCTTATGAAAGTTGAAGGTATTAGTCAAAATTTAGCAGAAGCCATTCAAAAGCATATTCGTAAGCGCTTATAATTAAGCAGAAACTTTTTTATAATGATAAGGCTTAAGTTTTAGTTTTTTTATGGCTTTAACTGCATGATAACTATCATAAGATGCTTGTATTTTTAATAATAATGAAGCCTTGATGCCAAAGACTTTTTCTACTTTTGCAGCTAAATCAGGCGTTAGAGCAGATTTTGCATTTAACACCCTTGATAATGCAACACGAGTTATTTTTAAATATTCAGCGGCTTTTGATATTGTTAATTCTGGGTGAGCTTCTATCACAAGCTCTTTTAATACTTCACCAGGATGTACTATTTGTTGTTTATTCATAATCCTCTCTCCTCTAATGGTAGTCTTCATAGTTTAGAATATAGACATCACCATTTTTAAATATAAATGTTAAGCGCCAGTTGGCATTCACAACTAAAGACCACGGCTTTCCATCACGATGCAACTGATGTGCATTAAATGTAGGGAAGCAAGTTATTTCATCAATTGACTCAGCGTGATCAAGTACTGCTAACATCATTTTTAAGCGTTTAGCATGTTTTGGCTGTATACCTTTTGTTGTGCCTTCTTCCCAAAATTGTTTTAAGCCTTTGTGTTTGAATGATTTGATCATTTTCTAATTTAACTTGTTGTGTATACTGTAAGTATACAGTTTGTGTCGGTTAATGTAAAGTTTAGGTATACAAATATAATAAAGTAACTTTTTCCTTGAATTTTCTCCTATCAATCCCAATATATATTTCAATGAAACTAATATCGTTATTTAAAACAAGAGATGGAGTAATAAATGACAATGGCAGAGAATAAAGAAACCTTTGGTTTTCAAACTGAAGTAAAGCAATTATTACATTTAGTAATTCACTCTTTATATTCAAATAAAGAGATCTTTCTAAGAGAGTTAATCTCTAACGCATCTGATGCATCAGAAAAGTTACGCTTTGAAGCAATTAGAGATGCAAAGTTAATGGATAGTGATCAAGAATTAACAATTGAAATAGACTTTGATAAAGAAAATAAAACAATTACTGTGCGTGACCATGGTATTGGTATGAATCGTGAAGAAGTTATTGAAAATTTAGGAACAATTGCAAAATCAGGTACTAAGCAATTCTTAGAAGCATTATCTGGAGATAAAGCAAAAGATTCTCAATTAATTGGTCAATTTGGTGTTGGCTTTTATGCAGCATTTATTGTTGCTGATAAAGTAACGGTTAATTCAAGAAAAGCGGGCTTAAGTGCTGATGAAGCTGTACGTTGGCAGTCAGCTGGCGATGGCGAATTTAGTATTGAAGATATTACTAAAGCAACGAGTGGAACTGAAATTATCTTACATATTAAAGATGATGAAGCTGAATTTTTAGATTATTGGCGTCTAAGAAGTATTATTACAAAATACTCTGATCATATTTCTTTCCCAATCACCATGAAAAAAAGAGAGCATGATGATAAAGGTGAAGAGAAAGTTTTAGATGAGCAAGAGACTATCAATAAAGCAAAAGCACTATGGCAGCGCTCCAAAAATGAAATTTCAGATGAAGAGTATAAAGAGTTCTACAAGCACATTTCACATGATTATGCTGATCCAATGGCGTGGACGCATAATAGAGTTGAAGGCAATCAAGAATATACAACTTTATTATATCTACCTGAAAAAGCACCATTTGATTTATGGGAGCGTGATCGTAAATCAGGTGTGCAACTTTATGTTCAACGCGTCTTTATTATGGAAAGTGCTGAGTTAATGCCTGGCTATTTACGCTTTGTTCGTGGTGTGATTGATTCAAGTGACTTGCCATTAAATATTTCAAGAGAAATCTTACAACATAATCGAGTGTTAGATAAGATTAAAAAAGCAAGTGTTAAAAAAGTGCTTGATATGCTATCTAAAATGGCAAATAAAGACATCGAGCAATATGAAAAATTTTGGAATCAATTTGGCCAAGTGCTAAAAGAAGGCCCAATTGAAGATCATGATAATAAAGAAAAAATTTCAGAGCTTTTACGTTTTGCATCAACGCATAATGATAGTGATATACAAGATGTTTCATTAAAGGAATACGTTGCGCGTATGAAGCCTGAGCAGAAGGATATTTACTATGTAACCGCTGAAAGCTATACAGCAGCTAAGAATAATCCTCAGCTTGAAATTTTCCGTAAAAAAGGCATTGAAGTCTTATTATTATCTGATCGTGTCGATGAGTGGTTAACTTCTCACTTAACCGAATATGATGGTAAACAGCTTAAGTCAATTGCTAAAGGTGACTTAGACTTAGGCGAACTTGATGATGAAGAGGACAAAAAAGAACAAGAAAAAGCATCTAAAGACTTTGAGTCTGTGATTAAACAAATGAAAGAGGTTTTAGGTGAAAAGGTTGAGGATGTACGTATTTCTAAGCGTTTAACTGACTCTCCAAGCTGTCTAGTTATCGGTGATTATGGCATGAGTTTGCATATGCAAAAAGTTATGGCAGAAGCAGGTCAGCCTGGTTTTGGTGCAACTAAACCAATTTTAGAAATCAATTCAACTCATGAACTAGTTAAGCACTTAAAAGAGGAGCAAGACGACGCTGCGTTTGCTGACTGGACAAATCTTTTACATCAACAGGCAGTTTTATCAGAAGGTGGCCAGTTAGACGATCCTGCAAGCTTTGTCCACCTAGTTAATAAGCATTTAAAAGTTTAAGCTTCATTTTTTAAAGGAGTGCTTTTATAATGCTTTCTCTGAGCTAAAACAATAGTAACTAAAATAATAATTACAAATGGCCCAATGATGCTTGGGTAATTCCAGCTTAAAGTGATTGCCGATATGGCATCACAAACACTTGCTAACAAAATTAGACTTAAAAAAGTGAGACTAAAGCCATCAGCTTGCTTATTTTTATAATTATAAATAATTTGTGGGATCCAATAGAACCAATAAATAAAGTTAGTGACTAAGCCAAATAAATTAATAGATTCAAGTGGTAGACTTTCATTACTAATTATATTTATCGCAACAAATAATAAAAAAATTAATAAAACACTAATACCAATAAAGTTTAAGTTCTTATATTGTTTTAGGCCAATTTGAATCTGTTGGATAAGTAAAAATCCTAAACTTAGAATAGTTACAAATTTATATTGCCATGGCATAAAGAGATAAAATCCGTAGATTAGATCACAAATATTAGCAAGGATCATCAAACTTTGTGTGACTAAACTAATTTGTTCTGTTTTTTTGATCATCTGGTTATAAATGATTTGTGGAATAAAGTATATGCAGTAAATAACTAATGAGATATTTAAACTAATAAGGCCAATGGTTTCCATTTTATAATTGTAAACTTTTTATGATGTTGTGTTTAGTTTAGGGATTATAATGATGAAGATTTTAAAAACCAACCATTCTTTTGTTAATAACATGAAAGCTTAAGCATTAAGTTGACCGTTAGAGTTAAAGCGATTAAGATTGCCTTACATAGAGTTAAATTGACAGATTTTTAGCATTAATAAATTGTTGGAGTTTGTATGTCCCTGACCTTATATTCATATGGTGAATGTGTTTATTCACATCGAATTCGTTATATTTTAGCTGAGAAAAAAATTCCATATCAGTTAATAGAAATAAACCCAAATAAAAATGGAGAACAGTTAAGCTTATTAAATCCTTATGGTAAGTTACCGGTTCTAAAGGAGAGAGATCAAACATTTTATGATGCTGATGTTATTATGTATTATTTGGATGAACGTCATCCAATGCCAGCATTAATGCCAGGTTACCCAGTGTTACGCTCAAAAACAAGATTGGCTATTTTAAGGATTGAAAAAGACTGGTATTCAATGATGGATATGATTGTGGCAAATGGCAAAGATGCAAAAGCAGCCAAAAAAGCATTGGAAGATAGTTTTAAAGCAATTGAGCCTATTTTTGCATCGAGTGAGTTTTTTATGTCCGATGAGCTATCACTAGCAGACTGCACTCTTGTGCCGCTCTTATGGCGCTTACCTTTATTAGGCATTAAGTTAGACAAAAAATTTGGTGCAGTTAAAGACTATGCAGATCGTTTATTTGAGCGCGAAGCATTTAAAAAATCGTTGTCTAAATTTGAAAAGCAATTGGCTTATGAGTTAGAAGAAGAATAAGTTTGGTCAAGCTAGATGACGATTAGCCCTTTAGATGAATTTTTTATGCAAAAAGCGATTGACTTGGCATCTAAGGGGGTATTTTATACTCGCCCTAACCCTTCAGTTGGTTGTGTTATTGTAAAAAATAATAAAATTATTGGTGAAGGCCATCATCGAAAAGTAGGCTTTGCACACGCTGAAGTTAAGGCATTGGAAGATCTTAGAAAAAAGGGATATAATGCGGAGGGTGCTTGTGTTTATGTCACCTTAGAGCCATGTTCACACGATGGGCGAACACCACCTTGTGTTAACGCGTTGATTGAAGCAAATATTAGTCGAGTTGTTATTGCATCCTCTGATCCAAATCCACAAGTTAATGGCATTGAAATACTACGATCAAATGGCATAGAGGTTGTTATTAGTTGCCTAGAAGATAAAGCAGAGGCTCTTAATGCTGGTTTTTTTAAAGCCATGAAAGAGGGTAGACCTTATGTTCGTTTAAAATTAGCATCAAGCCTTGATGGGCGAACTGCAATGGCAAGTGGTGAGAGTAAGTGGATTACATCTGAAGCATCACGTTTAGATGTACATAAGCTAAGAGCAAAAAGTGGTGCGATTATGACAGGGATTAATACGGTTTTAGTTGATAATCCTGCTTTAACAGTAAGGATAGACTCACTGGATGAAAAGCGATTTGAACAACCATTAAGAGTCATTGTTGATCGAACACTTCAAATACCACTAGATGCAAAAGTATTACTTCCAAATGCAAATGTTTTAATTATTACTGAGTCAAACGATCAAAAAAAGATTCGTCAACTGCAAGATGAGCATGTTCGAGTGCAAACAATGGTTTTTGATCATCAAATACTATCAACCATTTTAAAGTTATTACATACAGACTATGAAATTAGAGACCTATTAGTGGAAAGTGGTCATAAGCTTTCCGGTAGTTTCTTAAGATCAGATTTAATTGATGAATTTTGGTATTATATGGCCCCTGTTATTATGGGGAAAAGTGCTTTGCCTTTATTTGATGTTAATTATTCACTTATGTCAGAGAGATACCAGTTAAAGCTTGAATCAGTTAAAGTATTAGATAATGATATAAAAATGATTTATAGAAAAGGAGCATGAGCGATGTGGTTGGAAAACGTAAGTAATTATGTATTTTTCTTAGCTGAGGTGATTACAATCGTTGTTGCGATTTTACTAGTACTAATTGGTACAGTTGCAATTTTAGCAAAGGGTAAAGTACAGAAAAAAGGCCAACTAACAATTCAGCCAATGGATAAAGAGTATAAAATATTCAAAAATAAAATGGCAGAAGAGGTTTTACCAAAAGATAAGCTAAAAATATTACATAAAGAAGAAAAGAAAGCATTAAAAAAAGTAGACAAAGAAAAAGAGCAACCACGAGTATATGTCGTATCATTTGATGGTGATATTCATGCATCGCAAGCTGAACAATTAGCAAAAGAAGTAACTGCTATTTTAACCATAGCAACTAAAGAAGATGAAGTAGTTGTTAAGTTAACTTCTGGTGGTGGTACGGTTCATGGCTATGGCTTAGCATCATCACAACTAGAGCGTATTAGAAAAGCGAATATACCCCTAACAATAGTTATTGATAAAGTCGCAGCTAGTGGTGGTTATATGATGGCCTCATTAGGAGATAAATTGATTGCCGCGCCATTTGCAATTATTGGTTCAATTGGTGTTATTAGCCAACTACCAAACTTTAATCGTTGGTTAGAAAGTCATGGTATTGATTTTGAGCAGCACACAGCAGGTCAATTTAAAAGAACCTTAACAATGTTTGGTAAAAATACAGATGAAGGTAGAGAGAAATTTAAAGCTGAGTTAGAAGAGATTCATCGTTTATTTAAACAACATATTCAGAAGTTTAGACCAATGCTTAATATTGAAAAAGTTGCAACTGGTGAGTTTTGGTTAGGTGAGGATGCTTGTCAATTAGGGTTGGTTGATGAAGTATCAACGAGTGATGATTATTTGTTTGACTTATATAATAAACAGAAGAAATTATATCAAGTTCAGTTTAATGTTAAACGATCACCAATGAAAAAACTAACTTCTAAAGCACAATCATGGTTACTAAAGCAGCCAGAGTTATGATTTATCCTTGGTTTCAACCGTTAATAGATCAGATTGAGCTTAGCTATCAAAAAGAAAGACTTGCTCATGCTTTATTATTTCAGGGGGACTTAGATATTGGTGTTGAATGTTTTGTTCTAGACCTAGCAAAACGCTTTACTTGTCAAACTAACGATGCTTTATCCTACTGTAATCAATGTCAACATTGCGAATTATGGCTTAATAATGACATTCACCCGAATGTATTTGAATTAGCTAAACCTGGCGAGTCAATTAGCGTTGAGATGGTTCGACAAATAAAAGAACGTATTTATCTAACGGGACATCAGTTTAAGGAAGATGATCATTGCCCTCGTATCGTTATTATTAATCAAGTTGAACGTTTAAATGAATCGCAGTCTAATGCCTTATTAAAACTATTAGAAGAGCCACCAGAAAATGTTTATTTTTTTATGACAACACAATCAATAGATCAGTTGTTACCGACGATTCAAAGTCGCTGTCAGAAGTTTTATTGCCATGTTGATTTTAGTTTAGCAAAATCATGGATTGTAGATAATCTAGAGATAGATAAGAGTGCGCTTAGTTTAGATTTTTTATGGGAGATTACTAATCATCGTCCATTATTTATTCAAAAACTTATAGCGAATGAAGATTACTTTGAGTTAAGATCTCAATTGCTAGATTTAATTAAACAAAGGTCATTTTCAGTACAACATTTGATAAAAGATTTAAAAGATGAGCAGCTTTCATGGATTATTTTTTGGTTATACCTCTTAATTGTTGATATAATGCGATGTAAATTAAATGCAACTGATTCAATTATTAATTCAGACTGTTTAGATGCAATTAAACAAGCAGCTAGCCAATATACTTATCATGAGTTAATTAAACGTTATCAAAAGTTAACTTATTGGGCAGATGAAAAATTGAAAGGCCATCACTTAAATAAAGCATTATGGCTTGAAAATTGGTTCTTATAATTTCAATTTAACAACTTATATTGAGGTTTTATTAAATGACGCTTAACTCAAAACAAAAACAAACGCTAAAAGCACAGGCGCACCATCTTGATGCAATTATTTGGACTGGTGATAAAGGTTTAACAGAGAATGTACTATTTGAGATTGATCAAGCTTTAGATCATCATGAATTAATTAAAATTAAGCTTGCAGCTGACCGTGTTGAAAGACAGTCAATGGCTAAAGAAATTTGTCAAAAATTACACTGTGAGTTAATTCAGCAGATTGGTCGAGTTATTGTTTTATATAGAAAAAGCAATAAAGATAAAAAAACATCCTAAAGGTGGCTGTGATGGATTTTCTAACTTCAAGACCAAGACGCCTACGTACAAATAAAAACATAAGAGCAATGGTGGCAGAGACTTATCTTTCTGTTGATGACTTGATTTACCCGTTATTTATCGTGCCAGGTAAAGGTATAAAAAAAGAAATTTCTTCCATGCCTGGGCAATATCACTATTCGACTGACTTATTAGGTGAAATTATTGAACGAGTGATCAATGCTAAAGTGCGAGCAGTTATTGTGTTTGGGTTGCCGTCAAAAAAAGATACAAAGGCAACTGAAAATTACCATGATAATGGCATTGTTCAGCAAGCGATTAGAAAAATAAAACAAATAGCACCTGATTTAACTGTTATTACTGATGTTTGCCTTTGTGCTTATACTGATGATGGGCATTGTGGTATTTATCATGAAAGAAGTGATACGATACTAAATGATGAAACCTTACCGTTATTAGCCAAAACAGCAGTTTCTCATGCAAAAGCAGGCGCTGATATTGTTGCACCTAGTGGCATGATGGATGGTATGATTAGTGTCATGCGTGAAGAACTAGATCAGGCTGGTTATACCAACACAGCGATTATGTCTTACTCAGTTAAGTATGCATCAGCTTTTTATGGCCCGTTTCGAGACGCTTGTGATTCATCCCCAAAAGGAGATCGAAAAACGTACCAAATGGACTTTAGAAATTCAAAAGAAGCACTAAAAGAAGCAGAAATGGATGAACTAGAAGGTGCTGATTTTTTAATGGTCAAACCAGCGCTAGCTTATATGGATATTATTTATCGTGTAGCAGAAGAAACAAACTTACCAATGGTTGCCTATCATGTCAGTGGTGAATATGCAATGTTAAAAGCAGCAAGTGAAAAAGGTTGGGTCAATGAAAAAGAGGTCTTATTAGAAACACTTTATGGTTTTAAACGAGCAGGCGCTAATTTAATTATTACTTATGCAGCACTTGATGTTGCTCATTGGCTGTAAGATAAGTTTGTTAAGTTAATTAGTTTCTTCTATTCTTTAAAAAGGTTTTCTATTATCATAACTTAAACTATGGATATAGGTTTTAATTATGAAATCATGGGCTCATTTTATTAAGCAATATCGGTTAATTATTAGCGTTATCTTTTTGTTAGTCATAGCATACCTTATCTATTTTTATTTTTATTTCTCAAAAATAACAGACAATGCTTTTGTGTTTGTTAAGAGTATGCCAATCGCATCTGAGATTGATGGTAAAGTTACTAAAATTAATGTGGCAAATGGGCAAATGATTAAGCAAGGTGATATCATCTTTTCTATAGATCCGAAGCCTTATCAACTAAAAATTTCAGAGCTTAAGGCACAAGCGTTAGCTATAAATAATAAAATTAAAGAATTAAATTATAAAGTGCAGCATGTTCAAGGGGAAGATAAACTGCTACAAGCTTTGTTAATAGAGACTGAGAAGTCAAGGTTATCAATTTTAAAAGAGAAAATTAAGCAAGCTCAGTTAAAGTTAAAAGACACAAAAGTAGTTGCACCATCGGATGGCTTTGTCACTAATTTTTCAACTATCTCTGGAGCTTTAATTAAGGCTTATCAACCAATTGGTTCCTTTTTATCTACAAATACTTGGTGGGTGCAGGCTAACTTTAAAGAGACAGATTTAGTCAATGTAAAAAAAGGTGATAAAGCAACCATTCGCTTAAGAATGTATTTAGGCAAAAAAGTCTATCATGGTATTGTTGAGTCAAGTCATTGGGCTGTTTCTCGACGTATAAGCAACACAGAGAACGCACTCCAGAAAATTAATAATGATAATCAATGGGTATTACCTGCACAACGGTTTCCTGTATTAATTCGGGTTATTAATCCAGATGAAAACTATCCTTTGCTGCCTGGAGCAAGCGCTTATGTTTCAATCGATAGTTAGAAATCTTTATTGTTATCAGCAAAATAAAGATCCTTATTTAGAGATTTTATATATTGGTATGATGGCGCTGATTGCGGTTTCAATTAATTTGTTAATTTATATTATTTTTGATCCAGATGATTTTTTATTGCCTTTAATGTTGGGTTCGCTTGCCGTTATTGTTTGTAATTTGCCATTTTATAAAAGTAAAGTAGATAAAGTAAAGGCGTTGTTATATCTTTATGTGATTTCATTATTGTCATTTTCAGGCACAATTATTGTTAAACCGGACCTATTTTTAACCATTAGCTGGTTTTTTATTTTAAGTATTATTTTATATTTAACAACGCTTAAAAATTCACTTTATCGCCTGCATGTTTCAATGGTTTTGTCATTTATGGCTATTTTTTTAAGCCTTTCAAATGGTAGCACCTATGAATTAGTTACTATTGGAATGAATTTAAGCTTTGTTTTTATTATTTCACTGATCTTAACGTTATTTTATCCAGAACGTAATCTTATAAGGATTATCATTGGCATTGAGTTGATTTTTAAAGAAATAAAGATAATCATTAACACAAAGGATGTCTCTTTGGCTAAGGAGCGGTTCTATCGTTTATCAAATCATACTTTAGCATTAAGTAACTTAATGAAAAAGAAGGTTTATGCTGTTGAGCATCACCAGTTACTTGAAAATAGCATTCGTTACTTACGCTTTACACTATTATCAATGAATACAGTTTATCTTAAAAGTATGGATCAATCAGATATCAGTCAGATGAATGATCGATTAAACTATTTAATTACATATAAAAAGCCTAACCCAATTGTTTTAGAAGAATTAAATTTAGTAGCAGATGCAACTATCAATGCTGAAAGTGAGCTAGCTTCATTTTTAATTTATTATTCAAAAATAAAATCACTGAGTTTAATCTAATGGCAGAGATTAAATACTTTACTTTTATTCGCTATATTCAAATTTCTTTAGCTTTAACAGTTGCTGTTTTAATTAGTATTTATTTTTCACTTGATCATGGTTATTGGATACCGATGACAGTTATGATTATGTATGGGCCATTTGAGGAAGGAACAGTTGCTGTTAGAATCAAAGATAGGATGTTTGGCACAATATTGGGTCTTCTATTTGGTATTGTTATTGTTGGGACTTTCCAAATCAGTAATGTATTACTTTATACCATACCACTAATTATTTTTATAATTACTTACTTTATGTTAAATAATTATGTTATTACAAGTACTTTTATTACGCTTTTAGTTGTTTTAGTTTTTGCTTTAGCATCACCTAGAAATATATCACCGGCTCAATTTGGTATTGCACGTCTAATTGATACGCTCATTGCAGCAATCATTTGTATTTCATTTGAATCACTGTTTCGTTTAGCAAATCTAACTAAAAAAACCATAGAGGTAGCTATTATTAATTCATTAAAGGCATATAGTAAGCATTTAGTTAATGTGCTTGAATCTATGACGAGTGATCAGATACTTTCTTTTGATTCAGTGGATGCATTTAATGAAGCGGTTATGCAATTTCAAAAGCAAATTAACCTATCTAATTTTCGTTTTTATAAGGCAGCCTATGATCAAAATAAGATTAATAAAATTGAGCAAATTTTACATAACATTAGATATAATTTGGCACTATTACATTACCTGTCAAGATATCATCATCCGATACTATGTGCATTATATAAGAAGAATCAATTTATCTTTGATCAGTTAATCGATCAGTATAAAGAGGCATCAGAAAAAGGTAAATTGCCATCAAAGAATGAAAAAAATAAGTTAATTCAGTTTGATCTTGATCAAAGTAGTGAGTTAGAGCATTTATTTACAGATACAGCTTATACAATTCATCAGCTATTAACTCAGGTTTGGCAATGCTCAATTGAGCGATGATTAATAATTCAACACAAAATCACTATTAGCTAAAAGTTGGATAATTTCTTTATTTTCTAAAAGCTTTGGTTTGATCATTAAATCATCTGCTGTTAGATTGAATTTTTCCAAGTCTTGCTGATTAATATAGATTTTTTCAATATCATAAAGTTCAAATGATTGATAAATAGGGATAAAGTTTTTTTCTACTTTTGGGTTTGTTTCTTGATTCTTAGTTAGGTGTAATATGCCATCACTAGAAAAAATAAGTTTTAAATCTTCAAAAAATGCAGATTGAGCAAGGATTAGATCTTGTATCTCAGAAAGATAAGTCTGATAGGGAGAGCTCTGGATTAGTATTGTTAGTGTTTTCATAACTAAAACTCAACCGTAGAATCAGCTTCAAGCATATAAGAAGCAAGTTGGCCAAGGCCTGCAATTGGAAAGGTTGGATTAGTTATACCTCGCTTTTCACAAGCAGTAACGCAAGCATTCAGTTTAAATTGATGCTTATCTGCTAATTCTAGCCATAATTGGCTAATATTAGGTTCATCTGCAGGTAATATCATTTCTTGAGCGTGATAGACGCCTTGTTGATAAAAAAAGACACAGTTAATACTGTGTCCTTGATGATAAATTGCATTTGCAAATTGATAAGCAGATTGACTACCTTGGTTAGTTAAAGGGTGAGACCGAATGATTAATGTAAAAATCATAAACTAACCAAGTATAGATTAAGTATTGATATTAGTTACGGTTACCCATAAACATGCCAAGGAATTGTAGCAAGGTTAAGAATAAATTCAAAATTGAAATATATAATGTAACCGTTGCCATAATGTAGTTAGTCTCTCCACCACGAACAATCATGTTAGTTTGCCATAAGATATAACCGCCTGAAATAAAGGCAATTACAATCGATAAAGCCATATAGATTGCTGGCATTTGTAAAAATAGGTTAACCACAATACCAACTAATGCAACAATCGCGCCAATCGCTAGAAATGAGCCTAGTTTAGAAAAATCACGATTAGGATTAAGTGCTAAAGCAGATAAACCAAAGAATATAAGCCCTGTACCACCTAATGACATCATAATTAACTCAGCACCATTACTGAAGGTAGAAATGTAGAAGTTTAGAATTGGTCCAATTGTCCATCCCATAAATCCAGTTAAGACAAATGTTAACACAATACCCATAACACTTTTACGTGTCGCGCTAATACCAAATAACAAACCAAAATAAATAATTAGTGTTAGAATTGGGTTAAATGGTGCTGCATTACTCATCATTGCTAAAAATGAAGTAAAAGCACTAAAAACCAATGTGGCAGATAGCATCATATAAGTACTACGTAACACACGGTTCTGCGCAATAATTGACTGGCCATGCACATGATGATTAACTTCAACTTTTGCTTGTTGATTCATGTGATTTTTGTTTTGATCCCAACCATTGTTAGGCTTATTAAACATCGTATATGTCTCCTTAGATTAAACGACTAGCTGTTAATTCATATATTTTCACTAAAAAAGTATAACAGAAAATATGCTATAAGGTAAATATATGGCTGATTGTTTAGATTTCAAGCAGAAGTTTATATAAAATTTTAAATGATTGCTTAACTTTAAAGTTGATCTTATATTAAATATTAGGTTGTAAGCTAGGTAAGATATATGAAAATTAAAATATTATTTAAACGTATTGTATTACTTGTAATTGGAGCTTGTCTTGGACTAACAATTTCATATTTTTATTCAAAAAATAATATGACAGATAGTAAGTTTCAAGAAGATATTAAAAAACCATTGTATTGGGTTGCGCCAATGGATCCAAATTATAAACGAGATAAGCCAGGAAAGTCTCCAATGGGAATGGATTTAGTTCCTGTTTATAAAGAAGATAAAAAAGCAAGTGGCATAACAATTTCTCCTAATGTTATTAATAACATTGGTGTTAAGGTTGAGCCTATTAAAATTCAAACGTTAACAAGATCGATTGATACTTTAGGTATTATTAAAGAAAATGAAAATAATATTGAACATATTCATATGTATGAAGCGGGTTGGATTAGAAAGCTACATGTTCAAGAAATTGGTGCTTATATAAAAAAAGGTCAGTTAATTGCCAAAATATATTCACCTAAATTAATTGAAGCTGAACAAGAACTTGTCTTAGCTTTAAAAAATCAGGCTTCGACTAATGTGAGTAAAGGTATTAGTTACTTTGATGAAACAGATTATGTGAAGTCATCTATTTCTAAATTAGAGTCATTAGGTATATCAGATAATCAAATTCAAAGAATTATAAAAAATAGAAAAGCAGATACTTTAATAGATGTTTATGCACCAATATCAGGAATTTTATCGGAATTAAATGTTAAAGAAGGTATGTATATTACGCCAGATCAAAATTTAATGACAATTGTTAATTTAGACACCGTTTGGTTATCGGCTGAAATATTTCCAAATCAAGTAAATGAAGTTAAGGTTGGCAATGATGTTATTGGCAAAGTTACTGGTATTGAGGGTGTGACGTTTCATGGGGTAATTAACTTTATTTCGCCAACGGTTGATCCTGTGACAAGAACAATTAGTGTTAGAGCAACATTAGATAATACCAGTCAACAATTAAAGCCCAATCTTTTTATGGATGCTGTTATAAGGACTAGCCCATTAAAAGATGTTTTAGTCGTACCAAAATCAGCAGTCATTCGTCTAAAAGAGATCGATTATGTTATTGTTGCAAGTCAAGATAATTATTTTTTTGCTCAAGAAGTAAAGTTAGGTGAAAGTAACGATCATTATTATCAAATACTCAATGGGCTTAAAAAAGGTGATAAAGTCGTTGTTTCTGCACAGTTTTTGATTGATTCAGAGTCTGATATTCAAGCAAGTATCAAACGATTAAATTCATCTGAAGAAAATAGCTTACCAGGCCAGAGGACACATAATCATCATGGGAGCCATTAAGTAAATGATTAATCAAATTATACACTGGTCAATTAAAAATAGATTTCTTGTGATAATTGCAACGATTGCTTTAATTGTTGGTGGAGTTTATTCGATTAAGACAACCCCAGTTGATGCAATTCCTGATTTATCAGATGTGCAGGTCATTGTGAAAACAAGCTATCCAGGACAAGCGCCCCAAGTAGTTGAAGATCAAGTAACTTATCCATTATCTAGTGCGCTTTTATCCACACCTGGTGCAATCAGTGTTCGTGGTTATTCTTTTTTTGGTGATTCCTATATTTATATTATTTTTAAAGAGGGGACTGATCCTTATTGGGCGAGGTCTCGAGTATTAGAAGTATTAAGTCAAAGTGCATCAGACTTACCAGAAAGTGCAAAGAGTTCATTAGGACCTGATGCAACAGGCGTTGGCTGGATTTATCAATATGCTTTAATAGATCCAACACGAAGTCATGATATTTCTGAGTTAACAAGTTTACAAAATTGGTTTTTAAAGTATGAATTACAAACGGTACCAGGTGTTTCAGAAATTGCAACAGTTGGCGGTATGGTTAAGCAATATCAGATTGCTTTAAACCCAAACGCAATTCGAGCATATAATTTAACCCTATCTCAAATAAAACAAGCAATTATTGATGCAAATTCTGAAGTAGGTGGCTCTGTCATTGAAATGGCAGAAGCAGAGTATATGGTTAGAACCAATGGTTATATTCAAACGATTCAGAATTTAGAAAATATTCCGGTAGGCATTATGCAAAATGGTACAGCCGTTTTATTGAAGAATGTTGCCAATGTGGTAATTGGTCCTGAGATGCGTCGTGGTGTTGCTGACTTTAATGGCCAAGGTGATAGTGTTGGCGGTATAATCGTAATGCGTGATGGTGAAAATGCATTAAAAACGATTGCACTTGTTAAAGATAAATTAAAAGCATTGCAAAAAAGTTTACCAAAAGGTGTTCAGATTGTTGAAACTTATGATCGTTCAACCTTGATTAATAATGCTATTGATAATTTAAACGATAAGCTAATCGAAGAACTCATTATTGTTTTACTTGTCTGTTTGGTCTTTCTATTTCATATGCGTTCTTCATTGGTTATTTTAATCAGCTTGCCTGTTGGTATTTTATGTGCCTTTATTATTATGCGTTTTCAGGGAATTAATGCCAATATTATGTCATTAGGTGGTATTGCTATTGCCATTGGTGCAATGGTGGATGCTGCTGTTGTAATGATTGAAAATGTGCATAAGCATTTTGAAAAACATAAAGTCGATAATCATAATCGCTGGAAGATTATTGCAAAAGCAACTAGTGAAGTTGGCCCACCCATTTTCTTTTCATTACTCATTATTACTTTAAGCTTTTTACCTGTATTTGCACTTCAAGCTCAAGAAGGTAAATTATTTTCGCCATTAGCCTTTACAAAAACCTATGCAATGGCAGCAGCTGCTGGTTTATCAATTACTTTAGTACCAGTTTTAATGGGATATTTGATTCGTGGTAAAATTATAAAAGAAGAGAAAAATCCTGTTAATCGTCTATTAATCACAGTGTATAAACCTTGTTTAAACCTGGTTCTTAGATTTCCTAAAATAACCATCTTAGCTTGTATAGGTATTGTGCTTGCAAGCACTTATCCGTTAAAGCATACAGGTTATGAATTTATGCCGGATATGAATGAAGGTGATTTAATGTATATGCCAACATTATTACCAGGGGTTTCTATTGGTAAGGCACAAGAAGTACTACAACAAACAGATAAATTAATTAAAAGTATTCCAGAAGTAAAAACTGTCTTTGGTAAAATAGGGCGCGCACAAACTGCAACTGACCCTGCACCTTTAACGATGATTGAGACAATCATACAATTTAAACCAGAGTCAGAATGGCGTAAGGGTATGACGTTTGAAAAAATAAAAAATGAACTAGATCAAGCGATCCAGATACCTGGTGTGACTAATGCTTGGGTGATGCCAATTCGTACTAGGATTGATATGCTATCCACAGGGATAAAGACACCAATTGGTATTAAAATATCAGGTTCAGACTTATCTGAAATTCAAACCATAGGCCAGTCCATTGAAAATATATTAAAAACAGTACCTACGACTGTTTCAACATATGCAGATCGTTCAAGTGGTGGTCGTTATATTAATATCGATATTGAGCGTAAAAAGTCTGCCAATTATGGTTTATCGATTAAAGACATTCAAGCAATGATATCATTGGCTGTTGGTGGCATGAATATTAGCGAAAGTATCGAAGGGCTTGAGCGCTATCCGATTAATCTAAGATTTCCACAATATGATCGAAATTCACTAGAGAAGTTAAAAGCCTTACCAATTGTAACACCAACAGGTGCACATATCCCATTATCTGACGTTGCTAATATTTATATTGATAATGGTCCACCTGTGATTAAAAGTGAAAACGGACGTTTAACTGGCTTGGTTTTGGTTGATATCAAAGGTGATATTGGTAGTTATATTCAGAAAGCACAAACCTTATTAAATCAAGACTTAAAGTTACCAACAGGTTATTCGATTAGTTTTTCAGGTCAGTATGAATATATGCAAAGAGCAAACCAGCAATTATTAAAAGTGATACCCATCACTTTAGGTATTATTTTATTATTACTTTATTTTAGTTTTAGAAGAATTTCAGAAGTTTTAATGATTATTATGACCTTGCCATTATCGATTGTTGGTGGCATTTGGTTTATTTATTGGCTGGATTATAATTTATCAATTGCAGTAGGAGTTGGTTTTATTGCACTAGCAGGTGTTGCAGTTGAAATTGGTGTTTTAATGCTTGTATATATGAATCAATCGATTAATGATTTATTACATAAAAACTTACAACCAACGAGAAAAGAAATAAAGCAAGCAGTCATTAATGGTGCACTTTTAAGAATTCGGCCTGTAATGATGACAGTTACTGCGATTATTGCGGGTCTATTGCCCATTATGTATGCGACAGGGACAGGCTCAGAAGTGATGCAAAGAATTGCAACACCAATGGTTGGTGGTATGATTAGTGCAACGATACTCGCGCTATTGTTACTGCCTTGTGTTTTCTTACTGTATGCTTATTGTCGTTATGGGGAATAAGGTTGAATTTTTTATAGATTAGCCCCAGTGATTTATTGATTATAGAGACGCGATGAATCGACGCCTCTACCATTAATCGTTAATTTCAGTATTTAAGTGAGTTTAAATAAAGATTTTTTCCAACTGTTTTAAATATTCAGCCTCTTGAGGCATTTGACCATATTTTTGAGCTTGCCACATCATATCAACCAAAGCTTCCATCATTAGATGCTCAACTTGTTCAGCTGATTGTTTTACTTGGCATTGTTTTTTAAATAAATCTTGAATACCTTTTGGACGATCTGTGTTAATTTGATCACGAATGGCAAGATGAAGGCTTAAGTGTAAAAATGGATTTGTTTGTCCAGCTTCAGGTTGAAAGTCCTTATCTTCATATTTTTGTGGGTTTTCAATAGTGCTCTGATATTCTGGGTGTTCTTGAATAACAGTAACAATTTGTTTTTCTAATAGAGATAAATCTTTTTTATCTTGGAATTTTTGCCAAGCATTAAAAAATTGGTTTCTTAATTGATGTCGCTCATTGCTATGAAACATTACATATCCTTAAACAGATCTTTATCCTTAAACTCACATTCATCATAAATCATACATTGTGAGCATAAAGGCTTACGTGCTTTACAAATATAACGACCATGTAAGATTAACCAATGATGCGCATCATATAAAAAGCTTTTAGGAATGACTTTTAATAACTTATCCTCAACTTGATTAACTGTTTTGCCAGGAGCAAGATTTAAGCGGTTAGATAGTCTGAAAATATGCGTATCAACAGCCATAGTTGCTTCATTAAATGCGGTATTTAAAATAACATTAGCAGTCTTTCTACCAACACCTGGTAAGCTTTCAAGCTCTTTTCTTGTACGAGGGACTTCGCTTTTATATTCTTCCATTAAAATCTGACAAGTTTTAATGACATTTTTGGCTTTAGAGCGATAAAGACCAATACTTTTTATATACTCAATTAAGCCTGCTTCACCAAGCTCAAAAATAGCTTCTGGTGTATTTGCAACTGGATAAAGTTTTCTTGTTGCCTTATTAACACTGACATCTGTTGCTTGAGCAGATAAGATAACTGCAATTAATAATTCAAAAGTAGACTGATATTCAAGCTCTGTTGTTGGTTTTTCATTATGTGCTTTAAATTTTTCAAAAATTTTCTTTATTTTTGCTTTATTCATGGTTTAGCTTCTATTTTTTTTCTTTGCGCGAAACTCAGCAAGTGCTTGTTTAATATAGTCTTGTTTTTGCTTTTTAGTATCAGTCGGTGTCTCTTTTTTAGTTGTAATGGCTTCTTTATTCTGATGATGGCGTTGACGTTGATATTTTTCTTCTTGGTTTAAGCGTTTAATACGCGCATTATGTCGATTACGGTAATGATTCTGCTGTTTGGTCTTCTCAGCTTCAGATAAATTCATTGGTTGTTTATTTTCTGGTAGCTCAACTAAATCAATACAATCCATTGGGCAAGGTTCAATACATAATTCACAACCGGTACATTCTGCTTCAATAATCGTATGCATCAAACGATTGGCACCAACAATTGCATCAACAGGACAAGCTTGAATACACTTAGTGCAGCCAATGCATAAATCTTCATTAACTTGAGTAACTAATCTTGGACCTTCAGTGCCATTTTCTGGGTTTAGAGGTAAGATATCTCGGTTTAATAGTTTTGATAGTTTGATAATGCCTTCTTTACCACCCGGTGGGCATTGGTTATGTGGTGTCCCTTGGCTAATTGCATTGGCATAGTCCATACAATCTTTATAACCACATTGAGTACACTGGGTTTGTGGTAGAATCGCATCAATGGCTTCTTTTGTAATATTCATTAATCTAAATAGTTAATATCTATAGCACTTGATTATCTTTAAAAATTGCCTGCTATGATAACGGATTTATTTGGTTATTTCGAGTTTTTTGTCTTAATGGGTGGTAGGCAAAATTTGATGCGCCATTAATTCAGTAGGCAGTTTATTTGAAAAGTAAGCTAAATGGTAAGGCATATAGTTGAATACCATTACGTGAGAAAGGCAATATATCTTTTCCAGAATAAAATAATACCCCATATAAAAATTTTGATGGGTTATATTCTGCTAATTTAAGCAATCCCTTAAAGTCTTGTTGTTTAATTGTGGCTGATGCTTTAATTTCAATACCAATAATCTCATTAGTATCTTTTTCTAGCACAATGTCGGCCTCATTCTTATATTTATCTCTAAAATGAAAAAGCTCAACTTTCTCATGTGACCAAGTATTTTGTTTCATTAGTTCCATATAAATTAAATTTTCTAATAACCCTCCAAAATAAGAACTATTAGTTAGTTGCTCTTGTTTTCTTATGCCCAAAAGACTACATGCTAAACCTGTATCAATCATATGTAGCTTAGGCATAGTAATTGCCTGACGCTTGGCTTTATTTCTTATGTAAGCTGGAACCACTTTAATGATGAACATTAAGTCAAGTATTTCAATATATGACTTCACTACTTTATCCTCTAATTTTAAATCATTTGAGATACTTGCATATTTAATCAAATTGCCTGAAAGGCCAGCTAAATAGGGTATTAGTGCCTTTAATCTAGAACGATAATCGCCACGAGCGGCATATAATGACTCAAAATCTTTATATAATCTTCCCTCTACATAAGAGTGATACCAAGTTTGTTTTGCTCTATAGTTCATTGTTTGAACTTCTGGGTAACCTCCTTGAAGAATAATGTCAGCTAACTGTTTGTGAGTGGTACCATCCGATAGATTAATATTAAAATCTTGATTACATAATAAATCAATTATATTTGTGTGCGTATTAAACTTTTCTGATAATGATAAAGGATACAGCTCTAGTCTTGCCATATGTCCGGGTAGGGCTTCCTGAGTTTTTCCAGATCTAAAAATATCAGCAGAGCCAGTTAACAAAAACTTACCTTTTTCATTAGCATTAAGATTATCTGAGACTTGTTTAATTGCTGATGTTAATTCTGGGATATATTGAAATTCATCTAATATTAATTTTTTGTTTTTAAATGACGCTAAAAAACCAATTGGATCGCTTTGAGCTGAGGTTAATATATTTTGATTATCAAATGAAATATACTCAAACGCGCTCTCTAAAGGAATAGTTTTTGCTAAAGTTGTTTTTCCGCTTTGTCGTGGCCCAGTAAGGTAAACGATTCTAAACTCTTTTAATAACTCAATTACAATTGGAGCTAGTTTTCGACTAATCATTAGTATATTTTCTCAAAATTATGGAATCTAATTAAATAATAAACTATTTATTCCGATTTATCCAGGATCTTACTCCGAATTATCCACGGTTGTCTTCCGAGAAATACAGACATTGATTATGATTTAGTAGATATTGAACTTTTTAAGAAATCAAGCATATACAATTGAATAAAAAATAGAATAATCTGCTTGATGAGTTATCCAGTATGAATTATGCTTTGTGCATATAGGGTATTTTGTTTATCCAACAGAAACTTATATAAAAGCTATTTTATTTTGACTTAGAATTTTTTATAAGAGCTAAATTGCCATAATCATAATTGTGAGATTAATGATCAAAGCAATCAACCAAACAAAAGATCGAAGGGTTGCAAAATCTAAGATATAACAAAAGCCATAAACTAATCTTGCAATTATAAAGCTTACAGCCAAGGTATTTAATGTTGAGAAATGAACGCTACCGAGCAAATTAGCTGCTAAAATCGCAGCAATAAAAAAAGGTAGCGCTTCAAAACTGTTTTGTGATGCCCAGTGTGCCCTTGCCCTATAACCACTTAAGTTTTTTAAATAAATGCGTGGCGCATGATTATGATTTTTTACATAACCCTTCTGAGCTTTAGCAATGATAATAAATAAATACGGCATAATTGCTGCAAAAATAATACACCAGTAACTAAGATTTCTCACATTATCATCCTTAAATTTTTGAAAATCATATTGAAGATAAGGGGGAATCAGTAGTTTGTCAATGTGATATTAGAAGTTACCCCAAAGATGGGGTAAGAGGGGCAAGGAGTACCCCTTATTATTTTAGTAAGTATTAATCGCTGCCTGGTTCAGGGGTCTTAACTACTTCCCCCTTTATCATTTCTTCCATTATTATTGGTTGTGGTGATAATTTTGGTGCCGAAGCAATATTACTAGAGGAAACATAAGCAATCTTTTGCTCAGGTTTAAATTGAGTTATTTCTTTATCACTTTGCGACGCTTTAAACTCATTAATAATATTCATCATTTCTGATGCTTTTTGACGTTGTTCATTACCTGCTGCTTCAAGAATATTTAAGATTGACATAGCATTTTTAAAATGTTTCAATTGCTTCTCAGTAAGATCATTAGCATATGGCCCGAATTTATTATAAACATTATTGCATGATATCTTTAACACAGTTAAATCGAGCAGGGAAATTCCTAGAAAATCATCTATATTTTTCGTTAGTGTTTCTCTTTTATCCTCAGGCATTTCAGTATTAAGATTATTAGGTAAGATTTTTTTGATATGATAAGCATATAATTCTTTAGAAGTAGTGTCATTTTCTTTCACTGTAGATGTATCTGTATTATCAATCAATGTCGTTAGTTGAATACTAGGATAATTGTCGTTTAAAAATTCTTGATAAGTAGGCATAATTTTGCTCCCCTAATTAGTTAATTTTATAAAAGCCAATTTATATCATAATTCAAAAAAAAAAAATAAAGACAGTATTATAATATTTCAAAATAAAGTTAGTTAAGCTATTGATAAGTATGAATATTTTTAGATAATTAATAATAAGTATATTACAAAATGGAGTGATTTGATGAGTTTTAGAAACTTAAAAAGTCATAATGATAGACTGCAATAATAGTATTTCAAATATTAGTAAAGATTTTCTATTTCAGGTATTCTCATATATAGATAGTAGAAAAGAAACAGAGAAAGAAGCTGTTGATAAATTAATCAAAGTTATTAATAAAAATACAGATGGTGAGTTTATGAATTATCTTGAAAAACTTGAAGATAGAGCGCAAAAGCAAGGTATTAAACTTGGTTTAGAGCAAGGTGCTCAAGAAACAGCTCGTAATTTACTAGAAATGGGTATGGAGATAAAGATAGTTATAAAAGCTACTGGCCTTGAAGAGTCAACAGTTCTTAGTCTTAAAAATGAAATAAACAGTAAAAAGAAGTGCTAATAAATATTTATTTCCTCATAAACGGAAACCATAGCATGGGTATAAGCTTCTGTGTTTGGTTTTGATTACGAAAGTTTGAAAGACCAATCTGCATTGCATAATGACCTTTTTCTGGTTGCGCTTGGTAGGTTTTAAACATTATTATTCAGCCAACGCGTTGATTTGGTAATGGTTAATTGACGTTTTGGAATGATAGTTTCTAAAACCGCCATAATAATGAAAATACTTAAAAAAGCACTTAGGCGAATGAGGGTTTCGTAGTTAAGTAGATCCATTGAAGAAAAACATTAATTAATTTTAAAGTTTATTTTTATAGCATAGGTTATTAATTAGATAAAGTGAGTGTGCTAGATTATGAAGTTAATTTAAAAATCTGAAACAACACGCACATAGCCTCAATTTATAAAGTAGTGTATAATTTATATAGTTAATTTTAATAAATTATGTAAATGGAAACTGTGCATGGGGAAGCCTTATCAGCCACCGTATAGTCTTACTTCAAAGATTATTAATTTAGTTGCAGATATCAGTGAATCGGTGGGACGATTATCGGCAATCAAAGAAAATGAAAAGTCTGTTAAATTAAGACGAATTAATCGCATTAAAACGATTCAAGGTTCTTTGGCGATAGAAGGTAATACCCTCGATGAAGCAAATATCACAGATATTTTAGATGGTAAACGTGTATTAGCACCACAGCGAGAAATTCAGGAAGTCAGAAATGCAATAGAAGTTTATGATAACTTTGAAAATTGGCAACCGAAAGATGAAAAGCATCTATTAGAAGTACACCAAATATTAATGAAAGGTTTAATTGATGAAATTGGTATTTATCGCTCTGGTGGTGTAGGAGTTATATCAGGAAAAGATGTGATTCATGTTGCGCCACCAGCTAGTCGCCTACCAAAGTTAATGACAGATTTATTTAGCTGGTTAACCATAACAGAAGACCATCCAATCATTGTAAGTTGTGTTTTTCATTATGAGTTTGAGTTTATTCATCCATTTTCTGATGGTAATGGTCGAATGGGGCGATTATGGCAGTCATTGATTTTAAGTAAATGGAATGAATTATTAGCCTATATTCCTGTCGAAAGTTTAGTTTATCAGCATCAAACAGAGTATTATCAAGCGATACAATTAAGTACAGATAAGTCTGATTCATCACCATTTATAGAGTTTATATTAACAATGCTATTAGATGCTATTTTAGAAGTTACCCCAAAGATAGAGTAATATACTTAATTTAACCGATTTAAGCCATTTAAAGCAGCCACTCGATAAGCTTCTGCCATGGTAGGATAGTTAAAGGTTGTATTAACAAAGTACATTAAAGTATTAGCTTCTCCTTTTTGTGACATAATTGCTTGACCAATATGAATAATTTCAGATGCTTGATTGCCAAAGCAGTGAATACCTAAGATCTCTAAAGTCTCTCGATGAAAAAGAATCTTAAGCATGCCAACTTTTCTGCCTGCAATCTGTGCTCGAGCAAGATCTTTAAAGAAAGAGTGGCCAATTTCATAAGGGATTTTTTCGTTTGTTAGTTCTTTTTCTGTTTTACCAACAGAAGAAATCTCAGGTAGGGTATAAATACCAGTTGGAATATCTTTAACCAAATGCGCATCACAGTGACCATCAATAATATGCGTTGCTGCAAAACGTCCTTGATCAAACGCAGCTGATGCTAACGATGGATAGCCAACAACATCACCAACAGCATAAATATGTGAGTGATTTAATGTTTGGTAGTTTTCATTAACTTCAACGGAACCTCGAGAATCAGTTTTAATCTTAAGCTTTTCTAGCCCCATGCGATCAGTGTTACCCGTTCTACCTTGTGCATAAAGAAAATAGTCTGAGTGAATGACCTTATTGGATTTTAGTGCTATAGTAACACCTTGATCATCAGCATTAATCGATTCATAACATTCATTATGTCTAATACGAACACCTTCTTCGCGTAAGTGATAACTTAAGGCATCAATGATTTCATCATCTAAAAAAGATAATAATTGATCACGTGTATTAATTAAATTAACACGCATTTTTAATGTTCTAAAAATAGATGCATACTCACAACCTATTACACCTGCACCATAGATTGTGATACTTTTTGGGCTTTCAGTAAGATTAAGTACTTTGTCGCTATCTAATATGCGAGGATGTGAAAAATCAATGCTTTCTGGGCGATAAGGCCTTGAGCCAGTTGCAATGACAAAATAATCAGCGGTTAATATCTCTGTTTGATGGTCTTCTGCTGTTACTAAAATAGAGTGACTATCTACAAATTGTGCATGACCATGGTGCATGGTGACATCATTACGCTTATAAAAACCAACGCGAAGCTCAACTTGTTGTTTGATTACTTCTTTAGCATTTTCAAGCATTTGTGTATAGCTAAAGTCATGATATTTTGAATGAAAGGCATATTCTTTAACTGCATGACGTAATGCTTTTGAGGGAATCGTACCTCGATGAATGCAGTTACCACCAACATCTTTTTTTTCTTCAATAATGGCAACTTGTTTGCCGGATTTTGCCATTTTAAGCGCAGCACCTTCACCAGCAGGACCACTGCCAATAACAATTGCATCATAATGCATAAAAATAACCTTACTATTTGGTTTTTAAGCTTAAAAATGATATTTATTGTGCTCTATTGCACAAATCTTATTTTACTTAAGCTTCTAGTGGCGTAGTTTAGCACAGAGTTTATGGTTTTTGGTTAACTTAGATGAGAAAATTTATCAATCATTTCACTTGCATGAGCGAGTGTCTGCTCAGTGATATTAACACCACCAATCATATCCGCAATGGCAGTAATTCGTTCTTTATAAGATAAAGCTTTTACATGAGATGAAGTAGTTGATAAGCTTTGTTGTTTAGAAACGTGCAAATGATGATCTCCTTGTGCTGCGACTTGCGCTTGATGGGTAATACATAAGACTTGAGCTTTTTTAGATAGTAAAGATAAGAGTTGGCCAACAATTTCACTGGTAGCACCGCTAATGCCAACATCAACCTCATCAAAAATCAGTGTTGGCGGGGCAATTTTTTCAGAAGCAGTGACTTGGATAGTTAATGCAATTCGTGATAGTTCACCACCAGATGCAACTTTTTGAATTGGCATTAAAGGTGAGCCTGGGTTAAAGGAAATTAAAAATTCACAAGATTCTAAGCCAGTTTCAGAACGTTTATCAAGTTGATGAAAGATCACTTCAAAGGATGCTTTGGGGATGTTTAGTTTACGAATATGCTTAGTGATGCGATTACTAAATGTCTTAGCCGCATTTTTACGTTTGTGAGATAAAGTAATCGCAAGCTTATCATAACTTAATTCTTTTTCTTTAATTTGCATAGTAAGTATACTAATTTGCTCATCAATATTATCAAACTTATTTAAGCGTTGATTCAAAGAAATCCAGTGTGCTGATAATTGCTCTACATCAACTTGATGCTTTCTAGCGGTATCATAAATTAGCGTTAGGCGTTGGTTAATTTCTTCGAGTGCTTCAGGATTAATTTCAATTTGGTCTTTTAGTCGATTGAATTCACTATAAGCTTCTTTAATTAAAAGATTTGCTTCCTTTAGCATTGCAAGTGGACTTTGTATCTGATTTTGATTAAAAGAAGCTTCATTAATTTGATAAGTGATTTGCTCTAATTGATTAATTAGATTTTGGTCATTTTCATAAAGTTGATAACAGATATTACCCAAATGCTCTAGTTGTGCTGTCGCATTGGCTAGTTGGTTTTGCTTATCACTTAATTCAGTTAATTCATCATCGGCTAGATTTAAGGCTTCTAACTCATCTAATTGATAACGGATGAGGGATGCTTCCATTTCTAGTTGTTGTTTTGTTTGATTTAGTTTATCAAGTTCTTTTTGAAGACTTTTAATTTCAAAATAATGATCTTTAATCAATTGGATTAATTTGGGTTCATTTAAATAAGTGTCAAGTTTTATTAGTTGTTCTTTTGGACTTAGTAAGTCATAGTGCGCGTGCTGACCATAAATACCAATGAGCTTTTGAGATAAATCGCGTATTTGAGTGAGTGTTGCAGGTATGCCATTAATATAAGCTTTTGATGAGCCATCTTTTCTTAAAACGCGCCTTAAAATACATTCATGATCTTCAGAATTTAGTTCATGTGCCAACAACCATTCTTTTGCAGGCTCAATTAATGAGATATCAAAAGTTGCACTGATGGTTGTTTTCTGTTTGTCTTTAAGTAGTGCTTTATCAGCTCTTTGACCTAATGCTAACTCCAATGCATCTAATAATATTGACTTACCAGCACCAGTTTCACCGGTAATTACAGTCATTCCATCGTTGAAGCTTATTTGGCCAGATTCGATGATAGCAAAATGATCAATTACTAAAGAAGTAAGCATTTTTTATCTTTTTATCACTTTTGATTTTTTATCTATTGTAGTTAAATGTTAGAGCGAAAGATAGTGGTGATGGAGGCATTTATGAAGGGGAAGCAATCTCTAAAAGTTTTAGGAATATTTAGTTTAACGATGCTGAGTATTTCTGCAATTTTAAACTTACGTAATATTCCATTTATGGCATCCCTTGGTATAACAAGTATCTTTTTTTATGCGCTTGCAGGCCTATTATTTTTATTACCTTCAGCTTTTATTTGTGCTTCTTTGGCTAGCCGTTTTCCATTACATGGTGGTATTTATACTTGGGTTCGACTTGCCTTTGGAGAGAGAGCTGGTTTTTTAACTATTTGGATGGAATGGTTTAATAATGTAATTGGCTTTCCAGCAACCCTATCGATGATTGTTGCAACTTTAGCTTATACTGTTTCACCCGATTTAGTTAATGATCGCTATCTTTTATTTAGTGTGATGATGTTGGTGTTTTGGGGATGTACATTTTTTAACTTATTACAGATAAAAATATCAGTTAAACTGAATATTATAGGTGCTTTATGTGGCACAATTTTACCAGGTTTCCTTATTATCATATTGGGTTTATTTTGGTCTTTCTCAGGGCAACCACTAGCTGTTAGTTTTGATCATCTAATGATTATTCCTTCATTAGATTCAAGTGTTTGGGTATTTTTTGTTGGTGCAGTTTCAGGTTATGCAGGCATGCAAATTACAGCCTTTCATGCAAAAGATGTCAAAGATCCACAAAAAACATTTCCCAAAGCTATTTTTCTATCAATGATTTTAATTTTTAGCTTAAGTGTATTAGCAACGATGGCTTTGGCAGTTGTTGTGCCAAAAGAAAGATTAAGTATTATTTCAGGAGTGATTGAAGGTTTTTCAATTTTCTTTAATCAGTTTGGTTTGAGCTTTTTAACGCCAATTTTAGCCCTATGTATTGCACTAGGTGGAATTGCAAGTTTAAGCGCTTGGATGCTAGGTCCTGCTCGAGCATTGCAACAAGCAGCCTTTGAAGGTTTATTACCAAAATCACTAGCAAAGACAAATACACATGGTATGCCTGTGATTATTTTATTAGCACAAGGAGGCATTGGTTCTATTTTAGCTTTAGCTTTTTTATGGCTACCATCAGCAGAAAGTGCCTTTTGGTTACTAATTGCTTTAACAGCACAGTTTACCGTTTTAATGTTTTTAATGATGTTTTTATCTGCTATTAAACTTAGTTTTGCCAACTCTAAAGATCGCCCTAAAGGGTTTTATTTATCAAGGCCTTTAATTATATTAATGGCTTTAATTGGTAGTAGCTGTTGTTCAATTGCTTTTTATGTTGGCTTATTTCCACCAGAGTTAGGTGAAAAAGACTTAGATAAAGAACATTATGTTGTTATGATGCTTGTCATCGACTTTTTAATCATTTGTGCGCCTTTTATCATCAAACATCTATATCAAAAGCTTTCTATGAGTAAAAAGTTAAAGCTTATAAAAATCTAAAATTAATTAAAATAGAAAACAAACGTTTAAGTGAAATGATAATCATTTACAAATAAGAGTAAAGAAAACCACATATAAGTAAATTATTTTTTAAATTAAAAAATGGTTTTTTGTAATAAATTTTCAATTTATTGTTTATTTTATAGAAATTAACTGAGTGTATTATAAATAAAAAATTCACTTTTATTATAATAAAAATTTGAAATGATGCTTTTATTATTTTTTAGCAGCAATAGGCGTAATCTGGTAATGTGTTTAATTAGAGTTATGGATACATGCAATGTCAGAGCAAGAAGATAAGGAATGGGATCAGATTTTATTAGATAAGGTTAAAGAAGAAAATAAGGATAATGAGGATGTATTGTCTTTATTGGATTATCTTTTAAAAGTAGAAAAAAGTAGCCCTAATACTATATCTAATAGGCTGTTAGAAGCCATACGTTACCATGGCTGGATACAGGAAAAGAAAGATTCAGATATAAATAACGGTGATAATTTACCGATAGAACCAATATGTGATGAGAGGGCAATATCTTTTCCTGAGACATTATTAATGAATTTGTCACATACGTTTGAAAGTTTTATTAATGATGTCACGGAGCCTACAGGTAAGAGATAGGTTTTTATAAAAAACTGTAATAGTTTTTCTTTACAAATAGTTTGGTAATAAAAGCACTTCTATAGTTTTATTTGGTTTTTTTTATACGTAAAGTTGCAATAATTCAAAAGTGTATTTTATGTACGATAAGAGCTAGGATTATTTTATAAAAGGAGATAATAAATGGATTTTATTAGTGCCGATCTCTCAGGTTGTAATAAACGGAGTATCTTATCAATTAATCGAAGAATTAGATGAGCTCTATTTTGATCGCTTAGGTTTGAGTAAAAATTTTTTTCTAGCTAAAAATGATGATGGTAAAGAGTTTATTATTAAATCTGAGCCAGTTGAAGCGGACCTTGCAATTAAAAGAGACCAAGCTTTAATATTTAATTTAGCGCCTTATGCGAAAGGGCAAGAGGCTAAATCAGATTGTTACTACTCATTATATCCTTATGCTGAACCATTGCACGTATATTTAAAAAAACCAAGGCAAAATAAAGAGAAACAAAAAGTACTGTTAAGTATTTTACTTGGATATAGACAATTACATAAAAAAGGATATATACAAAATACAAATCCTCTAATTTATAGAAATGCATATTTGAATACATTAGTTTATGTTTCTGATAGTCAGATTAGATCTTGCTTTATTAATTTTGAATATACTGAAAAAATTAGCCGATTGAGAATAATGCCTGAAGTTCAATTGAGAATTATAGAAAATATTAAAAAATATATTGAAAAAGATATTGATGGTTATGAAAAGACAAAATTTCAATGGTTAGTTGAAGAAGCGTTTGAACAATATATTCAAGATTATGTTAAGGAGTTGCAAAATAAAGAAATAAGAGCATTAGATCAATATTTTGAGCTGGAAATTAGGTCATCAATAGATGAAATGATATTTGAACTTATAAGAAAAATATGGCCTGATAAAATTAATAGTATATCTGATCCTGTTTTATGTGAGTTTTTTGTCTCTGACTATATAGAATATCGAGATATTAATCGAATTATTGATTTTTTTAATGGAGATAAATACTTAGAAAATAAAGATTTTCAATTAATAAAAATAAAACAAGATTTGCTTAATATTCTAAAGGTTTCACGATCTAAAACATCAGATGAAATTAAAATGAAGTTTATGTATCGAATGGTTGCAGAATTAACCTATCATGATTTTTCAATGAAAGATTTAAAACAACTTACTTTGCAACTAATTAGAATAATTACTCATCAGACAAGTGGCTGCTCTATGGGAAGATCTGGCTATTACTCCAGAGAAACAACAGCTTATAAATCAATTGAAAGTAAGTTTAAAAAAATTCAAAATGCATTGGGCATTACAAAAGAAGATGAAGATAGCATTATACAATCAACAGAGGTAGAGCTAAACAACCAGTATCATCTTAAAACATATAGACAAATTAAGCTGGAAATTAATCAAGCAAATGATAGTAGTAGGCCTGCTTCAATTTTTAAGCAATATGAGCAAGAAAATACTCAAAAGGAAACAGATATAACTCGACAAATAAATTAGACAAGCAATAAAAAAAGGATTTTTTATGGATAGGGACGCAATTGAAAGGCTTTTAGCTTTAGATGAAGAATATAAAGAAGATAATGCTTCTAAGCAAAAAGAGATACAAGAAATTTTAGATATAGAACGGAAGAATTTTAGTTTAGATAAAGGCTTAGAAAAATTTGATATATTATATCTTCAAATACATGCTTGCTCAGATAATATTAGAGCCTCTGATATAGCACTTTATTTTATTCAACAGAAAATACAGGATAAGCTTGAAGGCGCCCATACATTAGAGGAGTTATTGAATTTAGACAGAGAAGAAAAAGATCAAATAATAAATAAATACTATTTATTAGGTGAAAATTTTTATGACTATCTAAAAGAAAATAAAAAAGAATTATTATCAAATAATCGAGAATTACGCTTTTTATTAGCTTTACAAGTACTTGTAATTGCTTATAAGCTTTCTTTTGAGGAAGGTCCAGCAATTAAATTAATAGGCCCACAGAGCCTTAAGATAAATAAATTAAATAATAAGCTTTTTCTTGATGATAGTTTAGAGCATAACCATTTTGAAATTTCTAAATCACACTATACATCGGCAGCTATACCAGAATCTGATAAGCATGATTTTTATTTATATACAGCAATCAGAATCATGGGTTTTTGTAAAGAGTACACACATAGCCATAATCATATTTCTCACAGAAGAACTGAATCTATAGTAAGTAGAGAGCGATTTGAAAATAGCGCTAATCAAGGTTTATTCTTAAAAGATCCATTTATATTTACACCCGAAGAAATTGATAAGTCTAATCTTAATAAGATTATTAAGATGGCAGAGAATTTAAAACTTGAGTTTAATGCGAACTTTATTAAGTGCTTTAAAGACTTAATGACAATTATAAAGCCTCAAGTAGATGATAAAAAACAGCAATTAATCTATCAATATGCGATTGAGTTTTGCTCATTATCTAAAAAATTTGGTAAAAATGTCAGTATGCCAGGTGTTAAGAATGACAGGTTGTCAATTATAGTAATTTTATATGATGCTTTAAATATAGTTATAACAACAGCATCAAACCTTGATAAGAAAAATTATGCTGTCATGGAATTAAAAAATTTAAGTAAACTACTAACTGCATCAGATGAAGCAGTTAAAAGTAAGTTTTTAAAAATAGTTATTAATTTAAATGAAAATAGAAATATTTCAGATCCTTACTCTTCAACTTTTAAACCGGTTTCTGAAATGTTTGAAAGCTTAGCAACTAAATTAGGAGTTGACTATGATGAAGCTATAGCACAGAGCCACTCAGGTAACTTTTTAAATGACCCTGTTGGTAGTTTATTTCTATTGTTTGGTGCTGGAGTTAAAAAAACAGAGGAAGAGCCTACAAAAGTTTTGGAATAACTACTTCCCAATACAAAATGATGAAAAAATTTCACCTAATAAATCATCAGAACTAAATTCACCAGTAATACTAGATAAGGCATTTTGTGCAAGTTTTAGCTCTTCTGCAACAAGTTCACCGCTCTGAAAGACAGTTAATTGTTCAAAACCTAAATCTAAATGTTTTAAAGCTAGTTCTAGCGCTTCAATATGACGACGTCTAGCCGTAAATAAGCTTTCTGAAGTTCTTTGATAACCAATGAGTTTTAGTAGTCTATCTTTTAATGTATCAATACCATCACCTGACTTGGCAGAAATATAAATATGATTATCTGTGTTTTCAGGTATTGTGTCTAATAGATCAATTTTATTAAATAAATAAAGTGTCGGTATATCCGTTGGAATTGGCAGGTTAGCTTCTTTTAACTCAGAATATAATTGACTTGAACCTTGCGAGCTAGTTGTATCATTAATATCACTAACTAATAATAAGCAGTCGGCAGATTCAATGGCACTCATTGCACGCTTAATGCCTTCTTTTTCAACAATATCAGGGCTGTCTCTTAAGCCTGCGGTATCAATAATATGAAGTGGCAGCCCGTCAATATTAATATATTCTTTTAAGATGTCTCTTGTTGTCCCTGCAATATCTGTCACAATGGCTGAATCTTTGCCAGATAAGGCATTTAAAAGACTAGATTTACCAGCATTGGGTTTACCTGCAATGACAACTGTCATGCCTTCTTGAAGCATTTGACCTTGGCGAGATGTTTTTAAAATATCGCTTACTTGAGTTTGAGTTGCTTCTAATTTTGATTGGATATGTCCATCAGATAAAAAGTCAATTTCTTCATCTGGAAAATCAATAGCACTTTCAACATAGGTTCTTAAGTGAATAAGGTCATTAACGAGTTGATGTATTTTATCTGAAAAAATACCTTGTAAGGAGCGAATGGCAGATTTGGCTGCATCCTCTGAGGATGCTGCAATTAGATCAGCAATGGCTTCTGCTTGGAGTAGATCAAGCTTATCATTTAAAAAAGCACGCTCAGAAAATTCACCTGGTTTTGCAAGGCTTGCGCCTAGTTTCAATGCCTCTTTAATAATAATATCTAAAATGATAGGACCGCCATGGCCTTGAAATTCGACGATGTCTTCACCAGTAAAGGAGTGAGGCGCTTTAAAATAAATAGCAATACCCTGATCAATGACTTGATTAGCCTCATCATAAAAACTGAGATAATGCGCATGGCGTGGTTTCAGTTGAGTTTTTGTGATCTTAGAGCCAATTTGATGAGCATTTTTTCCAGATAAGCGTACAATGCCGATGCTGCCTTTTCCTGGTGGGGTAGCAAGTGCTACAATTGTGTCATTTTGTTTTATCATATTAAAATAGGAGTATACTATATAGTGGCCGTTATTGTATCAAATAGACTTGAAATAAAAAGTAGAAAAAGGTGCTTAAAGACGTATCATAAGTTGATGACGTCCTCACGTAGTTTTTTCCCAGGTTTAAAATGAATTGCATATTGTGTTGCATCAGGTATAACCGCACCAGTTTTAGGGTTGCGAACAACTTTATTTTTGTGTTCATGTACTTCAAAGCTACCAAAGCCACGAATCTCGATACGACGATTGTTCGCTAATGCTTGTGACATTATATTAACAATGGTTTTTACTGCATCAGCTGCGTGTTCGTTATGAACCTGAACGTGCTGACTTAGTTTCTTAATCATTTCAGATCTTGTCACATAATTGTTACTCATAGGTTAACCCTTTTTTAATTGATGATAATTTATAAATAGTTGATGAATCTAAATTTTGCAACCCTTTTAGTCTCTATTTGATTTCATTATGATCAATTGTTCGACCGTATTTTTCATCCGGATTTTGTTCTTGGGTTTCACTTTGATGTTGTTGCATTCTTTGATAATGCTTCATAACACGATGACGTAAAATCATCAGGTATATAATGCCAACAACTGCAATTGCTAAAAATAGTGGAAAAAATATAATAAAAAAGACTGCAGCCAAAGCAACAATTAGAATGAGAGTTAGGGTGGCTTTGATCGTTTGGTTCATTGGAAATACTCTTTAATCTATTTAATGATAGTTTTTCATGGTTATTTTATCTAAAGCTAAATTATACTCAAAAATAGTTAAAATTGGTATCTAATTAGCTAAAAATGGAGGATTTAGACTTACATTAGTTGAATTTTTATCAATGACGATATATATTTTTAAAGGATTTTTTAAGTTAAATTTAAATAAATCATATAGTTACATAAAAAATACAATGAAGTTTCTAAGTGAGTTTATTGATTTGACTTTACTGAATAAAAACGTTTGCTTTCCAAGGCATATGCTTGTAATTTACCACCCCAAACACAACCTAAATCTAAGCCAATAATTTGTGTATTATTGGTTTTTCCTTCTAACGCTGCCCAGTGCCCAAATAAGATAGTTAAGTCTTTTGAAACTTTGGAATTTGGCACTTGAAACCAAGGATAAAAGTTACTAGGGATCTGATTTATATCCCCTTTGTAGCTTAAATTCAGTTTGCCTTCTTTTGTGCAAATTCTCATTCGAGTGAGATAGTTTATAATCAGACGAAAACGCTCATTACCAGATAGGTTATCATCCCATTGATTGGGTAAATCACCATAGAGGTTGGCAAGTAAAGATTTAGGTTGATTTGATTGTAATTTTTTTTCAACCTCACTTGCATACTGTAATGTTTGATCAATGCTCCATATAGGTGGAATGCCTGCATGTGTCATGACAAACTTATCAAATGAGATAGCTAAGGGTAAATGTCGAACATACTCGATTAACTCAATTTTATCATTGGCTTTTAAGATCGGTTCAAATGTATCTGAGTTAAAAGATCTGCCATGCCCATAGGCAAGTGATAATAGATGTAAGTCATGATTGCCCAAAACAGCACGTATGTTTTTGGTATGTTTAAGAATATAGCGTAGTACTTCAAGTGACTGCGGGCCTCTGTTTACTAAATCACCAGCCAGGAGAAGCTCATCTTCTTTGGGATTAAATTCAATTAATTCTAGTAATTGCATCAATTCATGATAGCAGCCTTGAATATCACCAATTGCATAAGTTGTCATTGGCTTGCCACATAATTTGTTATGTTAACAAAATGTTCAAGCGTTAAATTTTCTGCTCGTAATTTAGGATTAATTTCAAGTTTTGTCATGTCATCAGAACTTAGGTAAGGCTTTAAGCTATTTGAAATTGTTTTTCTACGCTGCTGAAAGGCACTACTGATAATATTTTCAAATAATTTAATATCAGAAAGCGCGAGGTATTCTGGTTTTGGACTAAGTAAAATAACTTCAGATTGAACTTTTGGTTGTGGCTTAAATGCTGTTGGCGGGACAGATACAACACGCTTAATATTAAAAAAGTACTGTAGCATGACGGTAAGTCTGCCATAGGCTTTTGTATTGGGTTTAGCACAGATTCTATCAATTACTTCTTTTTGCAGCATAAATATCATATGCGTTACTTGCCTGCTATAAGGTAACAAATGAATTAATAAGGCAGTTGATATGTTATAAGGTAGGTTACCAATTAGTTTTATATGTCGTTGATTGGCGTTATCAAAGAGTAAATCAAAGTCTGTTTTTAACACATCTTGATGATAAATGGTTAGTTTAGATTGGTTTTTAAGCTTTAGCTCTTCTAAATGCTGAATAATATCCTGATCAATTTCAATAACATTTAAGTGATCGAGCTTTTTTAATAAAGGTTTTGTTAAAGCGCCAAGGCCAGGCCCAATTTCTATAACGAAATCGTCATTTTTGAAATTACCTGCAGAAACAATCTGGTTAATAATATAATCATTAATTAAGAAGTTTTGTCCAAATCGTTTTTTTGCTTGATGTTTCATTGGCTGTCTAATTCAGGTATTTTATATTCTGGTATTAGAATGTTAATATAAGCTTCTCCACGTAGTGACAGTTGCCAGTTTTTAATCATTTGTTCAGCTCTCTGACGAAATAAAGTATTAGCTGCCTGCATTTTTAGATACGCTTCTGTGTTATCAGTTTTACGTTTGCCTAATACTTTAATGATTTGCCATGTGTTTCCAACTTTAAAAGGTTTGCTTACTTGTTCTGTTGGTGTCTTTTCAATCATTTCAGCAAGTGTACTATCAATTTTATCTAAATTTAACCACCCAAGATCTCCACCTTTGGAGGCTGAGTCATAGTTCTGTGTATTTGACTTTGCCATTGATGCAAATGACTCACCATTGTTTAATGCCATGATAATTCTTTCAAGTTGAGCCTTTGCTTGTTCACTATTTAAAATAGGCGTTAACTTTAATAGAATTTGTTGTACATGATATTCTTCAACCCAGTGTTTATCAGCTTGCTCTATTTTAATATCATTTAGTTTTAAGATTTGTAATGCACCATTTGCTTCAAAAGGGCCTAATACTTCACCTTTTTTCATGGATTCAACTTTTTGTGCATAGATGCTTGGTAATTCATCAACTGTTTTCTCTCCGACAAAACCACCAGATAGGGCGTTGGCGCTTTGTGAATATTTTCTAGCCGCATCAAAGAAGCTTATTTTTCCTGATTGAATATTTTTTACTAAGTCATTTGCTTGATTTTTTGCCTTTTGAATTGCCTCAGGTGTTTTATTCTTAGGCAAGGGAATTAAAATATTAGACAGATTGTACTTTACCATGTCTGGTTTTTGTAAATATTTTTTAACAAAATTATCGATGTCATTGGGTGAGACAAAGATAGAACCAGAAACAAGCTTTTGTTGCATTTTTTGTATAATTAATTGTTTGCGCATGGTATCAAAATATTGTTGGTAATCAATACCAGTAGACTCTAATTTTTTTCTAAGCTTTGTTGTCGATATATTATTTGCTTTAGCAATACTTTTAATTAAATCATTAACTTGTACATCTGTTGTTGTGACGTGATTTTTTTTGGCTAAATCAAGCATGATTTTTTGGTTAATAAGCTGTTGTAACAGTTGTCGTTTTAATGTCAGATCACTTGGAATTGATACGCCTTGGTCAGTTAGTTGAGCTTTTGTTTGTTCAACAGCTTCATTTAATTCTTCTGTGGTAATGACATCTTGATTAACAACAGCAATAATTTGGTTAAAAGGGATATTTTTAGTATTAAGCCTTGTGTTTTTATCTTGTGTAGAATTATTTTCTTGAGGAATTTGACTTAGTATTTTACTTGTATCTAGTGTATTAGTTGTTTTGTCAGCACTTATGCCTTGAGAGTAAACAAGGCAACTAATAGATAAAGCGAGCATTGAAATGAGTTTATGTGACATAAAAATCCCAGTTATAGCTTAAAGGTGTCATTGTTTTACGATTAATTATAAGCATTCTAATGTAATCAACAAGCTTTAGAAAGGTGATTTTGGCGTATAACCATTAATTTGATCTAAAAGCCCGTTAAGTTGTGACCCAGATGAACTGCCAAGTCCTTTAAGTTGTACTTGGAATATCAGAGCTGTATCAAGTGGCCCAGATATTTCAGAAGGATTATTTGAGTTGCTGCCAAAGTCATTAGAGATATAACGCTGATAAGCAAAGCGAAAAGACCAGCTACAAGCATCATAGCTTATGCCTGCAAACATATTTAAAGAACGCTTATAAGTAAAAGAATAGTTCCATAAGCCAATAAGAGACCAGTTTTCAGTTAACTGGTATAGTCCTGATAAGGTTGTGCTTGAGATACTAGGAGGAGAAGTTCCATTTAAAAGTTGCTCTGTGCTTAGTAATGAGTAGTCATTGGCTGTGTTATTATAGGATGCGTTTAAAATAATACCAGGGTTTGGTTTATATTGTAGTGTATAGTTTTGGCTGTCAACACGACTTGACTGAACATGGTATGTCATATCAGCAGTTAATGTCCAATCATCTAAAAAGTGATAGCTTAGGAATCCGGCAATATCTGAAAAATCATCATCATAATCGGGGTTTTCTGTTGCAATACAGTTAGCTGTTCGGCAAACAGAAACTTTTTGTTCAGTAAAATAAGCAATTTGGCCAACACCACCAGATAAGATAGGTTTTCCAGTGTCTGTTTGAATTGAAGTCTCTAGTGAGTATGATAGTTGGTTTGCATTATTAATACGGTCATAGCCACTGAAACGATTGCTTGTAAATAGAGAGTTGTAAGTAAAGTTAGTAAAGGAAGTATCAAATATTGGAATGTTGTTTTGATTACGATAAGGAATATAAGTATAAAAAAGTCTAGGTTTAATAGTTTGTTGGTAATTTGTGCTTTCAAGTTGGAAGTTACCATCAAAGTAAACACCGGTATCAATATTGAAAATGGGTAAATTTCGGCTTACGTATTGACTTGGGAATCCTGGGTTTGATAGAGAGTTGTCTCTGTCTTGTAGCCAATATTCAGTTGAGGTAAATGTTAGTTTAGGCGTTAAATATCCCCAGCTTTCTTTTAAAGGGGTCTCAACATACGGAGCTAGATAAATACGTTGGCCATTAACTTGTTCTTGATTGTCATAAGGCGATTTATAAAAATAAGTAAATTGAGAGCTGAAGCCATATTTTAACCAATCATAACTACTTTCAGGTGTCATTGTTGCATTAATTTGAGGTAGTGTTGCATAAGGTCGGTTAGCAAGCGTAAGCTCGGGATCAATAACGTTATAATCTAGCAGGGTGCCATTAATATTCCAGGTAGGATCTGCATACTTTAATTGAAATTCTCGGTTCAGTAATGTTTGGTTAGCAGAAATAATATCATTGCTTGCAAAGTCATCAATAAATTGGTCGTCACTAACATAGTGATAATCAAAATAGCTAGATAAGTATTTATTATACTGCCCATTAATGGTTACATCTAAAGCACTTCGACTTCTATGATCTATATTGTCATTTGGCATATAGGAAAGATTGATTAGCCCATCTTGGGTTTCAGTTAAAAATCGTAATTTATTATTAACCATTAGCCCGCGGTGGTTATAAAGTGTAGGTGTCACCAATAAGTCATAATTAGGTGCAAGGTTGACATAAAATGGTGTTGATAGGTAGTAACCACTATCATTTTGATAGCCTGCGGTTGGGTAGAGAAAGCCTGTTTGTCTGCGACTATCAATTGGGAAGTTGAAGTAGGGGCTATAAAAAACAGGAAAGTCTTTTGCCCATAAAACACTATTATAAATTTCACCTCGTCCAGATTCTTTATCTAAATCGATTGTTGTGCCAGTCAGTGTCCAAGTGTTTGTTGTGGGAGGTGCGGTTGTATAAGAAGCATTTTTTAGTTTATAACGAGTTTCGCTTAGCTGATAAACTGTATCGGCATGGCCTCGTCCATAACCAGTAAAGTGAGTATATTGGCAGGCGTTTGTTTGAGGGGGCGCTGAACTTAATAAGCTGCCTCCTTCAGAAGGATCTTCAACCACATTAATAAGATAGTAAGTATCATTTAAAGTTGCAGTATTTGCATTAAGGTTTGCTTTTCCTTTGTCAGATATAACAAGTTGGCCAGGCTGTCTTAAGCTGACATTCCCAGAAGCTTCAATATTTGATAGCTTTTGATTTTGTTGGTTCGGGCTAACTGTTGCTTTGTTTGCGCTTAATGTTTGAGTGCCTTTTTTTACTCGGACATTACCTTGAGCAGTAATGCTCCCTTTGACAGTATAATTAGCTTCATCTGCTCTTAAATGTGTATTTTCATCTAGAGGCTTTGAAGGGTCATATGCTGGTGGTTGATAGTAATAGCCACCACAAATATTTTTTGGATCATTTGTAGGGACCCAACCTAAAGCTTTTGCTAAGATGATTTGTTTTTCAGAGATGTTGGTATTTTTTTGGAATAGTGCTTGGGCGTCATCATCAAGTTCAAAGCATAACCATTTACCATCTTTAATTTGGCATTCCCAATTTTTTTGCAGAGGGTTTTTAAGTGAAATTTCTGCTTGGTTAACGCTTGGAGCTAACAATGAAAAAAGGGCAACTGATAAAATCTTTTTTTTCCTTAAAGCAGATTGTGGCGTCATTGTAAAAAATACCCTCGATTTTTAATTCATATTTAAGCTAGAATTTTAGAAACAAAGTTTAGCGTTTTTATTAAGTGTTGGCTAGGATTTATGTATGACATTTCAAAGAAGTAGATTAATTGAGTGGTTGGTTGGTTATTATGGAGATAATCAATTTGAAATAGACTTTTTAGCAGGGGATGCGAGCTTTAGACGTTATTATCGAGTTAAGCGGCTTGGTAAGTCTTATGTTTTAATGGATGCATCATCAGAAAAAGAAAAATTAAAACAGTTTTATGATGTAGGTAATTTATTTAGTGGTAATGATGTATTAACACCTGAAGTTTTGCATTTAGACTTGGTAGAAGGTTTATGTTTATTAAGGGATTTTGGCAATCGATTATTATTTGATGTTTTTCAAGATGAGAAAAACAATCAGCATTATAAGATGTGCTTGGATGAGTTAGTTAAGATTAATCAAATAGACAAAGTAGCAGTACCTGAGTATAGCTATGAAAAGTTTATTGAAGAAGCTAATCGAATGAATGAGTGGTTTTTTGAGCTTATTAAACTAAAAACAACTAAAGAAGATAAAGTTTTGTTAGATGGTGTGTTTCATCAGCTTGCAGATTTGGCAAAGGAGCAGCCACAAGTTTGTTTGCATCGAGATTACCATAGTAAAAATATTATGGTGCTAGATAACCATAAGCTTGGAGTTATTGATTACCAAGACTCAGTTTGCGGTCCAATTGCTTATGATTTGGTTTCTTTATTACGAGATTGTTATATTAGCTGGCCTAATCAAGTCGTTAATCACTGGGTTGAAGTTTATTATCAAATGTTAATTCAAAAAGAAATATTAGATGGTACAACTCATTTGAGTGCATTTGAGCAATGGTTTAATTGGACAGGTATGCAAAGGCATATTAAGTGTTTAGGCATTTTTGCTTGTTTGTATGTAAGGGATAGTCGTCCTACTTATCTGGGATATATTCCTACGGTTGCAAATTACATTAGATCAGTTGCACAAGGCGATGATAAATTACAATCATTCTATAAATTTTGGCAAAACAAAATACAACCAAAGATGGATTTGCTTAATTTAGAGCAAGTAGCAGCTAAAGAGTAAATATTAACAAATATTAATAGGGACTTGATATTTGAATTAAATGACGCCATATATGTTAATAAGTTAGCTTTTTTAAAAAGGGTTTTTTTATGCGATTTGATAAATTAACAACAAAGTTTCAACAAGCAATCTCGGATGCACAGTCACTAGCATTATCTAGAAATAACACAATGATCGAAGCCTGTCATGTGATGATGGCCTTGCTGGATCAACAAGGTAGTAGTATTCGCTCAGTACTAACACAGGCCGGAGCAAATATTAATCAATTGCGCTCATCACTTTTAAAAGCATTAGATGAACAATCAACAAGTGATGGTTATACACAGGTTCAACCCTCAAATAACTTAATACGAGTATTTCAAAAAACAGAAAAGCTTGCCCAAGAAAGAAAGGATCAATTTATATCAAGTGAATTATTTGTCCAGGCATGCTTTGAAGATACGCTTGTTGCTTCTATTTTTAAAGAGCAAAATTTGACCGAAGGTAAAGTCAAAGATGCGATTAATAGTATTCGAGGAGGTGAATCAGTTACGGATGCAAATGCAGAAGAATTACGAGGAGCTTTAGCAAAATATACAGTTGATTTAACCGAAAGAGCAGAGCAAGGCAAACTTGATCCTGTTATCGGACGGGATGATGAAATTAGAAGGACAGTTCAAGTTTTACAAAGAAGAACAAAAAATAATCCTGTTTTGATTGGTGAGCCAGGTGTTGGTAAAACTGCAATTGTTGAAGGTTTAGCACAACGTATTATTAATAATGAAGTGCCTGAGGGTATGCGTAATAAGCGCTTATTGTCACTCGATATGGGGGCATTGATTGCAGGTGCTAAATTTAGAGGCGAATTTGAAGAGCGCTTAAAGGCGGTATTAAACGATCTTGCTAAGCAAGAAGGACAAGTTATTTTATTTATTGATGAAATACATACAATGGTAGGTGCTGGTAAAGCTGAAGGTTCAATGGATGCAGGTAATATGTTAAAGCCTGCATTAGCAAGAGGTGAGCTTCGCTGTGTTGGCGCAACAACGTTAAATGAATACCGTGAAAATATTGAAAAAGATGCGGCATTAGAACGCCGTTTCCAAAAAGTTTTAGTTGATGAACCTTCAGTTGAAGATACCATTGCAATTTTACGGGGTCTAAAAGAGCGTTATGAGGTGCATCATGGTGTAGATATCACAGATCCAGCAATCGTTGCAGCAGCCACACTATCGCATCGGTATGTTACAGATAGAAATTTACCAGACAAAGCAATCGACTTAATTGATGAAGCAGCCAGTCATATTCGTATGGAAATAGATTCAAAACCAGAGAGTATGGATAGGCTTGATCGTCGCTTAATCCAATTAAAGATGGAAAAAGAAGCTTTAGCAAAAGAAAATGATAAGGCATCTAAAAAGCGTTTAGAGCAGCTTCAAACAGAAATTGGCAATCTTGAAAAAGAATATGCAGATTTAGAGGATGTGTGGAAATCTGAAAAAGCAACATTGCAAGGAGCTCAGCACATTAAAGAAGCATTAGAGCGAGCAAAGCTTGATATGGATGCAGCAAAACGAGCAGGTGACTTACAGCGTATGGCAGAACTTCAATATGGTAAAATTCCTGAGTTAGAGGAGCAGCTTAGTAACGTCAATGAAAAAGAAGCACAAACAGAGAAAGAAGACCATCAACCGCAATTGGTGCACAATGCTGTAACAGAAGAACAAATTGCAGAAGTTGTCTCAAAAGCAACAGGTATACCTGTTGCAAGGATGATGGAAGGTGAAAAAGAAAAATTACTGCGTTTGGAAGCTGAGCTAGAAAAGCGTGTGGTTGGTCAAAATGAAGCTGTTAATGCGGTATCTAATGCAGTTAGACGCTCACGCTCTGGGTTATCTGATCCAAATAAACCAATTGGTTCATTTATGTTCCTTGGGCCAACAGGTGTTGGTAAAACAGAGTTAACGAAAGCATTAGCAGAGTTTCTTTTTGATGATGAAAATGCGATGCTTCGTGTTGATATGTCTGAATTTATGGAAAAGCATTCAGTATCAAGATTAATTGGAGCTCCTCCTGGCTATGTTGGCTATGAGCAAGGTGGTTATATGACAGAATATGTTAGACGTAAACCTTACTCAGTAATTCTTTTAGATGAAGTTGAAAAAGCGCATCCTGATGTATTTAATATTCTATTGCAAGTATTAGATGATGGGCGTCTAACTGATGGACATGGACGTACGGTTGATTTTCGTAATACAGTTATTATTATGACTTCAAACTTGGGGTCTCATTTAATTCAAGAAATGGCATCTTCAGGTGATTATGAAGAAATGAAAACGGCTGTTTTAGAGGTTGTAGGCCAACATTTTAGACCAGAATTTATTAATCGTGTTGATGAAATGGTAGTCTTTAAACCGCTTGAACAAAAAATGATTGAAAAAATAGCAGATATTCAACTTGAGCGTTTACGCAAACGTTTGAAAGAAAAAGATTTAGATATTGCATTAACGCCAGAGGCAATGCAATTGATTACAGAAGTTGGTTATGATCCTATTTATGGTGCAAGGCCACTAAAGCGCTCTATCCAGCAACAGATTGAAAATCCATTGGCCTATGAGTTGCTAGAAGGTAAGTTTTTACCTAATGAAATGATTAAAGTGCACCGTCAAGGTGAGTCGCTGATTTTTGAGAAAGGTTGACAATTTGTTTGATTTTTATCTTTCAAGATGTTGAATCTTATTTTTAACATCTTGCCAATCATTGGCATCTTCAGGTGTTTCGCATTTTTCAGTAATATTTGGCCAAATTTCAGAAAGCTCTCGATTAAGCTCAATGAAATTTTCTTGCCCTTCGGGTACTTCATCTTCAGAAACAATGGCATTAACTGGGCACTCAGGCTCGCATAATGCGCAGTCAATGCATTCATCTGGGTTGATGACTAACATATTAGGTCCTTCGTAAAAGCAATCAACAGGGCAAACTTCGACACAGTCTCCATACTTACACTTTATGCAAGGATCAGTTACCAAAAACGGCATAAATGACTCCCTAAAATAAATTAAAATTCAATTAAGATAATTAAAAGTCATTTTAACTGTTTCGTTTAAAAAGCGGTAGCCTTTAATGATCAAAATATTTTGTTAGCCTGATGTGTTAATGCATCACTAAAGGCAAAGTGATAGTTTTTTAAAAAATTAATTGTATTTTTAGAGCAGTTAGATAAATGATAGTAGCGTGTTTTATAATCATAATAAACGCTAGCAGCGATTACATCTTTTTGATTTAACCTAAGAATTTTAAGCAAAGGCGCGTTGAAATCATTGGCCTTTAGAATAATGTTGCCAGTATTAAAGTCATAGGCAGCAACTCTAGCAGAGTGGATAGGCTGTAGTTGTTCTTGTACGCTAGGGCCTTTTTTTATGCTTTCTTTTACCTCTGTTTTTTGAAGTGTTTGAGTCTTAAAGTTATGTTTTGGTGTTTCTGGCTTTGTGAATAATAGTTGTTGTTGATTTAAATGCTCAATAATTGCTGCTTGCTTTTGTATTTGCTCATTAGCTGCATATAGACGAGTTTCAAGCTGATCAATCTCAATTTTTAATTGTTGAGTAGATTTTCGGTGTGTGTTTTTTTCTGTTTCTTTTTGTTTTTTGAAGTGGTTGTCACAAAGAGATGCAACTTCAATTAACTGAGCTTCAGTTAACGCTAAATTATATTTTTTATTAAGTGATTTGAGCTGATCAATTAGTGTCTCTTTTTTGGTCGTTCTGACTTTCTGTTTGTTTTTTTGTTGAGTCTCTTCAGCGCTTATTTGAATTTGTGATTCTTTTTGTGCGTATTCTTTAGCTTTGATTTCATCCGTCTTATAACGCAAAACAGCCTCAACAAGCTGTGAATGGGTGCCTTTGCCTAGCATGCTTCTAACAAGCGAAATAGTGATTACTTGTCCTTGAGCCTTGATTTGGTCACAAATGCTGTTGACTTCAGATTGCGCTATAGACTGTGTCATAGTTTTTCTTCATCCCTTAAGGTTAAGACTTCAAATCCATCTTTTGTTACTAAAATGGTGTGTTCCCATTGAGCGGACAATGAACGATCTTTTGTAATAGCTGTCCATTTATCTTTTAGTATAGTTACTTTATCATTTCCAGCATTAATCATTGGCTCAATTGTGAAAATCATACCTTCTTTAAGTGTAATATTCATATTAGCATTATTAGGATCATAGTAGTGTAAAACTTGAGGGTCTTCATGAAATCCTTTGCCAATCCCATGCCCACAAAAATCTTTTACAACTGAAAATTTATGTTTGTGCGCATGCGTCTGAATTGCTTTGGCAATATCACCTAATGTTGCTCCAGGTTTAACAAGGTCGATGCCTCGCCATAAGCATTGGTGTGTTACTTCAACAAGACGCTTAGCTAAAATGCTTGCTTCTCCAACATAAAACATTTTGCTAGTATCACCATGATAGCCATCTTTTAATACGGTAATATCAATATTGATGATATCTCCATTTTTTAGCTTTTTAGGCCCAGGTATACCATGGCACACAACGTGGTTTACTGATGTGCAAATTGATTTAGGAAAACCATGATAGTTTAGTGGTGCAGGCGTTGCTTTTTGAACCTCTGTAATGTGTTGATGGCAAATATTATTAAGCTCTTCTGTTGTAATGCCTGGTACGACATGATCACCAATTAGAGTTAAAACTTCAGCAGCAAGCTTACCAGCGGCGCGCATTTTTTCAATATCATCACTTGTTTTAATCACGATGTTTGGCATATGGAATCCTTGTAATTTGTGGTTTTTTTAAATTGTTTGATTGTTAATTTATTGTGAATATGGTATAAAGCCTATGCTGATTTAGCAAATAAAAATGTAAGTTTAATAACCCGCACACGGCTCGTCACACGTATTGGGTGCTTTAGGAAACATTAAAGTTAATACGTGGGAGTTGTGGAGGAGTAACCCAAAATAAGAGGTAATTAAAATGGTTACAATGAAAAAAATGATGAAAGCTGGTGTTCACTTTGGCCACCACAAGCGCTACTGGAATCCAAAAATGGAATCTTATATTTTTGGTATTAATCATGGCATACATATTATTGATCTTGAAAAAACTTTACCAATGTTTAAAGATGCCGTAAATATTGTTGGCAAAATTGCATCACGCAATAAGAGTAAAATTCTATTTGTTGGTACTAAGCGTTCAGCTCAGTCTGTTGTTCAAGAAGAAGCAACGCGTGCTGGTATGCCTTATGTGAATCATCGTTGGTTAGGTGGCATGCTAACTAACTATAAAACAATTCGTCAGTCAATTAAGCGCCTACGTGATTTGGAAAAAATGCGTGAAGAGGGTTATTTTGAGCGTTTAACGAAAAAAGAAGCATTAAAAACAACGCGTGAAATTGAAAAGCTAGAGTTAAGCTTGGGTGGAATTAAGCACATGGGTGGTTTGCCTGATGCTATTATCGTTGTTGATAGTAATGAAGAGCGTATTGCAATTCAAGAAGCAAATCGTTTAAGTATTCCTGTTATCGGTATTGTAGATACAAATTCTAACCCAGAAGGTGTTGATTACTTGATCCCAGGTAATGATGATGCAGTCAGAGCACTTCGCTTTTATCTTTCAACATTTGCAGATGCTATTTTAGATGCACGTCAAGCAAAAGCAACCGCTGAGTTTGATGAAGCATCATCAGAAGATACTTCAGCTGAAGAAGCTAATACAGCAGAAGAAGTTGTAGAAACAGTTGCTTCTGAAAAAGAAACTAAAACGACAAAAGCAAAAAAGAAAGATAGCGCAAAAGAGGACAAATAATCATGGCAATTACAGCTCAGATGGTAAAAGAACTTCGTCAACGTACGGGTGCTGGCATGATGGAATGTAAAAAAGCACTGACTGAAACTAATGGCGATATGGACAAAGCAGTTGAAATGATGCGTAAAGCTGGCCAAGCGAAAGCTGATAAAAAAGCATCGAGAGTAGCAGCTGAAGGTATCATTGTCATCCATGCTTCTTCAGATAATAAAGAAGCAGCGATGGTTGAAGTTAATTGTGAGACAGATTTTGTTGCGCGTGACGAAAACTTTACACAGTTTGCCAATAATGTAGCACAAGCAGTTTTGGTTTCAAAAGAGACTGATATTGAGAAGATTGCAAGCCTTAAGTTGGTAACAGGTGAAGATATTGAAACAGCTCGTAAAAACTTAATTTCAAAAATTGGTGAGAATATTTCAGTTCGTCGTGCTAAATTTATTGAAAGCTCAGAAGGTGTTGTAGGAAGCTATAGCCATAGTGGTCGTATTGGTGTTGTAGTTAGCCTTAGTGGTGGTGATGAAACACTAGCTAAAGATGTCGCAATGCATGTTGCAGCATCAAATCCAAGTGTTGTTAACCCGACTGATGTATCTCAAGAGCTGGTTGAAAAAGAAAAAGAAATTTTTTCAGCACAAGCAAAAGATTCTGGCAAGCCTGAAGCAATTATTGAGAAGATGGTTGAAGGTCGAGTACGCAAGTTCTTAGATGAAGTTAGCTTAACTGGGCAACCATTTGTTAAAGATCCAAATCAAAAAGTTGGTGCTTTATTAAAATCAAAACAAGCAACAGTAGAAAATTTTGTCCGTTTTGCTGTTGGTGAAGGAATCGAAAAGGAAGAGTCTAACTTTGCTGAAGAGGTTATGTCTCAAGTACGCGGAGCGTAAACTTAAATGGAAAAAAAATATAAGCGAATCCTACTAAAACTAAGTGGTGAAGCGCTTAGTGAGCAAGGAGCCTTGGGGTTATCAACTAAGGCTTTAGGCTCAATTGCAAGTGCAATTACTCAAGCAGTAAAATCAGGTATTGAAGTTGCAGTTGTTGTTGGTGGCGGTAATTTTATCCGTGGCGCTCAATTAAATGATAGTTTGATTGATAGAGCGACTGCAGATCAGATGGGTATGCTAGCAACAATGATTAATGCTTTAGCTTTAAGAGATAGCTTGCACTCAGTTTCTCAAAAAGCAGCGGTTTTATCATCTCGTGGTGTTGAAAGTATGATTTTAACATCAACAATTGATAAGGCACGTTCACTGTTAGCAGAAGGATATGTCGTTCTTTTTGCAGGTGGTACAGGTAACCCTTTTGTCACAACAGACTCAACAGCAAGTTTGCGCGCAATTGAAATTAATGCAGACGCAATACTGAAAGCAACAACAGTTGATGGGGTATATAATAAAGACCCTAAAAAACATTCAGACGCACAGTTATTTGATAGAGTGACATTTGATCAGGTATTAAAAAAAGAATTGAAAATCATGGATTTAGGGGCATTTGCTCAATGTCGAGATTTTGGTGTTGAGATTTGCGTATTTAATCTATTTAAAGATGGTAGCTTAAATCGGGTATTACTTGGTGAACCTGAAGGTACCTGGGTAGTTAAGGAGTAAGCTAAATGATTGATGATATTTTAACTGATGCTGAAACACGGATGGAAAAAAGTATTGAAGTATTAAAGCAGGATTTGGCAAAAATTAAAACAGGTAGAGCGCATCCTGATTTATTAGCTCATGTAACAATTTCATACTATGGTTCTGATACACCATTAAATCAGATAGCCAATGTTAATATTTTAGATGCTCGTACTTTAGGTGTGACGCCATGGGAAAAAGGCATTATAGGTCAGGTTGAAAAAGCAATTATGAGCTCGGATTTAGGTTTAAATCCAGTTAACTTGGGTGATACATTACGTATTCCACTACCGCCACTGACAGAAGAGCGCAGACGTGAAATGACCAAATTGGTCCGTAATGAAGCAGAGAAAGGAAGAATTGCAATTAGAAATGTCCGTAGGGACGCTAATTCAATGATTAAAGATTTACTAAAAGAGAAAGAATTAACTGAGGATCAAGCAAGAAATGCTGAAGAATCAGTTCAAAAAATTACTGATAAGCTAGTTAGTGAAGTTGACAAGCTAACTGAAGCAAAAGAAAAAGACTTAATGTCAATTTAAGCCTACATGAAGCGTTCTAATAAGTTTGATTGCTCAAAAGTAGTTGATGGTATTATTCCTAAACATATCGCAATTATCATGGATGGTAATGGTCGTTGGGCAAAAAAACGTTTTCTTCCCAGAACAATAGGGCATAAACTTGCTGTTAAGCAGGTTCGAGATATAATTGCTTATGCGAATGAATTAAAAGTCAAAGTTTTAACTTTATTTGCTTTTGGTAGAGAAAATTGGGCAAGGCCAAAAGAAGAAGTTGAAAGCCTCATGGGCTTATTTAGCAAGGTATTAATTCAAGAAATAAAAAAACTTGATCAGCATAATGTTTGCTTTCGCATGGTTGGTGATAGAAGTCGACTGTCTGAAAAAATTAAAATGTTAACTCTTCAAGCAGAAGAAAAAACAAAAAATAATCAGGGGTTGGTCTTACAACTTGCCATTGACTATAGTGGTCGTTGGGATATTGTACAATCCGTTAATCAAATAATTAGTAAACTTAAAGATGGTGAAGAAGTTACAGAAGAGATGTTATCTCAGCAAATGCAAGAAGTTCAAATAACTGACCCAGATCTTTTAATTAGAACAAGCGGTGAACAAAGAGTCAGTAATTTTATGTTATGGCAACTAGCTTATACTGAGTTATATTTTACAGATGTTTTATGGCCAGATTTTACACGAAAAGAGTTAGATAAGGCAATTGCATCGTATGCTTCTCGCCAGAGAAGATATGGAAAAACATCAGAGCAAATCTCTGATGATCTAGTAAAACTTAATTAGTTGATTTTGGTACTTTAATGTGAGGTGAATGTGAAGCAGCGAATTATAACAGGCGTCGTTTTAGGATTAGTAGCTCTTTTAGCTATCTTAACTTTTCCAATTTACTTGTTTGAGTTAGTGATAGGGTGTGTTTTATTATTAGCAGCATATGAGTGGGCAGGTTCTTTTTTAGGGCTTAAAGGGATACTAAAATATTTCTATGTTTTATGCATTGCAATAGGTGCTTTAATCATATGGTCATTTCCAGATACGTTTCAGTGGGTACTTGTTATTGCAGCACTTTGGTGGCTAATAGCATTGTTGCTGATAAAGCTTTACTCATCAGGGATGATTAATAAAATTCATCAAGTACTAAAAATTATGATGGGCTTTTTGGTTATTTTACCAGCTTGGGTTGGTGTGATTATTTTAAAGTCAGAAAATGAGATGTTACTGATTTTTGTTTTATTGGCTGTTGTTCTAGCTGATAGCGGTGCTTACTTTATTGGCCGCTTATATGGAAAACATAAGCTAGCACCAAGTATTAGCCCGAAGAAAACTTGGGAAGGTCTTTTAGGTGGTATTTGCTTTAGTGTTGTGGGTAGCTTGGTATTTTCATTTGCACTAAATTTATCAAGTTTGCATGAGTTAGGTGTTTTTGTTTCTTTAGCCGTTTTAATTGTTTTATTTGCACTATTGGGTGACTTATTTGAAAGTATGATTAAACGAGAAGTTGGTATTAAAGATAGTGGCAATATTTTACCAGGCCATGGTGGGATATTAGATCGATTAGATAGCGTATTTGTTGCTTTGCCGCTTTTTATTTTTTGTGCAAACTTATTTGGTTTTAGTATTTAAAATGAAATAGGCTTTTTAATTTATTTTAATGATAATTGCATGGCCATTGAGGTTGTGTAGTACGATTCTGTCTTTTAGATGCATTTGCTCTTCAACATGTTTGGTGATTCCTTCGCAACCTTTAAAACCAAAATCATCATAAACAATAATTCCACCAACACACATTTTACTCCAAATCCATTCGATGATGTCATGTGCAGACTGATAGACATCAACATCAATATGACAAAGTCTAAATGTATCTTCTTGTATTTTGTTTGCTGTTTCATCTGGAAAAATGCCAGTTAAAATTTCAACATTATTTAATTGCATTTTTTTAAAGATAAGATTTTCTACAATTTCTTGAGATGTATCATTATGTTCGCCGCCAATATATTTAGAATCTTTTTCACTAGCCTTTACTATCCCAGTGAAGGTGTCACAAAGATAAACTTTATTTGGAATATTAGCTAACTTAGCTTTTTTAGCAATAAGAGCACCAGTTCCTCCGCGCCAAACACCAACTTCTATAATGGCGCCAGAATTTAGTTTTTTGCTTTGTTCGACTAAATGCCATAACTCATAGCAACGAAATACATCAACTAGAGTATGATTTTGTATTTGCATTATGGTTTTCCAAAAATCAAGATCTTTATTCCAAGGAGAGTAGTTAGCCAGCGGTTCTACTTTTGTATATTCAAGTAACTCTCTATCAGGAAATTCAGGGTTGGATGATTTTAAAACTATCATGGAAACTCCAATTTAACTTTACATGTGAGGAAATCTAAATTCTTTTACGTAAAATAAATTCAATACAACATTCTGTTACAATTGTACGTGTTTGATCAAATTGTTTCTTTTTAAGATCATCTCTAAAAAAATCACGGATAAGCTCAATTTTTTCAATTTCGACTTGATCAGTAAACTCTGATAATAAATCAAGTATATTGATGGAGACAGGCGACCATGAGCTTTTTTTATGGATTGTAAAACTAACTTTGTGGTCAGAATTAAATTTACTCGGCCAGTTGCCTAGTTCATATAAATCTTCATCAGGTATGGTTACGATTAAATGCCCACCAGGCTTAACAATACGTATCCAGTTGCTTAAACCTTCTTTAGGGCTGTGTAAGTGTTCTAAACAGTGACTAGAGACTAAAAAGTCATAGGTATTATCTTCAACACCTTTCATATACTGAGCATCACCATCTTCTAGATCCCATATTTTGACTGAACGCATTAGAGGGAAAATGCCAATATATTGACTTGTTGGGTCAGGTTTGCCACCAATATCAATGCCATCACCAACAAAATAGCGTTGATGAAATGCACCTATATTGTATCGGCGTTTAATTGATTTACTTTGTTCATAAGGCATAATAATTCTCAAAAATAGCTTAAGATATATTTTATTCTAGCTTATTTTTAAGTTTCTTTGAGATCATCGGCTTTAGGTAAGCAGCAGTATGGGATTTTTTCTCTTTAATAATATCTTCAGGTGTACCTTGGGCAATAATTTGACCACCACCTGAACCACCTTCAGGACCAAGATCGACAATCCAGTCAGCTGTTTTAATCACATCAAGGTTATGTTCAATAACAACAACGGTATTGCCTTGATCTCTGAGTGTATGAATGACTTTTAATAGTTGATTAATATCATGAAAGTGAAGACCAGTGGTTGGTTCATCAAGAATATATAAAGTTTTTCCAGTTGAGCGCCTAGATAGTTCTTTAGCAAGCTTAACTCGTTGTGCTTCACCACCTGAGAGTGTTGTTGCATTTTGTCCTAAGTGGATATAAGACAAACCAACTTCAACTAAAGTTGCTAGTTTACGTTTAATTTGAGGGATGGCATCAAAAAAGATCAATGCATCCTCAACGGTCATATCAAGGACATCGCTGATAGATTTGCCTTTATATAAAACATCTAAAGTTTCACGATTATAGCGCTTACCTTGGCAGGTATCACAAGTGACATAAATATCAGCTAAAAAGTGCATTTCTACCTTAATAACCCCATCACCTTGACAGGCCTCACAACGCCCACCTTTAACATTAAAGCTAAAGCGTCCAGGCTTATAGCCGCGAGCACGCGCTTCTTGAGTTTTAGCAAAAAGTTCACGAATAGGTGAAAATAGTCCTGTGTAAGTTGCAGGGTTTGATCGAGGTGTTCGACCAATAGGGCTCTGATCAATATCAATGACTTTATCTAAATGCTCAATACCTGATATATTTTGATAAGGTTGAACAGTTAATGTGGTTGCATTGTTAAGTAGTTTTGCAGCTAATGGATATAAAGTTTGGTTAATTAAAGTTGACTTGCCAGAGCCAGAAACACCAGTAATACAAGTTAATAAACCAAGTGGTAGTGATAGGGTGACAGATCTTAAGTTATTTCCACTAGCGCCTTCAAGTATTAAGGTTTTTTTATCATCTTTTTTAATACGTTTTTTTGGTATAGCAATTGCTTTACGACCAGAAAGGTAGTCAGCTGTCAGTGATTTTTTATTTTTTAATATCTCTTTTGGTTTACCTTGTGCAATGATTTCACCACCATGAACGCCAGCACCTGGCCCAATGTCAATAATATAGTCACCGTGACGAATGGCATCTTCATCATGTTCAACGACAATAACAGTATTACCAAGATCACGCAAGTGAATTAAAGTATCAATTAAACGTTGGTTATCTCTTTGATGTAGGCCAATTGAAGGTTCATCAAGTACATACATAACACCAACTAAACCCGCACCAATTTGACTAGCTAAGCGAATACGTTGTGCTTCACCACCAGATAATGTGTCTGCTCTACGACTTAAACTTAGGTAATTTAAGCCGACATTATTTAAAAACTTTAAGCGAAGTTTAATTTCTTTTAATAATCGATCAGCAATCAGTTTATTTTGACCTGAAAATTTAAGTGAATTAAGCCAATCATAAGCATTTTCAATTGATAACTCAGTTAACTCAAATAACGCCTTATTTTTAAAAAAAACGAAACGAGCAGCTTCATTTAGTCGACTGCCATCACAACTTGGACAGCGAAGTTTACTTCTTAGTTTATCAAGTTCATCGCGAATCATACCTGAATCAGTATCACGGAAGCGTCGTTCAAGGTGAGGAATAACACCTTCAAATGCTCTTAACCTTGTTTGACGACCACTAAAATGACTATCTAAAGTCATTTCAATTAAGGTATCACCAGATCCATATAAAATAAGTTCTTTAATATCATGTGAAAGCTCTTCAAAAGGTGTTTCTAAATCAAATTGAAAATGTTTCGATAAGGCAACTAATTGTTGATAGTAATATAGGTGTTGTCTATCCCAGCCACGAATTGCACCTTCAGCGAGTGAGTTTTGACCATTAAGAATAACTTTTTCGGGATCAAAATAGGACTTATGACCAATGCCATCACACTGAGGGCAAGCACCAAGAGGATTATTAAATGAAAATAGTCTTGGTGATAACTCTTTTAAACTGTAGTTACACTTTGGACAGGCATGCTTAGAAGAAAATAAACGAGCTTCCTTATCTTTATCTAAGAACTGAATGCTTGCCAAGCCATTACCTAAGTCTAGTGCTGTTTCAAAAGATTCACTTAATCTTTGGCGATTGCTTGCCTTAACTTTAAGACGGTCAACGACAACATCAATGGTATGATTCTTATTTTTATCAATTTCAGGCAGTTCATCCAGTGTGTAAACTTCATTATCGATACGAATACGCAAATATCCTTCAGCCTGTAGCCTTTTAAATAGTTCTTTATGCTGTCCTTTTCGATGTTGTACGATACAAGCAAGTACCATAAATTTTCGATCTTCTTCAAAAGCAAGTGTTTCATCAACCATTTCAGTAATAGTCTGCGCTTTTAAGGTTGTTAAGTGATTTGGACATTTAGGTTCGCCTAACCTTGCATATAAAACACGGAGATAGTCATAGATTTCTGTGACTGTGCCTACGGTTGATCTAGGGTTGTGTGATGTTGATTTTTGTTCAATTGATATGGCAGGTGATAGGCCTTCAATATGATCAACATCGGGTTTTTCCATTAGTGATAGAAATTGGCGGGCATAAGCTGATAATGACTCAACATAGCGGCGTTGGCCTTCAGCGTATAGTGTATCAAACGCTAAGGACGATTTGCCTGAACCACTTAGACCTGTAATGATAATTAATTGATCGCGCGGAATCTCTAAATCAATGTTTTTTAAGTTGTGTGTTCTAGCACCTTTTATTGTAATGGTATCCATAGATTTACTTCAAGTTTTAGTATGATGTGAGTATTTTAAGGTTAGATTATATCAAAGATAGCTTTAAGGAGCATTGTGAAAACATAAAATAAAAAACACACCACAATCAATCATTAATCTATTTTTTGATATTTTCGCTATACTTTAGAGTAAATTGCTAAATCAAGGGCGAGCATCTGAAAAGTAAAGAAGCTACTTATATGAGTCAGGTGACGAAAGAAACCGAGTTACTTAAGCATTATTTTGATAATCAACAGATTGACGAAGATAAGATAGATGTAGGCCTTGAGCTTGAATATCATCTGTTAGATCAAAAAATGAACCCTTATTTTATCAATCTTGATATTCTAAATAAAATTGATAAAGACCTATTAGTGCCTGAAGCAGTTAAATCAGTTGTTGAAGCAAATAGCGATTTTTACTCACTTAAAAGTAATGGTTTACGTAGCCTATATAATTATTTATCAAATTATTGGCAAGCTTGCCATCAAGCAGTCAAGGACCAAGGTGGTTTGCTCTGTGGTATTGGTACGCTACCAACTTACACAGATAAAGGGCTAATAGACCATAACATAACACCTAAAAAAAGATATCAAGTAATGGTTCAGAGCATTGATGAAAAGCGTTATAATCCTAACAGATTAATGAGTTTAGAGGGAAAGCAAGTTGCTTTTTTTAGGTCAAACAGTGTTAATTTTATGGGGCCGACGAATGCACTGCATATTCATTTAAGAGTACCATTTAAAAATCATGTTGATTATTATAATGCATCGTTAATTGCATCTGGGTTTTTAATTGCATCAGCATCTAACTCACTATATTTTCTATCTAAAGAACTATGGCATGAGAGTCGTATTTTTATATTTGAGCACTTAAACTATTTATTAAGGCATACGAAAATGCCGAGAGTTTTTTTAGGAGATAAATATTTAGAAAACTCATTTTTAGACTTATATCAACAAAATTTAGCCTTTTTACCACTTTTATATGATCTTAAGTCAGATATAGAGGATCCATTTTGGCACTTGAAAAATCATAGTAGTACCATTTGGCGTTGGAATCGTCCGGTCATTGATATAAAAGAAAATAAAAAAATTCATTTAAGAATAGAAAATAGAGTACTACCAGCTTCTCCTTCAGTCATTGATACAGTTGCAAATACGGCCTTTTATGTAGGACTGGTCCATGAAATTGTAACTGAATATCCAAATTATCGAAAATTTTTGGCATTTGACCATGTTTTATGTAACTTTTATCTAGCAGCACAAGAAGGTATTCATAGTAAACTTTATTGGTTTGATGGTATTTATGAAAAAGCAGATAAAATCATTTTAGATCATATTCTACCGATGGCAGAAAAGGGATTAAGCAAGCTTAAGGTTAATCAAGATGATATCAATTATTTTATGGATGTTATTCGACAAAGAGTCAGCAGGCGACTAAATCCAAGTGACTGGCAGAAAAAAGTACTAAAAGCATTTAATGGAGACTTTAATCAGATGGTTTTAAAGTATTATCAAAACCAACTTAAGAATATTCCGTTTTATCAGTGGGAGTTGGGATAGTCATTGATCTGCAACGGGTGTCGCATCTAATAAACTTTCTAAAGATTTATTATAAGTAATATGCTCTGGTGTTTTGCTGGTATAGCCTAATTTTTGCATTGTATTTAATAATATAACTATATCATTATTATCACTGTATTTTTCTTTTGCTCTATCAATGATTGTTTTTCCTTTATCATCTATAGCACTAAGGTTTAATAAATCATATTTACATATTAATTCTATTTGTTCAGTTAATTTTTTGAGGTCTTTAATATCTTTAAAGCACTCAAAAATTAAATCTAATATATTGCAACCATCCATGAGTTCAGGCAGCTCTGACCAATCCTGTTTTATAAAATTAATTGAGATATATTTTTGATCAATAAAATATTCGAATAGGCTACAGCTATTATAAAGAATGATAGCCGAAATCATGCTAATAGATTGAATCGGTATATCGGCATTGTCATTTAGTAATTTGCTTATACTTTCTGGATCACCATTAGAGATTACTTGCATGAACTCATTTCTGAAGGATAATACTTGCTTTGCTCTTGATTTAATCGTATCACTTTTATCTTTAGTTAGAATACTTACTAACTCTTCGTCTCCTTTGCCTGCTGCAATGTCAATAACTGTTAGTCCATCAGCATTTTTAATGTCAACATTAGCATTTGCTTGTACTAGCAATTTGATCATTTCTAGGTCATTCAATCGTATAGCTATGTGAAGCGCAGTTTCTTTGTTTTGATTAAAGGAATTTAGCTCATTTGATTGTCTCTTTATTAAACTTCTTAACAATCGATCATCACGATTATTTACTACATCGTGGATAGATATGTTTCCTATATGATTACTAATTAAGCTAATTAGCTCTGAATTATCACTCTCTAACGCTTGTGCTAATATTTTTCTTTTTTCATCCTCACCAACATGATAGCCATTTTCAATTAATAATCTTACTATTTTCTCATCGCTTAAACGGACAGCAAGATATAATAGTGTATCTTTTTCCTTATCTTTTTTACTGAAATCCAGTAGCTTATGCTCACACATCCATTCTATTATTTGACATATTCTATCTAGATCTTTTTCATCATCTAAAATTACGTGGAGTATGGTGTATCCCCATTCATTAGAAATGCCTTCTATTATTTCCTTTAGCGAGTTAATTGATGTATATGAGTTACTTATCAAAAAATTAAGTAAGTCGGTATTGCTTGACAAGAATAACTGTATGGCTATGTCTTCTTCAGTAAATAGTTCTTTATTGTTTTCCAATAAAAATTTTACCAGATCATTATTTCTAGCATCAATGGCATCAAATAATATTTCTGTTAATTCTTGTTTTGATATTGCTTCTATATCTTTTTGACTCATATCACCATTTTTATATAGAATTGGGATCATTTCATAATTAGCTTTTTCTAAAGCAATTTTGAATGGTGTTATCCCATCATGATTTTTTAATAAAGGGATTCCTTCTAGAATAAGCTTTTTAGCAGTATAATTATTTCCTTCCATTAAGGCATAATGCAAAGGTGTATTTCCTTTTCTGTCCTGAATATTATTAACCACCTCTAGTAAATCTATAATTTTTGAGATTTTTAACTCTTTTGCTATCTCAAAAGATGTTTTTTGACTTTTATCTTTTTGATAGTGAGTGTCACTTACTTGCTTTTTTTGATCAGAGGTAGTTATCATATCGATAAACGGTTGGAGTTTATCTGGAGTATAATGGGCAAGAGCCATCCATCCTGTCCAGTCAATAGTATTCTTTCTACACAGTGCAGAGATAATTATATCTTTTTGTTCACTGGTACTGACCATATCAATAAGAGACTGAAGACTATTGGGAGCATATACTGCTAATATCATCCAGCCAGTCCAGCCATCTTTAACTTGAGAGCAAAGTGTTGTAATAAAATTGTTTTTGTGTTCAGCTGTACTTAGCATATCTATAAATTTTTGAAGACTATTTGGCGCATAGCATGCAACTGCCATCCACCCAGAAAATTTGTGCTTAGTTTGATCACAAAGTATTTTAGCAACTATAATTTTTTGTTCATCTGTATTGATTAGATCTATAAATGCTTGAAGTTTTTCTGGTGTCTGCTGTGCAATTATGCCTAGCCCATCATTGCGTAGCATTTCTATTGATAAAGATTGATCATAAATTTGCTTTACATGTTCCAAGTTGTTTTGTTCATAAAATGAAATAAAATCAATTGAGAATGTTGGAGATAGTGATGTGCTTATACCATTGTATAGTGCATCAATACTTGTATACTCTTTTTCATATATTCTGTCATGACTATAAGGATCATAGAAGTAATATTTACCTTGATCAACCCTTATGGAACAAGCATGATCCATCGTTCTTAATAATATAAGGCTACTATTTATCCCATTTATTATTAATGTGTTAAAGGTTATTTTATCTATGTTTCCAGGACATAACGCTCGATCTTTAACAGTCATAATTTGATTGTCTAACATCAACTCAAAAAACTTTAGAGAAGGAGAAAATAAATCTAATTGCATATTGCCATCCCTTACAGTATTTTCATCATACATAACACTTGGTATATGATTAAAGCGAATGGCATTAATAGCTATTATGATTAATTGTTCTAACGTTTTTTGCTCAATTTGACCTTCAAGCTTGATTTCATTGGGCAAACTTTCTGATGTTTCATCCCAATTGATTATTGATCTTAATAAATGAGACCACCAAGTTAATTTTTTTGAAAATCCAAAAGCAGAATACGATACTGCAAAACCATGGCAATGACCAGTTTTTAGATGATCTATAATGTTATTAATTTCTTTTGTGTTATAAATACTTGTAAGATCATCATTTTGACTGCCTTTTTTTAACTCAAGATATTTAATAAGTTTTGATCGAATTTGATAATGGTCAATATCATGCATTGAATGCACCTCTTATATCATTTTATTTGTTTTGTAGGATGCGAATTAAAAAATTATATATTATATTTACCATTTATCAATATAATATATAGTTATTTTTAATTTGTTTTAAGCTTATTTTCTAAAATGCTCGAGTTAAGTTAAATGGTGTTTTCAGATAAACAACATGACCTTTTTATCAATCCACTTTACAATAAAGTCAGATATTCATGGAATAGATTTAAAGTTTATATATGGCTGTATTACCTAAATTAAAGATACCAATAAAAGAACCTAATCTTTATGATCAATTTATTAGTGAATTAATGCTAAAAGGTTTTAAGGGAGATATTCAAACAGATCAAGCGTCCCGCCTATTAGCTGCAACAGATAATAGTGTTTATCAAGTAATACCTGAAGTTGTTCTATTTCCTAAAGATCATGATGATATTGTTTTAATTTTTTCACAAGCATCAAGAGCACAATTTAGGTCTATTAAATTTTCACCTAGAGGCGGGGGGACAGGCACCAATGGCCAGTCTTTATCTCCTGGTATAATTATTGATCACTCAAGATACTTTAATCAAATAGGTAAGCTTAATATAGATGAGGGTTGGGTTGAGGTAGAGCCAGGTGTTGTGCTTGATCAACTTAATCAATTTTTAAAGCCACATAATGTTTTTTTTGCGCCTAGTCTATCACCCAGTGATCGTGCAACTTTAGGTGGTATGTGTAATACGGATGCCTGTGGTAAAGGCTCTTATTATTATGGTAGGACATCTGATCATTTGATTGAGTTAACGGGTGTCTTGGTTGATGGTACAGTGATGACAACTCATGCAGTTGACATAAGTGAGCTGGCTGAAATTAAGGATCAGTCAGGTAAAGTTGGAAATATTTATCAAACCATTGATGATATTTTAGTTAATCATAAGGATGAAATTGAACGAGTTTTTCCAAAATTACAACGTTTTATGACAGGTTATAATTTAGCGAAAGTCTATGATGAAAATAGAAAAAACTTTAATTTAAACTATTTATTATCTGGTTCAGAAGGCACTTTAGCCTATATTACGAAGCTAAAGCTTAAATTAACACCTATTCCTAAATATAAAGCATTATTTGCCATTGCATATAGTTCATTTGACCGAGCATTAAGAGCTGCTAGAGAGTTATTAGAATTTCAACCAGTTGCGATTGAAACACTTGATGATATGATTTTAACACTAGCTGCTGAAGATGAGTCATACCATAAGATAAAGCCACTTTTATTTAGAGATCAATCAGATCAAATTATACCAAGAGGTTTAAACTTAATTGAATTTATGACAGATTCAGTTGAAAACCTAGACCAACTGATAATACAAGTAACTGATAAGCTTGAAAAAATTCAAAAAAATGATCATCAACTAAAGTCATTTTTTGCAACAAAAGAGACTTCAGAAATTGACTTATTATGGGATTTAAGAAAAAAAAGTGTTGGTTTATTAGCAAATTTAGAAGGTAAATACAAACCTGTGCCATTTATGGAAGATACTGTAGTTTCACCAGAGTATTTAGCGGACTTTATTTTAGAGCTTCGTAAGCTACTTGATAGTTATGGTCTTCGTTATGGTATGTTTGGCCATGTTGATGTTGGTTGTTTACATATGCGCCCAGCACTAGATATGACTAATCGAAATGATCAAAAAAAGTTAGTTGAAATTACTTATAAAGTAAGTCAACTAGTCCGTCAGTATGGCGGTGTTTATTGGTCAGAGCATGGTAAAGGCTTTCGAAGTGAATTAGTAAAAGATTATTTCGGTGAGATATTAACGAAAGATCTAGCAAAAATAAAAAAAGCATTTGATCCATATAATCAGCTAAACCCTGGAAAAATATCCATACCAGAGGGATCAAATGAATCGCTAGTTAAAATTGATGGGCCATTTAGAGGGAGACAGGAGCAATTAATTAGTGATCAAGCAAAAAATCAGTGGGGAAATATCTTTAGTTGTAATGGCAATGCGCGTTGTTTAAATCGAGATTTTGACTTTACGATGTGTCCTTCTGCTAAAGTATCTGATAATTGGGTTTATTCACCTAAAGGGCGTGCAAACCTTATTCGAGAATGGTCTTATCAGTTAGCTAAGAAGAGCTATGACTGCTTTAGTCCAAAGCCATATTTATTTTTTAGTCATTTAATAAAACCATTTCGATATGGAAAAAATCATGATTTTTCGTATGAAGTCCATCAGTCAATGCAAAAATGTTTAGGTTGTAAGGCATGTCAAACATCTTGTCCAGTTCAAGTGGATATTGCACAACATAAACCTTTATTTTTACATCATTATCACTCGCGTTATCAACGACCATTAAAAGATTATATAATTGGTGGTATTGAGTCTTTTAGTAAAATTTCTGTAAAGCTTCCTAGGTTATATAATGCAATCAGTCAGAATTCACTTTCAAGATATTTCATACAAAGCTCACTTAAACTAGTAGATCTGCCAAAGTTAAGCCATATAAAATTTAGCCAGGCATTAAAAAAGAGAAATGCAGCAAAATTTTCACTAGTAGAGCTACAGTCATTATCTGAAGATCAAAAAAAACAGTCAGTTTGTTTGGTGCAGGATGCTTTTAGTTCTTTTTATGATGTTGATGTTGCACTTAATATCTATGATGCCTTAACAAAGTTAGGTTTTGATGTTTATGTCTTACCATTTAAACCAAGTGGAAAAAGCTTACATGTAAAGGGATTTTTAACTAAATTTAAGCAATTAGCACTTAAGAATAGTTCGTTTTACCATGAAATAGCTAAAACTGGTGTGCCTTTAGTTGGTGTTGAGCCAACCCTAACCTTATGTTATCGCGATGAATACGTTAAAACCTTAGGTAAAGATAAGGTTAATTTTGAAATAAAGTTACCCCAGGAATTTTTATTAGAAAATATTCATCAAATTAAAAAAGACAGCTTAGCTGTATTATCAGATAAGCCTTATTACTTATTTTCTCACTGTTCAGAACGATCGGTTGTTTTAACCTCAGCACAACAATGGCAACAATTATTTGAACATTTTGGAGCTAAACTTGAAGTTATTGAGCTTGGTTGTTGTGGCATGGCAGGGACTTATGGTCATGAGTTAGAAAATAAAGCGGACTCTCACAAAATTTATCAAAACTCTTGGCAAAAGCGTATTAATTCACTGGATAAGAGTCGTATTTTAGCTACAGGTTTTTCTTGTCGTTCTCAAGTTAAGCGCTTTAGTTATTTTGAGATAAAGCATCCATTAAGTATATTGGTATGAGGGTTAATTATTTGAAAAGTAATTGACCTAAATCAAATCTCACATTAATGCTTTTGATAATCATTCTCATTGATTGACATTTGAGAGATGGAACTTATAATGATTGAGAGTAAGAAAAATAAATAATAATAGGCATTGTCTAAATGAATCATAAAACTGAGTTTCTTAAGGTTGGTCAGGCGTACCAGGTAAAAGGGTTTAAGCAAGCTTGTCCGTTAAGCTATATGCATCGATTATTAGCTTTTGGTTTTATTCCGGGTGCAACGTTTTTGATTCGACGAGTTGCGCCATTGGGTAGTCCTTATGAAATAGAAGTTCAAGGGGTTAAAGTTTCATTACGAAAGTCAGAGTTAGAGTTTCTTCAGCTGGTGGTTGTATCATGAAAAAAATTGTTATTGTAGGTAATCCAAATTGTGGCAAAACCACACTGTTTAATGCACTAACAGGAGCGCGCCAAAAGGTAGGCAATTGGTCTGGTGTAACAGTTGATATTAAACTAGGGAAGATTAAGTTAGATGATCAAGAAGTAGAACTTATTGATTTGCCAGGTTTATATTCATTAACTGTTTCAGATTCAGGATCTATTGATGAGCGTATTGCAACAGAGTATATTTTAAATGAAAAGCCAGATTTAATTATTAATGTCTTAGATACAGCTAATTTAGAAAGAAACCTTTACTTAACTACGCAATTATTGGAAATGAATGTACCAATATTAATTGCTGCTAATATGATTGATGTGGCAAAAAGTAAACAAATTTATTTTCATGCAGATAAATTAGAAAAAGAGCTTAATGCTAAAGTGATACCTGTTATTGGGCGAAAGGCAGTTGGTATTGAAACATTAAAAAAGGCTATTTTTGACTCTATTGATAGTCATTATAAGCAACCGATCATTATTAAAGATTATCCTGCATTACAAACAAATATCCAAACACTAAAAACACTCTTACCTAATCATAATAATCAACCCAGTTGGTTTTGGTTAAAATTATTAGATGGTGATTTATTTGCAATTGAAGAACTAAGTGATGAAGAAAAAAATAAAGTTAATCAGTATCTTAAAGGTTTATCACTAAAAGTAACACTGGCTTCAGAGCGTTATGCTTGGATTAAAAATCTTTATCAGCAAGTGGCTATTTCTAAAAATCAAAAGCGTCACCGATTAACAGAATGGTTTGATAAATTGGCGATGAATCAGTATGTTGGTCTGCCATTTTTTTTCTTTATTATGTACTTGATGTTTGAGTTTTCAATTGGTTTAGGCTCGGCATTAAGTCCATTATTTGATGACGCATCAGATATTATTTTTGTTCAAGGTACTTTACATTTGGGGCTTTATTTAGGTTTGCCTGCATGGTTAATTACTGTTTTAGCTAATGGTGTTGGTTTAGGAATTAATACAGTTTTAAGTTTTGTGCCACAAATTGCCTGTTTATTCTTATTTTTATCATTTTTAGAAGATTCAGGTTATATGGCACGTGCTGCTTTTGTTATGGATCGTTTAATGCAAGCGATTGGCCTTCCAGGTAAAGCATTTGTGCCGTTAATTGTTGGTTTTGGCTGTAATGTGCCATCAGTAATGGCAACACGGACGTTAGAGTCACGAAGAGATCGCCTATTAACCATTATGATGGCACCTTTTATGTCTTGTGGTGCGCGTTTGGCTATTTTTGCAGTCTTTGCTGCAGCTTTTTTCCCAACAGGTGGTGGTTTGATCGTCTTTTTACTTTATGTCATTGGCATTGTTGCAGCGATTGTCACAGGTCTTTTAATAAAGCTTATCGTCCTTAAAGGTAGTGCTGAGCCTTTTATTATGGAATTACCGGTTTATCATTTGCCAAATACAAGAACAATTTTTGCACATACTTGGCGTAGGCTTAAAGGCTTTATGTTTCGAGCAGGGCGTGTGATTATTCCAATTTGTATCGTTATTGGTACGTTAAATTCTGTTACTATTTCTGGTAAGATCAGCATTGATGGTTCAAGAGAATCTGTTTTATCTGAAATAGGTCGTACGATTACCCCGGTATTTTATCCAATTGGCGTGACAGATGAGAACTGGCCAGCAACGGTAGGTCTAATTACAGGCACACTTGCTAAAGAAGTTGTTGTTGGTACATTAAATACACTTTATAGTCAAAATTCACAATCACTATCTGATATTCAAAGAGAAGGTTTCAATTTACTTGGCTCATTAAAAGAAGCAGGTTTAAGTACGATTGATAACTTAAAAAATATTGATCAAAGCTTTAAAAATCCATTTATAGCTAATGAGGGTGATAAAGATATTTCAAATACTGCTATGGGTGAAATGGTTAAGCAGTTTAGTTCAACTGCTGCTGTCTTTGCTTATTTATTGTTTGTTTTACTTTATGTACCTTGTGTTGCAACAATTGGTGCAATGGCGAGAGAAGCAAGTCAGAGTTGGGCATGGTTATCAGTTCTATGGAGTACCGTACTTGCGTATGCAGTTGCGGTTTTTGCCTATCAAATACCATTACTAGCAACCAGTACTTTCTCTGCATCTGTCAGTATCACTCTATCCTTAGCTGCAGTTGTTATAACCCTTTATATTATGCGCTATTTTGGCCTTCGAATACGTTATAATCCTCAGATTGGTACTTGTAAATCAGGTTGCAGTTAACTATTAATAAAATCATTTCAATAAAAAACCTATATAAATCAAATAAATAAATTAATATTTTTTCTTTTTGTATTTCTAGTTTTAAGCGTCTTAATTTTAATTCAGTTTTTTTAATAACTTTATTCTTTTAGAATAAAAAATAGACAGTCTTATGGAGGAGGCGGTTAGATGTTTGAGATAGACTTTATTTTGGATGTGGTTAGGAAAGTTATTCAAAATGAAGCGCTTTTAGAACAAGCAGTACTCTATGCGCTAGAAGTTGCTTATGAAGAGCATAAAAAAACAAAAGGAATAACTGATACTACTTCACAAGCTGCAAGCTATGCTGCGGGGTGGGGAGCCTCAGTTCTTAAATTTGCTTCAGCATACGCTCCACTTCAAAATTTAATGATGACAGAAAACTACAAAAAAAGATTAAAAAATGTTGGTGATATCAAAGATGAAGTAAGGTCGAGAAAAATATCTCCGATGATGGGGCTGTGGAAAATAGGGCAAGAAGGGCATTGGAGCCTTGGCGGGGGTGTATATCCCCCATCATTTAATACAAAAGCAATCAGATACTTTATATTATACTGTATTGAACAAATTCATAATGTGATAGTAAAAGATAATGCAATAGAGAAAAATGGCTCTTCAGTGAACTATACACAAATTGATATGTTAGCAAAAGAAACCTATCAAAAAGTAGTTCAGGAACATCTTTTTTTTCCAGACTTTTATATTAATAAAACAGTTGATTTTAATTCAAGAGAATGTAGTCATTTATTAGTTTCTTTAGGTTCTTCAAGCCATGTAGATATTTTCAAAAAGGCAGTGATCGAAGCAGGAAGACGTGCTTATCTAGAATTTAAAGGAACGTATTGGGCTGGAAGTAACTATAAAGAACGGTTAACCAATACAGATAACATTTTAATTAACTTAGAAGATGACAAGCTAGATGTTATCAATGCATTTAGACTGTTAGCTGATGAAGGCGAGTGGAATGTTAGGCCTGGGTCAGATTTTAATTCTTTTAATACAATGTTTATTGCTTATGTATTGGATTGGCTAGCTAGAAATTTACCGAGCTATGGATTACTAGATGATTATTTATACAAACAAATGAATAAGCCTGAAAATAAAGATGCATTTTTTGGTAGATCTAAAAATGTATTTTCAGATTATATGCAAATAGGAATCGAAACATATAAGCAATGTAGATATAGTCAGCAATTATCTCATAATAATGACCAAAAGAGACCTTCTTGCTCTACGCAAAATAATACTTATGTAGCTCCTCCACCGTCATATCAACACGTTGCAGCATCATCAAGTTCATCAATAAATGTAATGGAAGAGTACTCTCCACAGTATAATGCCAATTCTAATATGAATGTACCACCACCCAATCAGATACACCCTCCAAATATGTTTATGAAACAACAGCAACCATTAGAAGACCCAAGCATACCACAAGACTTACTCAGAAAGAAACAAGAGGCACTTGCAAAGTATGGTCTTGATTTTAATTAAATAGTATTATAAATCAACTAGTTAATCAGATTTAAGGAAGAAAGATAGATGGGATGGTTTGATACAGTAACTGATTGGGGTAGCCGTACATTAAAAGGAACTGCTCATGTTGCTGGTATTGCCGGTGCAGGTGCTTATGGTGCTTTAGTATCGGGTGTAAATGGTATTGGAAGTGTAATTTCTAATGCAATAGAAGGTGCAAAATATGGGTTTAATATTGGTTGGTTTAAAGAAGGGGGTGTAAAGTACTTTTCTCTTATAACGGTACCATTATGTAGTGTCGTAGGCACATTAATGGGGAGTGCTTATGGTCTATTGTTTGTTGCTGTGCCAGATATAGGTAAAATGACATATCAAGCAAGCTTATATGCACATCATAAGGGTTTTAAAGAAGCAGCGCATGCTATTCATGATGGTATTGAATTGAATCTTAATCAATCAAGCATTACGTATACTAGAGAAAAACAAGGGGCAAGGGTTGAAACAAACTCTGAATCAGAAAAAAAAGGGACAGAAACAATAGATAAAGTTCAAATCCAGAAAACATTCACAGATACAAACGGTGGGATATCCACAGCTATATTAGATGCAAGTGGTAAAGTAGTACCCGAGGGGGTAAATGTATTTCAATCATATATTGGTTCACCAATAGGAGATGAAGATGAAACACCAGAAGAGCCTGGGGAAATTTTAACGGATGAAGTAAAAATATTTAAAAGAAGAGAAGAAGGGAATACTAGTGCAAAGTTATTTATCGATGGTGAAATAAATACATCATTTCAACTAAGAGATAGTGAAGAAATAAAGGAAGAACTAAAAGAAGAAAGTTCTGAAAAAAAAGAATTTATAATAAAGAGGGCTCAGTCAACTCCTGATTTGCTTTTAGCTAGGCGGGAAAAATACCTTCCAAGATCTAATTCGATGTCTTCATTGAGTGAGCTAGAGAAAAGTTTAGACTCACCTATACTTTTTGGCATTAGCCCATTAGATAAACTTAGTAATAAACCAAAAATTATAGATGAATATAGTCCTAGTTAACTAATAACCTTAAACCACTCAAACTCAAAGCACCACTATGACGATTAGCTGGGTTACCTTGATCATCAAGCAGAATAAATGATGGAAATCCGAGTACTTTATAATCGTTAAGTATTTGATTGGTTTCTTTAGAATAGTTAGATGCATCAATTTTAATTAATGAAATACGATTTTCTTTTAAAAGTTGTTGTGCTTTTTCAGATTGAAGTAACTGGCTTGCAAGGTGGCACTCGGAGCACCAGTTGGCATAAAAATCGAGTAATACACGTTTGCCTTTTGCTTGTTCTTGCTCAATGAGTTTATCAAGTGTTTGACGATTTGTTACAACAGGTAATGGCAGTGATTTTTTATTAGAGTTATTTAATATATTTGTATGACTAGCATTTAAACTTAAAGGTGTAATTAAACTTTGGTTGCCCATCATTGACCCAATAAATAAACTAGCACCATAAAATAATAAAACTAAGCCAGCTGCACGCTTAAATCGTTGGAAACGATTATTTGATTTTTGAAAAACGCCTAAAAATACGGCATATCCAAGCAAGATAATACTATAAATTAGGATGATAATATGCCCTGCAAAAATGCGACTTAGTAGCCAGGTGGCAAAAAGTAACATAATCACACCAATTAAGTGCTTTAAGTCTTGCATCCATGCGCCTGTTTTTGGTAAGAAGTAACCAAGTCCTGTGCCAACTAAGATAAGTGGAATGCCCATACCAATGGCTAGAGTAAATAATGAGATGCCACCAATTAACCAATCACCAGATTGTGCAATTAACGTTAGTACACTAATTAATGGTGCGCTTGTACATGGAGAGACAACTAAAGCTGCAATAATACCAAATAAAAAAGCATTGAAAAGTGTACCAGGTTTTGGTTTTTCCTGTAGAGAGTAAATAAACCCTTGAGCTTTACTGGGTAGTCTAATCTGAAAAAGATCAAACATTGCAAGAGCTAAAAGGACAAAAATAACTGATGTACCAATTAATATGATTGGCATTTGAAAAATACCTTGAAAGCCTGCACCAAGTAAGGCAATGGCAATGCCGATGCCAGTATAGGTAAGCGCCATACCTAATACATAAACTAGTGATAATAAGAAACCTTTCAATTTGTTTGTTTTCTTTTCACCAAGCACCAACCCTGAAACAATCGGAAGCATAGGTAAGACGCAAGGTGTAAAACTTAGTAGTAACCCAAAGCCAAATAGATAGATTAAATGCATCCAGTGAAATGTTTGGTTTTGAATTAATGCTTGTGTTTCATTTGGTGGTTGAATAACATTGCTTGCGCTTTTAGGTAACTTGTCAATTGGGTGAACATCAATTTGAGGAATCATAAAGGTTTTAATTTCAAAAGGCAGGCAATTATCATTTAAGCAAGCTTGGTAAACAACTTCTAGTTGGCTGCCAGGTGTTATGGTTTGATTTTCACTATAAAGCGGAACCTCTAGGCTTAATTGATTTTTATAAATCAACTGAGGTCCTAAAATTGGGTCTTCCCATATGGTTGCTTCTGGAAAAAATGTTTTACCTAAGTGGTTATTTTGAGGGTTAATTAAACGAATGGTGATACGATTTTGATAGAGTTTGAAATCACGTGGAATATTCCAGATTAATAATGCTTCTTTATTTTGAAAAAAAGCATTCAAGGTTAGTTTGTCACCTTTGTTAGCTGTAGGAACAATTGCATTTGCTAAAGGTTTTTGAGCATCAAATAAGGATAGAAGTAGTTGATTTTGGGCATATGTGACTGAGCCAATTAGACTTAAAGTAATTGTTAATAGTATGATTAGCCTATTCACATACGCTCCTATGATTCTTTAGTAAGTTTATTAATAGTTATAGTTCTAATCATAAAGATTTAGTAGCGATGCGTAAATAATTGAAGTATTTAAGTTGGCGTAATACATGTTTTTTGAGCTTGAGACTCTTGATCTTTTGCTTCAGGAGCATTTTTGGTTAGTATGCCATTAAAAAACTCAAAAAATGCAAGTCGTTGTTCAGCATTATTGCAGCCACCATTAACATAGTAAATGGAATTGCCAAACCCCCAATTTTGATTTGAGCTAATCATATAATATTCTGGCGGATTTTGGAGCGCTTGGTTTGCTTTGGGTTCATTCCAGTAATAAAGTGCAGAAAACCAAGTAATTTCATCATTATTAATTAAACCGTTAGCAAAGTCTTTTACAGATAAATTTTTGTTAGTGTAGGCATTATATTCAGCAGTTCCATAAAAAATAGAATCCCCCGTTAACTGTATTGCACCATGACCTATCCAATTGCCACTACCAAGTGCTTCAACCATTGGGGTGTTTAATTTGCTGGGGCATGCACTTTGCCAAATTGCATTATATTTTAAAGGCTTAGTTGACGCATCAAAGGTGTAAACTCCTGTACTATAAGCGCCTGATCCAGATGCCATACAAAACTCAGTTGAAGTATAGACATTATTAGTAAAAAATACATTAGGACTTGGATCATACTGTGGTTGAGGGTTGCCGTTTTGCTCAACTCTCCAATAAAGGCCGCCATCTTGATTATAATGTTTTCCATCTCCACCATAAGTCTCTTGTGCAACATTAGCGAAGAAGCCTGATAAATCTCTCACTCTATCTTCTAAATTGCCTGTGCAAGCAAAGCTTGGAAAGTTTTTACTTGCATTAATAAAACCAGTATATGTATAAAGTTTTTGGCTGCAATCAGCACCAATTTGTATTTTTTGTGCTTTACATGCACCATCAGCATTTGCAAATAAATCTGTATTAAACATAACTTCAGCTGAGGCATAACCATTTTTAGAAGCTAAGTAGTTCATAACCGCTTCAGCACCACAAGGTAAGTCTGATTGATTGGCAGCATAACCATTAAGATAAATTGTGCTTAACGCGACAGAAATAAGAAGAAGGCTTTTCTTTTTTAGAAATCTAGGCATGTTATTCTCCTTAAGGTTGCATGTCTATAGTTTAATCATAAAGCTAGATAGCTTCTGTTAAAAAAGCAACCAGAGATCATATAAAAAATTATATGCTATGTGTAACTGATGAAAATTGCGTTATAATTAAGATCGTTTATAAATAATTGAATTAATCAATAGAGTTAAAAATTGTTAAGAGTATTTTTATTCACATGATATATCTAGATTATGCATCAACAACACCAGTAGATCCTAAAGTAAAAGAAAAAATGCTTGCGTGTTTAACACTTGATGGTACGTTTGGTAATCCAGCATCTAATACACATTATTATGGTTATCAAGCCAAAGAGTTAGTTGACCAGGCAACTTTAAGTGTTGCAAATTTAATCCATGCAGATCCCAGAGAAATTATTTGGACATCAGGCGCAACAGAGTCAAATAACTTAGCAATTAAAGGTGCGTTGTCAGTATTAAAAAAGAAAGGTAAAACGCATATCATTACCAGTAAAATAGAGCATAAAGCTGTCCTTGATCCGTGTCATTTTTTAGAAGAAGAAGGCATTGATGTGACTTATCTTAAACCTGATGAAAATGGCTGTATTCATTTAGAACAGGTAATTGAAGCAGTCACAGATAAGACTGCTTTGGTTTCTTTAATGTATGTTAATAATGAGCTAGGCAGTATTAATCCAGTTGAAGAAATTGGTAAGTTTTGTCGTTCACAGAAAATTCTTTTTCATGTTGATGCAGCACAAGCAGGTGCAAGGCTACCAATTGATGTAGTTAAACAGCATATTGATTTATTATCACTATCAGCCCATAAACTCTATGGGCCAAAAGGTATTGGTATTTTATATGTTAGGCGAAAGCCAAAAGTGCGTTTGGTACCTTTAATTCATGGTGGAGGTCATCAAAGTGGCTTTCGATCAGGGACGCTACCAACGCATCAGATTGTTGGTATGGGATATGCAGCTGAATTAGTATTAAAGCATCAAAAAGAAGAAAATAAGCGCATTCAGTATTTAAAAGATAGGTTTTTATCAGAAATATTAAAGATACCAAAAGTAAGGCTTAATGCAGAAGACACAGTTGATAGTATTATGAGTTTATGCTTTGAAGGTGTTGATGGTGAAGCTTTAATGATGGCTTTAAATAAGCTAGCATTATCAGCAGGATCTGCTTGTAATTCAGCAACCATTGAACCATCGTATGTTTTATTAGCCCTGGGGTTAACACCGCAACAAGCACATAGTAGTTTACGTATTTCATTTGGCCGTTTTACGACAGAAGAAGAAGTTAATCAAGCGATTGATATTATTAAACAAGAGGTTGAGAAATTGCGTAATTTATCACCTTTCTGGCAGTGTGAATCAAAATGATTTATACAAAAAAGGTACTTGAATACTATCAAAAAATACCAGTAAATATGCGCTTATTCTCAGATGCTGATGAAACTGTAAAAACCTATACAGTTGGTGGTTATACGTTAGGAGAAAAGGTTATTTTTCAAATCAAAGAAAGTAATACGAAATTCATCTGTCGTTATCAAGTCTATGGCTGTGGTTATATGATTGCACTTGTTGTATGGTTAGCAGAAGAGCTTCAAGCAGGTAAGATAGATGATTTATTAAAAGTGAATATAAGTGACTTGGTTACATTATTTGATTTACCTTCTGTAAAACGTCATAGTGCTTTAAGCTTATTAAAACTAATTGAAGTAATTTGTAATGATCGCAAATGATGTGGGTTTCGTTCTTCATAAGAAAAAGTATCGAGAATCATCATTATTAGTAACTCTATTTACAGAAAATCATGGAAAGATAAGCGGTGTTGCTAAAGGTGCTTATCGTAAAAATCAAAAAAAACTTAGTTTGTTTGAAGTCGGTTATGCACTTGCCTTAACGTTCAAAAAGCCAAAATCACTTGATGGCCTATATAATATTTATCAATCAGAATTAAAAAATAATAAAATAGTCAGAGCAAATACTTATTTTAAACAGATGTGCTGTTATTATATTAGTGAGCTGGTTTATTATTTATACCCTGATGCAATTGCTGACCAAAAGCTGTTTGATGCTTATGCTTCTGCTCTAGATAACATTGTATCAGATCAGGCGCATGAGGCTTTATATTTACGGCTATTTGAGACATGTTTATTAGATCAATTGGGTTATGGTATTTCGTTTTTAAGTGATGATGAAGGTAATGATTTAAATGAAAAAAGTCATTATCAGTTAAAACCAATGGCACTACCGTCACGCTTAAATTTTAAACATGAAAATTTGTCTAATATGATACTTTCCGGCCAGTCATTAAAACTAATTTCTAGATTTTCAGAAAGGAACTTTGAAAATTTAGATCAAGCATTATTAAGCAAGATCAAACAGGTAAACAAGTTATATATAAACCATTTATTGCAAGGTAGAACATTGGAAAGCCGCCGTCTTTTAATTGAGTATCACAATCAGATTAAGAGATAGTTTTAACTATTTTCTATAAACTCAGCCATCAACCGATGGTAATTGATAAAGCGTTGTTGTGTAATTTTTTGGTCATTGACTGCCTGAACTAAAGCACAACCTGGTGTTTTTTCCTGATGATTGCAGTTTCTAAATTTGCACATGCCAATAAATGCTCTAAATTCAATAAAGCCATGAAGAATATCATTTTCAGTTAAGTGCCAGATGCCAAACTCTCGAATACCAGGAGAATCAATTAGATTGCCACCTGATGGTAAATGATATAGTTGAGCAGTTGTGGTTGTATGCTTGCCTCGTTTATTACTTGAAGAAATATGACCAGTTTTAACAATCTCTTTACCAAGTAGGGCATTTAAAAGTGCAGACTTACCAACACCAGATTGACCAACAAAAATCGAATTTTTATCTTTTAATGAATCAATCAGTGGCGTTAATTTGGTATCATTAAAACTTGAAGTCAACAGTACTTTATAGCCTAGCGCTTGATAAGTTTGATATAACTGAGTTATATCATCATTAATAGATAAATCTGTTTTATTTAAAATAATAATAGGTGTTAAGTTTTGGCTATGGACAGCAACTAAATAACGATCAATATAATGACCAATTGGTTCAGGCTCTGTTGCAATGACAATAAAGACTTGATCAATATTAGCAGCAATGGCTTTATTTTTACCATGAGGAGCTGGGCGTTCAAGTAAGTTGTTTCGATCAATAACAGCTTGAATTAAGCCTTCATGAGGCTTTGTCGGCTCATGGGCATAAAGGACAAAGTCGCCTGGAACAATATACCCAAGATTGCGTTTTTGAAAGCAGCGAATTATTTTGCCATCATTTGACTCTACATCTAAAGTTTCATTGAAATTTGAAATAACAAGACCTCTTTGTGATGGCGTATCATCATCGATGAGGCGTTCAATGTTGTTATTAATTCTTTGTTGTTGTTGTTTAGTTAAACGTTTCTTAGCCACGGTGTCGTTAGTTTATTTTATATCGTTTGTAGTTAGTTATACGCGCTAAATAAAGCCTGAGCAACTTTAATCTTTATTTTCTTCTGTTTGTATTTCGTCTGTATGTTCTATTTGTCGCGTGGTATTTTCGCTAACAGCTTCATTGTCATCTATTAGCTTTTCAATCGTTTCTAGTGATGGTAACCAGCGGATTTTCTTTAAAAGCTGTCGATCAGAAGTTCTACCATAAAGATAGTGAACAAAGACACCAGGATGATTAAGATTGGTGCCGGCTGCATCATTAAGTAGTTTGGCAGCATCAGTTAGTTCAGCCATTAACTCTTTTGACTTAAATGCAGCTTCTTTTGTTTTATTTTTAATATGATACCAAAGTGCGCGGTATAAGTGATTAAGTTCAACTTGGCTTAATTTTGGGAAATAAATCATTTGATCATTTCCTTTATAGTTCATTGTATACTGATCCATTAGCATTGTTTGAGTGCATAGGCTACAAGCAACAGCAAAATTATTTTTTTTATTGTTGGTATAATTTCCATCAATATTAACAATTTCAAGCTCATATGGATCTGTTGAAATGCCACAGTATGCACAGGAATTGCTCATTTTTTTAACTAAGTCAGTTTTTAATTTTTGAAATAGCTGACTTTTTTTTCGAGCACAAAACTGTTGATAATTACCGGGACCTGCAGTAAATTCTAATTTTCTCATCATAATAACTTACTCATCATCTTCATCTGTTGTTAGTATCACCATATCAAGTGATGTTTGTAATGCTGCAATGGCATTGGTCACCATAGGGTAGGTTATTGCTTTTTTCAAGCGTGATTCTGCAAGATAATGAGCATGAACAGCACCAGCTTCAGCATAAACGGCACGGCGACCAATATTGTTCAATACATACCACAACTCACGATCTAAAGGTTTTAGCCATAAAAATGAAGAAGTTGAGACAATACCGCTTGATCGGGCCCCCCACAACAAACCTGTAAAGACAGTATAAGTATATGCATGTGAATTAATGATTTTTTTCACTTTTGATGTTTCAGCATATTTTTCCAGCAAGGTATTCATTTTTTTTGTTAATAGTAGTTCACTACGTTTTTTTGGATTTGAAAAATGTTTTGCCATGTCTTTTAAAAAACTATCAGCACTTGTGCGGTCTTTGTTAATATAGGTAATAAAGGCAGTAAAAAGCATCTGCCTGTGAAGTGGTAGTTCGTAATGATTGGTAAAGCGCTCGCCAAGTTGATTCACTAATACTAAAAAAGCTTTGTCCTGAATAATTGTGTTTTTCCCATTATCAGAGTGTATTAAGTTATACTTTTGTGCAAACTCAACAGGCGTTAATGCCATTGACCAAGCACCTTCAAGTAGTGGTTTATTTTGAAGGTTTTTACCTAGTACAGGTAATACGGCAGGAAAGAAGTTTGACATACTTTCAGAAATATCATTAGTTGAAAATTTATCTTTAAACCGCGCTTTTGGGTGGCGGTAATGTAATAGAGCAGCCAAACCAAATCCAACAATTACAATTGGGATACGAAAAGCAGTGCTAACATTTAAAGATAAATAATATAGATCTTCAAGTGTCACTTTACTTTTTAATGTTTGTTCAGTCCAGTTAACCAGTTGCTGGTATGATGGACTAAAAACAGTAATAAGCTTTAGCTCAAATGTTTTTATCAGAAATAAAAAACTAACGATATCATTATGATAGTAGTAGTACAAAAGTAGAAGAGCTGCTAGCACACCGCCAATAAACAGTGCTAAGCCTGCACCGCTTTCATCTGATTTATTGCCTTTATTCATTGTCATCAACCTCTAAATATTAAAAATTGTCTAGATCAATGACTTTATCTGGTGCATTGTCTTGCCAGCTTAAAAGCTGATCATATAGAAACATGCATAAGATATAGAGCCTGTCTAGATCATCATTTAATTGTAACCTTCTACCATGAAACCCATCTTGGTCAGGAAATTCTTGCCCTTGTGCACGCCAACCAAAAATAAAGTCACACAGCTTATTAGCCTCATCTGACATATGAGGTAGTATACCATTAGGCGCAAATACAACTTCTGGCTCAATAGGGCTACCTTGTCGTGTAAATGTAATACCTTTAGCTTTTGCTAATGTAACTAATACATCACTAATAAATTGCATTAGGCGTCTCCTCTAAAAGCATTTTTTGCTGCTTGCACGGTTTCTGCAATTGTGAAATCTGGATCTCTCAGCAAGTACTTAATTGTTGTTTTGTCAATAATATGGTTTGCCACTTTTTCAAAAATTGCTTGTGACTGACTAATACTTTCACCAGCACAGACTGCAAATTTATATGCAATATGCTGTGCTATGGTTTCATTAATAAGCACATCGTCAAAGTTTGATACATCAATATCGTGATAAGTGCTATCAAGGCGCTCAGCAAGTGGAATTGTCATAAACATTAATGTATTTGCTAAGTCAAGCTTGTCCTCATCTTTTAAGGTTGGTTGTTGCTTTAATTCTTTTTGACTGTTTGCTTGTGTACCTGATTGTAACGAATGTATAAATTGTTGTGCTAGGTTTGAAGCACTATCTTCATCAGTAGCTTCTGCTTTAGCAACCAGTTGCTCTAGCGTATCTGAAAGCTTAATACTTTCATAAGATATGCTACCACTTGGCTTAATGCCTTGATTGTACAAGGTTCTCAATGCACTACATGCCTCTTCTGACGGTGCTTCAACTTTTAAGAACTGATTTAAGCGTAACTCTTTTACTTTTGGTGGATTAGCGTAGAAAAACTTAGCACGTATGATTTGTGATTTGAAAAATACGTGCATTTCACCTTCACGTTGATCTTTTAAGTCCATTAAGTCAATACGCGCTCGTTTCTCAATGGTAGCTTCCATTGAGTCCATATAACCAAGGCTTCCATTGCCATCACCAACATTATAGCTTTTTGCAACAGAAACAAATGCTTCACCAGCACTTTTTTGGAAAAATTCCCATGTCTCTGTCGGGTCTTCAAGTTTCATACAGATTTTAATATTGGTGTTTGCACCAATTGAAGCAGCTTCTTCTTTTGATGCTTTCTGGAAAGCAGGTAAATCCTGTCCAGCAAATACAACAGAGAAACCTAACGAACGAGCCTGAGCAGGGACAACAGCAAAACCTTCGACTGCATAATAACCATACTCATCTAACACACATAGATAAGGTGTTTCTGAGTTAGTTGGCTTTGATTCAATTACATCACGATAATCCCCTTGGATATGACTACCAAGGCCAGCAGCAAGCATTGCTTTTAATGAGGCGATAATCAAGCGTCCCAAGTTCGCTAATTCATCAGGAGATTTTTCTAATGCGGGTAATAGTACAACTAAGATGCGACGGTTCAGTACAACATCATTAAAGTCAACTTCTGCTAAGTTAGTCCGCATAATATGAGAGTAGACATCTGCTAATGATCCAAAAATACGAGTTAACTGCATGGTAATGTAACCATGTTGTTCAAACGTTTTATCAGATTGTTTACCTTTGTTTTTACGCTGATAACCTGGAAGAGTTGCTAAATAGTTATACATAGGGTCAGTAACTGAGTGAGGTAAAGGTGGTATTTTGACCGGGTTGTCAAATTGGTCAATTCCTTTACCATCCAATAAATTCTCAAGAACATCAAGGACAAAGTATTTACGAATTAAGCTTGCATCAAGAAGGATGATACCTTCATCTCTTAAATAAACAAGTACGCGCATGAGTGCCTCAACAAAGGAGATCGCACGACCTTTCCACATATCAGCATCACCAGATCCACCACTTGGAGTTGAGCTACCCATCATACTTGTGACAAGTTGAGCTAACATACTAGATGAGCCAACAGCAAATGGGTTTAATGTATTTGAAATTGCCTTCTTTTGAGGACCAATAATATCAGATGCTCCTGTCATATAGTTGACAACGAGTAGGTCATCTTCACGGCCTAAACTTCGAGTCATCGAAAATACTTTAGCATAAAGTGAGTTATCACCCTTACCATCAACATAAATAAATCCACTGCCTTGCGCTAACGCATTATATGAAATAGAAATTAAGGCTTCTGTTTTACCCGAGCCAGTTGATCCAAAAATTAAGCAATGTGTACGCATATCAGCATTATTAAACCAAAGTTGATGTTCGGTATTAAACTCATTACCAAAGAAATATAAACCACTGGCCTCTCCTGGTTCACTACTGCCAGGTTTTGGGTTATGTTTATCTTTAAAGCGAGTACCAAGTGGCAGCTTAAATGGTAGTACTGGCATATCCCAATAGGCATACCAAAAAATTAAAATAATTAGGAAAAATAAAATATCACTAAAAATTGATGCAATCGGTACAAATGCAAGAATGGTTAAAAGTACTATTAATATAGGCCCCCAGTTTTTAGCTAAGATAAAATCATTTAAGCGCAGGAAAACCGATCGCGTATCACGTATACTAGAATCAGGTCTTGACTCCTGACTTTTGTTTAAACCTCTAAAGACCTTTTTACTCATAGCCGCTTAGCCTTGTACTTTCTTTTGCCAGTAAAAAACTGACGAGTTAATCTTATAAAAACAGGAATTGTTAGCTTGAATCGCTCTAATATACTTAAGAAAATAATAAATATGATCGTCATCACCACAGTCCAAGTTCTAAAATAGCAAAGCGTAAAAAGAAGAGGAATACAAGCTTGAGCGTCAATCCAGAAAAATCTTGGTTTTCGCCCCGAGTCTCTCCAATGTGTATTTATATCACGATTCATTGATTTCTCTACCTTTTAAATTATCTAACTAAAGCGTTCATACGTTGTTTGGCAAATTTTCCCCGCATCAAGTAGCTTTCTTGCTTGAGTTTTAATATCAGAGCCTTGTTTTATTAGAAGCTGGTTGATGGTGGCATAAATATCATTAACAGAGCTTGAAAGCATTTCTTTTTTTACGTCATTTGAAAAAATTAAGTGTTCGCGAACAGGCAACCTTTTACCATCGACACCAATAACAAGTGCTTGCCAGATAATAATTTTTGTTGACTGGACTAAGTCATAATAACGAGAGTCTCGCTCCATATGAGGAAATAGTGTAACCATTCGCCTAAAAGTATCCGCAACACCATTACTATGAACTGTTGTATAAACAGGGTGTCCAGTTAAAGAGGCTTCCATTACAGAGCTAATGGTTTCATAGTCTCTTGCTTCACCAACTAAGATAAGACCAGGTTTTCTTCTTAATGCATTTCGAACACCAGAAGCAAAGTTTGGCAAGTATCTTGGAATTTCAGTTTGGCTAACAATTGCATTTTCACCATGAACATCATCATAGACATACTCAATAGGAGATTCATAAGTTAGAATTTTTAAATGACTTTCTGGAGACTCGACTAAGCTACGTATAAGAGAAGCCATTAATGTGCTTTTACCTGAACCAGTTGCACCGCTAACAATAAACAAACCCTGTGGTATGCTTAGTGAGTTAATTAGCTCTTGATCAAGGTTCATCGTCTCAAGCTTTGGAGGTACATCTGGAATCGTTCTAAGTGTGATTTGCATGCCTTTATGGCCATTTGTTTGACAAGCAGTCATATTGACGCGATATCGCTGCTTAGTCTTTTTAATAGGGTCTTTAGTTTCATAACTTGAATCAACATCAGTACCACTAAATATTTTTGAGACTGCGTTTGCACCGTAAATATAATTTGCAATATCACTTATTTCTTGAGGCGTAAGATCTCTTTTAGTCGCACGGTGTAGCTTACCATGAGCTTCGATCATAACAGCATGATCTGTTTGTATGGTAATATCAGAAGCACCATGATTGCAGCAATGAATTAATAAATCATCAAATGTCGGTGGTGTGAAATAAACGGGTTCATTTGGAAAGTACAGCTGCATTGATCATTGCCTTCATTATTGTTATTTTTCATTTGTTTTATCAACAGCGGATTTAGTAACTGATTTACTATTCTTGTCAGTTGTAACAAGTGGTGTCCATAGTTTAGTATCTGTTTGTAGTTTTGGTTTTTCTGTTAATACCCAACTTTGGTCATCAATTACCATTTGGGTGCCATCACCGGTAATACCTTTTAGATCTTTTTCAACATATGGTGGATTTACCATGCGTCTTGCTAATAGGTCTCGATATAATAGCATGCCCTTATAGTCTCGTGTAATTTCATTCATTTTAATTTTAAAAATAGCTTCTGCTTGTTGTATGCCCATATACCAAGCTTTTTGAACAGTTTCATCCCATACTTCTTTTTCTTCTTCTGTTTTTGGCATTAGAACTTGGTTAGGCAACTCAGGTTGCTTATAACTCATCCAAAGATAGTCACGCCAAGTTGGTGCAACAGAAACAAGTCGTGCTTGTTTAACAATGCGATAACTTTTACCACCAAGGCGGAGGCTTTCACCATTAAAGCCCATATTCACTAAATTGTTACTTTCAACAATAACTGGCGGCATAACATGATTTTTTAACATTAAACCATTAAAATTATACATTTGGTTTAGCGTTTGAGAAAGTGATTCAACTCGTTTATTAATAACATCAGCACTCCAGGCTAGGGCAGACTGTGTGCCTAACTCAAGCGCTGCTTGTTGAATTGCTTTATAACGAATACTATCATCAGCTTTTTCTTCAATTTGCTGATAGTAATCGGCATTTGGTAAGTTCGTTAATTGTTCTAGAGTGAAATTATTATCAGCTGGCAGCATAGTTTGTATACCTTAAGCTAATAACTTTATTTTCAGGGTCAACATATAATTTTGCCTGAGTTTTACTTTGTATATCAATATTTCTTAAAATGGCTAAAGCTGAAGCTTTTTCATTTTTAATTGAGCTACCTAGATTAATAATAATGGCCGTTGGCGGCTCTTTACCATAAACCTGTAGCTTATAACCAACTAAGTCAGTAATTTGTTTTAATAAAGGTTCTATTGGACCATACCAGTTGACAGATAGTTCTTTGTGTTCAAGATCAGGAGCACTAACATTTTCTAGTGGTAACCCAGATGACGCATAGCGTGACTTCTCAACACCATTTAAACTATTTAAAGAATTTTGAATGTCTTGAGCTGATAAGTAAATATTATTTAAAACAACCGTATTTAAGTGCTGTTTTTGACCGTACTGTGATGCATCATAACTTGAATTTGATCCAGTTGTTGCACAACCATAAAGTAATGGTGTAACAGTACCAAGTATTACGATTAGTTTTTTCATTATATTTCAGTCCAATATTTTAATAATTATTTATTTAAAATAAAAAGCTATAACTTGAGATCAAGTTATAGCTTCCGTGCTTTATTTTTTTGGATGAGGCTTATTCACCACCAGTATCACCACCAGTATCACCACCAGTATCAGTACCAGAATCAGTTTCAGAGTCAATTGAATCAAAATCAACTACTAAATTTTTACTGTTTGTAGATGTTAAGCCGTCAGTTGCAGTATTTTGCATTGCTCCTCCAAATATACCACAGCTCATCATAATTGGGCCAAGTATAAGACCAATAATACCATGTTTTCCTGCCTCACTTTGAGAACCTGCTTGCGTTGCATGTGCTTTTTTAAGTAAAAGTAAGCCAGCAACAAGGACGATAAAGCCGACAAGAATCATTACCGTTGCAATAAAAGCAATGATTTGAGTCATCGTGCCACTCCAAGATGACGCAATCGTTTGGAAAGTATCGCCTTCTGCTAAAGCTGAGCTAGCAGTTGCAGCAAATAGTCCTAGTGACATGCCTAGAGATTTCATTAGTTTAGTGTTCATATTTCACTCCTTATGTAGTGTTATTGCTTGTTGAACCTGTTTGTTTCTCATTTGTTTAAACTTTTAAATTTTTTAGGTCATGAAGACCAAACACCAAGTGTTGTTAATATTGTGTCAGTGTTAAGCGCGATAACACCAGCAGCGACGTGCGCTATTGAAATGCCAACATCTGAACCACCCCCAGCTTGTCCTTCGCCTAAGCGAATGAAAGCAACAGTACCTCTCATTAAAGAGATGACACCTATAATAATCAGGCATGCTTGAATCAATACTTTCATCGCATAGCCTGTATCTGCAAATTTGTCAGGTTCTGAAAGATAGGTCGCTAGTGGGTTATATGGTAAGTTAGTTAATACTAAAGTATTACTTAGCACTGATGCATAGTCTGGTAATGACATCAAAAGAGCACTGGCAATAAAATATAGTGTCGTTGCCATAGGTGAATGGTAACGAAACATTTGCTGTTGTCGAGAGTGTTTGTATAAGCGAGATAGGCCAGCACAGAAAATAGTAAATCCGATGACCATCGACAGCATATACAGTAGAGCAACTGGCCCATTGGCAAAGTCACCGATTAGTGTGACTATCTCTCTAGCGTAATCGCCAAAACTCTCTGTCATAATTGCATAACCCCAAACCGTTTCTTTTAACCCTTGATAGTTGATCAAGGAAAAAACCTTATGATCGATCCTAGCGTTATGGGGGATATCTTTGCAACAATAAGAAATTAAATTTTGTAATATAAGCGGGGATAATTAGTTTGTAAATAATTGTAATATAAAAATAAAATATTGTAATATTTAATGCTTTTATATTGTAATCATTTTTTTTTATTTTCTTGACATTTGTCTTCGATTATATAACAATGAGCCTCTTATTAAGATAATAACATATCATTTTTATCTGCGAAACTAAGGTTACGAAAAATAAAAGATGATTATTATTTTAATTTTGGATTTATTATAGTATAGATAGAACAATAAGAGTTATAAATAAAGACCAGGTGTGTGATTATGGTAGAACTTGCCGAAAGAAGTGAAAACATTCAGCTTGTAATTTTGGATGCCAGAAAGGATCGCACGGATAATCTAAAAAATATACTAGGTGGAAGCTATCAGAAGATAACTGTCGCAGATAATGCGGTAGACTTATTTAATAAGACGGTCTCTTCAAGAGATTTTGCTCTTTTTCTAGTGAGTGCTGATTTGCCAGACCAGCGTGGTGTTGATGTTTGTAAAAAATTAAAACAAATAAAACCATATTACCCAGTTATTTTATATTCTGATATTCATAGTGAAGTTGTTGAATGCCTAAGCTTTAAAGCAGGTGTTGATGACTATCTTGATGTTCGATGTTCAAGCGCTGTATTATTAGCAAGGGTGCAAGCACGCTTAAAAGAGTACACTCGTCTAGAAAGTGCTTACCAGCAATATCTTTCACAACGTCAAGTCACTTATCGTTTTTATCTTTGGAGCTTTTCATCTACTTCAGGTCAGTTGCGTTATGGCGATCAAAGTGTTTCATTAACTAAAAACGAAGTTCGACTTTTAACACTTTTTGTTAAAAAAGATTCAGAAGTCTTATCTCGTGAAGCAATTGGTGTTGAATTAGGATTTAAGGATGATGCTGCAGGCTTAAGAGCAGTCGATGTTGCCGTTTCTCGTCTACGTAAAAAACTTGAAACAATTGATCAAGTCAATCATATCAAATCAGTTCGTAATAAAGGTTACTTATTCGTAACGCCAGTTAAGAAGATTTATTAATATATCGTTACTTTAAAAATTTGGTTTTTGTTGGTAAAATTAATCATAATGAATCATTTTGATTAATGAAAAGGTATAGTTAGATGCAGAAAATACAAGTTATGGTAGATGATCAACTTGCAATTAGCTTAAAAGAAAGTGCAAAAAAAGCAGGTTTATCAATTAGTTCGTATGCGCGCTTATTGATTTCTAGTGCATATAAAAAGAATATGTCATCACTAGAAAAATCAATGTTAGATACTTCAAGTGATACACACTATAGTGGAGAAGACTATTTAGCAAACATACAAAAAATGATTAAAGATGCTTAAGGTTATTGAAAAAAGCAATTTAGAAAATCACTTAAGAAATACAGATCTAATAAATCAGTATTAATAGAGTTTGAGAAGGTTCTGACATTGCTCCTTAATGAAAAAACCATACCTGAAAGGTATAAAGATCATGAGCTAAAAGGCAATTTAAAAGGTATTCGTGAGCTTCACTTAAAACCAGATGACTTATTATTGTATATTAAAGTTGATGGTGAAAGCATCACACTGATTGATATTGGAAGTCATGCTAATTTGTTGAAAATGTAAAGCGTTTTTTTATAGTTAAAACCCTCCTTGCCACATATTGATCAATTGTAGAGACGTCGATTTATCACGTCTCGGAAATAAATAATTCATTTGATATTCAAATTTGTTTACCCATAAAAATTAGGATATACTTAGTATATACCAATACAAGGAAGAGTAATTGTGTTTGAGTGGGATAAAGAAAAGAATAGGTTATTACAAAGTATAAGAGGTATTAGCTTTGAAGAAGTGATTTTGGCAATAGAGAAAAGTAAAAACTATCCAGATCAATTAATTCTTTGTATTAGAATAAATAATTATATTTATGCAGTTCCTGCAGAAAAAAGAGGGGAAAATATTAGACTAATCACAATATTTAAAGACAGGAAGCTTAATAAAAAGTATGGGAGAGAGGATAATGGTTAAAGCTAAAAAAGATCAGATATTAGATAGAGAAGAGAAAGAAATAAAGAAAGAACTTAAGCAAGGTAAATATGCTTCGCTTACAGGAAATGAACTAAAAAAAACAAAAGCAATGCTTAAAGAAAAAGCAAAAGAAACAATTGATAAGGCCAGGAAGCCTATTTCATTTAAACCAGATCCATTAGTTTTGTCTGAGTTTAAAAAAAAGGCAGAGACGGAAGGGTTGCCATATCAAACCTTATTAAACTTTTTAATGAAACAGTACGTCGAAGGCAATTTTAAATTAAAGCTTACTCAGTCAAAGAAAGTTTGAATAAGGTATAATAATTGATGTTACATGTAATTTGTCCTATAATTATAGACAAAGTCCCAATAGGGCAGGAGCATGAAATATGACAGTATTAATTGATAGCTTACTTGGAAAAACAAGTTTTAAAAATAAACAGATACACAGCGACAGTGATTTATATGATGAAATTAACCATGGTATTAAATCAGCAGCACTAACAAGATTTGCCAAGGTTAGCGGCTTGACAGAAGAGCGCCTTCTAGCATTAATTCCGATTACTAGAAAAACATTTTTACGCAGAAAAGAGCAAGGTTTTTTAGGTTCAAATGAGTCAGACCGATTGATATTAATTGCTAAAGTTTATGCTCATGCACTTGATGTGTTTGGTCAAAAAGAAAAAACACATCAATGGCTTATTACAAATAACATTTCACTTGATAATAAAAAGCCAATTGATTTGTTGAAAAATTCTTTAGGATGTCAAATTGTAGATGATATTTTATATCGTATTGAATATGGAATTTATAGTTAATGATTGTTTGGAGAATTACAAAGAAAAAGCATGCTGAACCACTTTTAAATGGAATAGGCGGTTTATATGTTTCAGGGCGTTGGCATACAAAAGGTCACCAAATTATTTATACGGCAGAATCCCAAGCATTAGCAATTTTAGAATCTTTAGTTCACTATGAGCCTGTAACACCCATGGATCAGGTGATTATTTCTGCTGATTTATCCAATGTTTCAATTAAAGAATTGCCAAGGAGGGTTCTTAGTCAAGGTATTAAAAAAGTACCACACTATCAATTAAGAGAAATTGGTGATCAATGGTTAGCATCAAAAGATAGTTGTGTTTTGAAGGTGCCGTCAGTCATAACTCCTTCAAATGAATACAATTATATTATTAACCCATTACATGATGAATTCAGTAAAATTAAAGATATTCATTGCGATGACTTTTTATTTGATGATCGACTGTTTAAGTGATCATATTTTGGCTTCGTTAAGTGCTTTTCAAGATATAAAAACATATAAAATATCTTAAAAATGGACTGTTATTAATGATTAAGTTTTTAATAAGTGATATTTTAGATTTATATGATTACTTAATATATTTTATAAAATGTCTAGCTCCCATGATTTGGTCACCAAAGATATTTTAACTCATCGAGAGATGGCAATTGCTTTTTTAAAGGCACATATGCCCAAAATGTTGGTTGAGTTAGTTGATTGGCGTACAGTTAAACTTGATTCTGCAAATGTTGAACATGTTCGACAGGGAAATAAAGATAATATTAAAACTAAAGAACAGTCTGATTTAGCATTTTTATTTAAATTAAAAAATGGACAGCTTGGTGCAGCATTAGTTCATATTGAAGCACAAACAAGTGATGATATTACATTTATCCTTCGAGTTAGGCATTATCAGAGCTCTTTTTTATTAGACTTTATCAAAAAGAATAAAGGCATAAAAAAGTTGCCTTTAATATTTAGTTTATTGCTTTATGCAGATAAAAAACCATTTAAGCAAAGTTTGGATATTTATGATTATTTTGAGAATCGAGAGCTTGCTAAGGAATATGCATTTACAAATCAGCTGATTGATTTAGGTAATTTAAGTGATGAAGAAATTTTAGAACATGGTGATATTGCAGGATTTGAACTAATCCTTAAACATATTAGACAAGGTAATATTGATGGTAACTTAAATATTGTTTCTAAGTATCTTGTAACATACAATGAGACCATTACACAGACGCTTATAAAGTATATGAGTAGGCACTCTGAACTAAAATACAGATCATTTTGTGATAGAATACTTAATGTAGAGCCAAATTTGGAAAATACAATGAAAACAGTAGCAGAACAATTAGAAGAAATGGGTTTAGAAAAAGGCTTAGAACAAGGTATTGAACAAGGTATTGAACAAGGTGCAGTTCAAAAAGCTCAAGAAACAGCTCGTAACATGTTGACTGATAATATGTCCGTTGCTATTGTTTGCAAGTATACAGGGCTTGAAAGAAAAACAGTGCTTTCTATTCAAAAGGATCTTAATAAGAAAAGTCGTTAATGAATTTATTTTAATTTGAGCCTGTCTTTATGCTTAAAATATTCCACCCCACATATTGATCAATTGTAGAGACGTCGATTTATCGCGTCTCGGAAATAAAATAACTTTAGACAATCTTTGTTTTTGAAAACCACACCTCTATACTGCGGTTAATGTGGATATTATGATTTAACCCATATGTTTAGTTCTTCTTTGACGAGTTAGATAGCTTTAGTGTATGACATCTCTCTAAAATTGAGGGTATTGACTCTGTGTTAATTCAAAATAATGCGACAAATCAATAACCCTTTGAACACTGCATAGCATATTTAAGATTTAGAGACGCGATAAATCGATAAACCTTTGAACACTATATAGCATATTTAAGATTTAGAGACGCGATGAATCGATAATCCTTTGAACACTGCATAGCATATTAAGATTTAGAGACGCGATGAATCGATAATCCTTTGAACACTATATAGCATATTAAGATTTAGAGACGCGATGAATCGACGTCTCTACCATGGAACTTAATTTGCAGTATTTAGGATTTTTGTGAAAAAGTTTGTTATTAAATAACCAAATATATTTAATCCCCCTTAACTTTTTGTAACAATTCTGGTATATTATTTGTCCGTTGGGTGTGGGTTGTTTTATATGTTTGTTGTATCGAATTAGCACAGTTTAAGCATATAAAAATACTTCATTTTGTAATATTAATTTTATTTCAAAAAATAAATTCTTTAAAAAACAATTAAATAGTCTTAAAAGTTCGTGATACAAAAGTGGGTGTGACTTTTATTATATTTATATCATATGATGGTTGTTAATTATTTATTTTGTGAAATTTGGGGTTGTAACAAATTTCTTTTAAAACCTATGGGGACATTAATTAATGAGTGGTTATTCTTTAGTCGTAGTTAACAGAGAAAAGGCAAACCAAGCAGTCGCTAGTCTTGAGGCTCAAAGTATTAAGGACCAGAGTGCTTCTAATTGGTTTGCTAACTATCCAAAGAATAAAGATTCCCTAAGATTTTGGAAAAATAACAATACATCAAAGATAGCGATTTATGAGTCTGATCCTGGTAATCTAGGTTATAATCAACAGGAGATGCAACGACAAGCTGTTGGAAAGTCGGCGAATCCATGGAAAGAAATTAATCATGATCTTAACAAAGAATTAGAGAGTGTAGACATAGATGACTTAAAGGCTCTTAAGAAGAGTTTAAAAGAAAGTCATAAAAAATTTACTAATTTAACAGTTGAAAGCGTTGGTAAGATTATAGAATCAAAGGAAAAGGAAAAGGAAAAGGAAAAGGAAAAGGAAAAGGAAAAGGAAAAGGAAAAGGAAAAGGAAAAGGAAAAGGAAAAGGAAAAGGAAAAGGAAAAGGAAAAAGAAAAGGAATTTTCAAGTGATAACTCTAATGAGAACGATAGTTATTCTCCTGGTAATGGCGACAGTTTGAACCAGGAAATCGATAGTTTGTTCCAGGAAATGGATAGTTTGGACCAGGAAATCGGTGATATGCTGAAGGAGTTATCTGATAATAGTCCACTAAAGCAAAAGCAAAAGCAAAAGCAAAAGCAAAAGCAAAAGCAAAAGCAAGAGCAAAAGCAAGAGCAAAAGCAAGAGCAAAAGCAAGAGCAAAAGCAAGAGCAAGAGCAAGAGCAAAAGCAAGAGCAAAAGCAAGAGCAAGATCAAGAGCAATTCAAAAAAAGTGATAACCCTAATGTGGTATTAAATTCAGCTTCAGCAACAAGTGCTTTATCTGAAGTTGATGATAACGATAATTATAATTATAATTATAATGACAGCAGTTTGAGCTCTAGTTTGAGCTCTGTGTTTAGTTCTAATTCTAATTCTAATTCTAATTCTAATTCTAATTCTAATTCTAATTCTAATTCTAATTCTAATTCTAATAGTTCCGGTCCTCACTTCTTAAGAGAGACATCACCTCCATTTCCTTCGTTGCCTAGTGGTGATGTTTTCCCAGCATCGGGTATTGAACTTCCATCTTTTGGAGATGAGAGTGATAGTGAATCAGAATTTTCACTTCCATTTGACCCACCTGCAAATAGTGCAAAGGAATATCCGAGTAATAGTTCTGAGTCATTAAGTCAACAAGTCTCATCCTCATCGAACTCCTTGAAACCTATTAGAGAAGTGCGTAAAGCCCCTTTTAATAAACGAAAACCCAGAACTAATATGAGCGCTTTTTCTTTGGGTTCTAATTTATCTTATAATTCTAATCTTAGTGATCTTCCTCCAATTGAGCAACCATCTAATACTTCTTCAAGCCATCCTGCGCCACCGCCACCGCCACCGCCACCGCCAGCTGAAGTATCTGTTTTAGATCTTTCCGAATTACCACCTCCACCTTTAGCAAGTAGAAATTTTCATGATAATGTTAATCAGTTAGAAAACGCTGATGGTAGTTGGGTTAGTAGATTAATAGTTTATAGACAAGGCTCTAGTAACCAATTGTCATTTAAAAAACTAGGAGATGATTGGGAAGCCGTAAGTTCATTTAATGAGTTATCATTAGAAGAGCTTGAACAAATAAATGCTTTTTACACAGAAAATAAAGATGAGACAGATAAAAATGGAAATCAATTATCATCAGTTCTTCAAATGTCTGAGTTTTTTAAAGCTTATGCAGATAAAAGTCTAGAAAGAGTAGATAGCAATGATGAATTTTCATATTTTTATATCAATAAAGATGGCTTGGTTTATCTTGGAGATGAAAGGAATAAACCTGCATCTGAAAATTCTTTTATAGAACTAGGCCTACATAATCTAGACCTATATAATATCGATACAGATAGCTTGATTTCTAAGATAGATGAGCAGTTAACAAGAAATGATGTTACCGAATCGAATAGATATAAAGCGATCAAAAAAATATATGAAGTAGAACTTAGATACGATTTTATTGGTAGTCTTTCTAAAGATAGCCTTATTGAACAATACGCCAACTACCAATTTGCAAATAATAATTTTTCAGAAATACAAAATAACCTATATGTTAATGCTAAAGGCGAGTTTTATATCGGCCCTGAAGATAAAGCACCAGATGGTTATGTAAAAGTAGAAGGTTTAAAACCAGATGGCAGTAACTTAGTTGCTCAAATCAAAGCAACACTTAAAGATAATAACAACGTAGCTGCTGATAATCTTCCAGGCGTACAGCAACAGGCACTTAATTATATCTATGCTAAAACACATGATAAAACTGATGATTCAGCTCCTCAATGGCAAAAAAACTTCAATGAGCAGTTTCATAAGCACAATGAGCAAAATGCAGCAAATGGATTAAAGAATACACAAGAGAAAGTTTCAATACAGGAATTTGCGCTAGGTCTTTATGTTAATAATGATGGCAAGATCTATTACCATATGCCAGATGCCACAAAAGATGCATATAAAAAATTTAGAGAAGCAGAAGGGAATGTGGCTACTGCAACTGAAAAAGTGACTACTGCAACTAAAAAAGTGGGTATGGCATCTAAAGCTTTACATGAAGCAAAAAAAAATTTACTGGTTAAAAAGTTAAATTTCGATAAGGCAATGGAGAAAAAGGATGCAGTAAGTTTAGACGTTAACGATAAACAAGCCAATGTACAAGAAACAAGAGAAAAAAGAAATAAAGCAAGAGATGAAGTAGCAAAAAAAAGAAAAGAAAGAGACGAAGCAGAAGCTAAAGTAGAAAAAGAGGAAAAAGAAGGAGGTTCTGAAAGTGAACCTCTAATAAGTTCAGATAGTGTCGCTAGTGATGCAAGTAGAAGTTTAGAATCCGCAGAAACTAACTTGACGACTGTAAAAGAAGACCTCAAAAAAACCGATGAAGAACTCAAAGAAGCAGACAAAAACCTTGAAGTAGCAAAAAAAGAACTTAAAGTAGCAGAAAAAGAACTTAAAGTAGCAGAAAAAGAACTTGAAGTAGCAGAAAAAGAACTTAAAGCAGCAGAAAACTCTTTGAGTAGCGCACTAAATCACAAAGCTCCAGCACAAATAGAATTAGACCATAATATTCAGAAATTAAAAAGTAATATTAAGACAGGTAAAGACAGTGCCCCTGAGGGGTTTGATCCTGTTTATGATAGCAGCCTTGATGAACGCCTTCAGAATCTTCCTGAAAGTGCGAGAACATTATACAATGATTTAGTTGATAAGGGCGCAGTCACGTCTGTCTATAACGCTCTTAAAAATAACAAATATCAAGAGGGTGATTGGCAACAAGAATTTAAAGCATTATACGTTGCTAATAATGTATTAGTTCAAGACGGTGATGCGATAGAAGCGCATAATTTAAAAATTTATGTACCAAAAGACTCAAAAGATAAGTCTACTCCAGTCATAATTGGGGGTGAGAATCCGGGTGCAAAGTATAAAGAGATTTCTTTTAGTAAGATAGATGATCTTCAGACATTTAAATTAGATGGACAGGAATATCAAGTCACACTAGATGAAAGTGGAAAAGCTCAAGTTATTTATCAAAAATTGTTAAGCGAAAATCAGGATGCGCTTCTTTATCTTGTTTCAGCACTTAGAGAAGTAGAAAACAGCAGGGAACTGGATGGTTGGCAGGAAGCCTTTCTAGCCTATCATAATGACTATGGTTGTCATTATGTAGCCATTCCTAGTGATAGAATGAGTATTAAAGCTGAAGATTTTAAAAGTGGTAACATTACGAGCATTCGAGAAAAATTAGAAGCAGCAGATGGCAAGGGTGACAGCCCTAGTTACAATTCTTTCTTTGGGGGCAATCGTATCTACGGTGTTGATGCGCAAGGTAAAAAATGTAAAGACGGTGAAGCATTTTCAACACTTGTTATAGAAGCCTTTAATGGTATAAAAGAGCTTGAGATAACTTTAAAGGATGATCGATTTTTAGTTAAAAATACGTTTGGAAAGATAGATAAAGATAAAGCTAAACAGATGGCTGATGTCATGTATAGGTTATATAACGATAAAGGAGAAGATGTAGCAAAAGCGCCTATTTATTTTAATGCCAATACAGAAAGCGAATATAGAGAACTATTTAAAGCTTTTGAAGATAAAGGTTTTCGCCCTGAACATTTTCATTTTAGAGATTCTGCAGATCATAGTAGTGATGCGTATAAAAAATATGAAAGAGCATATAAGCAGTGCTATAAGAACTCAGAAAATGCTGATTATGGCAAAGATGTTGAAGAATATAATAAGCCAGATACAAAGATAAAAAACAGAGTATTAGATACATTAGAATCTGTGTCAGAAAAGGCGGTTGAAAAACTAGACCAGTGGGGTATAAAAAGAATTCAGCAGCCGATTAAGATTGCCGATAATAAAAGTGTGCCTGTGCCATTTTTTAACACAGAGTATAATAACGATAACCATGAGAAATATCATAAAATTGCTAGTGGGCTGAAAGCAGCATCACCAGCTGCTTAATAATTAGAAGAATAAAGAAACTAGGGGGAAACAAGCATGGCTTGGTTTAAGCGAACAAGAACAGTAACAAAGAGAATGACGAATTATGAGGGGATAAAGCGTCAGCAGTCTTACTTAATGCGTTTGTTTAACTTACTGTTTAGAGTAAAAAAATCAGAAGATGCTTGTGAGTATGAAGATCTGTCATCGATGGGCATTACGGATGAAAAAATTCGTAAGTCAGTTGCTGCCTTTACGCGTTTTTATCGTTTCTTCTTCGTTATTGGGTTGGCAATTTTAATATATGCAATGTACTTAATACTAGTTAATAGTTTCTATGCAGCTATTGTTGCATTACCTTTATCTTTGGTGTGCTTTGCTAATGCATTTAAATATCATTTTTGGGTCTTTCAAGTAAAGAAAAAGAAGTTAGGCTGCTCTGTGGGAGAGTGGTTTCACTACGTAACAAGCAGAAAAGGGTAGTAATCAGATGAGTGAGTCAGTTTGGACAATTGCTAGTGTCGCACATACAGACGCTTCTTATACTGTATTGCAGAGCCTATTCGGTGGCACGTTAAATGAGTTTTTAAACCTAAACTATGTTGATGATTTTGGTAATGTTACAGGTGGTACATTATTTTCTACAGTCTTTTACCATTTTAATATTGGTTTATTATCAATAGCTTTTCTTTTATATGCCTATATTGTCGTTGTGGGGGTTATTAATACGGCTAAAGATGGAAAAATGCTAGGTAAAGATTGGAGTGCAAATTGGGTTTTCTTGCGCGTTGTTTTAGGTACTGTTGCCGTTATCCCATTTAAAAGTGGTTATTGTATTGCGCAATATCTTATCTATGCCATGGTATTATCGGGTATTTCGTTTGCCAATTATGTATGGCAAAATGTCGTTGTTGATGTGGTTCAGAATAATATATCACCAGTGATTAGCCCTGAAGTCAGTAATAATATCAATGGCTACTTTTCAACTTATATGTTAAGTAACTTGGTTACCAATATGGTAGAGGCGCCTAACTTATTTGTAAATACTGAAGATAGCAGCGCTTCTGTGTGTAGTGAGGTATATAAAACAGTTGAAGAAGAAGGCGAAGATCCAAGGTTAGTACTTTCTGACTATAAGTGTAATATTGATTTTACTCAACCAGTTAATACCCAGTTTGTTCAAGAGTTAGATGGTGAAATTACACTAGCAAAATCAGCAAGTGGTGATCAGCCATTTGCTGATTATGGAGAATATCTTGCTCAAGGACTAACATCATGGTCTCGAGTCTATAGAGATGATTATGAGCAGTATAAGTTAGATACATCAGACTGGCATGGCTTCTTTACTGTACCACAAATGCAAGATCAACCAACACAAGACAATGTTAATCAGATTTGGAATGACTATAATATCAACCATTATGCATCACAATCTGATGTTGATGTTGGTGGGCTGAAAGATGGTGGTAGTCAGGATTATTTATTTGTTAATTTAGTAGCAGATCCTGATGCTTTAATTCATTATAGCCCGACAGCGATGAACGACTCATCTCAAGCAATTATTTTATTTTTACAAGATCCAATTAATAATACACTACCGGTATGTGATATCAATAATCTAGGCGGTTCACCTGTGGATAGTTTGTGTTATAGTGCAGCAACTGAAGGTTGGTGGAATGCTGATCAGATGTATATGTATTTAGATGATACATTAGCAGCAAACTTATCACAGCTTTATAATCGATTTAATATATTTGCAAAAGCAGCTGAAGGCGTGCTAGATAAAACAACAATACCAGTAACTTATACGAGTATTGATATTAACTATACAGAGAATATTAACAATATTGATGACCTTGTTGCTTCAGGAAAGCCGATCACCCAACTTTACTTATCAAAAGGAGATGATCGTGAGCTTCCATCACAAAAAGTAACTGTGCCATTAGACTCAGTTGGTGCTGATGGTACTTATAACTCATATTATAGTAAACAGCTTACAGATGCTTCTTTTTCAACATCAACGGCAGATTTAAGAGAGCTTTTCCATGAAATTATTAAAGCTTCTGGTCAAACGACGTATAAAAAACTAATTGTTACTAACACAGTTAGAGATGACGAAGGCAATATTACAAAAATTGAGACAAAAAAGTCAGATGTTGATTTAGATGAGTCAGTTGATAGCTTGTTAGTTGATGGTATGCAGTTTCAGTATGCACAGTATTTGAATATTATTTATTCATTAACTTATTCAGCTTGGCAGTCTTATGCATTTGCAGCGACTAGGACGGGGTACGATCCTTCTAATGGTTGTGATGTATTAACTAATGATGATAAGCCTGCTTGTGTTGAAGCAAATAAACTAGTTAATCAAGTGATTGTTCCAGTCATTCAATTATTTAACTTTTTTGTCACCAATAATGTTAGCTTTGCGGGTAATAAAGGACAACCAGATCCAGATGCAATAACAGATCCTGCACAAACTTTATTAGATGAGCTATTTGCTCAGATAGGTACAAGTACTGATGAAGCATTGCCGGGAACATTACTTGCTCAAATTTATAATATTGGTATGCCTGTCACAGACTCAGAAGGTAATGAAATAGATAGTTTTGCAACACAAAACTTTAGTATGGTGCAGCAGATACAGTCTGTTGGCTTAAGCTTAATTGAAGGCTCTATTAACTCAATGATGGGCGTATTTGGTAATGCAAAGGGTGAATTAGATAAAATTCGTCGTGATGCACTGATCCAATCATCTGCTACGATGGCAGCAACCTTGGGTTTATCAGCAGCAGCAGCGATAGGCTCAGCAAACGTTTTAGGTACAGGTACAAATACCTATGCACTTTATACTGCAACGCAAAATGCTTTATATGCAGGGCTAATGTATCGAACAACGATGCAGTTAGCTTCATTTTCATTGAGTATGATGTGGTTACCGCTAGTGATATTTGTTTTATCAACGATGTTTACCATTGGCGTGTCATTCTCTTTAGTCATTCCATTAATTCCATTTATGCTTTTCTGGGCAGGAAAAACAGCTTGGCTATTACTTGTGATTGAAGCAATGGTAGCAGCTCCATTTGTTGCTTTAGGGATGGTTTATCCTGAAGGTCACCAGGTGTTTGGTAAATCTCAGCCGGCAATAGATATTGTCTTAGGCTTGGTATTAAGGCCAGTCTTTATGATCTTAGGTATGATCTTTGGTATTGGATTAACTTATGTTGTCATTGAATACTCAGCTGTTGGCTTCCATGCAATTATTGATGCAATGCTAAGCTTAATGCCAGTACCGGATGGCTCAGATTCTGCAACGTATGCAAGAGGGGTGCTCGCGTGTTTAACCATTTTCTTATATGCAACATTCTTAACTTTAGCGTTTGGTAAGTGTTTCTCACTAATTTATGTGATTCCTGATAAGGTTTTATCGTGGATTGGTAATAATCGTCAAGAACAAGCTGGTGCGTCTGATGTTCAAGAGATGAAGCAATCAAGTGCGCAAACTGCACAAGGTGGAGCGCAAGCAGGTGGTCAGTCAGCATCGCAAGGTATTGAAGCGCATAAACAGCATACACAGTCTGCTGCCTCAGGTGAAAAAGAGATTATGCAAGGTGCAAGCTCTGCTGGATACTCAGGTGGCCAAGTAGGTAGAGAAGAATATAACAAAAGCGAAGCTAAAAAATCAGGCGGAGGCGCAGGTAATTAAGCCTAATTAATAATAACAATAAATATAGTTAAACCTTTAATGCCTTTTTCATCATATCAATGGTGATATTACTCTGAGACGCGATAAATCGACGTCTCTACCATTGATAATTAGTTGCTATGTTTTAATTATTATAAATAAGTTTTCATGATCTTATATTATTAAACCTTTAATGCCTTTTTCATCATATCAATGGTGATATTACTCTGAGACGCGATAAATCGACGTCTCTACCATTGATAATTAGTTGCTATGTTTTAATTATTATAAATAAGTTTTTATGATCTTATATTATTAAACCTTCAATGCCTTTTTCATCATGTCAATGGTGATATTAACAAGATTTTCTTGTTCTTGTTTATTTTCAAAATGATAGTTGTGCATAAAAGGCGCAAAAACAGAGGCATTAATCATTAGAAGAATATATTTTGGAGGGTATTGATCTGTAATTTGTTTGGTTTGTTGAAACTTCAAAATGGTATTTTCTAAATTATGCCATTTTTGATGATGGCTTAAGTTTTTTATGCCAACAAGCTCTTCTTTTTCTTCTAAGCGCTGCCAATCAAATAATCGCAAAAGCTCAGGGTTTTTAAAATAAGCTTCAAAACGAAGGCGAATAAATTGTTCCAAAAAACTATTAAAGTCATCGCTTTCAGTGCATTTTAATAAAGTATTGATTAACTTAGGGCTTAATAAGCTTTCTTTAACACTTTTCCAAAGTGCTGTTTTATTTTCGAAGTAATGATAAATTAAAGAGATTTGTACCTGTGCATCTTTTGCAATATCTCGAATTGATGTGCCATTAAAACCGTTTTTTATAAAAAGTTTTGTAGCGGATTTGATAATTTTCTGCTGGGTTTGATTTTCTGTTTTAGTCATTTGTTAATTAATCTTATTGTGATTGAAGCAGTTACTCTAAAGGATAACCGAAAAATGTAAATTTTTTAAGAAAATTTATTGAACGATCGTTCATTTTTTGTTATTATGATTGAACAGTCGTTCAGTCGATACGCTTTAACTTACTGTTATATAGAAGAATTAATAAAAATTTAACGAATGAATTAAATAAGAATAAAAATAAGAGGTACTTTAAAATGGAAATCGTACAGACAAAGCGTCAGGTTAGTTTAGTCAAAATGGCGGCTTTTTCAATTTTATTAGCCTGTGGATACTTCTTCGGCGCATTAATGTATACACCATCATTACCAGCGATTACAAGTTATTTTGATGTGAACTCAAGCTTATCGAGAATGACAATCTCTTCATTTTTATTGGTATTATCAGTTTCACAGCTAATCTATGGCCCAGCATCAGATAAATATGGTCGAAAGCCTGTGATTTTATTTGGTGCTATGATGTTTTTAATTGGCTCAATGATTTGTACCTTTTCAGTTTCAATTGATATGCTAATTATTGGTCGAGGTGTTCAAGGTTTAGGGGCCGGTGCATTAATTATCTTAGCAAGAACCATTGTTCAAGACTCTGTCTCAAAAGAAGAGTTTTTACAAGTAATAGCCTGGATGAGTATTTTCTTTTCAATGGCACCAGCAGTATCACCATTAATAGGCGGCATTTTACAAAATGACTTTGGCTGGCACGGTAATTTTGCGTTTATGGTGTTATTTGCCATTATATTAGTTGGTATTGTGTATTTTAAATTACATGAAACCATTGATGAAAAAAACCCAAATGCGCTAAATGTTAAGCATCTGACAGTAAACTATATTTCGATTCTTAAAAATAAGTTATTTTTAGTTTATATGGTTTGTATTGTTGTATCATTATCAAGTGCGGTTATTTTTGATGCCATTGGCTCTTTTATTTTAATTGATCATTATGGCTTTAGTGCTTTTAACTTTGGTGTGATTTCAACTTTGCTTTTAGCATTTATTGTCTTAAGTCGTATTATTAGCTCTTTTATTTTGATGCGCTTTTTAAACTCAGATATGGTCATCGTTGTTGGTTTAACGTTAATGTTAATTTCATCGCTAGTTTTAGTTATATTAACTAGCATAACAAGCTACTCAGTTGCTGTTTTTATTACAATTATGGCAGTTTATTATTTAGGTAGTGGCTTTGTTTTACCGATAGCAGGGGCAAGTGCTCTTAACTTATTTTCAAAAAATAAGGGTGCCGTTAGTGCAATTTATGGTGCCCTACAGATGGGTGGTGTATTTCTAATGAGTTTCATTGCAGCGCTGACTTTACCAACGTTAATGCACTTATCGTTAATATTAGTTATTTCATCAGTCGTAAGCTTCATCTTTGGTGCCGCCTATTTATATCCAAAAGCGAGAAATGGATATAGGAAATAAGGCAAAATAAAATTAAAAATGATCATATCATTATATATCAATCTAAATTATATAATTAAACAGAGACGCGATAAATCGACGTCTCTACCATTGACCGTTAGATACCATGGAACACATTAAGTATAAAGATAGGTATCAGTTATGTTAAAGATATTAAAGAATAGCTTATTTCGATATTGATGAAAAAAAACAAGAATAGCATCATGTATTATCTAATAAATATTTTTTACAATATATTAAAAGATTATCTTACAGAGACGCGATAAATCGACGTCTCTACCATTGACCGTTAGATACCATGGAACACATTAAGTATAAAGATAGGTATCAGTTATGTTAAAGATATTAAAGAATAGCTTATTTCGATATTGATGAAAAAAAACAAGAATAGCATCATGTATTATCTAATAAATATTTTTTACAATATATTAAAAGATTATCTTACAGAGACGCGATAAATCGACGTCTCTACCATTGACCGTTAGATACCATGGAACACATTAAGTATAAAGATAGGTATAAAGTAGCATCATCCAGATTAAAAAATTGGAATTATAGCAGTAAAGGTTCTTATTTTATAACCATTTGCACAAAAGAGCGCATTTGTTATCTAGGTTCTATTAAGAATGGGGAGGTATTATTATCAGATATTGGCTCAATTGCTCATTATTTATGGCAAATGATACCTAAGCAGTTTTCATATGTTAGTTTAGGAGAGTTTATTATTATGCCAAATCATGTCCATGGAGTATTAACGATTAATCAACATAAATCTATGCCGTTACAAAAATTAACGGATGAAAGCAAATTAGGTGGCATTACCAAGATCAAAAATCCAATGTTAAACCAGAGTATATCGACTATTATACGATGGTATAAAGCAAAAGTAAGCTATGAGGCAAGTAAAGGTAAACATTGTTTAGCATGGCAGCCGAGATTTCATGAGTATGTAGTACATAATAAAGAGAAGTTGGATGTTATATCACAGTATATTCGTTTCAACCCTATCAATTGGGAAAAGGATAAACTATTTTCAACTAAGGGTCCATGGTAGAGACGTCGATTTATCGCGTCTCGGAATATAGTGTAGATCTCTCAGGTTAGGTTGCAGAATATTATCGCGTCTCGGAATATAGTGTAGATCTCTCAGGTTAGGTTGCAGAATATTATCGCGTCTCGGAATATAGTGTAGATCTCTCAGGTTAGGTTGCAGAATATTATCGCGTCTCGGAATATAGTGTAGATCTCTTAGGTTAGGTTGCAGAATATTATCGCGTCTCGGAATATAGTGTAGATCTCTTAGGTTAGGTTGCAGAATATTATCGCGCCTCGGAATATAGTGTAGATCTCTTAGGTTAGGTTGCAGAATATTATCGCGTCTCGGAATATAGTGTTGTTTACCCTAAGTTAGGAATGTTCTGGGGATATATTCCGCTTTGGAAGCTTGAGGTAGCTTATTATATATTTTAGGGTGAAAATTTAAACAGATTTAAAGGCATTTTTGTATTGTAATAAATGAAAGAAATATAATATAAAAAATCATCAGAAATATTCGTGTGTATTATTTGTAAATCATAGATTTATCTACTATGATTTTAATATAAATATATTAAGAATATAGTGTGATGAATTGGCTAATAAATACAAATAAAAAAGCTAAAGATTTTACTTCGAGAATATCAAGATCTTTTAGTTTTAATCAGTCTCGATTTCAAAGCGCATTGCAATTAACAAATAATGCACTTAGGCTAGTTACGGTTAAATTAAAATCAAATGGGTCTTATAAGTTAGTTGATGCAGTATCGATAAACTTATCACAGCCTGCTTTTAATGGAGATCGTTTTTATAATATTGATTATTTGTCATCACAATTAACTAATTTAATGCTTCAGTTGCATTATAAGCCTCAGGCAATCTCAATCGCATTAGATGTAAACTGTTCAATGAGTCATCTTATCCCAATAGATCAAAAATTGGATGAGCAGTTGATTGAGTCGCATGTCATAAAAACAATTGAACAGTATTTTCCTTATCAATTGGATCAAATTTACTATGATTATCAGCTGGTTGATAGCATAAGCTTATCTGGGTCAAAAGAACTATTGCTGGTTGCCTCACAAAAAGAATTAGTTAATCAGTATAAAAACTTACTACAAATGGCAGATCTTGAGTTAAATACAGTTGATATTTACCACTATGCATTGTATCGGTTATTAGATCAGAGTATTTGGCAAAGCAAAGATGATATAGCAACGTTTGTTGTTGAAATTAATTATGAAGAGGCAATTATTACGCTACTGTCTCACAACCAAATACCCAGTTTTTGTGAACGTTTAAAATATCAATCATTTGATATTGAAGCCTTAATACCTTGGTTACAACGAGTGATTGGTAATGCATCTCAAGGCTTTTTGAAAAATACAGAAAAACGACAGATTTTACTTTGTGGTGAAGTTGATGGTTTAAATGAGTTAAAAAAATCATTAAATGAGCATTTAAATGATAATTTGAAGCTATTCAATCCTTTTAAGTATTTAAATATTCAACTAGAAAAGGGAATGAAAATTACCAATCCATATCAATATTTAATACCACTGGGGCTTGTGCTTCGTAAGGAATGATAATGATTAACTTTACGATTAATTTAATGCCTTGGCGGCAGCGTCTATATCAAAAGCGTAAGAAACATTTGATTATATCGATGATATTGGTTGTTTCTTTAGGTTTGATCAGTGCATTTCTAATATCAAAAGTTGTTGATATTTCTCTTGATAATAAGCTTAAAACGAGTCGCTATCTTAAAGAAAAGCTAATTTATTATAGTGCGATGGCCAAAACGACAGATCGAGTAAAAGAAAAAAGAGATCAGCTATTAGAACAAACAATTATGATTAATGCGTTGAAAAATTCGCGTTCAGTCATGGTTCATCTAATTGATGAAATTCCAAAACTATTACCAGATGGTGTTTACTTAACTGAAATCAATAAAGATGGACGAACCCTACGTTTAGTTGGTGTTACTGATACTAATAATTCAATTGCAGAATTAATGCGTAGAGTAGAGCAATCACAATGGATGAATAACCCAACACTTTATGAAATTGTCAATCAACAAGAAAGTTATACGTCAGAATCTTCAAATCGTTTGTTTAGTATGACAGTTGATGTGTTTAATACTCAAGATATTAACTAGGAGCTATGTATTGATGAGTAAAATAATGTCACTACAGATCCAATTTGAAGACTTGGTTAATCTACCTAGATCAATCAAGCAGATTGCCTTGAGCATTATTTTTATCTTAAGCTTCCTGGTTGGTTATTGGCTTTTTATTCAGGAAAAATTAACACTTTTAGATGTACAATCGCAGAAACAAGCAAGTTATCAAGCACAGCTAAAAACCAAAATAAACCATTTAGCTAAACGTAGTCAGTATCAGTCTCAGATAGATACATTAAATATTGAATATAACCAGTTAATGGATGAGTTGCCTCAGAAGGAAAATGTTTCATCACTAATTGATCAGATAACAGACATAGCTTTAACATCAGGTTTGAAATTTCATCTAATTCGCCCTTTAGATAGCAGAAGTCAGAAAAACTACAGTGAGTTACCGATTGAGATAGTAGTTGAAGGTACTTATAACCAAGTTGGACGTTTTATTAGTGGTTTGGTTTCAATGCCTAGAGTGGTAACAGTTGATAGCTTTACTCTAAAACAGGCAGAACAACGAAAATCCTTAATTTTAACCCTTAATGCAATGACTTATCACAATTTAGATCAAAGTAAAGCAAGTATTAGGGAGCGCAAAAATGAAACGGATTAGACCGATTAAATGCGCCCTAAGTTTTATTTATATGCTGATAATTAGCATGTTTTTGGTTGCTTGTGAAGATCATCAACAAGCAGTCGATCAATGGATAGATAACCAACAGGTTAAATCATCACACTTAAAAGTTAAGCCATTACCTGAAATTATTACATTTAAAACATTTGCATTTAAAAAAGCAAATAAAGATCCATTTAGTGTGCCAATTTTATCAGCTAATTTACAGAGTCCAGACGGTTATGACACTAAACGTATTAGAACACCGCTGGAGAAACATGCATTAGAGCGATTAAAGTTAGTTGGTGTGATTAATCAGGGTAAAAAGCGTTGGGCTTTAATTGAGATTACAGATACAAAGCGTGTTTATAAAGTAACTGATGGCGACTTTATTGGTAATCAATTTGGACAAGTAAAAAATATTACTGCAAAAAAGATCAATATTACAGAACAAATAAAAACAGCCCAGGGAAAGTGGAAAGAAAGACAAATTGATCTTAAGCTTTAGGTTGAGGGTGTTGGGAGATAAATGAATGATCAGCAAATGTTTAGTTACAATCACTAAAAGTAAAAGCTTACTTATATGGATAGGCTTTTGTATGATTGTATTTGGGCTTTCTTCCCCATCATTTGCAGATGAGCATCCTAAAGCAGGCCAAACTGAGTTAAAAAGTAACTCATTGGAAATTGAAAAGAATCTTAATCAAGTGCCGCCAGAAAATGAAATTAATGAGTTTACATTTAAGCCGGTTGGATTAGAGTCAGCTGAGTTAGCGATTAAATTACCGAAACAATACGGTGATGTTTTATTAAAACAATTAAATAATAAATTAATTGTAATGGTTGATAACACAACACTGAACAAAAAATGGCAGTACTTAATGAATATTACAGATACCAATGATTTGGTTAGTAATATTGAAGGTAAGGTCACAGCAAATAAGACAGAGTTTATTTTGCACTTAAAGCAAGTTGTAAAAGCAACAAGACAAATTGAGGATCAGACATTAAGGGTTTATTTAAGTCCATTAGACTCAACAGAGCTAGCTGAAAATAATTTACTATTTTCCCATAACGAACAAATTTCCTTAAATTTACAAGATATTAATATAAGAGCAGCACTACAAGTTTTAGCTGATTTTGCAAGCTTTAATTTAGTTACAAGTGATGATGTCTCAGGTAGCATTAGTTTGCAGCTAGAAAGCGTGCCATGGCAAGAAGTATTAGATATTATTCTAATTGCAAAAAACTTAGGTAAGCGCAAAATAGGTAATACACTTTATATTGCCCCAGCTCAGGTGATTGCTGTACAAGAAGCAGAAGCACTGAAAGCATTAAATGCAACAGAGGCAACAGAAACCTTAAAAACAGAATTTTTTCATCTTAATTATGCAGATGTAAAAGAGCTTTATGAGGTTTTAAATTCTGAAGGTAAAGATATTGTTAGCATACGTGGTAAGATGAGTGTTGACCCAAGAACAAATACTTTAATTGTTGAAGATATTCAGTCTCATATCGATAAAATTGCTTTATTAATTGCGAAGTTAGACGTACCAACCAGGCAAGTGGTTATTGAAGCAAGAATCGTTCAGATTTCCAAAGATATGCTTGATGAATTAGGCATTAACTATTCAGGGAGTGCCAATATTAATATTAATGGTCGAGGCGGTACTATATCAGGTACAGCAAACCCAGCTTATATCACACCAACAGTGCCTGCAGCGGCAGGTTCAAGTGTGCTTGATTTAAGTTTTGCACGCTTACCAGGCAGTATTTCACTTGATTTAGAATTACTGGCATTAGAAAGTGAAGGCGAAGCAAAACAAGTTTCAAATCCACATCTAATCGTATCTGATAATGAGGAAGCTTATATCACACAAGGCCAAGAAGTACCTTACTTAGAGTCTACATCATCTGGTGCTGCCGCATTAACATTTAAAGAGGCGGTATTAGAGTTACGGGTTACACCTCAAATTGCGCCCAATGATTATTTAGTTATGGATATCATCGTTAAAAAAGATCAAAAATCAGAGACAGATGTTGTCGCAGGAGATGTTCCTGTTATCAATAAACGAGAGATTAAAACAAGGTTACTGATGAAAAATGAAGAAACTATTGTTTTAGGTGGAATTTATGAAAAGGATATTATTCGTAAAGAATCTAAAGTGCCTCTGCTTGGTGATATTCCACTACTTGGCTGGTTATTTAAAAGTAGAATGGACAAAGTCGTTAATCGTGAATTATTAATCTTTTTAACACCAAAGATCGTTCGATAATCTTTCAGCGTTGATCAAAACAAAAGCTTGCTATCTCGAGCAAATTTGTGTATTTTTACACAGTCAAAGATAAAATCAAACGAGGCTATTTGTTTAACTAAAATAATATATATAAGAGTGTTATGAAAAGATTACAAAACATCTTTCTTGTCGGGCCAATGGGTGCTGGAAAAAGTACAATTGGTCGCCAATTAGCAAGCGAGCTAAAATTAAACTTTTATGATTCAGATCGAGAGATTGAGACCCGTTGTGGTGTTGATATCGATTGGATATTTGATATTGAGGGAGAGGACGGTTTTCGCCAGCGTGAGCGTCAAGTTTTAGAAGAATTATGTGACAAACAAGGTGTTGTCATTGCAACCGGTGGCGGTGCTATATTGATGCCTGAAAACAGATCTCTTTTATCTTCTAGAGGGACAGTTGTTTATTTGCAAGCAAGTATCGAACAACAAATGGAGCGAACATCAAGAGATAAAAGACGTCCATTACTAAAAGGTTGTGATGATAAAGAATCTAAGTTAAAAGAACTGATGGAAACACGTGAGTCGCTATATGGAGAAGTTGCAGACTACATTGTTGAAACAACAAGTACAACGGTTCGTAGTGTTGTCTATAAAATTACAAAGGCTTTAATGGAAGAGACTTTGTGATTGACTTAACTGTTAAGACAAGTCAAAAAACCTATCCAATCATTATTGATGATGTACTTTCTAATTTAAATGCACATAAAACACTATTTGCTCAATATATGAGCGAACCTGTGGCGATTATTACCAATAAGACTGTTGCATCATTCTATTTAAGCCAGTGGCAAGAAAAGCTAGCTTTTCTTGGCTTTAATAATATTCATTTAATCATCTTAGAAGATGGTGAAGCATATAAAAATAGTACTACGTTAGATATGATCTATACTGAGCTACTAAAACACCAGTTTAGCCGCTATTCTCTTTTATTTGCTTTAGGTGGCGGGGTGATTGGTGATATTGTTGGTTTCGCTGCAGCAACTTATCAGCGTGGCATTGCTTTTGTTCAAATACCAACAACCTTGCTGGCTCAGGTTGACTCATCTGTAGGTGGTAAGACAGCAATTAATCACTCATTAGGCAAAAATATGATTGGTGCTTTTTATCAACCATTGGCTGTTTTTACTGAGTTACAGACTTTAGATACCTTAAAAGAGCGAGAATATGCGGCAGGTATGGCAGAAGTTATAAAGTATGGCTTAATTAAAGATAAAGCTTTTTATCAATGGTTATTAGAGCATCAAGATGATTTATTAAAAAAAGATAAGTCAGCATTACGTTATGCAATCCAAAAAAGTTGTGAGATTAAAGCACAGGTTGTAGAAGCTGATGAGAAAGAAACTGCTTCTGAACGTGCAAAGCTTAATTTTGGCCACACCTTTGGGCATGCAATAGAACATGCACTAGGCTATGGTCAATGGTTACATGGAGAAGCCGTTAGCTGTGGTATGGTCATTGCGTTAAGGCTATCAATCGAATTAGGTTATATAAAAAATTATGAGCTTGAGCGCTTAGTTAATTTGCTTAGTGCTTTTAATTTGCCTGTTAGGTTACCTGATTCAATTGATAAAAAAATACTATTTAAAGCCATGCTAAGAGATAAAAAGAATCAAAATCAATCAATACGCTTTGTTTTACTAGAGAAAATAGGCCAAGCGATACTAAAAAGTGATATAGATAAAGATCTAGTTGATCAAGCGATGATTTAACCATTTTTGATGGTAGTTAATGATTAAGTGATTTGTTAAGGAGGACAGTGAGCTTATGTTGCAACGAAGGTTAAAAACGCGACATTTAAATATGATTGCACTTGGCGGTTCTATCGGAACTGGCATTTTCTTAGCCAGTGGTTATGCACTTCATGTTGCAGGTCCAGGTGGTGCCATTTTAGCTTATGGTTTAATTGCAGTGATGGTTTATTTTTTAGTCACATCACTAGGAGAAATGGCAACCTATCGTCCAACCTCTGGTTCTTTTTGTGAGTATTCTTCTCTTTATGTTGACCCATCTTTTGGTCTTGCCATGAGTTATAATTATTGGTTTAACTGGGCAATTACCATTGCAGCTGAGATTTCAGCTGCTGTCATTATAATGAAATTCTGGTTTCCAGAAAGCTCAACGTTGCTTCTGTCAGTTATTTTCTTTTTTTTAGTGTTTGTTATTAATCTGTTTTCAGTTCGAGTTTATGGTGAGACAGAGTATTGGATGTCATTTGTTAAAGTTGCAGTGATTGTTTTATTCATTATTCTTTGTGCTTTTTTAATTTTTAAACATGATGATATGGGTTTATCTAATTTTACCATTGATGATGGGCCATTTCATCACGGCTTTGCAGGCTTTGTGGCAGTTTTTTTAGTGGCTGGTTTCTCATTTCAAGGTTCAGAGTTAATTGGTATTAGTGCAGGGGAAACAAAAAATCCAACAAAAAGCATTCCAAAAGCAGTGCGGTCAGTCTTTTGGCGCTTATTTTTATTTTATGTTTTAGCAACGCTATTTATTAGCTTGTTACTTCCTTTTAATGATCCAGCACTTGCTCAACAAGATAGTGTTGAATCAAGCCCATTTACCTTGGTTTTTCAAGCTTATTTCGGTTATGGTTTTGCTACTAACTTTTTAAATGCAGTTATTTTACTTGCACTTATTTCAGCAGCAAATGCAAGCATGTATGCTTCAACGCGTATCTTATGGCATATGGGAAATAGTAATCAAGTATCAAAAATATTTGCAAAAACCACAAGCTATGGCTTACCTATTTATGCGCTTTTAGCAACCGCTTTAGTTGGCTCTAGTATTTTTTTAGCCTCATTTGTAGGTAATGGCCGCTTTTTTGCCATTATTATCAATGTATCGTCTCTTTGTGGCTTTATTGCTTGGTTTGGCATTGCCTTAAGTCATTATTGCTTTAGAAAGCGTTATATTAAAGGAGATACATCGAAACTTGTCTATAAAGCTAAATGGTTCCCTTATGCACCGATTTTCTCAATGGTGTTTATTTTATTTATCATTATGGGGCAAAGTTATGATATGACAGAATCTTACACACTTGGTGAATTCTTAAAACAATATGGTGCACTGGTTGCCTTTATCTCGATTATTGTGATTCATAAGCTTTATCGTATTATTTCTCAAAAGGATAAATTATTACAACCAATTAAGTAACTTTGTTCAAGGGAGTGTTTGGATTATGCCAAAAGAATATATTAATGATAGCCATATTAGAAATTTATTACATCGAAATGAAAATAAAGACATAAAAGCAGGTCAATCAGTCTTTTTTGATCAATTTACCTATCAAAGAATACCAAAGTTTATTGTAAATTTTGTTATGCGTTATCAGGAAGTGAAAGGCAGAGGTGAAAGTATATTAGTGGAAGAATTACAACATCTTCAAGAACCACAAATTAATCGGTCTATACTCTCCATCTTTTTTAATTGGGGGCAGTATATGCATTCACGCCCTAAAACACTTATGTTTTTGAATAGTTCTCAAGATAGCTCAGGTAATAAGGAAAGCCCTAATTTATTTCGTAAAGAACCTCCTTATCGAGGAGGGCAGCCAGGTGAAGTATTTATAGACTCTGATGGTGAAGAATATGATCGTAATGGGTATTGGTAAGTTCAAAAACCACTTTTGTTTATACGTTTGAAGTCATTAGTTACATGTTTTTTTTGTTTATTTAAAATAAAAATATTTAAATATCAAAATAAGAATCTTTTTAAAATACATAAAATATAACAAACACTATTTTATTTAGGTAAGTAATAGTTTATTATATTATCTGCTATTTTGGTCTAACAAAGGGGGAACTGGGATGCCAAGCATACGCGATAAGCTTAGGTTGTATCAGGATCTTAAAAAAATAGAAACAGGTAATTTTGATCAGTATTCTAATTTAAGATCAGCTCCAATCGGAAAATTTGTAAGGTTAAATGATTCAGGTTTATTTGCAGAAAGAAAAAATAATTTTTTTCATATTAACTCTGCTAGCAGACACCATATAACAGAAGACTCATCGAACGTAAGAACGTTACAAGCAGATAATCAACCGACAGGATACAAAGTTCACCTTAGTGTCAATCGAGAAGATATAGAAAAAGCATATGCCATAGTGCTTAATAAGCTAAAAAGAAGTAGTAGCCCTATTACTCAGATGAAAGTGGCTATTTTAGAGGGCATGCAAGATGTTGTTGATAGCGAAAGTAAAGCTTATACAGAGGAAGATAAGTTTCAAGCACAAAGAAACTTAGATATGCAGTTTACTTTTTACTTATATGAGGGAATTCCACCTTTAGAGTATGTTAAGTTTTTTCAAGAGTTAGAAACTGAACTTAAGACAAAGGGCGTTGGAATGTCTAGTCAACTACCTTCATCTGATAAACCACTTTCAGGATATTTAAGTGGCCGTTATGATGGTAGTGATAAGGAATATGGGTATTTTTCGGCATGGCAATATGAAAAAGAATATTCGCCTGATCAAAGACTAGCTGCACAGAAGAAAAATAACGAAAATTTAGTTTTTAGAGTGATTAGTGGATCTATTCACCATTTCAAATTAAATAGTGATGAACGGACTAATTATTTAAAAAATATGAAGGTTGATTCTGACTTTTCTAAAGTAGAGAAGAAGCAAGTAACTTCAGGTCATATAGCGAAAAAACCAGAATTATCTCCAGTATCACCATGTGGTAATATGACTAGAAACCAAGCTGAGATACGAGCAAATCTAATGCCTGTAGATGAGGGCCCTATAAACAAACCCTTAGGCCCAATAACTCCTTTTAGTCATGAGAAAGGTACTGATCAGCCTTTAAAACTTCGGATGCCTGAATAGGATAGAAATAAACTTAATTGAAACAAGACTTCTAGCACCAAGGATGCTATGACTATAGATAAGGGCTAACAAGGATGGAGGTGGTATCATATGCCAGCAGAGGAAAAGAAATTAGACTTATCTAGTAGTGATGAAAGTTATGATACATACACTGTTGGCAAAGGTTTGCCAATTAATCAAAATGGTAATGTTAAAGAGCCTCCATCAGTTATTTTAAGCCACTGGATATCTAGCTTTTTTAATCAGTGTCACTCATCTAGAAAAAATAATATCAAACATTTTCAAATAAACCTTGAATGATAATTACCACTTGATAAGTATTTTAAATATTAGCTTGTTTTTGTATGTTATGATAAATTCATCATCTTTGAAAAATTAGCTTTTAATTAAGGGTGGTTATTTTTATGCCTGGAACAAAGGATAAAAAATTTTGCTTAGCTCTTGATCTTGATGAAACATTATTTACTTGCCGTATAAGCTGTATAGGTAAAAAAGTACCAGTCACTTATTTACAGAAAGACTATTATGGTGATCAACGTGATTTTTATGTAATTAATCTAGAGAAGATCAAGCGCATACTTAAAGACTGGATAGAAACCGGTGGAGAGATTGCATTTGTAACAGCCGGTGATTTTACTGAAGTAGAGATGGAGAAACTTCTAGATGAAGTATTTGGTATAAGAGGTAAACCATTTGATTTTTATAATAAGACACGCAATGAGCATGAACGTAAAAAACCAGCACTTAGAGCGCTTTCAAAGAAGTATCAACTTGTTTTTGTTGATAATGATGAAGATAATATAGATAACGCAAAAGAACTAAAAAACAAAGAGTCATGTCCAATTTTTCCTATTTATGCAGACACTAATTATTATTTTGATAAATATGAAAATTGCAGGGTTAATGAAAGTGGTACGCAATATGTTTATGATTTACAAGAAATTATAAAAGAGTTTAAGAAAGGGCCAGATAACTTAAACGGCTATTTTCAGAATCATCATACAAAGAGTTTAGGTGTTTCTTTTCAAGAAAATATTACAGAGGAAGATATTAGAACTTTACTTTCTAATACAAAGAATAAGGCTAAAGGTCCGTTGGGAGGGGAAACCGTTGAGTATAACGGTATAATATATCAAAAAGTACCAGAACATGTTGCATCTTTTGTTAATTCTTATAAGCAAGGTTATCTTATGTCGCCTGTTAAAAAACATTTTACCAACGCAGCTCAGCAGCCGCCAGGATTCTTTAGTCAGGTATTTGGTGGACGTGATTCTCAAATTCAGACGATGTATGAAGATCCTAAACAACTCTTTTCTAATGAAAAAAAGAAAAAAAGTTCAATTTTTAGCTATGGTTAATAATTAAGTGGTAAGTAACTAAATCACGCATTTATTCCCCCTAAAATTAAAAAGCTTGTTACAATAAGCGCTATAGATTGAGAGAGGACAAAGCGAGTTGTATGATGCGACGAATTCGGCAGTTATCGCCATTATTAGCCAACCAAATTGCAGCAGGAGAGGTGGTTGAAAGACCAGCGTCAGTTGTTAAAGAATTAATTGAAAACAGTATAGATGCTGGAGCAACAGAAATTACCTTGGAAGTTGAGCAGGGTGGTAAGTCACTAATACGCATTAAAGATAATGGCTCAGGTATTCTAAAAGATGATTTATCACTAGCATTAATGCCACATGCAACCAGTAAAGTCTATGAATTAGAAGAATTAGAAGCGGTTGATACCATGGGTTTTCGAGGAGAAGCTTTAGCAAGTATTGCATCTGTTTCTAAAATGATATTAACTTCACGCCATGAAGATTCCGATCAAGCATGGGAAGTGATTCAAAAGGGTAAGGATCAAGAAAGCTATGATTTTAAACCCGCAGCTTATCCTAAGGGAACACAAATAGAGGTTAATGAATTATTTTTTAATACACCAGCAAGACGTAAGTTTTTGAAAACAGATAAAACAGAATTTAGTCATATAGATGAATTATTTAAACGTTTTGCATTATGTTATTTCCATATCGAATTCATTTTAATCCATAATGGAAAAACAACTAGGCACTTACCAATTGCTGATAACCTAGAGTCGCAATTAAAGCGAGTGAGTCAGTTAACACGTAAAGCGTTTTTAGATCGCTCCTTAATGGTTGATAAAAGTGATCATAATATGCGGCTTTGGGGCTGGGTTGGTGAGCCAGAAATTGCCAAGCAAACAGCAGATTTACAGTATTTTTATATTAATGGGCGTATGATTAAAGATAAGGTTGTTTCTCATGCGATTAAAAAAGCTTATCAGGATGTTTTATACTCAGGGCGTTATCCGCAGTATGTATTGTACTTATCAATTGAGCCAGATCAGTTAGATGTTAATGTTCATCCAACTAAAAGTGAAGTTCGTTTTCATCAGTCACAGCGAGTACATCAATTTATCTATACAACGATAGATCAGGTGCTTGCGAATACAACGCCAAATGTAACGAGTGATGAAGATAAAATATCAATTAAAGTACCTGAAAAAGAGCAAGTTAAGTCAGTTGCTGAACAAATTGATTTATATCAAAAATTAAGCTCAGATAACTTTAAAGAAGATAGTTTATTTGAATTGGCATTTTCAAATGCTAGCTTAACGCCAGAGATAGAAAAAGAACATTTTTTAGTTGAGCATGATGTCTTAACTAAAAAGAAGCAAAATGACTTATTACTAAAGCCAGTTGAAGAAACGCATCCTTTAGGTTTTGCTGTTGCGCAACTTCATGGTATTTATATTTTGGCTCAGAATAAAAAAGGTTTGGTTTTGGTTGATATGCATGCAGCGCATGAGCGCATTTTATATGAAAAAGCAAAAGAGAGCTGGCATCATGACCAATTGGAGAAAAGGCAAGAGCTATTAATTCCATTAACGATAAGTTTATCAAGTGAACAAATGATTGCTTTTGAAGAGTATAAGCCTGTTTTAGAAAAGTTAGGCTTTGAAGCAAACTGCTTGTCTGATTTAGAGATTGTTATACGTAGTGCGCCAACATTTGTTAAAACCAATGATCTTGAAAAACTTATATTACAACTATTAACAGATTTTAGTTTAATGGGCTTTTCAAAAGAAGTGGAAGCTTATTTTAATCAGTTTTTGGCTACTTATTCTTGTCATAGTGCATTAAGAGCGCATGATGAATTATCAATAGAGGGTATGAATGAGATGCTAAGGCAGATGGAAAGTACTGAGCGCAGTAATCAATGTAATCATGGAAGACCAACTTGGGTGCAGCTGGATTTTAAAGATTTAGATAAGTTTTTTATGCGTGGTAGGTGATTTTTTAATGCTTTAGCGTATATACTTGTGTCAAATAAGAATAATAGGAATTTACTTAAATGAAGAGTTGGGGGATTCGTACAAGGATTGTACTTTTAACCATTGTGCCAACATTAACCATTAGTGTTTTACTCGGTATTTATTTTATTAGTATGCGAATATCAGATTTAAATAATAATTTAAAGACGCGTGGTAAAACATTGACAACAGAGCTTGTTGCCTCAAGTGAATATGGCTTGATTACGCATAATCACCAGTTATTAAAAAGACTAGCTGACTCTATGATGGCACATAATGATGTTGAAGTTGCAGCTATTTATGATAGTAAAGGTCATGTGATCGGTTATACGGGCAAAGAGCCAGATGTAGATAAAAAGTTTTTTGAAGAGTTAGGAGATATCCATCATGCCAGTATCTTAACTTTTAAGCACCATAACCATTCATTGTTTGTCTCTCCTGTTTTATTACATTCGGTTTTATTATCTGACTTTAATAAAAATGAAAAAGAGCTTTTGTTTAAAGATTTTAAAGACGGCAATAAATCACGATTAGGCTGGGTAGTGATTGGTTTAAGTAGGACCCAGACTACGTTAAATGAATATCAAGCAGTTGTTGCAACCTTAGCGATTAGCTTTATTGGATTGGCAATTAGTGTTTTATTTGGTATTCGCTTAGGGCGAGATGTTAGTGAGCCTTTAATTAGTATTATTAGTGCAGTTAGTTTGCTGCGTGATGGTAAACTTAAAACACGAGTGAAAACAGGCGCAAGTGGCGAGCTACAAATTTTAGAAGGTGGCATTAACCAAATGGCACAAGCCCTTGAAAGCTCGCATGATGAAATGCAAAAAAATATTGAACAAGCAACAGTTGACTTAAGAGAAACGCTTGAAACAATCGAAATTAAAAATGCAGAGTTAGACATTGCACGTAAGCAAGCATTAGAAGCAAGTAAGATTAAAAGTAGCTTTTTAGCAAATATGAGTCATGAAATTCGAACACCAATGAATGGTATTATTGGTTTTACTGAGTTTTTACTAAAGACAGATCTAACACAACAGCAATTTGATTATGTAGATACGATACAGAAGTCATCAAGGCATTTGTTACGTATTATTAACGATATATTAGATTTTTCTAAAATAGAGTCAGGCAAGTTAGAGTTAGAAGCTTCAACTTTTAGCCTCTATGAAAGCATTGAAGAAATTATTATTTTGATGCGGCCAGTTGTACTGGAAAAAAACCTTAACTTAATGGTTGATATTCATCCTGATGTGCCGGAGTATGTCACAGGTGATAATTTACGATTTAAACAAATACTGATGAACCTTGTTAGTAATGCCATTAAATTTACTGAAAAGGGGGATGTCATTGTCACAACAAAGTATAAAACAGAGGATTATGCAAATTATTACTTATACTTTGAGATTAGAGATTCAGGTGTTGGTATTTCAGAAAGGCAGCAAGAGCGACTATTTAGAGCATTTACTCAAGCAGATAGCTCAACTTCAAGGCGTTATGGTGGTACGGGGCTTGGTTTAGTGATTTGTAAAAGCCTAATTGAAAAGATGGATGGTGAAATTGGCTTTAAAAGTGCTTTAGGAGAAGGTTCAACTTTTTGGTTTACAGTTAAATTGAAAAAAACACCGCATGTGCTTCCAATTAAGGAGAGGGAAAAATTAGCGGATAAGCATATTGTTGTTCACTATGATGATGAGAAATCAAAGGAAGCACTAGAGCATATTTTGAACTTCTGGCAGGCAAATATTACATTTGTTTCAACAAATGAGATGTTAATTGATTTCGTTGCAGATAAAGACCACAGATTAGATTGTATTATTCTAGATTATATAAACCTACCGGATGCGCCAGTATTAAGAAAATCTTTATTGGATGATATTGAAAACTTCACCAATACACCTGTTATTTTATTAATAAATATGGATGATAATTTAGCTAAGCATTATGCAGAAGCTGCTGGCATTCGTTATTTTCTAGTCAAACCATATAAAAGATCTCAACTATACGAAATGATAACTAAGCGTTATGAGCTTGATTCATCTCATTTATTATTAACGCATCATAAAGAGAGTCCGTTACAAGAGGACTATCAGGATAAACATGTACTTGCTGTAGATGATAATAAAATTAATTTAAGACTAATTACTATTCTACTTGAAAATATAGGCCTAACAGTAACAGCAGCAACAGGTGGTAAAAAAGCGATAGAATTATCAGAAAAACAAACATTTGATATGATACTAATGGATATTCAAATGCCTGAAATTGATGGTATAGAAGCATCTAAGCAAATACGAAAAACAAAATTAAATAAAAAGACACCAATTATTGCGCTAACTGCAGATATATTAGGAGGTCAGCGTAAGAAACTATTAGAACAAGGATTTTCTGACTATCAATCAAAACCTATTACAGAACAAAAGATTAACTATTTGGTTAATAATTGGCTTAGGAAAAATATTAAAAAAGTTGATAAAATTACAAATGAGGCACTTGAAAAGGCTTCAGATGTATATGTTGATATGTCAATTGGTATAAAGTTAGCTGGCGGATCTGAGGAAGTAGCATTAGAAATGTTTGAAATGTTACTCAATGATTTAGAGGAAGCAAAAGTACTGATTAGACAGTATACAGAAGAAAGCGATTATCAGTCTCTCATACAGGTTGTACACAAACTACATGGTGGCTGTTGCTACTGCGGGGTGCCGATATTAAAAGTAAAAGTCAGGGAGTTAGAGGCATATTTGAAAGAACACGTAGAGGATAATAAAATATCGGAAAAACAAGGATTTGATAGGGTGATGACAGCTTGTCTTGAGGCGATTGATCGCACATTAGAGGCAGCTGGTGATGAGAAAAATAATAAAACAGATAAGAATCAATCAGATAGCGAGGAAAATACTTAACTTCTTTGTCCTTTCTTTAGCGCTAATAATTTGCCCTTTTTTAACGATTGCATCTGAGAATAATAAAAATCAAGCCGTTAAGTCAACTGCTTATACTGCAACAGATTTTTTTAATTTAATGTTGGCAGAAATTGCAATCAATCGACAATATTGGCCAGAAGCTGCCTCACTCTATGCTCACCTTGCAAATCATACAAACGAAGAAGCGATCAAAGCAAATGCACTTGAACTTTTATTTGCTTTAGGCTTAATAGAGAGAGCAGAGCCTTTGGTTTCTCAATGGAATAAAGCACAGCCAGACAGCCAATATGCCAAAATTTACCTTGCTAAACTTTATCTATTTGAAAGAAAGCATAAAGAGGCAGAAATGATTCTTTATGGCATGACGTTTAAAGAGAAATTAGCTGAAGAGATTATTTTTCTAAAAGCATTACTAGCCTATGATCGCCAAGAAAATAATCAATCAATCAAATATTTTACCCAATTATTAACATCGGAAGATTATAAAGAAAATGCATTATTATTTATTGCAAAACTTTATGTTCGTGAAGGAAAAATAGAAGAAGCTATTATTTATTACGGAAAAGTAGAGCATGGTGCATTATTTTATCATGCGCAATTATCATTAGTGACACTATATATTTATCAAAAAACACCAGAATATGCCTTGAAGCATGTTTCAAAAATGCTGCCTTATATCTCTCATGAAAAATACCGCAAACGTTTTATTTATATGAAAGGGATGCTTGAGCTATTACTCTCAGATACACAAGCTGCATTTGATACTTTTAATCAAGGGGTAGTGGAATATCCAAAAGACGGTAACTTTTATTATCTACGTGGTTTAAGTCATTTAAGCTTAGGAAACTCAGAAAAAGCTGAAGCTGATATGGTGGTTGTTTTAGACTTAGATCCAAATCATCATCAGGCGTTAAGTACTTTAGCATTTATTTATGCTGAGTATCATAAACGTTATGATGAATCTTATAAGCTGCTAAAAAAAGCACATAAACTTGCGCCAAAAGCGCCTCAAGTTCTGGACAGTCTTGGATGGTTGATGTATAAACAAGGACATCACAAAGAAGCTTTAGCTTATCTTGAAGAAGCTTATGATTTGCTGCCATATGGTGATGTTGCATCACATTATGTTGGTGTATTAGAAGCCAGCGGTCAGAATGAAAAAGCTCAAGCAGTTGAGCGAAAACGACAAGATGATAAAGCTAATGGTTATGATGTACAGCAATTGATCCAACACTACAGAGGAACATGGAATGATTAGACTATCAAGACGAGTTCAAGCCATTCAACCATCAGCAACATTAACATTTACAGCAAAAATTTTAGCATTATTAAGCGAAGGGGTTGATGTGATTTCATTAACTGCTGGTGAGCCAAATTATGCTAGCCCTGACGTTGCTAAAAGTAAGGCGATTGAAGCAATAGAAGATAATTTTACCCGCTATACACAAGTTGATGGCATTCCTGAGATGAAGCAAGCAATTATTAGTTGGTATCAGCGCTTTTATAACTTATCATTTGCACCTGATGAAGTCATTACATCAACAGGTGCAAAACACTGCTTATTTAACCTGCTTCAATGCGTTACAGAAGCTGAAGATGAAGTGATTTTTCCAGCACCTTACTGGGTTAGTTATCCAGATATGGCAAAAGTTGTTGGTGCAAACCCTGTGATTGTTAAAACAGGTCTAGAAACGTCTCTTAAAATGACACCTGAGATGCTAAGAAATGCGATTACCTCAAAAAGTCGTGTTTTTATCCTTAATAATCCAGTTAATCCGACAGGTGTTGTTTATACGGAAAGTGAATTATTAGCATTGGCTGAAGTATTAAGAGATTATCCAGAGATTATCATTGCTAGTGATGATATTTATGATCAACTATACTGGGGCAATGAAGAAAGAGTTAAGAATATATTAGAAGTTGCACCTGATCTTCGTGATCGTACAGTATTAATTAACAGCGTCTCCAAAAGTTATGCTATGTGTGGTTGGCGTATTGGTTATGCGGTGGGGCCCAAAGAAGTGATTGCTGCAATGAAGAAATTCCAATCGCAATCACTATCAAACCCATGTTCAGTTTCTCAAAAAGCAGCAATTGCCGCTTTAGAACTACCAAAAGATGCCTTAAAAGAACAAGTTGACTCTTACCATCAACGTTATCAGATGATGTATGATACATTTAGTCAGTTTGAGGGGATTGTGGTACAGGAAGCACAGGGTGCCTTTTATTTATTTCCTTGTATTGAACCACTAATTAATCAAGGCTTATTTAAAGATGATAGAGACTTTTGTCAGCAGCTATTAGATAAAGCACGTATTGGTGTTATTCCTGGTAGTGCGTTTGGCATGGATGGTTACTTTAGAATGTCATTAGCAACAGCAATGGATAAATTAGAAATTGCATGTGAGTGTTTTAAAGTGTTTTATGATGAAATGATTAAATCAAAAATGGCACAAACAATTTCTTAAATAATGAAACCTTTATTTTAAAAAAAATTAAGATATTTAAATATGAATCAAGAAAATAAAACCTATTGTGGTTATGTTGCTATTATTGGGCGACCAAATGTTGGTAAATCAACAATTCTTAACCGTATATTAAAACAGAAAATTAGTATTACCTGCCGCAAACCTCAGACAACACGCCATCAAATATTAGGTGTTAAAACAGAAGATAACCGACAAATTGTTTATGTTGATACGCCTGGACTTCATCAAAAGGAAGGCAAAGCCTTAAATCGCTATATGAATAAAGCAGCATTCAAAAGCTTATTTGATGTTGATGTGGTTGTTTTTGTGGTGGAAGCACTTAAGTGGACAGAGCTTGAAAAATGGATTGTTTCACACTTTGATAAGGTTAAAGTGCCGATTATTTTAGTGATTAACAAAGATGATATGGTTAATCAAAAGGTAGAGTTATTGCCTTATATTGAAAAGCTTAAAGAACTGTATGATTTTGATAGCATTATTCCACTTTCAGCAAAAAGCGGCCGTTCAGTTAATTTGCTAGAGTCAAGAATTAATGAATTAGTCCCTGAAGGTTCTTTTCATTATGATAAAGATCAAGTAACTGATAGACCTGTGCGCTTTTTAGTCTCTGAAATTATTAGAGAAAAGCTAATGCGTACCTTAGGTCAAGAAGTCCCTTATCAAATCACCGTTGAAATTGATCATTTCAAACATGATGAGAGTCGTGATTTAACTGATATTAGTGCATCGATTGTCGTTGAGCGAAAAAGTCAAAAAGCGATGATTATTGGCAAGCAAGGCCAAAAACTTAAAAAAATCGGCTCACAGGCACGTAAAGACATCGAAGGCTTATTGAGCAATAAAGTTTATTTGCAATTGTGGGTTAAGGTTAAAGAAGGCTGGTCTGATAGTGACTCTCAATTAAAAAGCTTTGGGTATAATTTGTATTAAATCAAACTATTCCACTTGTTCTTAACAGTTTTGCCAATTAATGAATGGCGCCAGCTGTTATTTAGTTTATGTTTTTTGTCACTAGGGTTGCTCAAAAATTGTTTTAGCTCTAGGCGTGTTGCAACCATTTGACTGATGATTTCTTTTTCATCACATAAATTTTTGAAAAACTCATAAACTTCTTTAAATAGAGTCTCATCTATTAAGTTATTTTGGTTTTTAATCAGTTGAGGTATTTTGAGTTTACCAAGTGCTAGTTGATCATCTGTTGTTTGAATGATTTTTAGTATCTCATCAGCATAGCGCTCAACTTGTTTTTTATGTAAATGATACATTCGATCAGAGAGTTTGTTGATCGTTTTCGGTGGTTTTGATGCAATTTGATAAATCGCATCATCGCTAATCACTCGTCGAATCGGAAGATTTAGCTTTTTAGCGGTTTCTAGCCGCCATTTAGCAAGTTGAATGAGATATAAAAGTTCACGATTTTTATAGGCTTTATATTTTTTTAACTTAAGGTAAGCATCATGAGTATCAGAGGGCTGATAAAAGTATTTACTAAAGCGTTGAATCACTTCATCATAATACCAGGTTAAGCGTTTTTTTTGCTTTAGTCTCTCAGTTAGTGTGTGATGTATGGATATAAGGAATTGAACATCTTCTTTTGCATATTTGATTTGTTTTTTACCTAAAGGTCTTAATGTCCAATCAGAAAGCTTAACACTTTTATCAAGTTCTTTTGATATAAGCCAAGAAACTAAATCATTTAAAGAGGGTTGAAAAGAAAAACCTAAGAATTCAGCAGCAAGCTGAGTGTCAAAAACATTTTCAATATTAGCAGTTGTATGATGGTGTAGAATTTTTAAGTCATGTTCAGGTGAGTGTAAAACTTTTATGCATTTTTTATTTTCTAAAACAGGCTTTAATGCAACTAAAGACTCTATTTTTAATGGATCAACCAGATAAATATCATTTTTTGTTGAAATCTGGATTAAGCAGAGTGTTGGGTAGTATGTTTTACGCCAATCAAATTCAGTGTCGATACCAATAATAGACTCTTTTACAAGTATTTTGCATACGGATTCAAGTTCATCTAAGGTATCAATCACTTTTTTTGTATCTCTTTTATCTAAATTTAGGCCACAATCATACCCTTTATGAGCATAGAAACAAGTATTTTGCTTGTATAAGCTAGCCTAAGTCAAAGTTTTATATGACTAAGGGAAAGTATAGTTGAAATAAAAATATCAGCAGTGACTATACAATACATAAAAATTCGCTAAACTAAACAAAGATAATCGATATGGTTTGTTTTGAGTATGAAAATTGACCAAAGCAACGATAATAAGAGGGAATCTGGTGAAAATCCAGAACTGGCCCGCAGCGGTGAATGGAAACGAACAACACAACTAAATCATGCAATATGATTTAGTCAATGCACTGAAGTATTAAGCTTTGGGAAGCAGTGTTAAGTAGGTTTAAAAGCGTCCATTAGTCCGAATACCTGCCAATCGATTTAAGCACATGTAAAACAGCTTTCGTGGAACAAAGCAAGTCGCTAGTTAATGGCATTTGATATGTCAGTGATTCTAGGGTACCACCATTGGTAAAATCTAATTCCACATTGCCTTAAAGTTTTACAATCTTTAAACAGATTAAGTAAAAAGGGATCAATGGTAATGAATGTTAATGTAAAAAAGAGAGATGGCCGCTTAGAGCCGGTAGATTTAGAAAAAATTCACCGTGTATTAACCTGGGCTTCTGAAGATTTAGAGGGTGTTTCAGTTTCTCAAGTAGAGTTACAATCTCATATTCAAATCTATGAAGGTATGAAAACGGCTGATATTCATGCCATTATTATTAAAACAGCAGCAGATCTGATTTCTGAAGAAACACCAGATTATCAGTATATGGCAGCAAGATTAGCGATTTTTCACCTAAGAAAGCTTGCTTATGATCAATTTGAGCCACCACATATTTATGATCACGTTAAAAGCTTGGTAGAAAAGGGCAAATATGATAAGCATTTGTTAAAGGACTATTCAAAAGAAGAATTTGAACAAATGGAAGCGCATATTGATCATTGGCGTGATATGAATTTCACCTATGCAGCAGTTAATCAAATGCAGGGTAAATATCTGGTACAAAACCGTGTATCCGGTGAGATCTATGAAACACCACAAATGCTTTATATGCTCGTTAGTGCTTGTTTATTTTCAAAAGAAGAAAAAGATAAGCGTATGGACTATGTTTTATCTTTTTATGATGCGATTAGTCAATTTAAATTATCATTACCAACACCGATAATGGCGGGCGTTCGAACGCCAACGCGTCAGTTTAGCTCTTGTGTCTTAATCGATAGTGATGATAGTCTGGACTCAATTAATGCTTCAGCTTCAGCAATTGTAAAATATGTCTCACAACGAGCTGGTATCGGTATTAATGCCGGGGGTATTCGAGCACTTGGTAGTGAAATTCGCAGTGGAGAAGCACTACATACAGGCTGTATTCCATTTTATAAGCACTTTCAAACCGCCGTTAAGTCTTGCTCCCAAGGTGGTGTCAGAGGTGGTGCTGCCACTTTATTCTACCCAATTTGGCATTTAGAAGTTGAGTCTTTAATTGTGCTTAAAAATAACCGTGGTGTTGAAGATAATCGTATTCGTCATTTGGATTATGGCGTTCAGGTTAACAAATTGATGTATCAACGTTTAATTAAGCAACAAGAGATTACTTTATTTAGTCCATCTGATGTAAAAGGCTTATATGATGCCTTTTTTAGTGATCAATCGTTATTTGAAAAACTGTATGTTGAAGCAGAGAATAACCCAAAGATACGTAAAAAAACCATACCAGCAACAGAACTCTTTTCATTATTGATGCAAGAACGCGCACAAACTGGGCGTATTTATATCCATCATGTCGATCATAGTAATACGCACTCTGCATTTAATCCAGAAGTTGCACCGATTAAGCAATCTAACCTTTGTATGGAAATTACCTTACCAACGAAGCCGTTAAATGATGTTTTTGATGATCAGGGGGAAATAGCCTTATGTACCTTATCAGCGTTTAATTTAGGTGCAATTGACTCATTGGATGAATTAAAGCCATTGGCAGGCTTAATTGTTAGAGCATTAGATAATCTACTAGATTATCAAAACTATCCGCTTATGGCGGCTGAAAAGCCATCTAAAGCACGAAGAAGCTTAGGTGTCGGGGTTATAAACTTTGCCTATTACTTAGCAAAGCATAAAGTACGCTATAGTGACGGTAGTGCCAATGATTTAACCCATCAAACATTTGAAGCAATCCAATACTATCTACTTGAAGCATCAAATGATTTGGCTCAAGAAAAAGGTGCTTGCGAATGGTTTAATCAAACGAAATATGCAAAAGGTTTATTACCCATTGACCATTATAAAAAATCAGTTGATAAATTCTGTCAAACGCCATTGAATCTTGATTGGGAAATTCTTAAAAAATCAATTAAAAATCATGGGTTAAGAAATTCAACCTTAACGGCCATTATGCCCTCTGAAACTTCATCACAAATCTCAAATGCAACCAATGGCATTGAACCACCTAGGGGCTTAGTTTCCGTAAAACAGTCAAAAGATGGCGTTTTAAAGCAAGTGGTACCAGATATTCGAGCACATAAAGATGATTATGAGCTTTTATGGCAGATTAAAAATAATCAAGGTTATTTACAAATTTGTGCGATTATTCAAAAGTTTATCGATCAGTCAATCTCTGCTAATACGAATTATGATCCAATGAAATACCCTGATCAAAAAGTACCGATGAAAGATTTACTTAGCGATTTATTAACAGCTTATCAATATGGCCTTAAGACGCTTTATTATCATAATACACGAGATTATGCAGATCAACAGTCAATTGAGATGGTAGATGATTGTGAATCAGGTGCATGTAAAATTTAAGGATGGATAATGGAAAATAAAAATAAATCATATGCTTATACAACATTTCAGACAGAGTCTAATAATCCATTAAAAGAGCCGATGTTTTTTGGTTCTTTTGTCAATGTTTCACGGTTTGATCAGCAAAAGCATACTATTTTTGAGCGTTTAATTGAAAAACAGCTATCATTTTTTTGGCGACCAGAAGAAGTTGATTTATCAAGAGATCGAATTGATTTTCAAAGATTTAGTGAGAATGAAAAGCATATTTTTTTATCGAACTTACAATATCAAACGTTATTAGATTCAGTACAAGGTAGAAGTCCAAATATTGCGTTTTTACCCATTGTATCATTACCGGAGCTAGAAACTTGGATTGAAACTTGGAGCTTTTCAGAGACGATTCACAGTCGCTCGTATACGCATATGGTGCGCTCATTACTAGATGATCCTAGCATTGTATTTAATCATATTATTGAAAACCAAGCGATTAAAGATCGAGTGGGGGATATTACTTACTATTACGATGATTTGATTCAAAAAACGCAACTTTTACAAACCGTTGGTGAAGGTACTTATACGATTAATGAAAAAACACATGAAGTTTCTTTAAAATCAGTTAAAAAAGCACTTTATTTAGCATTACATGCGGTTAATGCACTTGAGGCAATACGATTTTATGTCAGTTTTGCTTGTACGTTTGCCTTTTCAGAGCAAAAAAAGGTTGAAGGCTGTGGTAAGATTATGAAACTGATTGCTCGTGATGAATCATTACATTTAACATCAACTCAGCATATGATTAATTTGATTTTACATGGTGAAGATGGAGATTTGGAACTAACTGAGATTGCAAAAGAAGCACATAGTGAGGCACAAGCGATTTTTCAAAAGGCAATTGAGCAAGAGAAAGCTTGGGCACGCTATTTATTCTCTAAAGGCTCTATTTTAGGCTTAAATGAGCAAATTTTATGTCAATATATTGATTATTTAGCTAAAGAGCGTATGTATGCGGTTGGACTTGATATATCAGCTATTGATGCACCTAAAAGTAACCCAATTCCTTGGATTAATAGCTATCTTAATTCTGATAATGTGCAAGTAGCACCACAAGAGACTGAAATTAGTGCTTATTTGGTTGGTCAAATTGATAGTACCGTTTCAAATGATGCTTTTGATGGCTTTGAGCTAGACGATGCCTAAGCTTAAGTATAATGATCAAATAATTGATTTTTCAGATAAAAATAAAACAATATTAGAATTATTAGAGCAAAGTGAGATTAAGGTTAATTTTCAGTGTCGAAATGGCATTTGTGGTACGTGTCGTTGTAAATTACTTAAAGGTTCAGCAGAGTATAAGATATTACCACTTGCGATGACTCGTTCAGATGAAATTCTTATCTGCATTGCCCATCTTTCTGATGATGGTGAGATACGGAGTTTGTGATTAAAAACGCTTTGTAAAATAAAAAAATAGATTTCAAATTATTCTGAGACGCGATAAATCGACGTCTCTACAATTGATAAAACATGACCATATTTGGATTATTGCCTAATAGGTTTAGTGTCTGACTTAAGCAACATCTCTGATATCAACTTCATAATGTAGCCCTGATCTTTCAAGGGTATCTTGAATTGCTAAGCGCACGAATTGTTTTTGTGATTGACCTAAAATTTTTGCAAATTCAGCTGCTTTTTTTGGGCTTATTTGTTTTCTATTGTGTTCAAGGTCTGATAAGTAAGACTGTGTGACACCAAGTTTTTTTGCAAAAGCACCTTGGCTAATTTCTTCATTTGTTCTAATTGTCCTAATCGCCATACCTAATGATATTCTTTCATCTAAAAGACTTTCTAAATATTGGTGTGCGTTAGTAGTCATGAGCCGTTACTTCTCTAATCGCTTTTTTACTTAATTCAACTTTGCAAATATCCATATAAAGCAAGAAATTAATTTTATGTAATATTAGTTTACACAAAAAAAGTGTAATAATCAAATTGATTTAATTTATTTTAACAAAGAGCAATAACTTCCCATTTGTTATAGAATAAAAATAATGCTTTAACCGTTCAATTGTAGAGACGTCGATTCATCGCGTCTCAGGGAGATTAGTTTTATTTATAAAGTATTAACTTGTGATTGTGAAAAGATCATCACATAATAGCACAATAGTCTTCTGGCTCAGGCCCATTATAAGTATCCTTTTTACGTCTTTCTTCTTTTAAGTTTTCTTTATATTTTGTGGTTTCCTTAAACCAAATTTTTATTAAATCCGACTGTTCTGGAGCATTACTCTTTTCTTCATTTTTATACTTATATTCATCTTTTTTTCCTTTAGGAAGTATCGCAATATCTACTTCTTCAGCGAAACGTACCCCTTTGGTTGGGCTAAATGTATGTTTTATAATATCTTTTTTCTGATCGCTAGTTAATCTTTGTTGATTAATGAAACTATCTAGAACTTCAATAAGTAGAAGATTAAATGCTTTTTTACCAAGACGATTTACATGATCTTTTGATGATGATCCATCAGTTTTAACTTCTATATTATATGATGCTAGGCGCCTTTTAAAGTCATATATGATTTCTTTTGCTACATTTTCCTCAATCGCAGTCTCTCTACTCAATAAATACTTCTCTAGAGTGCTTAGATATGTTGAGTTATAAATATGTTTTTTTGCTGGTACCTTAATGGGCCCGACGGCAGCAATTACTTCTTTTCGTGTATTAGGTTTTAGTGCTTTTATTGGATAAAATATATCAAGAAGTCTTTGAAATCTAGTGTTTTCAACTTTGCAGCCAGTTTCAATACTCGTAACTATAGCTTCTAATTGAACAACAATATATTTTAGGTGCATTAGTTGCTCTTTTGTGTGATCATCAAGCTCGTCATTTATTTTTTTTATTAGCGGATCTATTATTTTGTCATCGAAGTCTTTAAAGAGCTTATCAAATTCCTTGTCATATTCAGGTGCATCAATCTTTATGCTTTTGAATATATTAAGGTGTGTTTGTATTTCCCCAATATCATTTTCGATGAATTCTGGTATATCATTAATGTATGTCAGCTTTTCTTGTAAGTATCCCAGCCCTTTTTGTAATATATCTATCGACTCAGGTTTCATTCTGCAATCCCCTATTTAAATAAAATAATTCATAATTACATCATTTAAAGAATAAGTCAAAAAGGAAAAATAACAATAGAATAAAATATATCAAATTTTGTCACGGCAAAAAATAGAAATATTTATGTATGATTTAGAGTATTATCTGTTTTAAGTTTGCAAATTTTCTTATTTTATTAATTTTAAATCAATTATTTATTTGGTTTGTTAATAGAAATTTTTAAACGTAATAATTTTAAAAGTTTTAAGATGGTTTAAAGGCATAATTTTTTTTGTTACAAATCGTTATAGCTGTATGTGAAACAATATTGACATATATCAATATTCATATAATTTTAATTGAATATAAATCAAATAATTAAATATATAATTTGGGAGTTGTATTATGTTGTCACATCAAAAGTTTATAGAAAAATTAGCAGCAGGTAATATAAAAGAAAAAGAATATAAAGATACAGTAAGAAGTTATGCGGAGTTACTAGGTTCTTTTGTGATAAATTCATATTTAAAAGCAGATTTATCATACGAGAAAATGCGTGATAAAGATCATGTGATTGAGATTAGAAAGCAATTATCAGAACCATTTGAGTTGATTGCCGTTAGGGTTTTTGTTGATGTTTTAGGCCAGAAACCACTTATGAATTTAGATTTAATAAATGGTATTGACATTGAGGCTTTGGAAACTATTAAACCTGTAGATGACCTAGATAAATTCTTAAAGGAGGTGCAGGAAAAACTAAATGTTATGTCAGGCTCGGATCAGGAAGAAATTGAAAGGTTAGAAAAAATTAAACAAACCATCTTAAGTATTAAAAACATTGCCCCAGAAGTTATTTATGGTGCAGCTAGAGTATTTAGTTTTTGGTTTCGTGTTGCAATTGAGGCAGGGGCAAATAGAAAGAACTTGCAAGTAGAGAATGCAATTATCTCTGCATTGGAAAGTAGCAAAATTTTAAGATTATTTGAAGCTTCTTATCAAGATAACTTTAACAATAAACATAAAGAAAAACCGGGAAATAAATTACTTCCTGAAGCAATAAAAAAGCCTTATTTAGACGTGCTAAAACAGGGTAATTTACGATATAATATTAAACTAGTTAATCAAAGTAAAGTTCTGCCGCCATCACAGCTTTTTTCTCGTAACATACTGTTTTTTCAGGAAAATGATCTTATAGTGCAAATGTATGAGGTAATACAAAAGTTTGACTTAGCTCGCAGAGCTTCAATCTATGAAGAAAAAGATTTTAAAAATCTTGAAGTAGAAAGCTTTAGGAAAGATATATTTTCCAATATGGAACTGATTGATAAGGAAGTTACAAGCCTTGGTGATATTGATGATAACCCGAAGTTTAATGAATTGATATTTAAAATTAGTAGCGTTCTTTATGAATTAGCAAAATTTAAGAAAAAAGCGATTAAAGAACCAGGTAATAGTTTTGTAAAACTACTAGATACATCACAGTTTATGTCTGATTCTGTTATAAGTGAAGATAGCTTAAAGTATGTAATTAAATACGAGAAAGATTGCATTAACAAGAAAATCAATGCGTTAAGCTCAGCAATAGCTGGAAATGACCTGATTAATGACAGAAAAAATGAGTTAAAATCATATTTAAAAAGTTTTTTTGACTCAGAAGTATTCACTTTAATTTATGAGAAAGAGCAGTATTTAGGTAGTATGAAAATTCGTGGGTTTCCAATAAACATAGTTCAATCTTATAATAAGACTCTTTCTTCTGAGCAAAATGCAGAAAATATTGTTGATTCATATGTAAACGTATTAAATAGTTCATTTCAAATAATAGAAAAAACACTTAGTACTACTAGTAGTTATAAGCAAAAAACATTTAATGACAATTGGAGTGACAGTGGCAGTGACAGTGACAGAAGCATAACAGCTACTTTATCAATTGTCAGTGAAGGAGAGATGAGTTTTTCTAACTCTAAAGAGAGGGAAACAGCAACCTCAAAAATGCTTGATGGTATAGAAAAGAGGCGTTTAGGAATTATTAAAAAAGAGGAAAGTAAACAAGAGGAAATACTTCCTCCTAGCACGCCTGGGCTAGGTAAAATGCCTGACTTTTTCTCCCATAAATCAAACTTCTCCTTAGAAGAAGAGTTACAACTATCATCGATGTCACCTATAAAAAGTAGTGGTGGCTTTTCTATTCTTAATAAAAGATTTTCTGATCACTTTAGTTCCTTAAGCCCACAGAAATCTTTAAATGATAATGTATTGCCATCTGATTCTAGTAAAAAAGGAACAAAAGTTGGAAAGTCAATGAGTGTGTCAGCATATAAAATAAATAATAACAAAGATGAAATTGGTGATCTTGTAAATGTTACAGATCATCAGTCTGATCCTAATCATCCATTGGCTTTTAGGAAAAAAGCTTCTGGTTCTAAACTAAGTAAGGCAAAAAAAGAAGAAAAAAAAGAAGAAAAAAAAGAGAAGAAAGAAAGAAGTACTAAAATGGAGACAGTTGATGTTTCATGCTCTGACCAAGGCTTGCCAGGAGGAAAGAAACCAAAATGCAAGTCTCCACCGGCTTCGTTTTTAAAGGAAGATACTAAGCATCAAGAAGAAAAAGTCCTCATATCGAATAATAGTAATCAGCTAGATTAGGGTTTTTCTTGAGTATTGGGTAAGTTCACGACATAATAACGGATGAAAAAATAAGCACGTGTAATGATTAGGTTAGTATGTCTGAAAAAGAATACCCACTATTAATGAACATAGAATCACCTAATGATCTAAAAAAACTAGGTCAAAAAGAGCTAGTTAATCTGGCTTCTGAGGTGAGAGATTACTTGATTGATACACTCGATATCTGTGGTGGTCATTTTGCATCAAGTTTAGGGGTATTAGAGCTAACCATAGCGCTTCATTATGTCTTTAATACGCCAGATGATAAGCTTATTTGGGATGTAGGGCATCAAAGCTATATTCATAAGGTTTTAACAGGTAGACGAGACCTATTATCAACGATTAAAAAAGATAAGGGATTAGCGCCTTTCCCTAAGCGAGATGAGAGTGAGTATGATGCCTTTGGTGTTGGACACTCATCAACATCAATTAGCGCTGCAATCGGTATGGCAGAAGCTTTTAAGTTAAATGGCTCAAAGCAAAAAGCAATTGCTGTTATTGGTGACGGTGCAATGACTGCTGGTATGGCCTTTGAAGCACTAAATCATGCCGGAGGCTTAAGAAGTAACTTGCTTGTTATTTTAAATGATAATGAAATGTCTATTTCAGAGAATGTCGGTGCATTAACCCATTATTTAACCAAAGTATTATCCGGTAGCTTTTATCATCAGTTTAGAGAGCAAAGTAAAAGAGTTTTAACTAAAATTCCAGGTGCTTGGGAGTTTGCAAAACGCTTTGAATCTCAAAGTAAAGGTATGTTATTACCGGGAAATTTATTTGAAGCACTTGGTTTTTATTATGTTGGTCCAATTGATGGGCATAATTTAGATGAACTGGTGCCTGTATTAGAAACTTTAAAAGATCATCAGGGGCCTTGTTTATTACATGTGATTACCAAAAAAGGTAAAGGCTATGAAAAGGCTGAAGAAGATCCAATTAAATTTCATCATGTTTCACCCAGTTTTCATTCATCTCAAGCAGTTAATATTGATCAAAAAATAGAAAAAAAACCGACGTATTCAAATATTTTTGGTCGTTGGTTATGCGATCGTGCAGAGAAAGATGAGCGATTGATCGGTATTACACCTGCGATGCGTGAAGGATCTGATTTGGTTGAGTTTTCTAAACGTTTTCCAAGTCGTTACTATGATGTTGCCATTGCAGAACAACATGCCGTAACACTCGCAGCAGGGTTTGCTTGTGAAGGCAAAAAACCAGTCGTTGCGATCTATTCTACGTTTTTACAAAGAGCTTATGATCAGCTTATTCATGATGTCAGTATTCAAAATTTAGATGTTTTATATGCGATTGACCGTGCGGGTCTTGTGGGCGCAGATGGCCCAACGCATGCAGGCAGCTTTGATTTAAGTTTTCTACGCTGTATTCCAAATACTGTGATTATGACACCTGCAGATGAAAATGAGTTATATCATATGCTTGAGTTTGGTTATGCGTATCAGGGGCCTTGTGCAGTACGTTATCCAAGAGGCTGTGGAAAAAATGTTATAATTAAAGAAAATAGTGATATTGAGCTAGGTAAAGCAAGGCTTGTTAGAAAAGCATTTGATTCTGATGTAGTTATTTTAAGTTTTGGTAGTATGCTTTCGTTTGCATTAGAAGCAGCTGAGAGTATCAATGCAACGGTTTATGATATGCGCTTTGTTAAGCCTTTAGATGAGGCGCTGTTAAAGCAAGTGTCTCAAAAGTTTGAACATATGATTACAATTGAAGAAAATAGCCTTTGTGGTGGTGCAGGCTCTGCTATTAATGAATTTTTAATCAATCATAACCTTCATCAAAATCTTAAAATACGTAACTTAGGTTTGCCTGATGAATATTTGCCGCATGGTGACCAAATAAGTCTATTAGCAAGTGTTGGTTTAAGTGTTCAAGGGATTATCGAAGCGTACCAAACAATGTCATCGCGCCACTTTTCTTTTTCTTAAGCGATAATCTATCTTTTTTTCTCAGACGTTCAAAATGAAATGATAATAATGTCGCAATTAATACAGCGATCATAACAATACCAATAATAATCGTTGCCAGTGCGTTTATTTCAGGCGTTGGACCCGTTTTAACAGTTGAATAAATATACATCGGTAAGGTTGATTGGTTAGGGCTTGCAACAAACTCTGTAATGACAAGATCATCTAATGATAAAGTAAATGCAAGTAACCAAGCAGCGATTAATGAAGGTATAATTTGCGGCAGGGTGATTGAAAAAAAAGTTTTCGCAGGCTTAGCACCAAGGTCCATTGCCGCCTCTTCAATTGAACGATCAATATGTGCAAGGCGAGATTGCATAATAATACTGACATAAGCGGTACAAAAAGTAATATGTGCTGCAAGAATCGTAAAGAAGCCTCGAATATCAAATGAAGTACCTAGTATACTTGTAATTAGTGCTTGTAAGCTTACAAACATTAAAAGTAATGAAATACCAATTACTACATCAGGCATGACAAGTGGTGTTAGTGTCATACCATAAAATAAGCCACGACCTCTAAAGCGATTAAATCTTGTTAGTGTATAAGCGGCCATTGTGCCTAAAATTGTTGCACCAGTTGCTGCACAAAGAGCAAGTTTTAAGCTTCTTAGGGCGCTTGCAATAATATCACTATCTTGAAATAGGACTTTATACCAGACAGTAGAAAATCCACCCCAGACAGTGATAAGTGCTGAATTTGTAAAAGAAAAAATCACCATGATCACTAAAGGTAGGTAGAGAAATAGAATGCCTAAAAGCAAAACAATATTTGAAAATGTCATTTTTTTTGTCATGGCAATTCCTTAAGATTTATAACGACGTGATGATTGTTTCTGTTGGAGGCGTTGTAATAAGACAATCGGAATAATAAGGAGCAGTAATAAAATAACCGCTAATGCCGCAGCAATTCCCCAGTTTTGAGCAGTAAAGAACTCTTGCCAGATTACATTACCTACCATAATGGTATTCAATCCGCCTAGTATTTGAGGGATAATTACTTCACCAACAGCTGGAATAAACACAAGTAAACTGCCAGCAAGTAAGCCAGGCATAGATAGAGGGAGGATGATTTTATAGAAGATAGTCAATGGTTTAGCACCAAGATCAAGGGCGGCATCTTCCAATGTGCGATCCATCTTAATTAAGGTTGCATAAAGTGGTAAGATAAAAAATGGTAAGTAACCATAGATTAAGCCAAGATAGGCTGAAAAATTATTGTAAATTAGTGGTAGGCTATCAAAGCCAAGTTTGTTTAATATTTGATTTACAAGACCATTATTCTGTAAAACTGTCACCCAAGCATAGGCGCGTAAAAGAAATGATGTCCAGTAAGGGATGATAATCAGCATTAAAATTAATTTTCTTGTCACTGATTTTGCTCTAACAATTGCAAGTGTCATTGGATAACCAATTAAAATGCAGCATATCGTTGTAATTAAAGCCATTTTTAATGAGTTTAAAATTGCTAAGAAAAATACATGATGTTTTAGCATAAAAAAGTAGTTACTGAGATTAATTAGAATATTAATCGTATAGTCATTAATCGTTAAAAATGGTGTAATTGGTGGAATACTATCTTGAGGCACTGAAAAACTAATGCGTAAGACAATTAAAAAAGGAATGAGTAGAAAAATAATAAACCATAGATAAGGTAATAGTACAACAAAGCGTTTTTGCCAGAGTAATAGTATGTCTTGTTTGCTTATTTTTAACTTACTCATGAGTAGAGCACCATGATATTTTTAGACTCCCAAGTCAGATAAACACGATCTTCCCAGGTTGGATTATCTGCATTACGCTCAACGTTAAAGTCCATTGATTTAATAATGCGTCCATTGTCTGTTTTAACATGATAAGTAGATAACCCACCCATATAAGCAATATTTTCAACAGTGCCAGTTAGACAGTTAATTGGTTGCTGGTGACTGTAGTTATCTGGTGGGGTTTTAGAAATCATAATTTTTTCAGGACGAATACCAACCCAGATTTGCTGGCCAGAAATACCATCAATGCCTCGATTTAACTCAAATGTGCATCTGTCGGTGTCTGATTGAATAAAACTTTTTGTGCGTGATGTTTGTGCAATATAGCCTTCAAAAATAGTGCTTGATCCAATAAAATTTGCAACTAAGCGACTATTTGGAAATTCATAAATTTCATTTGGCTGTGCTACTTGTTCTAAATAGCCTTCAGACATAATCCCAATCCGTGTTGACATGGTCATTGCTTCTTCTTGATCATGAGTTACCATAATAAAAGTACTACCCGTTTGTTCTTGAATATCAACCAGCTCAAATTGCATTTGACCGCGTAGGTTTTTATCTAGTGCAGATAGCGGCTCATCAAGAAGAATTAGTTTAGGCCGCTTAGCTAAGCAGCGAGCAAGTGCAACCCGTTGGCGTTGGCCTCCTGATAGCTGATGTGGCTTACGTTTAGCGTACTTTGACATTTCAACTAAGGCAAGTGCCTCATCAGTGCGTTTAGCAACATCAATTCTTGACAATTTGTCTAGTTTTAAACCAAATGCAATATTCTGATAAACGGTCATATGTGGAAATAGTGCATAGGACTGAAACATCATATTCACAGGGCGTGCATAAGGTGGAATACGTGTTAAATCCATACCATCAAGCAAAATTTTGCCTTCAGTTGGACTCTCAAACCCAGCTAGCATACGTAACAAAGTACTTTTACCAGAGCCTGAGCTACCTAAAAGAGAGAAGAACTCTTTAGGATAAATGTCAAGATTTACATTATCGACAGCAACATAGCCATCGTCAAAGCGTTTTGTTAGGCTTTTAATGCTAACTAAAGGTTTAAGACTTTTTTGCATTCCAAGGGTACTCCATAAAGGAAAAAGATTAGACGACGGTATTTTAATTTAAAAATTATTTCGATACCAGAAGAAAATAAACATAAACTATTCGAGCATATCAGAAGTAATCATTGGTACCTTACCTAAGCTTAATAATTCATCCGCTTTTTTAGCATGTTGCCAGACTGCAAGCTCGGCTGCTAGCTGTGTTTGGTAGCCTTGAGCAAGGTATGCGGCGGCCATGCCAGTTAAAAGATCACCCATGCCTGCTGTTGCCATATAAGGGTTACCCAAGGGGCATAGACTTCTTTTATGCTGTGGTGAGCCTATCAATGTCCCTTTACCTTTTAAAATGACAGTTGCTTGATAAGTTTTAACAAGATTATCAAGTGCATTAAAGCGTTGATTAGAAATAGTACTATTTGTTTGTTTTAGTAGTTTAGCTGCCTCACCTACATGTGGTGTTAATATACTGTTTTTAAATAATTTTTTTTCTTTTTTTAATGCTAAATAGTGTAGCATGCCAGCATCATAGACCCTAGGTTTTTTACTATTAGTATATTTATCAACAATATTAAAGAAATAATTAGACCAGCTTAGTTCTATTGACATACCTGAGCCAATTGTAATCACAGAAGCATCATCTAAATATGAACTGATATTTTCATCAGCACTAACACCTTTAACCATAGCCTCAGGAAGATAACTTAATAAAGCAATAACGTGTTCTGGCTGGGTTAATACAGTTACTTTACCTGCCCCTGATTTTAAAGCAGCCAATGCATTTAAAATCACAGCACCACCCATGCCCGTATCACCACCAATAATGACAATATGACCAAGCATGCCTTTATGACTATTGGGCTTTCTTGGTTTATGCTGTTGATCAATATATTTTCTTGTTAAAAGGCGTGTTTCTCCTTCACCGTATGTGCTGATATTTTCAATGCCGAGGTTATTAAATTGAAGTTTACCAACATAATTAGCAGCTTCTTCACTATAAAGTCCTTGTTTTTTAAGTAAAAACTGCGCAGTTAGTTGTGCGTTAACTGTTGGATTGAAAGGGGATCCATTATCTGCAGATAAGCCAGATGGGCAATCAGCACTAATAACATAAGCTTTTGTTTGATTAATCCACTCAATCGCTTGTTTAAAGTTACCAGTTGGCGCTTTAGATAGTCCAATACCAAATAAAGCATCAACAATAGTATCTGCTTGATTAACATTTAATTTTTTAAGAAAATCAAGATCAAATTTCTTAAAGATAACGCCGAGTGTCTTTGCATGATCGGACATTTTCTTTGCAAGTGGGGATAGGTTTGTTAAAGGAGTGAGATGTATGACAATCGGTTCTTTATCAAATTGCTTCAAAAAACAAGCAGTAACAATGCCATCACCACCATTATTTCCAGGACCAATAAAAATAAGTGTTTGTCTTGCATTCTCTGGAATATTTCTAAAGATTGCAAAACCAGCCCGTTGCATTAATAAAGCCATAGGAATCTTATCTTTAGCTGCAATGGTTTTTTCAATTTTATAAACTTGACTAGTGTTATATAAAAATTCCATTTTCATTAACCTTTTTAATCAGCTTAATAACTTAAATTAAAGCACACTACTTATTGATAATAAAACAAATTATAAGTGTACAAATAATTGTATATCATGATTTATTTTTCAATTTTATAGATATATTATTTTTATCTTAAAGTCTGTTTGAATTTTTTATAAATTATAATAATAAATTATTTTTAATAATATAAGGAGATAATATGAATGAAATAATTTCTAATTCAGTGAGTTATAAGATTATCGGCCATGATTTACAAATGCTTGAAATAGAGCTAGGGCCCAATGAAAGAGTTAAAGCAGAGCCAGGAAGGTTAGTCTATATGGATCAGAATGTTAGTATGAAAACTAACTCGGGTGATAATTTAGTTCATGGGTTAAAGCGACTATTATCAGGTAGTAGTTTTTTTATGACTAACTTTAGCAACAAGGGTGATCAGAAAGCACTCGTTGCTTTTTCTCCACCATATCCAGGGCAAATCAAAAAAATTGACCTAAATCGAGATAAAATGAACTTATTATGCCGAAAAAATGCATTTTTATGTGCTTTTGGCAATGTAATTGTAGATATGACATTCAATAAGAGGCTTAGCTCAAGTATGATCTCTAAAGATAACATGATACTACAAAGATTTATGGGTGAAGGGACTGTTTTTATTCATGCAGGTGGTTCGATAGTCAAAAAAACACTAAATAGAGGAGAGGTTTTACGTGTTGATATTAATTCAATTATTGGTTTTGAAGAAAGTATTGATTTTCATATTGAAACAGTTAATGGTTTTAAAAATACACTTTTTGGGGGTGAGGGTGCTTTTTTAGCGAAGCTATCAGGTTACGGTGATGTTTATATTCAGAGCTCATCAGGCTTTAAAACTGTAAATAAAACCAAGATGATAAAGAAAAAATAGAGCCATGGTAAATATTCATGATCAAGTGTTTAAAGATGTTATTACAGATCGTTCAATTGCAATATCTTTTTTACGGACTTATATGCCCATAGGATTATCTAGTAAAGTAGATTGGCGTACAGTTAAACTTGATTCGGCTAATGTTGAACATACCAGGCAACAAAACAAACAAAATATCAAATCAAAAGAACAATCTGACTTAGTCTTTCAATTTAAATTTAGAAATGGTGATCTTGGTGCTTGTATTGCTCACATAGAGGCACAAATGAGCAATGATATAACACTTTTACTGAGAGTAAGACATTATCAGACTGCATATTTATTAGATTTTTTAAAAAGAAATAAGAGCGTTAAAAAATTACCACTTATTGTTACTATTATCTTTTATGCTAATAAAAAGCCATTTAGCTACAGCTTAGACTTAAGTGATTACTTTGAAAATCCATCTTTAGCTAGAGAATATGCATTTACTAATCAATTTGTTGATATCACAAGAGTGAGTGATGAAGAAATTGAAAAACATGGTCATATAGCTGGAGTTGAGTATATTTTGAAATATATTCAAAATAAAGAGATTGATGGTAATTTAGAAATTGCAGCTAAATATTTAATTAATTATGATGATTATATAAGCCAAACACTCATACGCTATATGAGTAAGTACTCAGATATGGAGACAGGGGTATTTTATGATAAAATTATTGATAAACAACCTAAGTTGGAAGGTATTGTTATGACAGTTGCAGAACAGTGGGAACAGCAAGGCGTTGAAAAAGGTATTGAGAAGGGCAAAATTAGCGAAAAACGAGAAACAGCTAAGAGCATGATAGTTGATGGTCTTTCAGTTGAAAAAGTCGTTAAGTATACTAGATTGAGCCGGGAGGTAGTAGAAAAGTTAAAAGAAGACATAACGAAGAAAAAATAACCCTAACGCTTTATTTTTTATCCATAAAAGGATTTTTTAATAACTCACAATTAGATTCAGTTGAAATTAATGCTTTGCCATCTTGTTCAATTGATGTGTTATAAGTTAAGAAGTTAGGATTAAAATATGATTTTACCATGATTTTTTCATTTTTATTTAACTTAACTTCTTCTTCTGTATAGATATATTGCTTGTTTTGCACTTCTTTAGCAGGCTTATAGTTTATCTTTGATAAGTCATTATCAATGATGATGTTCTTTGTGACGTGAGTTTTTGTATCATCAGAGTGGTTTTTTTCAAAACCAACACATCTAAAAGTGTATGAATAGCTAGTAGTTGCTAGTGTTATTAGACAAAAGACAGTTATTATTCTTTTTATTTCCATGGTTCTTTTCATTTTTTTGCTTATAGCACAGTATGTCTAAGGCTAGAGTGATTCATAGTGTTTGTCAAAATATTTCAGAAAAGTGTTTGGGCATGATTTAATCTCATGACATTATTAGTTTTATATTTTATAATTATATTGAAATTATACATAACTGATTAATTTTTAAAGATAAAAACGGGTTGCTATGTCAAAATTACAGAAAAATGCTTTAGTTTTATTTGCAGTTCTAATGGCATTTTTAAATGCTTATGCTTTATATCGTAATATTACTTATTACATTCAAAGTCCTAACGACCTCATCGGGGCTGGTATGGTACTTTTTAGTGTAGTTGAGCAAACCTATTGTATTTACATCTTCTTTTTATTTAAGGCGCTAAATATTAATTTATTTGATAAGCTAATTCTTTATACGCTTGGTGTTATTTCAATTATTTTAAATTTTTATTATTTAATACTTGATTATCAGTGGGATGCAGACTTTAGTTTAGTTGCCTTTTGGATGTCATATAATATCTTAATGATTGTTTTTTCATTGACCTTGTTTCATTTTTTATATAAATATAAGAGTTTGATTTAAAAAGAGAAAATTTAATCTAAAATTTGCTATACTTCTAGATATGGAATTTAAATATCGGAGCAATTAAATGAAAAAAATATGTTTAATGATACTGTCTCTTTTTTTATTTAGTTCAGTTTATGCAGACTACAAAGACTATGTGCCATGTTCAAAAGAACCAGATAGTTTAGGCGTACCTCAAGCGGGTAGTTTTTACCCCATTTATAATTCTGGTGAAAATCAATATATAGAACCAAAGTTATGGATGCCATTCGAAAAAGTAAGCACTTTATATCTTGCGTTTGCACATGCTTATCCTTATCCATCTTCAGATAGTAAAGCAGCGATACTAAAAGTTGAGGAAGGTCAGCCAGATGAATCAAATAGAATTAAGGAAATAGTTAAGATAGCTAAAAAAGCAAACCCTAAAATTAAAATTCTTATTTCTTTAGGGTGGAATACATATAGTACAGACTGGGGATATATTAATAATGATTATGTAAGTGGAACTAACTTATTTCCAAAAAGTATTGTTCATTTTATTATGAAGTATAATCTGGATGGCTTTGATATTGATGATGAAAGTGTTCATTCTAGCGTTATTTCACAAGAGAATTTTACTGCTGTGATGAAAAATATTCGTCGTGAGCTTGATATGGCATCAAAGCAGCTTGGACGCACTCTGTATTTTACAATTACGCCAGCAGGCGGCATAGCAAATGTAACAGCAGATAATCAGATGTGCTTCAATATGATAAATACTCAAAACTATGGTGGCAGTTACCCATATCAATTCACAAGTTCTCCTCTAAATGTACCAGGAGATAGGTTAGCAGCTGGTTATAATTCAGAAGGTTGTCATGAGTATAGGGAGCTTCCTAGCAGTGATGGAATAGCTGGATTATTTAATTGGTCTTTCTCTGCTGATAGCAACTGTGTTGTTAAGGAAAAAAATATACATGGGCAGACTAGAACTATAAACTTTAAATATACAAGGGAGATTGCAAAAAAGGTTGATTATCGAGTAGTTAAATCAAAATGACTTTTCTTTTAATGAGTCAGGCCATTTTTCACCAGCGTGATTAATGGTTTTTTGTTGGTTTTTACTTCTATCCTCTAATTTAAGATCAAAATTCATATTATTGAGTTTCAAAGATAATATTTTTAATAAATCCTCAAAAATCCTATTATTACTAAAATTACAATACTAGAAATAGACTGTTTATCATATACTTTGGGATCACTTTGATGTAAAAAATTTTTATGCAATTATTTTATCTTGAAAGTGTATAAAAATTAGAGTGACAAATGAAAAAACTAACAAAGAACGTCATTGGTATTTGGGGAGAGTGTGGACAGCAATGGCTTGATAGTTTGCCAGAAATAATAGTTTTTCTTTCTAAAAAATGGAATTTAACAGAAATAAAACCCGTTGATAACTTAAGCTATAACTATGTTGCTTTAGCCATGCAACATATCAATTTACCTGTCGTTTTAAAAGTAAGCTGTGATTACGAATCAATTTTAAATGAATACAGAGCATTAAAACAATTTAATGGTAATGGCTCTGTTCAAGTAATTGATTTTGATGAACAAAAATACGCATTGCTATTAGAGCAATGTCAACCAGGAAGTTTATTAAAAGACCAACTAGAAATAAATATAGATCAAACGATTAATCACTATATAGATGTGATTAGGAAACTTGCACCAAAAACAACCAATTTAGAAAGTTTTCCGCATGTTAGTCAATGGTGCCAAGCAGTCGATCGTATTATAGGTCTAAATATTGATAAGTTATTAATTAATAAGGCAAAAAATATTAAAAACTACTTATTAGCAACAGCAAAAGGTGAGCGTCTTTGCCATGGAGATCTTCATTTAGAAAACATTATTCAACATCAAGGAGGTTACCTTGCAATTGACCCTAAAGGAGTAATTGCTGAGATAGCCTTTGAAGCAGCACACTTTGACTTTTCAAGTTATAATGATGTTAATGTAATTTTAGAAATAATTAATAAGTTATCTACAGCGCTTGGTTTAGAAAAAACTCGTTTATTACAATGGCTTTATTTAAAATTAATGATTTCAATTCAATGGTTTATAGAAGATGGAGGGGATTATTCGAAGGATTTATCATTTATCAAGCTAATATACCCATTATTACCTGATATAAAAAAGTGATAAAAATTATTTTTTATGATCTATTTATTAAAAAAATATTTAAAAAGCAGTTAGTTAAATTAATCTTTGATTTAGTAATTCTTTAAAGTTATATGTAATTTATATAATAAATCCAGAAATAAAAACAATATTAGATATAATTATTAATACACGCGCGTGTATCAAATATACGAATAATTCAAAAGTTAAATAAACATTCGCGTTAACTTGATAAGGCTTGCATCTGATATGGTTGATAAAAGCAATAAAAAGGGACAAGTAAGAACACTGAATAAAGTTCGCCGAAATAAACTTGCTGATATGGTTTATGCAATCTTATCAGAGAGACAGGATGATCTGTCTGTCAAAACATCAATCATTCTGCAACCGCTAGAGCCAAGAATGATGTTTGATGGTGCAGCCGTTGAAACAGTTAATCTTGCAGATGGTGTATCAGATGAAGAACAAAGCAGTGTCCTTGATGCAGTTAACAGCAATGAGCAGGCGGATGCATCTGAAAGCCTTCTTGAAGCCATTAAAGCTGATGCCTTAATTCAAGAGACTGATTACTCTGTTTATCAAGAAGTTGTTATTATTGATTCAAAAGTAAAAGATCCGCACACCCTAATCAAAAATATATCAAGAAAAGCAGCTGTTGAAGTCATTCATTTAGATGAAAACGGTGTTGAAGCGATTGCTAGCATATTGTCAAAATATAACGATTTAGAAGCTGTTCATATTATCTCTCATGGTGATCAAGCTGAGTTACGTTTGGGGGATATGATTTTAAATTCAAATAACTTAAGTGATTATGTAACTGAATTATCTCAGTGGGGACAGAGTATATCAACTAATGGCGATATTTTATTTTATGGGTGTAAGGTTGCCCAAGGTGAGGCAGGACTATCTTTCGTTGAAGCCTTAAAAAGCTATACTGATGTTGATATTGCAGCATCAACAGATGATACGGGTAGTGAAGCGCTAGGTGGAGATAGTTATCTCGAATATAACCTAGATGTTGATGTTAGTGAGGTTTTAACGTTTGAGGGATATAGTCATTTACTTGAAGCGCCAGCTATTTCAGGACCTGCTGATTTAACTTATGATGTGGCAGCTGGCGGTTTTCAAAACTTTGGATCTGCGAGTATCACAGGAGGTGGAGAAAGCGATTATAATGGTGGTAGTTTAACCATTGAAATTATAGCTGATTATAATATAGGTGAAGATTGGCTAAGCATTGAAAATCAAGGAACAGGTTCAGGCCAAATTGCATTGGTAAGTGTTAATAATAACAATGATGTTGAAGTTAGGTATGAGAATGTAAGAATTGGTATTGTTGATCTTAACAATGATGGGTTTGATGGGGATTATGATCCTAAATTGGTGATTAATTTTGATCAGACAACATCAGAAGCAGCAGTTAATGCTTTAATGTCAGCGATTACATATCAAAATGGATCACCATATCCAACAGGAAGTAGCCGCACGGTTTCATTTACTCTGGAAGGACCTACAACAGGTGTTAGTAATACTGAAAATGTCAACATTGATCTTTCAGTTAACCTAACGTTGGCTCTTAATGATACAGGTGATAACTTATTAGATTATGATGAAGCAGCAGGTGGTGCGCAGATACTTGATCCTTTTGCAGTCACAACTGGTGGCGAAATGTTCTTTTTTACGATTGATGACTATAGAGTGGCAAATGTTAATAATGACCCTGATAATCCAGATACAATTCAAGCCTCAGGTATATACTTTCAGAAAAATACTCGAGAGAAAAATTACGATAGAATATTTCGCTACGATGTTGCAACAGGTGAGATATCTGTTGTTCTTGATATGTCTAAAGCCTTTGGTCCAGATAATGGGTATAATGGTAGTACACAAATTCGAGATTTAACGTATCTGAGTAATGGCGATATTATCTTTCATTTTTATGGAACAGTTGGCTCAACATATGAGCAACCTAATGGCGATGCATTTTTAGTATCACCAGGTCAAATTGTTTTATATGATGCATCAGAAGGTAGCTTGTCCTACTATTACCCTAATGACTATGTTAAAGCTGGTGGTATTTTTCTTAACCATGCAACTTCTTTTGGTGTTGAGAATTATGGAGATGCCTATTTCTATGCTAAAGGCACAGGTGCGATTGAGTTTTTTGATTATTCAGCGTACTATCCAGCACTAAATGATGGCTCGGATATAGGCGTTATAGTTGCTGTTTTGGAGGGTAAAACACTTCCTAATAGTGGTGGTTTAAAAATTCAGGATGATTCAATTAGTGGATTACATGTATTAGATGCAACTAGAGGTGCTGAAAAGTTTTATTTCACCGATTATCGAAATGCTGCAGAAGATAATGTCTACCTATATGATGTGGCGACAGATACAATTACAGCTACTAGCTTTTATAACCTAACTGCAGATCGCAGTACTCAAGGTCCTTTTAGCTTGTCTTACCTTGAAGGGGCAAGTGTTAATTATGATGGTTGGTTATTGAATGTTAGTATTACTGATGGGCGTATTGCACTGGAAGATCAGTTAAGTGTTATTACAAATGGTTCTGTTACAGTTAGTGGTACAGGTGTTTATTATGATAATGGCTCTGGTGATGTTTTAATTGGTACAATCACAAGTAATGGTACATTAACAAATGACCTAGAGATTACATTTAACTCATTTGCAACAAATGATTCAGTTCAGGCGGTTGCATCTGCTATTACTTATGAAAATACATCAACAAATCCAATTACAGGTGATAGAACGGTATCATTTACACTAAAACATCCAACTGATAATGCTCAAGATAGTAACACGGAAACTGTTGTTGTTACAGTTGAGTCAAATGTATCGCACACCTTAGATGGCTTAAATGATAATACAGTATCCTATAATTTGGGCGGTGGTGCAGTCGTTGTTTCACCTTTTAATGTCGCCTCTGGCGGAGAGACATTTCTTTTTGTAGATGCAAGCATCGATGGCAATGCAATTATGCGTTATGATGTTGCGCTTGATGCAGCCAATCCTGCAAGTGCAACCAGCGAGTTATTAGACTTTAGTGAACTATTTGGTATTTTAGGCCAAGAAAATGCAACTTGGGATATTAGCGACTTTACTTTTTTTAACAATGGAGATATTGTTTTTGCATCAACTTCTTCAATTACTTTGGACCCTCAAGGAGACGATGTAGGAGATACAGGCGATGATATTACATTTGCTGCAAATCAGTTAATTTTTTATGATGCTTCAGAATTAACATTATCTATTTTCTCTGAACAAAATGCCGCATCAACAGCAGTATTAGCAAGTGCAAGCGCTTATCACCATGTAAGTCAGACAAGTGGTGATTTTTATTACCAAACGGGTAGTGACATTTATTTATATGATTATGATTTAGATACTTCTACACTTAAGGCCTCTGGTGTAACAAGTTTATCATTACCACCAGAAAACACAGAGACGTTTGGTAGTAATTTTTCGGGGCTTTATGCTATTGATGATGATTCTTTTTATGCAATTTCCAGTGGTACAATCGGTACGTATGCCATTAATGGTACAGTAATTACTCGAGAAGGAACGCCAAGAGAGTTCAGTAGTTCAGATGCTGTAATTGGTATGGATGCTTTATCTTACTTTGAAAATAGTGATGCAAGTGCATTTGATTTTAATGGTGGTAATTTAACGATTGCAATTACATCAGGTGGTGTTATTGGTGAAGATGTATTGAGCATTGAAAATCAGGGAACAGGTTTGGGGCAGATTAGTGTTGCTGGTAGTATCGTTAGTTATACAGATGAAACAGGAACAACAAATGCAATCGGTACTTATATAGGAGGTACAAGTGGTGCTGATTTAGTGATTACTTTTAACGCTGCAACCTCTAAAGCAGCAGCGCAGGCCCTTGCTTCAGCAATTACTTATAATAATAGCTCATTAACCCCAACATCTGGAAGTCGGGAGCTATCATTTACCTTGAATCATGCAACAGAAGGCGCTAGTAATACAGAAGTTGTTGTTGTGAGTGTAAACACACTTACTATCGATAGTACGGGTGATAATGTTTTAAATTATACTGAAAGTTCGGGGCCTCAGATCCTGGATCCATTTGACATAACAGATTCTGATGGAACAGATTATCATGGTAGCAGTTTAACTGTTAGCATTTCATCTGGTCGTTCTGACTTAGAAGATTTATTGGGTGTTGACAGTCAAGGCACTGGGGTGGGAGAGATTAGTACAGATGGCATTAGTATTGTCTATTACGAAGGTAATCAAATTGGAACTTATACTGGTGGTAGTGGAGCAGACGACTTAGTTATTAGCTTTGACGATGGTGCAAGTGGTGCTACAGGGGTATCTGAAATTGCCGTTGAAGCTTTAATGTCAGCGATTACTTATGAAAATACTTCAGAAACTCCAGATGTTAACGATAGAATTGTCTCTTTTCAATTATCACATCCAACTGAAGGATTAAGTAATGTAGAAACAGTTACCATTACGGTTACTTCAGTTAATGATGCTCCAGTAGCCATTGATAGCTCAATTTCAACGAATGAAGACTTAGCTTATACTTTTAGTGCTGGAGATTTTGGGTTTTCTGATGTTGATGGAGACAGTTTAGTTAGTATTAAAATTACTGACTTGAGCGGTTTTACTGGAACTTTAAAACTAAATGGCACTACAGTGTCTACAAATGATGTAATTAGCGTCTCTAACATTAACAATAATGAATTGGTTTTTACACCTAACTTAGATACCTATGGCAAACCATATACTAGTTTTAGCTTTAGTGTAAATGACGGAACGGATGATTCAGATTTACCAAATGCGGTGATGACGATCAATGTTGAAGAGATTAACTTAAGTTTTATTGAACAAGCAGGCTCAGATATTTTAGGTCAAGTTTCAGGTGATCAAAGCGGTTATGATGTCGCGATCAGTGAAGATGGAAATATTATTGCAGTTTCTGCACCATTTAGTAGCTCAAGTGCCGGTGAAGTTAGATTATACGAAATGGTTGGTGGTAGCTGGACTTTAAAAGGTAATCCAATTTTAGGTGATTTAGCTGGTGATGAAAGTGGAACTTCAGTTTCATTAAGTGCAGATGGTTTGATTGTCGCGATTGGTTCACCTGGAAGTGATAGTGTTCAGGTCTATACGTGGAATGGTGGCATTGATGATTGGACTGATCATGGGGTAGCCTTAAGTGGAGATGAAGTCGGAGCAAGTTTTGGTCAAACGGTCACTTTAAGTGCAGATGGTTTGGTTTTAGCTGTAGGTGAGCCATCAGAAGACTTAGGGGGTACCGATCGAGGTTCAGTTAAAATTTATGATTGGGTTACTGATGTCTGGGTTTCAAGAGCGACAATTGATGCTGATATTGATGGAACGATTGATAATGGTCAATTAGGTAGTAGTTTAGCCTTAAACCAAGATGGTAGTATTTTGGCAGTTGGTGGTGTTAATGATCAAGTAGATATTTATAGCTGGAATGGTTCAGCGTGGTCTTTGATGAGCTCAGGTAATATTACTGGTACTTCAGGTACAAACTTTGGTCACTCAATTGCTATGAACTATGATGGTAGCCGAGTTGCTATTGGTGCTTATGAAACAGATGTAAATGGTACAAATAGTGGTAGTGTCAGTGTTTATGATTATGATGGTAGCTGGAGTATAGTAGGAACAATTGATGGTATCGAACAAGGTGATGAGTTTGGTTTTGATGTCTCTTTAAGTGCTGATGGTAACCGTTTAATTGTCTCAGCAGATATCAATGCATCAGCTACAGCAGGTGATCCAGATGCACCGCATCAAAATGACCATGGCCGTATTCAGCTTTACGATTGGAATGATACGGATAATCTATGGGTTCAATCAGGAGAGTATATTGCAGGTGAACAGCAAGGCGAGCAAAGCGGTTATGCATTAGCTTTAAGTAAAGATGGTCGACGTGTTGTCATTGGTGCGCCATTTAATGATACAACAGATACAGATGCAGGCGTTGCAAGAGTTTATGACTTAGAATTAACGACGGTTGATCAAAGCTATACCATTGGTGGTCCAGCAGTTATTCTTCATGATAATTTTGCCATTGCGGATTCAAATGATCAGTATGTTGAAAGTGTAACGGTTAGTATTAGAGGTTTTACTAATGGTGACGCTGATATTCTAAACTATACAAATATTTCTGATACACTTGGTGTGACTATTGGTTACGATAATACAACGGGTGTTTTAACGATGACAAGTGATGTAGCAGAAACCATCACTCGTGCGCATTATCAGAGCTTCTTATCAACTATCACATATGAAACAACATCATCAGATATAACAACAAGAAATATTGATTTTGTTTTTAATGATGGCACAAGTGATTCTAATACGATTACGACAGAACTTGCCATCGTTAATAGTACACCAAGTGCAACAGATGATACTGGTTATAATGTAACAGCTGGTGATACCTTAACTATTGATGCATCAGGTTTGCTAGATAACGACAGTTCAACACCAACAGGTGAGACATTAACCATTACAGATTATAGTGATACAGCAGAGGCTGGTAGTTTAATTGATAGTAGTACGTTTGCTTTTGGTGAGTTTGGCCAAGTTGAGGTTGGTACAACTGGGGTCACGGTTAATTTAGCGAATACTTATACTAACGCAGTCGTCTTTGCATTTGTAAATTCAAGAAATGACTTAGATCCAGTGATTGCCAGAGTTGATAGTGTAGGTACAGACTCATTTAATCTAAGATTAGTAGAGCCACTTAATTCAATAGACTCTGATCCAGATTATACGCATACAGCAGAAACTGTTAGTTATATGGTATTTGAAGTAGGGACTTATACTTTAGCTGATGGAACAAAAATTGAAGTAGGAACTACAGATACAAGCCAATCATCGGTTAACTTTACTACCTTCACGTTAAGCCCATATGTTATTAGCCAGGTACAGTCAGATGTTAGCAATGATGCTAGCTCTGCTTTCCTTACAACAAGACATAGTAATATCAATAATAGTTCATTTGACTTTACAGTTGATAATTATGAAAGCTTTGTTGGTGGTCCAACTTCTCAGGAAACAGTAGGCTATTTTGCCATTGATTCGGCAAGTGGAAATATTGATGGTTATACGTTTAATGCAGGTAGTATAGCGTCAGTTACTCAAGCAGAAGCGACAGGCAGTTTTAGTGGCTTTACAGCTGGTGAGACAATTAACTTTTTTGGACAAATAGCATCATCTAATGACTCTGACCCAGCTGAAGTTAGAGTAAGTAACTTAGATTCAGATTCAGTGACATTATATGTTGAAGAAGATCAATCAAGTGATGCTGAAGTTGCACATGTGGGTGAAACCATTCACTTCTTTGCAATAGAAGGTGCTTCAAGTGCACTTGGTGGTAATGTTACCTATGATCCAGGCACTGCATTTGACTATTTAGCGTTAGGAGAGACAGCAGAAGATACATTTACTTATACCGTTACGGATAATAGTGGTGATACTGATACAGCGACAGTAACAGTTACAGTTACAGGTATTAATGAAGCACCAACTGCTGCAAGTAATGATATTACAACGCAAGAAGATGCTGCTTATATTTTCACACTCGCAGATTTTAATTTTAGTGATATTGATACAACCGATCGTTTAAGCAGTGTTGAAATTACATCGTTAGAAACATTTGGTAGCTTAACGATTAATGGCGTAGATGTTGAACTTGGCAGTAATAATAATATAAGTCGTTCAGATATTATTGATGGTTTATTAGTTTTCACGCCAGCAGCAGATGCAAATGGTGAGCCTTATGCAAGCTTTAGTTTTAAAGTTAGTGATGATAGTGGGGCAGCTAACGCACAATCCGTAGATTCATCTGTAATGAATATCCATGTGTTAGACACACAGTTTGATCCACCAGTTAATACAGTACCACTAATAGCGCAATCGGTTAATGAAGAGACAGATTTAACATTTACAAATGGCGGTGGTAATGCAATTAGCGTTACAGATGCAGATGGTAACTTATCTCATGTAGAGCTAAGTGTTACCAATGGTACATTATCTGTTACAGAAGATGTTAGTGATGGTGTTAGTGTTTCTTATGGCACAGGAAATAAATCAATTACAATAACAGCAGATACAGTAGGCGATCAGGGTGCGATTAATGCAATCTTACAAACCTTAGTCTATCATGGTGATGAAAACTTCACAGGTAATGATCAATTAGTCGTTAAATCAACTGATACAACATCACCAACGCCATTAACAGATACAGATATAGTTAGAATTACCGTTAATCAAGTTGATGATGCTCCGGTTAATAAATTGTTAGATGTAGACATTGATACGATTGGTTCTCCAAGTATCACAATTGATTATCAAGGTGTTGATCAACTAATAGGTAATTTTAGTGTTACTGATGTAGATAATAACCTAACAGAAGTTATTGTTTCAGTCTATTTAAGTAATGGAACAAGTTTAGATACGGGTGCATCGTTAAGAGTTTCAGAGATCACAGGGGTAACCGTTACAAATAACAATAGCGAGTCAGTTACAATAACAGGAGATGAAGATTCAATCAATCTGGCTTTAGCAACGTTAGTGCTTAATGGCTCAAATGATACAGCTATTTTAAGGATTGAATCAGAAGATGGTAGCTTGTTAACAGATACAGATAATATATCGATTACTATTTCTGATGCTCCTCCTTTAGGCAACCCACCAGAAAACACAGTACCATTAACAATATTAACACCAACAGAAGAGACAGGTTTTGCAATTAGTGGTGTTAGTGTAGAAGATATTGATGGTGATTTAGTATCGACAAGACTAGTTGCTCAGCATGGAACCATTACCGTGATAGAGCCATTAGGTTTAAGTGGTTCAGTGACAATTACATACAATACGCCAAGTGACGTAACAATTACAGGTTCTAGTATTGCAACAGCAGAAGCAGATATTAATGCTGTATTAAAAACAGTGCTTTATACGGGAGATTTAAATTATTCTGGTTTAGATGTTATTACGATGATATCAACAGATGATGATAATCTAACCGATATTGATTATATTTATTTAGATGTTCAAGCAGTTGATAATGATCCACCGGTTCATACGATTCTAACGAATAGCTTTACAACGAATGAAGATGACTTATTAGCAATTACAGGTGTTAGTGTCACAGACCCTGATGGTAATTTAGTATCAACAACGGTTTCAGTTGGATATGGTACTTTAAATGTTGCATTATCAGGATCGGCAAGTTTAAGTGGTCCAAATGATAGCGCTAGCCTTACAATATCAGGTACAGAAGATGAAATTAATGAAACATTATCAACTTTGGTTTATACACCGACAGCTAATTATTATGGCTCAGATACACTGGTTATTGATTCAATAGACACAGCGTCATTAACAGATAGAGATGAAATAGCCATAACAATTACAGCAATAGATAATGACCCACCAGTTAATACGTTACCAGTAGATCAAGCTACATATACAAATGCTACTTTAGCAATCCCTGGTATTAGTGTGACAGATGTTGATGGTGACCTAGTTAAAGTTGTTGTTTCAGTTACAGGTGGAACGTTAAATATAGCACCAAGCTTATCAGGTATCTCAACAATAGACGGTGTAGAGACAAATGGCACAAGTTCGATTACGATTACAGCTGATACAGTAGGAGATGAAGCATCGATTAATAGTGCCTTAGCAACGTTAGTTTATAGTGCAGGTAGTACAGCAGGAGATGTTGTTTTAACGGTATTATCAACAGATGATCAAGACTTAACAGATCAAGATAGTTTAACAATAATTGTTAATGATGAGCCAACAGGTAGTAACCCACCAGTTAATACCTTACCAGGATCATTTAGCCCTGTTGAAAATGTACAAAAACTCATTCCAGATTTAAACGTAACAGATCTTGATAATGATGTTGTCAGTGTTCAATTAAGTGTTGCAAATGGTGTTATTAACATATCAGGTGGATCAGCAACAGTTGCTAACAATAATTCAAGTATTGTAACTCTATCTGGAAGTCATGCAGCCATTCAAGAAACACTACAAGGTTTCGTTCTTTACCAAAGTAATTTAGGTTATAATGGTCAAGATACATTGACAATGTACTCAATTGACAGTGATGACTTAACGGATACAGATCAGTTAACCTTTAGTGTTACTTCAGCTAACAGTACGCCAAGTATCACAGTAGAATCTGGAGATTTGGCTGAAATTACAGTCATAGAAAATGATAATTCATTAAATATTTCAGGTACTTTAACATTAACAGACTTAGATTTAACAGATACTGTTAGTGTCAGTGTTGATGGTACGGTAAATACAGCAGGCGATTTAAATACATTAGATAACACCGCATTATTTAATATGTTTAGTGTTCAGTCTGGTGATATATTAGATGCAACAGAGATACAGGATACTTTTACTTGGAGCTTTGATTCAGGTTCAGAGACTTTTGACTACCTAGGATCAGGTGAAAGTTTAGTTTTAACTTATACTGTTATCGCAACTGACTCGCAACTAGCAGAAGATAGTCGAACAGTTGAAATTACAATTTATGGCGCCAATCAACCACCAGTTAATACAATTAGTCCAAGTGCCTATCAAGGAGATGAAGATACACCAATAGATATTACAGGTCTAAGTGTTGATGATATAGATGACAATTTAGACAATGTTGTTTTAGAAGTAAGCTCAGGTACTTTAAGCATAACAGATTCAAGTGATAATTTATCTATAGTCAGTTCAAATGGAGATAAAGTTTTAACGATTAGCATCAATGCCGGCACATTAGTTGATATCAATGCAGCTTTAGCAACGGTTCAATATCAAGGAGACTTAAGTTTTAATGGTTTTGATACCTTAGTGATGACTGCAACTGATGCAGATGGTTTATTTGATCAGGACAATGCGGTGATTACTATTAATCCGATCAACGATGCGCCAGTTGCTTCAGATGTTAGTGTTAATACAGATGAGGATAATGCTTATACCTTTAATGAGACTGATTTTACTCCTGTGGGTTATAGTGATGTTGATGGAGATGCTTTAGCATCAATTACTGTAGTTGCATCAACAATTGCTGGTAATGGTGTTTTAACCTATAATGGTACAGAAATTAGTTCAGATACAGTTATCTTAGTTGCAAATATAGGTTTATTAGTTTACACACCAGATGCCATCAATGGTGAAGCAGCAAGTTTTGATTTTTCTGTCAATGATGGTATAGCAGATTCAGCTTCTGCGGCAACAATGACCATTAATGTATCAGATCTTAACGACCCACCAGATTTAAGATTTGCTGACTTTGAGCAAATTGGTAATGATATCGTTGGTTTAAATGCTGGTGATCAGCTGGGGCAGTCAGTAGTATTAAATCAAGATGGGTCAATATTAGCAGTTGGTTCAAGGCAATATGATAATGGCGCAGATAATAATACTGGCTATGTTCAGGTTTATCAAAATAGCAATGGTTCATGGATTGAGCTAGGTAATCCTATCTATGGTGATGCTGGTGATCGAGCTTCTGGGTTTGATGCGATTGCTTTAAGTGATGATGGCTTAACAATGGCGATTGGGGCTTCTGGCGGTTCAGTTACTAGAATCTATCAATATAGCTCAGTTGATGGTGATTGGATACCGTTGGGTAGTAATTATGAAATAGCAGGAGAGGCAGGTAATGATTCTGCTGGTTATTCTGTTTCATTAAGCGCTGATGGTACGACAGTCGCAATTGGCGCAGTGTTGAATGATGGTATTAATGGTAGTAACAGCGGTCATGTCAGAATTTATACGTTAATTGGCGGAACATGGCAACAAGTTGGTGATGATATCGATGGTTTAGCAGCGAATGATAATTTTGGTAATTCAGTATCGCTAAGTGCTGATGGCTCTCGAGTAGCCATTGGGATGAAAGATGATAATTATACTAACTATAATGGCGGTGAAGTTAGAGTTTTTGATCTAACTGAAGGAACATCATGGCAACAAGTTGGTAATGATATCAATGATATAACAGTTGGTGATGTTTTTCGTTATCTTGTCGATTTAAGCGCTGATGGTTCACGTCTTATTGTTGCTGAAGATTCTAGTGATCAAGTTCAAGTTTATGACTTAGTTGGAACTATTTGGACGCAAGTCGGGCAAAGTTTTATTGCTGAGAATGATGCTTGGTATGATGATGTTGCTATCAGTGATGATGGTTTAAGAATCGTTATTTCAGGGGGAACTGATAGTGGTGATGCTCGTATACAGGTCTATGATTGGGATGTGACAAGTACTTTATGGGTACAGTACGGTTTAAATATTTATGCTACAGAAGTAGATTCTTCTATTGCTGATAACGTTAGTTTAAGTGGAGATGGCCAGTCTGTTGTGGGCGGTGCTTATTATGCTGGAGTTCCTAGTTCTTCAGGTGTAGTAAAAGCATATGATCTAACAACGTATATTACCGAAAAAACAATTACCTATACAGAAAATGATCCAGCTACAACGATTTCTGAAGAATTTATCATTACGGATGTGGATGATACCAATATAGAAAGTGCAACAATCACAATGGCAAGTTATAACGGATCACAAGATGTCATTGGCTATAGTGATATCACAGGTATTACAGTTAATGATTCAACGCCTGGTACATTAATTTTAACTGGTAGTAAATTATTATCTGTCTATGAAACATTCTTTGCAGGTATTACGTATAAAAATACCTCAGATAATCCAGATGTAACCCCAAGAGTGATGACTTTTACGGTTAATGATGGTGATGATAATTCTAATACGATTACAGCAACGATTAATATTGTACCTGTTAATGATGCACCAGTTTTAGCTTTTGCAGGCACAGCGACTACGACGTATACAGAAAATTCTGCAGCAATTACTATTAATGATGGCTTTTCAATCACTGATCCTGATGACCTAAACATAGAAAGTGCAACAGTTACGATTGCTAGTGGTACGTATATCAATGGAGAAGATAGTTTATTTTATGATGTAACGCTTGCAGCAAGCTTAAGTTTGACGCATGACTTTGATTTAGAAACAGGGGTATTAACATTTATAGGTTCAGCAACAAAAGCAGAGTATGAAACATTATTAGCAACAGTAAGCTATATCAATACCTCAGATAACCCAACAACAACAGCTCGAGAAGTTACTTTCAAAGTTAATGATGGTGATGATAATTCTAATACGATTACAGCAATAATTGATGTGACTGCAGTTAATGACCCACCAGATTTAAGATTTGCTGACTTTGAGCAAATTGGTGGTGATATCATCAGTGATATCACGGGTAAAGCCGCTGGTGATAACTTTGGTGAAACAGTAGTTTTAAATGATGATGGGTCAATATTAGCAATTGGCGCTGGATATTATGATGCTGATAGGGGTTATGTCGGTGTTTATCAGCGAGTTGGTAGCTCATGGCAGCTCCTTGGAGATTATATTGTAGGTGGAGAGGGTGATATTTTTTCTGGGCAGGGAAACGCTATCTCTTTAAGTGCTGATGGAATGACGATCGCAATAGGTGCATATAGTAATGATACTAACGGTAGTAACAGAGGTCAGGTTACCATTTATACGTATAATGAAAGTACTGATCAGTGGGATCCTCTTGGTAGTGAAAATAGTGGAGATGTCTATGCTAATGCGATTTATGGAGAAGCTAATGGTGATCGATCTGGTTTTTCTGTTTCATTAAGCTCTGATGGTACAAGGGTTGCAATTGGCGCAAATCAAAATGATGGTAATAGTGGTAGTAATAGTGATAATAGAGGCCATGTCAGAGTTTATGATCTAATCGGTGGAACATTATGGCAGCAAGTTGGTGATGATATTGATGGAGAAGCTGCTGGGGATAGATTTGGTGAATCTGTTTCGCTTAGCTCAGATGGTACGAGATTAGCAATTGGTGCAGTATATAATGATGGTATTAATGGTAATGACAGCGGTCATGTAAGAATTTATGAATTGATAGGAGCAAGTTGGCAACAAGTTGGTAGTGATATCGATGGTGCAGCTGCGGGAGATAGTTTTGGTTGGTCTGTTGATTTAAGTTCAGATGGGGCGCGGGTTATTATTGGTGCTGGAAGTAGTGATGAGTTTGGCTTTGCTAGTGGTGAAGCTCAAGTTTATGATTTAGTTGGAACTGAGTGGGTTCAAGCAGGACAAGATATCAATGGTCAAATCGACTGGGACTTCTTAGGTGAAAGTGTTTCTATTAGTAATGATGGATTAACGATAGCGGTTGGAGGGATGACCTATAATGATGAGTGGGGCGGTTTTGCACAAATTTATGACTGGGATGCAACGAATTCTTTATGGGTGCAAAGAGGACTAGATATTTATGGGGAAGCATATCAACAAATAGGCCCTGGAATTAGTTTAAGCGGAGATGGTCAATCTGTTGCCATTGGAGCGCCTTATCCTTTTTCTTATCCCCCTTACGTTAGTTTAGAAGGTTTTGTAAGAACATATGATTTAACAGCTTATATTACTGAAAAAACAATCACCTATACAGAAAATGATCCAGCTGCAACGATTTCTGAAGAATTTATCATTACGGATGTAGATGATACCAATATAGAAAGCGCAACAATCACAATGGCAAGTTATAACGGATCACAAGATGTCATTGGTTATAGTGATATTACAGGTATTACAGTTGATGATTTAACGCCTGGTACATTAGTTTTAACTGGTAGTAAATTACTATCTGTCTATGAAACATTCTTTGCAGGTATTACGTATGAAAATACCTCAGATAATCCAGATGTAACCCCAAGAGTGATGACTTTTACGGTTAATGATGGTGATGATAATTCTAATACGATTACAGCAACGATTAATATTGTATCAGTTAATGACTTACCAACAGGTGCTGATAATACGGTATCTACTGATGAAGATGAGGCTTATGTTTTTGGTTCAGGCGACTTTACTTTCAATGATGTTGATGGTGATGCGTTTGCAGGGATACAAATTGTTTCATTAGAAATAAACGGGACATTAACATTTAATGGATTAGATGTAACAGAGAATCAGACTATTGATGCATCGAGCCTTGCTCAGCTAATCTTTGATCCATTGCCAAATGAGACAGGCGCACCTTATGATCGTTTCACCTTTAAGGTATATGATGGAACAGCATATTCAGATGAAGTCTATACAATGAATATCAATGTTGATCCACTTGATGATGCACCGATTAATACCTTGCCAGGAAGTGTTGTCGATGCAAATACCAAGACGACATCAATTTATCAAAATACAGCTCAGTATATTGAAGATATTAGCGTTACAGACCCAGATGGCGATCTAGTTAGCGTTCAAGTATCAGTAGATGCAGGCTCTGGTACATTGCTTGTAGCAGATAATGCAAATGTTGATGTTTCTTATAATCTTACAAATGATGTGGTAACAATTACAGCCGTTGCTTTAGGTGATGAAGATTCGATTAACTTGGCCTTATCAAGCTTAGTGTTTAATATGACAAGTGATGGTGCGACATTAGAAGTCTTATCAACAGATTCAGGTGATTTAACGGATACGGATTATTTAGTTTTATCAAATTCAGGCTCACTATCAGGCACACCACCAGTTAATACAGTGCCATTAACAACATTAACGCCAACAGAAGATACAGGATTTGCTATAACAACACTTAGTGTTACTGATGATAATGATGACTTAGTGTCAACGCGTTTAACAGCAGTCCATGGTACGATTACGGTGATAGAACCATTAGGCTTAACAAGTGGAGTGGTTGATATTATAGGTAATGGTACTGATGATGTTTCACTGGTAATGACTGATTTAGAAACAGCAGTGGCAGGTGATGTTACAAAGCAAGTTGAAGAGTATATCCAAGCTATTTTAAAAACTGTGCTTTATACACCAGATACAGATTATTTTGGTCCAGATATCATTACGATGGTATCAACCGATTTTGTTGGTTTAACCGATATTGATTATATTAATTTAGATGTTCAGGCTGTTGAAAATGATCCACCAGTTCATACGATTTTAACGAACAGTTTTACAACCAGTGAAGATAATCCATTACCAATTACAGGGTTAAGCGTTACAGATCCAGATGGTAACTTAGAATCAACGACGATCTCTGTTAATCATGGTAGTTTGAATATCACATCATCAGATGTAACGATTGACAATGGAAGTAATGGTGGTAGTAGCTTTAGAATATCAGGCACAGAAGATGAAATTAATGCTGCATTAGCAACTTTAGTTTATACGCCAGATGCAGATTATAATGGCACAGATATATTAATGATCACATCGGTTGATAGTGAATCTTTAACAGATAGTGATGCAATTGATATTACTATTGATAGTGTCAATGAGCCACCAATTAATGATTTACCAGGTGATCAAACCGCTTATGCAGATCAAGCCTTATTAATCTCTGGTATTAGTGTTAGTGATGCTGATAGTGATCTATATGAAGTTACGGTTTCTATTGCCTCTGGCACGTTGAATGTTGAAGGTAATGCTGGTGTTGTCGTCGTTAATAATGCATCTGACTCAGTTACGATTAGAGCAGTAACAACAGGTGATGAAGAAGCGATTAATTTAGCATTAGCATCATTAACTTATACAGGAAGTTTAGTTGGTAGTCATACTTTAACAGTACACTCAACAGATTACGAAGAGTTAGTTGATCAAGACACATTAACGATAACAGTCGAAGCATCGCTATCAGGTAATGCACCTGTTAATACCATGCCAACATTACTTGAGCCAGTAAAAGATACGTTAATTAATATTTCAGGTCTTGATGTAACAGATGTAGATTCTGATGTTGTTAGTGTCGAGCTTAGTGTATTTAATGGTGTCCTTCAAGTTGGTGATGGTGTTGTCACAGCAATTACAACAGCTGATGGTGATGTAGATATTAGTGGTAATGGTTCAAGTTTAATTACATTAACAGCTACTGATGCTTATGAAGCGATTAGAACAGTATTAGCCAGTAATATTAATTATTTAGGTAATGATAATTATTCTGGTGCAGATACCTTAACTATGATTTCAACAGATAATACAGACTTAAGTGATATCGATCACTTTGCATTTACAATTACAGGCGATCCTAATCGTTCCCCTATCGCTGATAATGTAAGTGCTAGTGGTCCAGAGGATGCTGAATCCATTAGTATTACCTTAACAGGTTCAGATCCTGATTATGGTGATAGTATTGCTAGATTTAGAATAATGAGTTTACCAAGTGATGGTTTGCTTTATTCAGATGCCGCATTAACAACATTGGCACTTGTGGGAGCAGGTGTTGGCGGTGGAGCCAATGATTATACAGTAACAGATGATACTTTAACATTATACTTTGTGCCAGATGCTAACTTTAATGGTGAGGTTACTTTTGGGTATAAAGTTATAGATAATTCAAATAAGTTTTCTAGTGAATCAACAGCGACAATCACAGTAACACCTGTTAATGATGCACCGGTTAATACAGTGAGTCCAAATACTTATCAAGGAGATGAAGATACACCAATAAATATTACAGGGTTAAGTGTTGGTGATGTTGATGATAATTTAGATAACGTTGTTTTAGAAGTTAGCAATGGTACTTTAACATCAACGTATATTGGCTCTGTAACAATTGATAGCTCCAATGGAGGTAAAGTATTAACTATTCATTCAGGTTCGTTAGCTGATATCAACGCAGCCTTAGCCACAGTTCAATATCAAGGGGATGCAGATTTTAATGGTTATGATGTTTTAGTGATGACATCAACTGATACTGGTGCTGATGGCGATGTCAATACAACAGGTGATAACCTATTTGATCAGGATAATGCGGTTATTACGGTGGTTGAAGTTAATGATGATCCACCAATTAACACTGTACCTGGTGCTCAAATGGTTGATGAAGATACAGCTCTAGCCTTTAATTCAGGTAATAGTAATTTAATTAGTGTCACTGACCCAGACGGTAATCTATCAAGTACCCAGTTACAGGTTAATAATGGTAGTTTAACTGTTAGCTTATCAGGATTAGCAACGATTAGTTCTGGTGCTAATGGTAGTGGTGATTTAACGATATCAGGTACAGAGACAGATATAAATGCAACGCTTGCTACATTAGTTTATCAAGGTAATTTAAACTTTAATGGATCAGACACCTTAACTGTTACATCAACCGATGCAACGGCACGTACGGATATTGATACAGTTGATATAACCATAACTGCTGTTGATGATGATCCACCAATTAATACTGTACCTGGTGCTCAAACGGTTGATGAAGATACAGCCCTAGCCTTTAATTCAGGTAATAGTAATTTAATTAGTGTCACTGATGCAGACGGTAATCTATCAAGTACCCAGTTACAGGTTAATAATGGTAGTTTAACTGTTAGCTTATCAGGATTAGCAACGATTAGTTCTGGTGTAAATGGTAGTAGTAGTTTAACGATATCAGGTACAGAGGCAGATATAAATGCAACGCTTGCCACATTAGTTTATCAAGGTAATTTAAACTTTAATGGATCAGACACCTTAACTGTTACATCAACCGATGCAACGGCACGTACGGATATTGATACAGTTGATATTAC
>JAKJJT010000019.1 GCA_021713395.1 Thiotrichales bacterium 19S9-11 | reverse complement strand
AAATGCAACGCTTGCCACATTAGTTTATCAAGGTAATTTAAACTTTAATGGATCAGACACCTTAACTGTTACATCAACCGATGCAACGGCACGTACGGATATTGATACAGTTGATATTACCATAACTTCTGTTGATGATGATCCACCAATTAATACTGTACCTGGTGCTCAAACGGTTGATGAAGATACAGCTCTAGCCTTTAACTCAGGTAATAGTAATTTAATTAGTGTCACTGATGCAGATGGAAATCTATCAAGTACCCAGTTACAGGTTAATAATGGTAGTTTAACTGTTAGCTTATCAGGATTAGCAACGATTAGTTCTGGTGCCAATGGTAGTAGTAGTTTAACGATATCAGGTACAGAGACAGATATCAATGCAACGCTTGCTACATTAGTTTATCAAGGTAATTTAAACTTTAATGGATCAGATACCTTAACTGTTACGTCAACCGATGCAACGGCACGTACGGATATTGATACAGTTGATATTACCATAACTGCTGTTGATGATGATCCACCAATTAATACTGTACCTGGTGCTCAAACGGTTGATGAAGATACAGCCCTAGCCTTTAACTCAGGTAATAGTAATTTAATTAGTGTCACTGACCCAGACGGTAATTTATCAAGTACCCAGTTACAGGTTAATAATGGTAGTTTAACTGTTAGCTTATCAGGATTAGCAACGATTAGTTCTGGTGCTAATGGTAGTGGTAGTTTAACGATATCAGGTACAGAGACAGATATAAATGCAACACTTGCTACATTAGTTTATCAAGGTAATTTAAACTTTAATGGATCAGACACCTTAACTGTTACATCAACCGATGCAACGGCACGTACGGATATTGATACAGTTGATATTACAGTTACAGGTATTGGGGATCCACCAATTAATACTGTACCTGGTGCTCAAACGGTTGATGAAGATACAGCTCTAGCCTTTAATTCAGGTAATAGTAATTTAATTAGTGTCACTGACCCAGACGGTAATCTATCAAGCACCCAGTTACAGGTTAATAATGGTAGTTTAACTGTTAGCTTATCAGGATTAGCAACTATTAATGCAGGTGCCAATGGTAGTAGTAGTTTAACGATATCAGGTACAGAGACAGATATCAATGCAACGCTTGCTACATTAGTTTATCAAGGTAATTTAAACTTTAATGGATCAGACACCTTAACTGTTACATCAACCGATGCAACGGCACGTACGGATATTGATACAGTTGATATTACCATAACTTCTGTTGATGATGATCCACCAATTAATACTGTACCTGGTGCTCAAACGGTTGATGAAGATACAGCTCTAGCCTTTAATTCAGGTAATAGTAATTTAATTAGTGTCACTGATGCAGATGGAAATCTATCAAGTACCCAGTTACAGGTTAATAATGGTAGTTTAACTGTTAGCTTATCAGGATTAGCAACGATTAGTTCTGGTGCTAATGGTAGTGGTGATTTAACGATATCAGGTACAGAGACAGATATAAATGCAACGCTTGCTACATTAGTTTATCAAGGTAATTTAAACTTTAATGGATCAGACACCTTAACTGTTACATCAACCGATGCAACGGCACGTACGGATATTGATACAGTTGATATTACCATAACTGCTGTTGATGATGATCCACCAATTAATACTGTACCTGGTGCTCAAACGGTTGATGAAGATACAGCCCTAGCCTTTAACTCAGGTAATAGTAATTTAATTAGTGTCACTGACCCAGACGGTAATTTATCAAGTACCCAGTTACAGGTTAATAATGGTAGTTTAACTGTTAGCTTATCAGGATTAGCAACGATTAGTTCTGGTGCTAATGGTAGTGGTAGTTTAACGATATCAGGTACAGAGACAGATATAAATGCAACGCTTGCTACATTAGTTTATCAAGGTAATTTAAACTTTAATGGATCAGACACCTTAACTGTTACATCAACCGATGCAACGGCACGTACGGATATTGATACAGTTGATATTACAGTTACAGGTATTGGGGATCCACCAATTAATACTGTACCTGGTGCTCAAACGGTTGATGAAGATACAGCTCTAGCCTTTAATTCAAGTAATAGTAATTTAATTAGTGTCACTGATGCAGATGGTAATCTATCAAGTACCCAGTTACAGGTTAATAATGGTAGTTTAACTGTTAGCTTATCAGGATTAGCAATTATTAGTTCTGGTGCTAATGGTAGTGGTAGTTTAACGATATCAGGTACAGAGACAGATATAAATGCAACACTTGCTACTTTAGTTTATCAAGGTAATTTAAACTTTAATGGATCAGACACCTTAACTGTTACATCAACCGATGCAACGGCACGTACGGATATTGATACAGTTGATATTACCATAACTGCTGTTGATGATGATCCACCAATTAATACTGTACCTGGTGCTCAAACGGTTGATGAAGATACAGCCCTAGCCTTTAACTCAGGTAATAGTAATTTAATTAGTGTCACTGATGCAGATGGTAATCTATCAAGTACCCAGTTACAGGTTAATAATGGTAGTTTAACTGTTAGCTTATCAGGATTAGCAACGATTAGTTCTGGTGCTAATGGTAGTGGTAGTTTAACGATATCAGGTACAGAGACAGATATAAATGCAACGCTTGCTACATTAGTTTATCAAGGTAATTTAAACTTTAATGGATCAGACACCTTAACTGTTACATCAACCGATGCAACGGCACGTACGGATATTGATACAGTTGATATTACAGTTACAGGTATTGGGGATCCACCAATTAATACTGTACCTGGTGCTCAAACGGTTGATGAAGATACAGCCCTAGCCTTTAACTCAGGTAATAGTAATTTAATTAGTGTCACTGATGCAGATGGTAATCTATCAAGTACCCAGT
>JAKJJT010000018.1 GCA_021713395.1 Thiotrichales bacterium 19S9-11 | reverse complement strand
GCAATTTTTGATTATATTGAAATTTTTTATAATAGACAGCGTTTGCATTCTACACTAGGATATAAATCGCCTGTTGAATATGAAATGGTCTCATAAGTTAGGTGTCCGTTTTTTCGAGGGAAGATCACTCCACTTATATACTATATTTTCGGACTTATAAATTCGTTACTTAAAAACAGTACGATAAAGTATACTTAATTAAACTATTCAATATGCAAAATAATGTGGCCACAATAGGTGTAACTAGTCAAATTAAATTGCTTACTATTGCCCACACTATTTTGCTTGTTGCATTTCTATTTAGTTTATACTTTACCTAACAGGCCAGTTATAAAATTGATTTAAAAAGGATTTAACTAATGAGTAAAGCATTACTTGAGGCAGTGTTAGAAAAAGAGCTAAATACAGTTAAAAGATTGTTACAGTCACCAGAAATTGATATTAATTATCAAAACGAAGATGGCGAGACGGCTTTACACTACGCTGCTATAAACAATAATCCAGAAATACTTGACCAATTATTGGAAAAAAAGGCAGATTTTAGTAAAAAAGATAAATTTGGTGATACAGCATTACATAGAGCTTCTCATTTGGGAAATTTAGAAGCAGTTCGTCAATTATTGGAAAAAGGATCGGATGTTAATGCATTAAATAAAGACGATGAGACACCACTTCATCTTTCAGTTTATTCAAACAGAGAAGAGGTGGTTGGTTTATTGGTTAAACAAGGTGCAAATGTTAATGCACAAAGGAAAAATGGTGATACTCCGTTATATATGGCTGCTCGTCTATACTGCTTAAATAATAGTTTACCCTGCAAACCAATGTGTAAAGTTTTTGTGGCTTTTGGGGCTGATGTTAATATAAAAAATGACGACGGAGATACGCCATACACAATGGCTTTCAAAGATCAAGGTTTAATGTTTGAATTATTGCAATCAAAATTAAAAATAAAAGAAGTTAATACGACAAAAAGCTCTGTAGGTGATACGGGGTTACATTTGGCTGCTCTATCAAAAAATAAAAAGTTATGTGAGGCTTTAATTATACATGGTGCTAACCCCTCTTTAAAAAATCATTATGATCAATCACCGTGCGATATAGTCTTATCAGACCCTAGTATGCAAGAATATCTTGGTGATAAACTTTTTAACTATTTTAAAATACAAGCTCAAGAACATAGAAACACACAATTTTCAACTTATTCTTCTGAAGATGCCAAAGAAGTAAAGCAACCTACTGATCCATATTTACTGACTTTCTACCAAGATTTAAACTTGAATCAGTTTAATGAAAGCACCGAAGACTCTCAAACTAAAGAGTCTGAAGGAAAATTAAAAAATAAAAAGAATGCGGGTTGCTGTTTAGTTATGTGATTCAAACTTCTTTGTTTTAATTCTAAATAGATTTAATTTGGCTAGTTACAGATTAGACTTTCCGTAAAACAGACGTTGAGGTTATTTTTAAATCAAAATATTATTATTTAAATATCAATAATTTGAGTTCAGTCCAATAAGTTTAATCATGCTTACTTTCAAGAAATTGAATATTTTCTTGAAAGTTTGAAATGCAATTTTTTGTGGGTTGGACCAGTAACAAACAAAAATATATCTTTATAGATAAAATATTGGTTATCAAGTCAATAATAACAAAAATTTGTGAAATAAAAGAAGAATATAAATCATTCTAAATACACTGTAACATATAACGTTGAAATAAAATTAACTTAAATAATATACTTTAGGGGTCGGTAAAATGAGTAATGATATAGAAATTCAAAGAATACTGGGATTTGATGGAAAATTAGCTAGCAGAGAAACAGCTCTTGAAGTTTTAAAGTTAAAGGGTAATGCGACTGAAGATGAAATAAGAAAAAGCTATAAAAAATTAGCCGTCCTTATACATCCAGATAAGAATCAGAATAATGAAAAAGCAGACGATGCTTTCAAAATACTCCTTATGGCGCATCAAATTGCAACTAGTCCTAATGTAAATGCAACACCGAATAATGGGAATAGTCAGTCTTCTAGTTCAAATTATCAATCTAACCCGAATTATTTTACTCCAGACTTCACACATTTTAATGTGCGCATTATACCAATACCAAAGTTTAATAAAATGAATTTAAATATTATGCTACATAGTGTAACAGCTGGACTTGGAACTAATGCAGGCAGATCCTCCTTTGCTCATTGTTTTTCAAATCCTAATTTTGAAATTAATGAAAATATAAATCATGTTCCTGATTATAATGATAACAAATATGGTCAATATAATAATCAATACCAGCCTAAAACAATGGGAAATATTAACTTTAAGCTTTGGGACGTATCTGGCACTATAAAATATGGGCTTGATTCACGAGAAGGCATTAACAACCCAATGTTTCGCAACTTACAAAGAATGGAAAAAGATGGAAATCTGCATGCCTCTATTCTTTGTTTTAGTGCTGCTAGAAAAGATAGAATAAATCTTAATGATATAAAGTATGAGTTTGAAGAATTAGTAAAGAAAAAAGCCTTACATGGTATAAATTCTATAATAGTAGTAGCAACAAAGGTTGATGCCTCAGATGTAAACAAAGAACTACTAAGTCAAACTCAGTTGTTTATTGAGAGTGCCGGCGCTAGTTACTTTGCAACATCAGCAAAAACAGGTGCAGGGTATGATGACTTAACAAAACATTTTGAAAAGAGATTAGAGCAAGAAAACCCTTTATATATTAAACCTACTTCATCAAAAGAAAAATATATTGTAGAACCTCAAGATAGAAATTCAGCATCAAAAGAAAAAAAATCTGAATGCGTTATTTCATAAATAAGTAATCTGACAAAATAACATTACCTTAAATAATAAAATATAGATCTTCCACCAAGGTCGCTAAAGACCAAAACACTCCGTAAATTGGTTAAATTATTGAAAGTTTTTCAAGAAAATTTTGGTTTAGTGTGGAATTTGCGAAAATGGGCATTTCAAGGCCATGCTAGGCACTTAACTTATTGATAAGCAAACGTATTAAGTCATTAGAGATCGTTTAATCTGGATTAATTATGAAGGTCATTTTTCATAATTAATCATGTCTAATTTTCAAAAAGCTTATTTTCTAATCAAATATTTGAATTTTATTGATACAGATTAAACGATCAAGCATTAGCGCGTTGTTTTGGTATGTATTTTATGTTTATTTATGGTTTATATATAACTATTTTTAAACATTGATTAGTGTCAATATCACACATTATTATAAGCAAGCTGAGCATCAATACTTGCTGAATAAAATCTATTTCTCCACTCTTGTCGATATGATACTAACTTCAACTCATGAAGACTGTTTAGTATTCTTGAAACATGAGTCTGTGACTTCTTAATATTATCGGCCAACTCAGATACTTGTATTGGTCCATCCTCTACAACTGCTTGCAATATACTAATCTCAGTTGGCGAGAGTTTATGACGTAATATGCGTTGCTCTCCAAACTGTTTAATTGCAGGCTTAGCCATGTCTATATTAATAAAGTCTGTCAGCTCGCCAAGTTTAAAAGCATTATATAGTCTATTTAACAATCCAAATATGTACCTTAGGCGGCCATGAGTTACTTGAAACAGGTAATCCCATACTGCTTGATCAACTGGTAATTTGACATTTTCATTTGTTCTAAAGTGTTCTACTCTTTTCTGGATCAGTTGAGTGTAGTCTTTGTTGGATAAAGGAATGATTTCAATATCACATCCAATAATATCATCTAGCCTATCAATTTTTTGAGCAATAAACTTCCTTAGTTCCGTATCACCAACTAATAACCAACTACTGCCCGGAGTCTGAAAATAGTCACGCATTACATTTAATAGTAGTGCCAAATGTTTTTCATCTTGAACTGTGCCAACATCTAGATTATTTAACTGAACTAAAACACCATGCTTATAACCGATTTTTTTGACTAGCTTAATTAAACCTTCAAAGTGGTGTGCAAGCATTGGTGTTGGCATAATCATTGGTTGAGTAGTTGCCCCTGCAACACCATAATTTCCACCAAAACCTAATCCACTTAACCCAAAGTTTCTATAAGTATCTGTAATTCTACTTACAACTGACTTTGCTTCAATAAAGTTATTATCTTTTGCAATTTCATCCAGGTGATTAAGTTCAAGTGTTGTAACCAGGTTGCCAATAATAGCCGCCATTAAAGTATCAGCATTCCAATTTGGTTCAACCTTAATTTCACCAGTAGGCGTAAAATACTTTTTGTTATTATGAGAAGTAAACCTGATAAAATTACCAAATGAAGTTGTACCTACTCCCCTCTCACCTTCAATCACCATAATAACATTATCAGAGTTTAACGCATAAAATGCCTGATCAATTTTATCTTTATTCCCAGTATATAGCTCTAATGTATATGAGGTAATTGGATGAGTTTTAAATGGATCATCTTGAAATCCTAATAGTTCCCATTGCATAGTAAAATCCTTATTTTTATCATATGACTATTATATACTGAATTTTATCATGTTACAAATATCTGTCATATGATAAAAATATGAGCAACTCTGTCACATGACCCACTTGGGTTTATCGAAAGCTCTGAATTAATACTAATAGTATTAAAATTAAGAATGGCATAAACCATGATTTAAGCAACAAACTGCGTTCTTTTCGTGCCCTTAGGAGCGGTGATCTTCCCTCGAAAAAACGGACACCTAACTTATGAGACCATTTCATATTCAACAGGCGATTTATATCCTAGTGTAGAATGCAAACGCTGTCTATTATAAAAAATTTCAATATAATCAAAAATTGC
>JAKJJT010000017.1 GCA_021713395.1 Thiotrichales bacterium 19S9-11 | reverse complement strand
TTTTCTTCCAGGCATAAAAAAGCCCCCGATTAAGGAGGCTATTTGAATTAAATTTCTGGTGATTCCCTACTTTCACATGGCGAATGCCACACTATCATCGGCGCAAAGCGGTTTCACTTCTGAGTTCGACATGGAATCAGGTGGTTCACACTCGCTATTCTCACCAGAAAACTGGTTGGGTTTGACCCTTAACAATCTAGTCTACTGATATAGTCAATTCACTCGAATCATTAGTACTGGTTAGCTTCATACATTGCTGTACTTCCACACCCAGCCTATCAACGTCCTAGTCTCGAACGTTTCTTAAAGGAAATAAATTCCTGGGATGTCTAATCTTAAGGGAGGCTTCCCGCTTAGATGCTTTCAGCGGTTATCCCTTCCGTACATAGCTACTGGGCAATGCATCTGGCGACACAACCCAAACACCAGAGGTACGTCCACTCCGGTCCTCTCGTACTAGGAGCAGCTCCTTTCAAACATCCGACGCCCACGGCAGATAGGGACCGAACTGTCTCACGACGTTCTAAACCCAGCTCGCGTACCACTTTAAATGGCGAACAGCCATACCCTTGGGACCTGCTTCAGCCCCAGGATGTGATGAGCCGACATCGAGGTGCCAAACACCGCCGTCGATATGAACTCTTGGGCGGTATCAGCCTGTTATCCCCGGAGTACCTTTTATCCGTTGAGCGATGGCCCTTCCATACAGAACCACCGGATCACTAAGACCTACTTTCGTACCTGCTCGAGCCGTCACTCTCGCAGTCAAGCGCACTTATGCCTTTATACTCTTGGTATGATTTCCGACCATACCGAGTGCACCTTCGTACTCCTCCGTTACTCTTTAGGAGGAGACCGCCCCAGTCAAACTACCCACCATACACTGTCCTTGGAATTTCTTCCTAAGTTAGAACTCCAACCATACCAGGGTGGTATTTCAAGGTTGGCTCCATACAGGCTAGCGCCCATACTTCAAAGCCTCCCACCTATCCTACACAGATAGGGTCAAAGTCCAGTGCAAAGCTGTAGTAAAGGTTCACGGGGTCTTTCCGTCTAACCGCGGGTACGCAGCATCTTCACTGCGATTTCAATTTCACTGAGTCTCAGGTGGAGACAGTGTGGCCATCGTTACGCCATTCGTGCAGGTCGGAACTTACCCGACAAGGAATTTCGCTACCTTAGGACCGTTATAGTTACGGCCGCCGTTTACCGGGGCTTCGATCCAGAGCTTCATCTTACGATTAACCCCTTCAATTAACCTTCCGGCACCGGGCAGGCGTCACACCCTATACTTCCTCTTACGAGTTCGCAGAGTGCTGTGTTTTTAATAAACAGTCGCAGCCACCTGGTATTTGCAACCCACTTTTGCTTAAAGAGTAAATCTTATCACATAATGTGGGCACACCTTCTCCCGAAGTTACGGTGTCATTTTGCCTAGTTCCTTCACCTGAGTTATCTCATAGCCTTAGTATTCTCTACCTGTCTACCTGTGTCGGTTTACAGTACGGTTTCTTGTATCATAAGTTTAGCTGCTTTTCCTGGAAGCTTAGCATCAATCACTTCGTTAGACTTGGTCTAACTTCGTCTCGTATCTCGTCTATAATAAAGCGGATTTGCCTACTCTATCAAACTACATACTTTCACCTGGATAACCATTCACCAGGATGACCTAGCTTTCTCCGTCACAACATCACTGATACAAAAAGTACGGGAATATTAACCCGTTTCCCATCGGATTCGCCCTTCGGCTACTCCTTAGGGGCCGACTAACCCTACGATGATCAACATTGCGTAGGAAACCTTAGACTTCCGGCCAATAAGAATCTCACTTATTTATCGTTACTTATGTCAGCATTCGCACTTCTGATACCTCCAGCAACCTTCTCAAGTCACCTTCATCGGCTTACAGAACGCTCCCCTACCCAGTACTTACGTACTGCCGCAGCTTCGGTTATTTGCTTGAGCCCCGTTGAATCTTCCGCGCATGCCGACTCGACCAGTGAGCTATTACGCTTTCTTTAAAGGGTGGCTGCTTCTAAGCCAACCTCCTGGATGTCTCTGCCTTCACACTTCGTTTTCCACTTAGCAAATAATTTGGGACCTTAGCTGGCGGTCTGGGCTGTTTCCCTCTCCACGATGGACCTTAGCACCCACCGTGTGTCTCCTATAATTAAACTTCAGCGTATTCTGAGTTTGCATCGGTTCAGTAAGATACGAATATCCCCCTAGCCGAAACAGTGCTTTACCCCGCTGAGTTACTTATAAGGCTCTACCTAAATAGATTTCGGGGAGAACCAGCTATCTCTGTGCTTGTTTAGCCTTTCACTCCTATCCACACCTCATCCCATAATTTTGCAACATTACCGGGTTCGGGCCTCCAGTTGGTGTTACCCAACCTTCACCCTGGACATGGATAGATCGCTACAGTTTCGGGTCTATTCCCAGCGACTAATTCGCCCTATTAAGACTCGGTTTCCCTACGGCTTCACTATACGCTTAACCTTGCCACTGAAAATAACTCGCTGACCCATTATACAAAAGGTACGCCGTCACATGACTAAATCATGCTCCGACTGCTTGTACGCAAACGGTTTCAGGTTCTATTTCACTCCCCTTAAAGGGGTTCTTTTCGCCTTTCCCTCACGGTACTGGTTCACTATCGGTCAATTGTTTGTATTTAGCCTTGGAGGATGGTCCCCCCATATTCAGTCAAAATTTCTCGTGTTCCGACCTACTTGTTCGTACGCCTAGTTCCTAATAAATATTTTCGCCTACGGGACTGTCACCCTCTATCGTTAAGCTTCCCAACTTATTCAGCTAATATATATTATAAATCGTACAAGGCTTATCCCCGTTCGCTCGCCGCTACTAAGAGAATCTCGGTTGATTTCTTTTCCTATAGGTACTTAGATGTTTCAGTTCCCTACGTGTGCCTCTTAATCTATCGATTAAAATACCTACCTTACAGTAGGTGGGTTCCCCCATTCGGACATCAACGGATCAACGCTTATTTGTCAACTCCCCGTCGCTTTTCGCAGACTTACACGTCCTTCTTCGCCAACAATTGCCTAGGCATCCACCGTTTGCGCTTTTACCCTTGGCTATATCAGTAAACTAAATTGTTAAAGATCAATTAATTCTCAATAAAATTGGTGGAGCCAAGGAGGATCGAACTCCTGACCTCCTGCGTGCAAAGCAGGCGCTCTCCCAGCTGAGCTATGGCCCCATGGTGGGTCTGAGTAGACTTGAACTACCGACCTCACCCTTATCAGGGGTGCGCTCTAACCAGCTGAGCTACAGACCCAATCTCTTATCAAGACTTAACAGTTTCATATGTAAACACTTAACGCTTTCTCAAGTTATATTTTTTACCTTTAAGGAGGTGATCCAGCCGCAGGTTCCCCTACGGCTACCTTGTTACGACTTCACCCCAGTCATGAATCACACCGTTTTTTGCTTAAAAACAGTTTGATATGTAAACACTTAACGCTTTCTCAAGTTATATTTTTTACCTTTAAGGAGGTGATCCAGCCGCAGGTTCCCCTACGGCTACCTTGTTACGACTTCACCCCAGTCATGAATCACACCGTGGTGACCGTCCCCCCGAAGGTTAGACTAGCCACTTCTGGTGCAACCCACTCCCATGGTGTGACGGGCGGTGTGTACAAGACCCGAGAACGTATTCACCGCGACATGCTGATTCGCGATTACTAGCGATTCCGACTTCATGGAGTCGAGTTGCAGACTCCAATCCGGACTACGAACACCTTTCTGAGTTTCGCTTCAGGTCGCCCTTTCGCTTCCCTCTGTAATGCCCATTGTAGCACGTGTGTAGCCCTACCCGTAAGGGCCATGATGACTTGACCTCGTCCCCACCTTCCTCCGTGTTAACCACGGCAGTCTCTACAAAGTGCCCAACTTAATGATGGCAACTGTAAATAAGGGTTGCGCTCGTTGCGGGACTTAACCCAACATCTCACGACACGAGCTGACGACAGCCATGCAGCACCTGTATCCAAATTCCCGAAGGCACCAATCTATCTCTAGATCGTTCTTGGTATGTCAAGGGTAGGTAAGGTTTTTCGCGTTGCATCGAATTAAACCACATGCTCCACCGCTTGTGCGGGTCCCCGTCAATTCCTTTGAGTTTTAGCCTTGCGGCCGTAATCCCCAGGCGGAGTACTTAGCGCGTTAGCTACGCCACCAGAACCTTAACACCGATTCCAACAGCTAGTACTCATCGTTTACAGCATGGACTACCAGGGTATCTAATCCTGTTCGCTACCCATGCTTTCGTCCCTCAGCGTCAGTATTAGGCCAGAAAGTTGCCTTCGCCATTGGTGTTCCTTCCGATATCTACGCATTTCACCGCTACACCGGAAATTCCCCTTTCCTCTCCTATACTCTAGACATACAGTTTCAAATGACATCCCCAGGTTGAGCCCAGGACTTTTACATCTGACTTATATATCCGCCTACGGACCCTTTACGCCCAGTAAGTCCGATTAACGCTCGCACCCTCCGTATTACCGCGGCTGCTGGCACGGAGTTTGCCGGTGCTTCTTCTGAGGTTAACGTCACAGTATATAACTCTTAATCCTATACCTTTCCTCACCTCTGAAAGTGCTTTACAACCCTAAGGCCTTCTTCACACACGTGGCATTGCTGGATCAGGGTTGCCCCCATTGTCCAATATTCCCCACTGCTGCCTCCCGTAGGAGTCTGGGCCGTGTCTCAGTCCCAGTGTGGCTGATCTTCCTCTCAGAACAGCTATGGATCGTCGCCTTGGTGAGCATTTACCCCACCAACTAGCTAATCCAACGCAGGCTCAACTCAGAGCGCCAGGCCTAAAAGGTCCCCAGCTTTGGTTCGAAAACATTATGCGGTATTAGCACGAGTTTCCCCGTGTTATCCCCAACTCCAAGACAAATTCCTACGCGTTACTCACCCGTCCGCCACTCGCCATCAGTAGTGCAAGCACTACCATGCTGCCGTACGACTTGCATGTGTTAAGCATGCCACCAGCGTTCAATCTGAGCCAGGATCAAACTCTTCAGTTTAATCTTAAAATCTCTCTACTCAAAAAAACGTAAGTGTCTACATATCAATCTATTTTTAA
>JAKJJT010000016.1 GCA_021713395.1 Thiotrichales bacterium 19S9-11 | reverse complement strand
TACCAGCTTCAGTTGCACTTTGTGAACTAATTGAATCAATGACAGGTGCATCATTGGTACCGGTAATTGTAATGGTTAAGTTTTGCGTATCAGTTGCACCGTTTTCATCAGTAACGGTTACAGGAATTGTAATTGTGTAATTGTTTGAGTTGCACCATCTTCTAAATGATCATAAGCACTATCAGTTGGATCAAAGCTATAAGAGCCATCGCTATTTAAGCTAAAGCCATCAACATTATCACCACCAGAGAAGGTTAATACAGCATTATCATCAACATCAGAAGCAGTAATTGTACCAGAGACAACACTACCAGCTTCAGTTGCACTTTGAGAGCTAATTGAATCAATGACAGGTGCATCATTGGTACCGGTAATTGTAATGGTTAAGTTTTGCGTATCAGTTGCACCGTTTTCATCAGTGACTGTTACAGGAATGGTAATTGTTTGAGTTGCACCATCTTCTAAATGATCATAAGCACTATCAGTTGGATCAAAGCTATAAGAGCCATCGCTATTTAAGCTAAAGCCATCAACATTATCACCACCAGAGAAGGTAAGTGTTGCATTATCATCAACATCAAAAGCAGTAATTGTACCAGAGACAACACTACCAGCTTCAGTTGCACTTTGAGAACTAATTGAATCAATGACAGGTGCATCATTGGTACCGGTAATTGTAATGGTTAAGTTTTGCGTATCAGTTGCACCGTTTTCATCAGTAACGGTTACAGGAATTGTAATTGTTTGAGTTGCACCATCTTCTAAATGATCATAAGCACCATCAGTTGGATCAAAGCTATAAGAGCCATCGCTATTTAAGCTAAAGCCATCAACATTATCACCACCAGAGAAGGTAAGTGTTGCATTATCATCAACATCAAAAGCAGTAATTGTACCAGAGACAACACTACCAGCTTCAGTTGCACTTTGTGAACTAATTGAATCAATGACAGGTGCATCATTGGTACCGGTAATTGTGATGGTTACAGTGGATGTGTCTGTACCTCCATGGTTGTCTGAAATAGAGTAATTAATTGTGACAGATTGAGTTTCATTGTTAGCTAAATAGTCAAAGTCAGTACCAGGGTTAAAAACTAATTCATTATCAACAATTGAAACTGATCCTAAACCATTGCCATTTATGCTTGCATCAGTAATTATCAATGTATCAGAAGTGTCTAAATCAGTATCATTAGCTAAGGCATCGATCGTAATACTGATGCTTTCAGATGTTGTTGCTGCATCAATATTTGCGACAGGACCATCGTTTGTGCCTGTAACAGTAACGCTAACTGTAGCCTCATCAAAACCACCAGTTCCGTCATCAACTGTGTAATTAATTGTGACTTGACGTGTTTCATTAACTGCTAAACTATCAAAGTCACTGCCAGGGTTGAAAATAAGTTGATTATTTTCAATAGATACAGAGCCGTTGTTATCAGCAGAAATATTGGCAGTTAAGATAGATAGATTTTCACCAAGGTCATTGGCTAAGGCATCAATAGTTAGAGAAGCATTTTCAGATGTGGTTGCAAAGTCATCGGTCGCAACTAGGCGGACATTGTCTCCTTCAATGTTTACAGTAGCGGTACTGCTTGCTTTAGAGCCAAAGCTATCCTGGATTGTATAGTTGATAATAACGGAAGCTGATTCTCCATCGATTAAATTACTTAGTTTGTCAGAAGGGGTGAAAACAATTTTATTGCCAACAATAGAAACTGTGCCGCTTTCAGGGTTTGTTAGTGTTGCAGAAATAATGCTAAGAGAGTCAGAGGTGCCTAATAGGTTGTTAATGTCAGGATCACTATCATTAGCTAAAACATCGATAACTACTTCACCATTACCAATTGTAGTGACATCATCAGGAGAGGCGATAGGGGGGTTGTTTGGTGGATCAATTTCATTTTCAGTGGAGTCTTCGCTTCCATCTTCTGTTTCTTCTTCCTCTTCAGTTTCTTCTTCCTCTTCAGTTTCTTCTTCCTCTTCAGTGGTTTCTTCTGCTGTATCTGTGGCTTCGTTACTTGTTGTAGTATTTGGATCTGTGAAAATTGGTGTTTCAGGCTGGACATTGTTGAAAAGCACTTCGCGAGCTTCTGGAGAGATAACAGATCCAAAATCTGTTTCAACGTTGCCTAAAATACTCTCAATTGTATCTTCGGGTAGCTCCTCATTGAGGAATGAGATATCAATGCCAAGTTCAACTAAGACTTGGATGTCATTGACATTAAGGTCTAATGATTCAAGTAGAGAATCCTCAAGTCGAGCATTTCCTAATAGGACTCTTCGCACATAGTTGGTTAAGATAGTTTCACTACCTAAATGGGTGTTTTCATGCCCAACTACGGTATCAGGGGTTCCCGTTGCTGTTTTTGTGTCGAGGTATTCTCGACCACCCTTGAATAAGTTTTCTTCATTAGCCATTGTTATTTACCAATCTATCTACTTTTGCTATTGCTTAACCCTGTTGTTACTTTGCTTTATACTAGGTAATTTAGTTCTACCTCTATGTCTAAAGCAATGTTAGTAACTTACCTTAGTAAGAAGTATATCGATATCTCTTTTATTATAGTATAAAGTTGAAAAATATTTTTGAAAGTCATGCTTAACATTTTGTTTTTAAATAAAATGTTTTTTTAGAGTATATGCCAAAAAGTGCTGCTAAAGGAAATAAATTTAATAATTAATTAGTATTTAAATAATTTATGTTACATTTATGTAAAGTGGTAGGAAAAATTTTGGAGTTATTGTCCTTGTGTAATAGGAGTTTTACTTGTTTGAACTAATATGCTCCCTTGAATTTTATTTGATTCTAATCTGTGTTTAATAATGTCACCATCTCGTTTAGAGGTTATGTTTCGAATAGAAACAACGTAGTAATTGCCCTTTTTCAAAATAGTAGGGTTCAAGCCGATTAAGAGGAGGCGAGCTCGCATACTATTGGCATCACTTTCATTTTTATATGAAGCAACTTGAAGTGCATAAGTATATTTATATTCTTTTTGTGCTTTTGGAGTAGCATCTACATCAACAGTATTGCTGGTTAAGGTATTATAAAATGTAAATTTTGGTTTGTCATTACTGGCGCTTGATGTTTGGTTAGTGGTATTTTCTTGATTTTCTGCCAAAGTCTCTGTTTTATCTGAAGAATTTAATGGAATGGTGATGGTCGAAGTTGGTTTGTCAAGATCAAATTTAGGCGGATTTAAGAAGCTAGCAGGTTTATGTAGAGTGACGCTTTTTATTTCTGTGGTTTTTTTATGGGACATTACATAAAATAGTAATAAAACTAAAATTAGAGTTAAAGAGCCTAATATAATAAGCACAGAGAATGATGTTAAGCTTGCTTTTGTTTTCTTTGTTAATTTAGATTTTAGGTTGGTTCGCTTTTTAAAAATGGCAGTTTTTTTAGAGCTTTTTTTCGCAAATTCTGTTTTGTTTTTATGATGTAAGTCAATAGCTTGAAGTAGGCGTTTAAAGTTATTTTTAAATGCTCTTTTATTTGATGGATGAGATGTATCATCTGACCGATTGTGTGTTTTTAGTTTTGCAGCAGGCTGTTTGCTTGCTGTGTTTCTTGCGTAATCTCGCATCATGTTCATATTATTCCTGCTTGAGTTTTACTTATATTACATCGTGCTAGGTGCTTGTATATGTAATAAATTTAAAGCATTTTTTATAACCTCTCTTATGCTATCAATCAAGACTAATCTTGCTTGCATTATCGGTTGGTTATCAAGAATAAACTTATATTGATTATAGTACATATGAAGTAATTGTGCTAATTCGCGTAAATAGTTTGTTATCAGATGAGGTTCAAGTTTTTCTGCAGAAATTTGAATTATATCTGGATATTGCAATAGTTTGTTGGCAATGTCTGACTCAATATCTTGATTTAATTCTGATATGTTTTCTATACCTACTTGAGGATGGTACGCTAAATTTTTTTGAGATAATTGTCTAAAAACACTACAAATTCTAGCATGTGCATATTGTACATAATAAACAGGATTTTCATTTGACTTTGATTTCGCTAAATCTAAATCAAAATCAAGATGTTGATCTGCTTTTCTCATGATATAAAAAAATCTAGCTGCATCAGTTCCAACATCCTCTCTTAGCTGCCTTAATGTTACAAAAGATCCACTTCTTGTTGACATTTGAATTTGTTTGCCATTTTCATATAAAATCGCAAACTGAATTAATGGGATAATAACCTTGCTTTTATCAATTCCAAATGCTTCAGCAAGTGCCATCATTCTTGGTATATAGCCATGATGGTCAGTGCCAAATAAATAAATGATCTTATCAAATCCACGTTGAAATTTATTTAGCATATAAGCAGCATCAGAAGCAAAATAAGTTCTTTGGCCATTTGCTCTAATAACAACACGATCTTTATCATCACCGTAGTCTGTAGACTTAAACCATGTAGCGCCGTCTTTCTTATAAAGTAAGCCTTTGTCTTTAAGGGTATTTATTGCGTTATCAATTTGTTCGTTCTCGGCTAACGAGGCTTCAGAAAACCAGTTGGTATAATTGACTCCAAATTCACTAAGATCTGTTTTAATGTCTGCTAAAATTGAGTCTAAGCTAAACTTATGAATATTATCATATTGCTTTTTAAGTATTTTTTTTGAATTAGCAATAATGCCATCAATATGATCTTCTTTGTTTCCTTGGTTCGTGTCAGGGTTGTAGTCGTCAGGTATGCCTTTGAGCACGTCATCAATAGGATGGTTGTACTCTTCGTTGAATTGCTCTTTTAGCCTCCTGGCAATATCATATATATAATCTCCTTTGTATCCATTGGATGGAAAGGTAAATTTATACTCCTCAAGCTCTAAATATCTAAGCCAAACACTAACAGCTAGTATATCCATTTGGCGGCCAGCGTCATTAACATAGTACTCAGTTTCAACCTGATAGCCTGCAAATGCTAATAGAGAAGCAATTGCAGAGCCAATGGCAGCCCCTCGGCCATGGCCAACATGAAGAGGTCCAGTTGGATTTGCTGATGTAAACTCAAGATTTATCTTGCAATTTTTTGGTTTTCCTTGTCCAAATTTATCACTTTGATTGATAATTTGTTCAATAACATTAAACTGATGATTATGATTTAAATAAAAGTTAATAAACCCAGGTCCAGCAATTTCAACTTTTTCAAATATATTTGAATTTGGGATGTTTTCAATAATAAGTTTTGCTAGCTCTATGGGGTTGTAGTTTGATTTTTTTGATAACATTAAAGCAATATTTGTAGCAAAATCTCCATGCGATTTTTGCTTTGTTGGGGTAACAATAATATTAAGGCTTGAATCATTATCAATTAATTGCTTTTCAATAAGTTTATTTAGGCTTTGCAATACCAGTTTTATGATTTTTTCTTTCATTTGTCTGCTCGTTTTTGGAGGGATGCTTTATGCTTTTATTTACTTTTAATGCCCTATATTTTGCGTTAATGAAAAATTAAGTCAATATACAGTGATTAATAACACCTAAAGTTTTTAGAAATAATCTGTTTATATTTAAATAATAAGATTAAGTGTTAGGGTGAAGTATGAGGGCATTTATAGGGATACCAATTGATAAGGAAGCATCAAACTATATTTATGAACAGGCACTGGCCTATCAAAGAAAAAATTCGTCTGATATGCTAAGACTTTCAAAGCAAGAAAATTATCATATAACCTTAAGTTTTTTGGGAAATATCAGTATGTTACAGCAATTATGTTTAGCTGATCAGATGAGGATGTTTGATGATTATAAAATAGCGCCATTTAAAGTAAAATTAATAGCTATTAGTCCTTTTCCATTAGGATTTTCTAAAGTTATTGCGGTGATGGTGGAACATAATAATAACTTAACTTATTTACATAAAAAATGCGTTATTTAGCAAGTCAGTCTAGGATTCAGCAGAAAAAAATAAATTTTTACCCCCATATAACAATTGCAAGAGTGAAAAATCAGCTAAACCCTCTAAAAATAACTGATGTAATCATAGAGATGGGCGTAGAGCTTTATATTGATCAAGTTATTTTATACGAAAGTAAAACACTTAAGTCAGGTGTTCAATATTTACCAAAAGAGAGAATGTGGCTTTAAGTTATATATAAACCATAAAATAAATCATATAGTTTTTAATAAGTTACTCGTTAAAAATAGATTAAAAATTATGCAAATTGCTTCATCATAAGCCATACTTATATATGAAAGCACGGATAGACTTGCTAATAGCTAAGAGGGTTATGTGAATGACATTAATTTATCAAAACAATGAAATTGGGCATTGGTATGATTTAATCTTAATGGCTCAAAAAGATACAGCGATTCACCTAGAGGATGAACTTGAAGGCTATGTAGTTACGATGCTAATGAGGTTCAACCAACGGCATAACTTGGCTGATGCTGTTTTGGCAATAGAGTTTTTAGAGGCATTAGATAAAAAAGGTAAAAGATGTCACAACCAAATGCGAGAAGTTGCAGATAAGTGCTTAATTTATTCAGGCTTGTTTCCAGAAAGAAGCAAGAAGAAACGTGTCAATGATAATTACTTTATACAGGTAGGCCAAAGTGCTTATGGTTTTTTATGTGAAGCTTTAAGTAGTGCAATGCCCATATTAAGCCAGTTATATGAAAAGTTATCTAAAGAGTTCATTACAGTTGTCAATGTTATTGATGCCATGCGTATAAAAAGTGCAATATCAGAAGATCAGGCCATTGAAGACGCAAAATGGACACAGCAATTAATGCATGGCAATAAGAAGTTTATATAGTTTTTACTTTACTCGAGAACCAGGGATTGCGCCTTCATCAGGTGAGATAAGGTAAATGCCCTTGCCGTCGCTAGCTGCTAATACCATGCCCTCAGAAAGGCCAAAGCGCATTTTACGTGGCTTTAAGTTAGCAACCATCACAGTATGACGATTGATTAAGTCTTCAGGCTTATACATAGATTTAATACCTGCAAATACCTGCTTATGCATATCATTTCCTAAATCAAGTGTTAGCTTAAGTAGCTTATCAGCGCCATCAACATGATCTGCATTGATAATTCTAGCTACTCGTAGATCAACTTTCATAAAGTCGTCAATTTGGATTTCATCTTCTATTATTAATGGTTCATTTTTCTTGGAAGTAGGCTTACTATTGCTTTTAAGCTTTTCTTCATTAGATAACACAGTTTTTGTTTCCGTTAGAATGGCTTCTATTTGTTGTGGCTCAACTCGAGTCATTAAAGGCTTAAACTTATTAATTGTATGAGCATATAAAGGTTCTTGAATATTAGACCAGTTTAAAGAGTTAATATTTAAAAAAGATTCTGATTTATTAGCAAGTTCCGGCAAAACAGGTTTTAAGTAAGTTATTAGAATTTTAAATAGGTTTAGTGCTAGTGAGCAGATGCCATGAACATCTGTTTGGTTTTCTTCGCTTTTAATCATTTGCCATGGTTTATGGTGATCAATAAACTGATTGGCTTTATCAGCTAATGTCATAATTCGACGGATTGCTGATGCAAACTCACGACGCTCATAGTCATCACTAATTAACTGATTTTCAGATAAAAATTCATTAAGTAAAGATTGATTGTAACAATCTTTAGATAGTACACCACCAAACTTTTTATAAATAAAGTTAGCACTACGGCTGGCAATATTAACTAACTTTCCAACTAAGTCAGAGTTAACTTTTTGGATAAAGTCTTCTAAGTTAAGGTCAATGTCATCAATGCGTGAGGTAAGTTTAGAAGCATAATAATATCTTAGATATTCTGGGTTTAAGTGGTTTAGATAAGTGCGCGCTTGGATAAACGTACCACGAGATTTGGACATCTTTTTGCCATTAATCGTAACAAAGCCTGTGGCATAAACAGCGGTTGGCATACGAAGCTCAGCATTATCAAGCATTGCTGGCCAAAATAGCGTATGAAAATAAATAATATCCTTGCCAATAAAGTGATAAACTTCACTATGATTGTCTTCTTTTGACCAGAAGTTATTATAATCAACGTTATTTTTCTGACAAAAATCTAAAAAGCTAGCCAAATAACCAATTGGTGCATCAAGCCAAACATAAAAGTACTTATTATCAGTATCGGGGATTTGATAGCCAAAATAAGGCGCATCACGAGAGATATCCCAGTCTTGTAAACCATAATCAAACCATTCCTTTAGTTTATTAACAACTTCTGGTTGTAGCTTGTCATTATCATTAAGCCATTGCTCAAGATTATTTTGCAGTTTGCTTAATTTAAAAAAGTAGTGTTCTGATGATTTTAAAATAGGTGTTTCGCCAGAGATCACAGAAATAGGATTAATTAGATCAGAAGGTAAATAGGTTGCAGAACATACTTCGCAGCTGTCGCCATACTGGTCTTCTGCCTTACATTTAGGGCAAGTGCCTTTAACGTAACGATCGGGTAAGAACATATTAGCTTTAGGGTCAAAAGACTGTTGAATTTCTTTTGTTTCAATAAGTCCTTTATCTTTTAGTTTTAGATAAATTTCTTCAACTAGCTGTTGATTTAATGAATTATGTGTTGAGTGGTAGTTATCAAATAAAATACCAAAATTATTAAAGTCTTCTAAATGCGCTTTTGCTGATTTTTCTGTTAATGCTTCAGGTGTAATACCTTCTTGTTGTGCACGTAACATAATAGGTGTGCCATGCATATCACTACCACAGATATAATAACAGTTATGACCTTTCATGCGTTGATAGCGACACCAAATATCAGATTGTGTATAGCCTAAAATATGCCCTAAATGCAGTTTTGCATTAGCATAAGGTAATGCATTGGTAACTAAAATATTACGTTTTTCCGTCATTTTTAACTCTTTTGTGTTTTAAAATAAAAATTTTAATCAAGTTATTGTACACCATAGTGATAAAACTTAGGAAATATTTATGTGTGATTTTGTACTTAATTTATGTGTGATTTTGTACTTAACAAGATCTAATAAGAACATTTATTACTTGCGTTAAGGCAAAAGCTTTAATAGAGTTTATTTGTCATTTTATTAAATTCTATTTAAGGAACTTTCCAATGAGTGCAGTCAATGCTTATGGTGCTAAATCTGAAAAAGGGGCAATTGAGTCTTTATTAATTGATCGACGCAAGGCCACTGAAAGTGATGTTGAAATTAAAATTCATTATTGCGGTATTTGTCATAGTGATATTCATCAAGTTAATAATGACTGGGGTGGCTCGTTTTACCCAATTGTACCAGGCCATGAAATTGTTGGTGAAGTAATTAAAACAGGTTCAAATGTAACTAAGTTTCAAGTTGGTGATATTGTTGGCGTCGGTTGTATGGTAGATTCATGTGGGCATTGTGGCTCATGCAAAGATAACCTTGAGCAGTACTGTGATAACGGCTTTGTGGCAACTTATAATAGTGAAGATAAGACATTTGGTGGTGTCACTTATGGTGGTTACTCTGAAAAAATAGTCGTTGATGAAAAGTTTGTCTTATCTGTACCAACAAATATTGAATTAAAAGGTGTTGCACCGCTACTATGTGCTGGGATTACTACTTGGTCACCATTAGTCGAATGGAATATTAAAGCAGGAGATAGAATAGGTGTGATTGGCTTAGGTGGTTTAGGTCATATGGGCGTTAAATTTGCTAAAGCACTTGGTGCGACAGTTGTCATGATTACCACTTCTGAAAGTAAAGGAGCTGATGCTAAAAAACTAGGTGCAGATGAAGTTTTATTATCAACTGATACCGATCAAATGACTCAACAGAAAGAAAGTTTTGATTTCTTATTAAATACAGTACCTGTGAAACATGACTTAAATCCTTATTTAGCATTATTAAAAAGAGATAAAACTATGGTGATTGTTGGTGCTGTTGAACCATTTGGTGATAATCAAATTCACGGCGTGAATCTTATTTTTAAACGTCGACGTATTGCAGGCTCTCTTATTGGCGGTATCAAAGAAACACAAGAGATGTTAGATTTTTGTGGTGAGCATCAAATTGTTTCAGATATTGAGCTTATTAAGCCAGATGAAATTAATACAGCCTATGAGCGGATGATCAAAAGTGATGTTAAATATCGTTTTGTAATAGATTTTGTTAATCAATAATTATATTATTTCCCAGTTGATCAGAGTAATAATTTTATGTAGAATGATATTTAGACTAATTTTTAGGGGTATTGATGATGTCAGCTGAGTTAAGTAAGGCATTAGAAACAAAACCATCAGAAAGGACGCCAGAGCAGCAGTTAACTATTGATGCAGCGTTAGACAAAAAACGTATAGCTAGCTATTCTCCAGATCCTGGAAGTGCATTTCGTAGAGAAGAGTCATTAGCCAGTAAATTAGCATTTCCACCACCTATATTTTGTAATGCTAGGAAAGAGTTAGATAAAAAGTTGGCGTTAGAGCATTCGAATTCACTTACTTTAGCTCCACCAGGAGCTTAAAAACATTACCCTTCACTTGCTTTTAAGCGAGGAATATCCCATAACTTTTCAAGTTCATAGTAAGATCTGGTAGCTTCTGTCATAACATGAACAACAACATCACCAAGATCAATTAAGATCCAGTCACCATTATCAAGTCCTTCCATACCTAAAATATCAAAACCATCCTTTTTAGCTTCTTCTTTTATATGTTTACCTAAAGAAACAGCATGTTGTTTAGATGTGGCGGTGGTGATAACAATATATTCCATCATGTCGGTAATATGTTCAACATGCATTGTTGAGATACTTTGACCACGTAAATCATCAATAGATTCTAAAGCGTTATCTAAAATATTTTTGGCAGTTTTTTCTTTCATAATTTATTAAAACCAATAATTCGTTATTCTTATGCTAGAGGGCTATTCTATAAGAGCATTAATTTGATTGCAATTGAATGTTCTAAATTTCATTGATAACAACAAAACTTGAAGCAACTAAGTTAAAGTTTGCTAGAATAAAGATGGTAATTTTACTTTGATTTTTAAGGGGTATCTATTATGAAAGTTAGTAAAGATGTGGTGATGTTTACATTAAAACTATCCACACTTATTTTCACTTCAACAATTTTACCATTTGTTTTTTTAATTTGGTTGAGCGGTTATCAAATTGTGTTAGGCCAAGTTAGTCTTTGGCTTATTTTTTTATGTGTGTTTATTTGGTTATTTTGGCCATTGCGAGCAGTGAAAAATTTAAGTAAAATTGTATTAAAATATTATTTCAAGCAGTTGTTTTCTGATACAAAAGTAATTGTTTTATTTATTTTTAATTTGATTATGGGTAATTTGCACTTGATATGGTCATTGATTAAGGGTTTAATAAGAATTTCAAAACACCATTAAGTCAATTGATGATATTAAGAATAAAATGGAATTAACCTCAGAACAGAACCAAGTCGTTCAGCATGAGAAAGGACATGCAATTGTCTCAGCCGTTGCAGGTAGTGGTAAAACACAAACAATGGTCTCTAGAATAAAGCATTTAATTGATCAAGGAGTTAGGGAAAGTGATATTCTAGTTGTGATGTATAATAAATCAGCACAACTTGATTTTTTAAAGCGTTTATCGCTTAAACTAAATAAATCTTGTGATGACATCCAAGTTAAAACATTTCACTCATTGGGCTTTGCTTTAAGTCGTTTATTGGTTCAGCAAGGAAAAATGCCAGACTTTAAACTGATGACACAAGGTTGGCAGTTAAGAAAGTTAGTACAAAATGCATTAGAGTCTTTAAAGACAAATGCACAGCTTATTAATGAAATAGATGCTGAACTTATTGACCAATATGAAAACTATTTAACGCTACTTAAATCAGATATTGATCAAGAGAATATTCATAAACTATTAAACCAGGGCTTAGGCGTGCGTTTAAGTCAAGCTGAAAGTAAGCGTATTAATGCATTTTTTAAAGCTTATGAGTCTTTAAGGATCTCTCAACGCTTAAGGACTTTTGATGATTTGATTTATGAGCCAATTAAATTATTATCTGAAAATCCTGATTTTAAAAAACTGATTCCATGGCAGTATCAATACGTTATTATTGATGAGTATCAAGATATTAATTCAGTACAACAAACGTTAGTTAAACTATTTGTGAATGATCAGACTGAAGTGATGGTTGTTGGAGATGTTGATCAGACAATTTATGAATGGCGGGGCTCTAAACCATATTATATGCTTAAAGGTTTTGAAGAAGAGTTTGGTAAAGTTAGTTTATATCAGTTATCTAATACTTTTCGTTATGGCCATAAGCTATCATTAGCTGCAAATTACATTATTTCAAGGAATAAACAACGCTTAAAAAACTTATGTATTTCTCATCAAGAAACTCCTACAACAGAGATAGAGGTTAACTTTGGTCACTCGGTTGATCAGTTGCCAGAAATGATAGATCACTGGTTAAAGGCAAATCCTCAATATAGCCTAACAGATGTTGCGGTATTAGTTAGAAAATATAGCTCATTAGCATTATTTGAACTTGCCTTATTAAAGCATAAAGTGCCATATCAAATACTAGGCCATGAAGGTGTTACTAGTGATCAAGTAACACTATCACTAATTGGCTACTTAGGTCTCTATGCACAGGCTAACTTTTTTCAAACACTTGATTTAGAAGAGAGAAAAATTTACTTAAGAGCAATGTTAATGTGTCCATCTGTATATTTACGTCAAAATATATTAGAGACAATGGTTAACCAAATTGCTAATTGCCCGCAGGAAGGAGCACAAATCTTATTAAGGTTATCTGCTAATTTTTCTCTAAAGCCTTTTCAGTCAGAACGACTAAGAGCTCGAGCTTATTTATGGCAAGAAATTACTCAAATGATGAAAGTTATTCAAGCAGATATTATTTTAGAGCAAATTGTAGAAACATTAGAATATAGTTTATATTTTAAATCTAAGCAGTATAGTTTAGGTGAAGCATTTGATAAGGGTATGATAACGGATGCAATGATCCAGTATGCGCGCTCAGTTAATTTATCAGCAAGTGACTTTTTAGAACATTTTTCCCAACTAAGAGCAAAGGCATCTTCAACAGAGCTTCATGATCATGGTATTTCAATATTATCTATTCATAGAGCGAAGGGGTTAGAGTGGCCAAAAGTCGTTTTACTTGATGCTACGGAGAGAGCTTATTTTGGGGCAGGTGAGCCACATCTATCAGAAGAAAGTGAGCGACGCTTATTTTATGTTGCGATGACAAGAGCAAAGCACAGTTTAACAATTGTTGGCGGTAATGATCAGCTTAAGCTAACCCAGTGGTATCAAGGCAAACGAAATGGCTATCCCTATGATTTGAAATTAAACCATTCGGTTCGTTTTTTATATGAAATGAACTATGATCAAGTATGTAGTGAAGTTAATTGGATTAGTCAAAAAGGGCCAGAGCTAACAGAAAAACAACCGTTTACAAGACTAAGAAAAGGTAAGTTGTTTAAGGATTATTTGGCATTAATGGGGATATAATCCTTGATAAGGAGGGGTGATGGGTAGAAAGTCAGTCTTAGATACTTTAACAACAGATCAGTTGATTAAATTAAATGAATTTAAGTCTAGTATTATTGATCAGTTTGGCATGCTTAACCAGCAGTTTAATCTATTAAATACATATAAAAATAAGACAAAAATAATTGCTTTAAATCAAGAAGTTAATATTGATAAAATTTATCAGCTATATACCTCTTATCATTATACAGATGAGCTTGAAGCAGGTCAGACAAATACATTAGCTGGCTGTATTAATGTTGATGATCACAAAGTGATAGAAACAGTAAACTTAATTAACCAAACTAAAAAACAAATTAAGAGCTTAGTCTCTAATATTTATCAATTAATTGAGAAAAATGCATTACCTGTGCCATTAAGAAATGAGATCCAGGACGAAGTCTATAAGCGTTATGTTCAAGCAAAAACAGTTGAACCTAGAATTAACTGGAAGATGGTCTATCGTCAAATTCCAGTTGTATATGACCCTAAAAATCAGATTACAGAAGTTTTAATTGTTAAACATGATATGGTAACAAGTAGAAGAGTTAAGAAGGATGATCTTCAGACAATTCTAACCAGTCGCTTAAAATTTCAAAGTGCAGTTGATACTAGAAACTTTACCACTGATGATTTAAAAGTATTGGATTGTATTTCTGATCGCAAAAAGCTTGTCATGCGTTATGAGTTTTCAACCTATCGAGCTTATATTTATCAGGGGAAAGAATATAAGTTAATTCCAATGACTATGCCGCTCATTAGCGCCCAGAATCAGGACTATCCAGTAACAATTAAAGAAGAGTCAGATAAGCGTAATAAAGTTAGGACGGATAAGATTTTATACCAAGCACCTTTGTTACAGTCATTGCCTGTGTATGTTCAGTAGTTACCCTGGCAATAGCATCAAAATACCGACAAAAAACATCATTAGCACAAACAATCGTTTTAAAAGTAACTGTGGTAAAGTATGTACTAGCTTTACACCAACGATACTACCGATTAGTGAAGGAATAAGTCCAGATAAAAAGATGCTTGTATTTAAATAACCAATATGTGAAGGTGAAATGCCGACTTTAAATAATCCGATGGTAATAAGCACAAGACCACCAAGACTTGCATAAATAAAAACAATAGTTGAAGACGTACCAATTGCTTTTCTAATTTCAAGTCCTGCTTTAGATAAAAATGGTACGGTAAAAACAGAAACACCAATTGCGGTTGATATTGCACCAATAATGCCGGCAGACGCCTGATAAATGACAGGGTGGGGGTGCCATGATTTTAAAATATTGATTTTATAGCGCCACATCCAAATAGCTGTTAATAAAATCATAAAAGCAAAGAAAAGCTTAATATAGCCACTGGCAATATTAGAAATTACTAGTACGCCAATGATACCGCCAGCTGTCATTGCCCAAATTGTTTTTTTAAGCATTGGGTAATCAATGCCTTTGTATTTTCTTTGGCGAAGTGTTGCCATAAAGCCTAATGGAATTGATAGTCCAGCGCCTGTTGCCAGTGTCATTTGCATGGTGCTATCAGTTTCACCATAAAAATGGACAAGAATCCAATAAATACCAGGAACAGTGACAAGTCCAGCTCCACCGCCAAAGACGCTGGATAAAAAGCTTGCAAAAAAGCCAACTAATATAGATAGTAGAATGATCATATTAAATTAATTTAAGAAATTGTCTAAAAGTGAATTCTAGCACCTAAATGCTTTTCTTCCAAGTAGCTAGTTTAACTGGCGCGCAGTGATGGTATCTTTAGTGCTTGAGTATAGTGGCTAAAAAAGTTAAGAGGTTGTTTATCTAAAATCTTCTTATTTTGAGATTTACCATGAATGACACCAAGCACAACTGCGATATGTTCTATTAATGCATCAACAAAGTTTTGATGATATACATTATAGTTATGTGTTTGTTTAATAGCTTCAGCCTCTTTAGCATTTATATGAGTTATAAATGGTGTGGGTGATAAGTAGTGCGCAAGGTCTATCACTCTCACCTTGCTGCCACAGTATAATAGGCTTGCTCCGATTGCAGATATATGGTTCTTTTTAATAAAACATAAAGCGGATGATAATTGTAATTTTATTGAAATAAGTTCTTTTAAATCAAGTTGGTTAAAATAGTTTATAAGAGTTGGTTCAGTATAATAATAAGTAAACTGACGTAAAAAAATATTATTTGAATTGGCAATTTGATAGTTTTCTGCCCCACCTTCTCTAGCCAACCATTCATTAAGAAACATTTGGCTTTTGTTAAGCAGGTTTTTATCTTCTTTAAGTATTCCCCAATTATATATGTGTTCATATTTGGAAAAAGTATCTTTTCCTACCTTGCTATCAAGGCAGGGGTTTTCAATATTTTCTTGAGACGAATCTTTCAGAAGTTCAATAAAAATTTTTGCTTTTAAGTCGTCACCATGTTTCATGTGTAGGTGTCGAAGGTATGAGGTAAGGGTTGTTATTGTAGGCTTTAATTGTTCAGGATCTTTGATTTTTTCTAAAATATCTTCGGTATTTAGTATAGTATTTCCCTGACTATCATAAATAATAATTTTATAGAGCTCAGGCAAGAATTTATATTCTCCATGATTACAACCAAGCAATAAAAGTTCTAGATATGCGATAGCTTCAATTAGGTTTGTTTGTTTACCAAGCATTTGAGAGCTATCTTCAAGCTCAATAAAGCTAAAACAATCAGCATGTCCTGCATTAGTGATGAGTTTTGTTTCCTCTTTTTCATTAGGCATATCACAATCCTTATGTAAAATGATAATAGAGTTATTTTAAGTATAATAGATTGTTTTTTAATCAGCGTGTGTTTATAAAAAGAGTTTTATTACAAAGAGTCATTTAATTAAAATGGATGGAAACCACCATTCGTTAATATGCCGTCAATGGGTATATCCCAGTTGTCAGATGGGCATTGATCTACTTTTTGAAATTCGTAAGCACAGCCAATGAGTTTTGGTTTGGTGTGGTTTGCTCTAAACTGAAAAGAGAAATCATAATAACCACCACCCATGCCAATACGGTTTCCTGTTGAATCAAAAGCAACTAAAGGCATAAAAACCAGATCCATTTCCCAAGGTGCTTTAATAGATTGAGAGTTAAAAAATGGTTCATAGATGCCAAAACGGTTTGGATATAGTGTCTCATCTTGTTGGTAAGGTGAAAACCATAAGCCATGTTTGATTAGTGGGTGAACAATAGGTAGGTATAGATAAATATTTTTAAAATTTGCGTATTCGACAAGATTAGATAAGTCAGCTTCGCCGTCGTTTGGAAAATAAATAGCAATTGACTTAGGCTTTTGCTTATCAATGATGTTTAGTGCATGAGAGATAAGATCTTGATTCATTTCAAAGCGTTGGCTAGGATTAAGGTTTTTTCGTTGATAACGGACTGTGTTACGAATCTCTTTTTTAGTCATAATCATTGATATCAGTCCTAAAAACAAATTTAGCAGAAGAAAGCTACCCAAAATTGCCGCTGTCTACAAGGCTCTTGAACCCTCAAGAACCAAGTGGGTGCTACATCAACACATCGGGCTTCTCGCAATAATAATTCCGAGCATGCACTCCCGTGTTCAATCAAGCTCCCGGATGTATAAGCATCGGCTCAAGACTGTAGAGACTGGCGAACATTTTAGGCAGCAATACTTCTTATTTAGAAATATATGCTAATTAATAGCTAAAAGGCAAGTGATATAGAGATAAAATAGTTTAAAAAAATACTTGCATTTTGATTTATCAAATTGCAAACAAAGTGGTAGGATAGGCGTATTAATACAAGTTATGTGATTTATTAATATGTCAAATGAAGAATTTAATATGCCTCACTTTGATGAGGTGGCTAAAGCATTAAAGCATTTGAAAGCAATGACAGAGGTTGCAGAGTCTCATGGGCTTTTGTGTGCTTTATTTAGTGGTGGAGCAGATGTAAGGATTAGCGCTTGGGTTGACTCAATGTTGACAACATATATTGAAGAAGGGGATATCGTAGCAGAAGAGGCATTGACAATACTAGCAAATGTTTTTGAAGTTACGAAAACACAGTATCAGAATGGTTTTTTTGATTTGGCGCTGTTATTACCAACAGATGAAACAAGCTTTCATAAACGTATTGATGCACTGGCTATGTGGTGTCAGGGCTTTTTGTCAGGCCTTGGTCTTATGGGCTTTCAGTTTGATCAAGAGCATCCAAAGGAAGTTAAAGAAGCCATTGTTGATTTATCAAAGATGTCAGTACTGCAATATGATGAAGAAGAACAAGGTGACCAAGAGTCTGAAAAAGCTTATCAAGAGCTAGTAGAATATGCAAAAGTTGCAGCTTTATTATTACATTCAGAGCTTAGCACTAAAAAAGAGGTAGAAAAAGAGAAGCCAATGCCTCGACATTTAGATGATATGTAAAGAAGAATGAAAAAATTTCAAAAAAATATAGTGACAACTACAGATGTTCTTATTGTTGGTGGTGGTTTAGTTGGTCAGGCTTTGGCGTTGGCAATATCGCCACATGTTGGACATATTACAATTATTGATCGTGTTTGTTTATCTAAGATGCAGGATGATGGCTTTGACTCAAGAGCCATGGCGCTTGCTTATAATGCATTATGCATATTAAAAGGTTTAGATCTTTGGGAGAAGTTGAAAGATCATTGTGAGCCTATTTATAAAGTACATGTATCCAATAAGTCATGGTTGGGGCGAGTTGTTTTGGATTGTAGGGATGAGAGAAAACCTGCTCTGGGCGCTATTTGTGCATTTGCTAGACTTTATGAGGTATTTTATCAGTCATTACTAACAAAAGGTAATATTCAAATACTGTCACCTGCAGAGATAGAAAAGTTTAATGATAAGACGAATGTTTTTAATATTAACCTAGGTGATGATTGTAAAGTTGATGTTAAGGCAAAGTTTGTCATTATTTGTGATGGAGCAAGGTCAAAATTTCGAGAACAGTTAGGGATTGACGTTGAGCATAATGATTATCAGCAGTATGCATCAGTTTGTAATGTGCAGCTGAAAAGGTCTCATGAAAATATTGCTTATGAACGTTTTTATGATCATGGCGTTGTGGCAATGCTACCAATGACTAATCAGCGATCAGCCAATGTTTTTACTTTTCCAAAAGAGGAAAAGACATATTATGAAGCTTTAAGTGATGATGTCTATTGTCAGATGTTACAGACAAAATTTGGCTATCGACTAGGAAAATTTCTTAAAATTGGCAAGCGAAGTATTTTCCCATTACATTTAGTTGTCGCTAAGTCATTTTATAAGAATAATGCATTGCTTTTTGGTAATGCATTACACTTTCTGCATCCAGTGGCGGGTCAAGGGTTTAACTTATGTTTAAGAGATATTGCGGTCTTAACTGATTTAATTGAATTATATGGCATTTCAGATAATAACGGTGAACTCTTGGAGAGATTTGATGAAGTACGTCAAAAAGACCATCAGCAAACTATTTGGGCAAGCCATAGCTTGGTTCAATTATTTGGAGATAATCAACGAGCACTGAAAATGCTAAGCAGTTTTGGTTTGCATTTAACAGATCGCTTACCATTTGGAAAAAGAATAATTAATAAAATGATGATGGGTGATATGATTAAATTACCTCAACTAGCAAAGCAAAGGGTAAACCCATGGGAAGTATAAAAAAACATCAAGTTGTCATTATCGGAGGCGGTTTAGTTGGGCTAGCAACGGCTAAAGGCTTAATTGATCAAGGTATTGATGTTGCAGTGATTGAAAAAAAACAACCAAAATTAAGTTGGAACTTATCAGAGAAAGACTTAAGAGTTAGTGCTATTAATCGTTATTCAGAACAATTATTAGACCAACTAGGAGTATGGCAAGCAATTAACCAATATCCAATCTCACCTTATGAGATGATGAAGGTTTGGGATGAAGGTAGCGAAGGTTCAATCTCAATGAATGCACATGATATTTCAGAAAGGGAATTGGGCTTCATTATTGAAAATAGAATTATTGTCAAGTCGTTATGGCAAGCATTAGAAGCAAAAAATGCAAAAATTTATGTTGATACAGCAATTCATAATTTAGAAGAGCAGACGGGTAGTTGGCAATTAATGTTATCTGATGGTCAAACGATTCAAACAGAGCTATTAGTTGGTGCTGATGGTCAACATTCTTGGTTAAGAGAAAGATTAGCATTTCAAGTAAAGAAAAAACCTTATAACCAACATGCAGTTGTTGCAGAAATTCAAACAGAATTTGGTCACAAAAATACAGCTTACCAACGATTTTTATCACAAGGACCATTAGCTTTTCTTCCATTATCTGATCCATTTTGCAGTTCGATTGTATGGAGTACAAGTAAAACACTTGCTTCTGAATTAACCGAAATAGATGAAAGTGTTTTTAATCAACGATTAACAAGTGCCTTTGATAAGCACTTAGGTGCTTGTGAAGTAAAAAGTAAACGTGTTGCTTTTCCATTAATAGAGCAGCATGTAACAGAGTATGTTAGAGAAGGTGTGGTTTTAATTGGAGATGCAGCACATGTAATTCATCCGTTGGCGGGTCAAGGTGTAAACCAAGGGTTTCGAGATGTTAAATCTTTAGTTGATGTGTTATCGAGTGCGCACCAAAAAGGTAGAAGTCTTAGAGCATTATCTACGTTAAAAGCATATGAAAGAGAGAGGCGCTGGCATAATCAACTTTTAATTTGGCTAATGGCTGCATTTAAGTCAGGGTTTTCTAATGAGTCAAAAATATTAGGGCTTTTGCGAGGTTCAGGCTTAAGCTTTGTTGATAAGAATAATTTATTAAAACGTTTTTTTATGGCACAAGCAATGGGTAAGCAAGGTATTATATAATGTTAAAGACGGAAGATTTTGATTATCAATTGCCTGAAGAGCTAATTGCCCAATACCCAGTTGATAAGCGTGATCATAGTCGTTTATTGGTTGTTGATCGTCAAAATAAAAGCTTTCAAGATGAGCAGTTTTACCAACTAATAGACTTTCTCAGTCCAGGTGATTTATTAGTATTTAATAACTCAAAAGTGATGCCTGCTAGATTATTTGGTCATAAACAAACGGGTGGGAAGGTTGAATTATTAATTGAGCGTTTACTTGATGAAAAAACAGTTCTAGCGCATCTTAAAGCATCGAGAAAGCCTAAAATTGATGATGAGATTATACTTAATAATGATAGTCGTTTGGTTATGCTTGGCCATCAATGTGGCACTCTATTCAAGTTAAAATTAAAAGGTGATAAAACGATTTGGCAAGTTATGGATGAAATTGGTCATATACCATTGCCGCCTTATATGCAACGCGAAGATCAAGAATTAGATTTAGAGCGTTATCAAACAGTTTATAGTCAGCCATTAGGCTCTGTCGCAGCACCTACAGCTGGGTTGCATTTTACGGAAGATCTATTAGATCGTATTCGAGCAAAAGGTGTTAATATTGCTTATATTACGCTGCATGTTGGTTCAGGAACATTCCAGCCAGTTAAAGTAGATGATGTTTCATCACATCAAATGCATAGCGAGGTTATTGAGATTTCAGAAGAAGTTTGTCAGAAAATACAACAAACAAAAAAAAATAATAATCGCATTATTGCTGTTGGTACAACAACGGTAAGATCATTAGAAACTGCAGCATTGTCAGGTGAAATAAAACCTTATTGTGGTGAAACTGATATTTTTTTATATCCAGGTAAAGTGTTTCATGTGGTTGATGTAATGGTAACAAACTTTCACTTACCAAAATCGACTTTAATTATGTTAGTCAGTGCATTTGCAGGGACTGATACTGTAAAAAAAGCGTATCAGCATGCCATTGAAGAGCGTTACCGGTTTTATAGCTATGGAGATGCTATGCTAATTATATAAGTAATTGCTAACAAGGAGATTAAGTTGCCTAATATGATTTTAAAAAATATGCTTTTATTTATTATTGGTATTACAAGTTTTTCACAAGTATTTGCAGTAGAGTCTTTAAATGAGCCTAAAGTTTTATTATCAGGTAGTCAGTCTGCAACATTAAATGAACAGCTAAAGGCATCTCAGCCTATTATTGCTGAACCAGTTGAAGTCATACAGCCTGTTGATCAAGTATACCAGAAACCAAGTATGCTATATCAAGCTCAAGTGGATGATTTAAACCAAGATATTAATCAAGTGTTTAAAAAAATTACTGCTAAAGCATCGTCATTACCAAATGGCCAGATTGCAGATTTATATTTAAAAATAAAATCATTACAGCAAGACAACATATTATTACAGCAGCAAAATAAGATTATGGATGAGTTAGCATTGTTAAATGAAAATATAAAAGTTTTGATTCAGCAAAATAATATATTTTTAGAGAAGCAAAAATAGTTATTTCAAAATATAATATTTAACTTCTTGAACCTAGCAAACTTTAACCTCATATTAGTTAGATATAAAAGTTTTTATAATATGGGCAAGGAGAAATATACATGGCAATGGCAAATGAAGATAAGCAGCTAATTAATAGTTTAGCGCAACGATTACATCAAGGAAATACACAGCTTCAAAAGGATCCAGAGGCTGAGGTAATGATAAAAAATGAAATTGAGCGTGCGCCAAATGCTGTTTATCAATTAACTCAAGCTGTTTTATTACAAGAGCATGCACTACAAAATGCTCAGAGCCAAATTCAGATGCTGCAACAACAAATTAATGCACTACAAACACAGCAACAACCTAGAAGAGGTTTTTTAAATAATTTATTTGGTGGTGGTATGCAGCAACCAGCACCAAGAGCAATGCAGCAACCAAATCAGGGTTTTCAACCGGGCTATCAACAACAAGGTGCTTATCAACAAAATCATGGACATTATGGTGGTTCAAGCTTTTTAAGATCAGCAGCAACAACAGCTGTTGGTGTTGCTGGTGGTATGGCTTTGTTTCAAGGTGTTAATAGTTTATTCTCAGGAGGTCAAGAAGCAGTTGCTTCAGGTGTTGATGCAATGACGGGTGCTCGAACAGATATGACTGGCCAAGCACAAGACTTTGCCAGTGACCCTCAAGCCTTAACAGGTGATATGGATGCTCAGTCTGAAGGTATGTTTGGCGGTTTTGGTGATGGAAGTGATTTTGGTGGAGGGGATTGGTTTTAATTAATAGTCCTTTTTTTATAATGCTTGCGACAAACAGCAGTATAATTATCATTGCCCCCAATTTGAACTTGGCTGCCAACTTCAATTACATTTCCTTTCTCATCATGACGTAAAACGTGCGTTGCCTTTTTGCCACAATGGCAGACAGTTTTAATCTCAACTAAATTGTCAGCCCAAGCAAGTAAGTATTTACTGCCTTCAAAGGGCTCTGCTTGAAAATCATTGCGTAAGCCATAAGCAAGTACAGGAATATTTAATTGATCAACAACTTCAGATAATTGATATACTTGAGCTTTATTTAAAAATTGGGCTTCGTCTATAAGGACACAGTTGATGGGGTTGTTTTGATTTTCTAATTGCGTAATTTGGTATAAATTTGTATCAGAGTTAAAGCTAATAGCATCTGCTTCAAGGCCAATGCGAGAGCCAATTTTATGCTGTCCAGCACGGTTGTCAATTTTTGGTGTTAAGAGTAAAGTGTTCATGCCGCGTTCGCGATAGTTATAATCTGATTGCAACAGTATTGTGCTTTTGCCAGCATTCATACTAGAGTAATAAAAGTAAAGCTTTGCCATTTTAAACCTCATGATACAATGAAATGGAAGTAAATTAGTATTGTAACGACTCAGTCTAAAAGTACAATTTGATTGGTGCTAAAAATAAACGTAGTAAATTAGAAATTGGAAACATGTTATATGGAGCAGTCACAGTTAGTTTTTGATGGAATTGAAGTAAAACCAATTAAGGATTTTGCTCGTCAAGCTTATTTAAATTATTCGATGTATGTTATTTTAGATCGAGCTTTACCTTCGGTAGCCGACGGACTAAAGCCAGTACAAAGAAGAATTATTTATGCAATGAGCGAGCTTGGTTTATCTGCAATTAGTAAACATAAAAAGTCAGCAAGAACAGTTGGTGATGTTTTAGGTAAGTACCATCCACATGGTGATAGCGCTTGTTATGAAGCGATGGTTTTAATGGCGCAAGATTTTTCTTATCGATATCCATTGGTTGATGGGCAAGGTAACTGGGGTTCTATTGATGATCCAAAATCATTTGCTGCCATGCGTTATACAGAAGCAAGACTTTCTCCTTATGCAGCGCTTTTATTATCTGAATTAAAGCAAGGTACAGTTAAGTGGGGAGATAACTTTGATGGTACATTAAAAGAGCCACTTGTTCTGCCTGCACAAGTACCAAATATATTACTTAATGGTGGTATGGGAATTGCCGTTGGTATGGCAACCGATATTCCGCCGCATAACTTAACTGAAGTTCTTGATGGTGCCTTGAAGCTGTTGAAACACCCAAACACAACAGATGAATCATTGTTTAAGCTCATTCCTGCACCTGACTTTCCAGGAGGGGCTGAAATTATTACACCAGAAGTAGAACGATTAAAAGCTTACCAAACAGGTAATGGCTCAATAAAGCTTAGGGCTAATTATGAGATTGAAGATGATGAGATTGTCATTCAAAATTTGCCTCATCAAGTTTCAATTTCTAAGGTAACAGAGCAAATTGCCTTGCAAATTCAATCCAAGAAATTACCTTGGTTAACTAATGTTAGAGATGAGTCGGATCATGAAAATCCAGTAAGGCTTGTTTTATCAATGCGTTCGAATCGGGTTAATGTGCAACGCTTAATGTCACACTTATTTGCAACAACGGAGCTTGAGAAAAATGTGAGACTTAATTTTAATATGATTGCTTTAGATGGTAAGCCTAAAGTAATGTCATTAAAAGAGGTCTTAATTGAGTGGCTAGCCTTTAGGCGTCACACGGTTACTTGTCGTTTAGAGAGTAGACTAGATAAAGTGTTGGATCGTTTGCACATATTAGATGGTTTACTTATTGCATATTTAAACTTAGACGAAGTCATTGCAATTATTAGAACAGAAGATGAGCCAAAGTTAAAATTAATGGAGCGTTTTAAATTAACTGAACGACAAGCAGACAGTATTTTAGATACAAAGCTACGCCACTTGGCAAAGTTAGAGGAGTTTAAACTTAAAGCTGAAAAAGATAATCTACTTGAAGAAAAAGATTATCTTGAGGGTTGCTTAAATAGTGATGATAAGATGACTAGTTTGATTTCAGATGAGCTAAAACAAATAAAAAAACAATATAAAGACCCAAGACGCTCAAATATATCTTTTAGAGAAGAGTCAAAAGCTTTAGATGAGTCAGAACTTTTGCCAACTGAGAATGTGACGATTGTTTTATCCAAGCAAGGGTGGATTAGGAGCGCTAAAGGGCATGATATTAAGCCAGAGGATATGAACTATCGCTCAGGAGATTCTTACCTTGTTAGTGCAAAAGGACGATCAAATGAACAAGTTATCTTGGTTGATAAAACAGGCAGAGTTTATTCAATGAAAGCATCTGACTTGCCTTCAGCTAGAGGACAAGGGGAGCCAATTACAGGGTTTTTTAATATAGATACGCATATTAACGTTAATAATATTTCAATTAGTGCAAGTAATGGATTTATGCTGCTTGCCTCAAAAGCAGGTTATGGCTTTATAACAGAAGTTGGTGCAATGCTGACAAAAAATAAATCAGGAAAACAAGTTTTAACTGTGCCTGATAATTTAGGTGTTGTTGAGCCTGTCTCCATCAAAGAGATAACAGATGACTTACTAGTCGTCTGTATAACTAATCAAGGCAGAGTGCTAAGTTACCCATTAAAAGAGTTGCCAGTTTTAAATAAAGGTAAAGGGAATAAGCTAATAAATATGCCATCTGCTTCAGTGACAGGTGAGTCACTTGCATGGGTTTGTATTGTAGGAGAAGGTGATTTATTGAAACTGCAGGTCAAAAAGAGATTTAAACTTTTGAGTTATAAAGATATTCTTGAGTATCAGAGCCGGCGAGCAGCTAGAGGAAAACGCCTGCCAAAGGGTTTTCAAAATATTACGGCGGTATTTTATGAAAAAAATACTCAAAAATAGGTTGACATCGTATGTGATGTCGGTAGAATTCACCCTTGTCGCCTGAGAGTGGTCAGCGGCAAAGAAGTTTAAAAATAGATTGATATGTAGACACTTACGTTTTTTTGAGTAGAGAGATTTTAAGATTAAACTGAAGAGTTTGATCCTGGCTCAGATTGAACGCTGGTGGCATGCTTAACACATGCAAGTCGTACG
>JAKJJT010000015.1 GCA_021713395.1 Thiotrichales bacterium 19S9-11 | reverse complement strand
TAATTTAGGCACGCTTTTACCACTGTCTTCTAACAATGAAACTGCATGTCGTTTGAAATCTTGTGTATATAGTTTTCTTGGCATTATCATTCCTTATTTTTGGGTAGTATAACTCATAAATAAGGTGTCCACTAAATCAAGGGAGCATCAATTAATAACTGATGTGCTTTGGAGTGTGCCAGTTAAAGGAAAGAAAGCTTACATCTACTTTTTATGTGAACATGAAAGCAACCTTAAAAATCATGCTATTTTGCCATTTAGGTTTCATAAGTATGTAATTCGTATTATGGAAAAACACCTAAATAAAGGAAATGATAGATTACCAATTGTTATACCAATATTACTTTATCATGGTACCAAACAAGGCTATCCGCATAGTGTTTCTATTTTTGACTGCTTTGAAAATAAAGAGCTTGCACAAAAATATGCATTTCAGGATATTAAGTTAATTGACCTTACTGTCATGGATGATGAAACAATCGCATCACAAGGATTTCGATTTTTCTTTCAATTGGTGTTAAAATACTCAAGAGACAAAGAGCTAGCTAAAAGATTAGTAGATGTATTAGAAAGACATCCTGAACTTCGCCACTATTTTGATAAAAAAGACTTTAAAAAAGCATTTGTACAACTATTAATAAGCTTAGATTTAGACTCTAAGAAAACCGCAAAAGCAACATTAAAGAAGTTAGATAGTTTAACTGGAGCAAATATCATGACTTTACGTGAACAATGGGAAAATGAAGCCACAAGGAAAGGAATGAAGAAAGGCATTGAACAAGGAGCTATTGCAACAGCCCGCAGTATGCTAGCTGATAATATGCCCATTTCTACTATTAGCAAGTATACTGGTCTTGAAAAATCGACAATTCTTGCTCTTAAAAAAGATATTGAAAATAAATAAAAGAATTTATTTTAACTATAACCCAAACAACTTTTCCGTATTCGCTTTTGTTTGCTGACAAAATACATCAAATGGTGTGTTTAAGTGTTCCGCTAAAAAACGGGCAACATAATAAACATAAGCGGGATAGTTTGGTTTGCCTCGATAAGGAATTGGCGTTAGATAAGGTGCATCCGTTTCAACCAATATACGATCCAATGGGATCTTCTTTGCAACTTCTCTTAAGTCTTCTGCGTTCTTAAAAGTAACAATCCCTGAAAAAGATATATAAAAACCAATATCAAGTGCCGCTTTAGCTAACTCATAAGACTCAGTAAAGCAATGAAGTACGCCAGAGACCGAATCTTTAGCATGGTTTTTTAATATTGATATCGTATCGCTATTCGCAGCTCTCGTATGTACAATCACTGGTTTTTGTGTGTGCTTTGCAACATCTAAGTGGGTAATAAAACGTTTTTGTTGATCAGCATAGGTTTCTTCTGAGTTGTAATGATAGTCTAAGCCAGTTTCACCAATACCAACACACTTAGAATGATTAGCCAGCTCAACTAAACGATCAAAGTCTACAGGCTCACCTTCAAACTCACTTGGATGCTTGCCAACTGTAAAAAAGACTTCCTTAAAATTTTCAGCAATTGCTCGAATCTCAGAAACCTCTTCTAAATTAACCGCAATTGAGATTACTTTTTCAACTTGCTGCTTTTTAGCATTATCAACTATTTCATCTAATGTTAATTCCTTTAAGCGATTTAAATGACAGTGAGAGTCAATCAGCATGATCTCTTCCTTGATGGTTTTATTTTAAGTATTTAGACGTAGTGGTGTTTTGCTGCAGCATAAATTGATGGGATATTTCTTAAGTAGCCATGGTAGTCTAAACCAAAACCAAAAACATACTCATCTGGAATTTCTAAACCAACAAAATCAGCACTCGCTAAGCCATCAGCTTCACGATTAGTTTTTTTATCTAACATTACCGCTGTATAAACTTCTTTTGCGCCCATTGATTGACAAAACTTTTTAATCTCAGATAAGGTAATACCACCATCTAAAATATCATCTAATAAAACAACTTCACGACCTTTAATCTCTTGAGGTGGCTTTTTAACCCACTCAATTTTTGAACCAAAGCAAGTATCATTATAACGTGTTGCGTGAATATAATGCATTTTTAATGGAAACTTTAAGCGCTTTAATACTTCAGCTGCCATCATAAAACCACCATTCATCACACATAAAAACAATGGCTCTTTATCTTGTAGTTGACTAGTAATCTGACTAGCCATTTGATCAAATGCATTCATCAGAGTTGCTTCTGAAACAATTTCAGTTGCATCACGTAAAACTTCTTTAATAAATTCATGGTTTACAGGCACTGTAGCTGTCGATGACATTTTCTTATTATACCTCTTTGATTTGTTTGTTGTATTTTACCTTAAGCAGGTAAAAAATCGTAGTCTAAAACACATAAAAAGTCTTATCTTACTTGATAATTTGGTGGTTCTTTTGTAATCATAACATTATGTACATGGCTTTCATTGATACCAGATGATGAAATTTTAACAAATTGAGCTCTTTCATTCATTGCCTTGATATCTTCACAACCTGTATAACCCATACCAGAACGAAGTCCACCTAATAACTGATGAATCACTTGATTTAAGCTACCTTTATAAGGCACTCTGCCTTCAATTCCTTCTGGTACTAATTTTTTCTCTTCAATTGAATCTTGGAAGTAACGATCAGATGAACCTTTTGCCATTGCACCTAAAGATCCCATACCTCGATAAGATTTATACGAGCGGCCTTGATAAAGCTCAACCTCTCCAGGAGACTCTTCTGTCCCTGCAAATAAACTACCAATCATGACCGTTGAAGCGCCAGCTGCAATCGCTTTACAAATATCTCCAGAATAACGAATACCACCATCAGCAATAATTGGTATGTTTTTACCTTTTAATGCCTTAGCAACATTTGAAATTGCTGTTAGTTGTGGCACACCAACACCTGCAACAATCCGTGTTGTACAAATAGAGCCAGGGCCAATACCCACTTTAACTGCATCTGCACCAACTTTAGCCAATGCTTTGGCTGCATCAGCTGTTGCGATATTACCACCAATTACTTCAACATCTGGATACGTTTCTTTAATCCATTTAACTCGATCAATCACACCTTGAGAATGGCCATGCGCTGTATCAACAACAATCACATCAACACCGGCTTTAACAAGTGCATGCACTCGTTCTTCCGTGTCATTTCCCGTACCAACAGCAGCACCAACACGTAAGCGACCATCTTTATCTTTACATGCTAATGGTTTTTCAATCGCTTTTTGAATATCACGAACGGTAATTAAACCTAGAAGTTCAAAGTTATCATTAATAACGAGTATCTTTTCAATGCGATGCTCATGAAGCTTACGCTCTACTTCTTCACGTGATGCATGCTCTTTGACTGTCACCAAGTCTTCTTTCCCCGTCATAATGCTTGCAATCGGCTGATCTAAGTCTTCTGCAAAACGCATATCACGACTTGTCACTAAACCAACTAATTGTTTTCCTTCAACAACAGGCACGCCTGAGAAGTGGTGTTCATGTGTAATTTCTAATAATTTTCTAATACTTGTTTGAGGTGTTGCAGTAATTGGATCTCTAACCATACCGCTTTCGTACTTTTTAACTTTTCTAACATTAATTGCTTGTTCTTCAATGCTCATACTTTTATGAATAATACCAACACCACCTTCTTGCGCCATCGCTATTGCTAAACGGGCTTCAGTAACTGTATCCATTGCTGAAGATACAATTGGAATATTAACAGAAAGATTACGTGTTAGTTTACTTGATAAGCTAACTTGATTTGGGAGTACTTGAGAATAAGCAGGCACCAATAATACATCATCAAATGTAATGGCATCTTCAGAAATTTTTAACATCGCATTGTCCTTGTAATTATTATTGCTTGGTTAATAATTACAGCGGTATTTTAACAGTATCTATATAAATTGGGAATAAAAAATTAAGGCTTTATAATTAGTCTGCGCTTATAGTCAAAAAATCAAAAGGGTTTATCTCTTTTTCAAAAAATTGAACTCGGTTGCTGATTTTGACGCTCACTTCTGTCTTCTGATTGTAAGAAAATATATTTTATAAGGGCCCCTTTTTTTTCTATAAACTCTGCATGGTCAAGTACACTCTGATCAATAATGGCACTTGATTCTATCAACATTTTAAGTGCTTCAGTGTTGTTACAATCAAGTGCCATAATGATAGGGTTTTGATACTTTAGACTTCCTACAAGATTAATATTAGCACCACTCGAAATTAAATGTTTAAGCGTTATCATATCATTACTCTTAATTGCAATATGAATCGGCGCTTCATTCATTATGTTTTTTTGATTAATATCTGCACTTCCATCATTAATTAGCATTACAGCTATAGCATATTGACCAAATTCAATTGCCTGATGAATTGAAAAATCGTGTTCTTTATCAATTTTTTTCAACTCAGAGTTAATCATTTTTTTAACAAAATCAATTCGCCCATGCATGATACCGCGAGAAAGGAGCTCTAAGTACTCATAACAACTCCCCATTTTAATTAAAGCTTTTACCATATCAAATCGGCCTAATTCTGCAGCAAAGTGTATTGCGCTTTGATTAGAATGGCTTTCATAGTTAAAATTTATAGATATTTTTTTTGCTGCTAGAACCTCTATAAGCTTTCCTACATCTCCTTTATATATTACATCAAACAGTAACTCCTTCGGAGCCATATAATCATTATGAGAGAAGTTTAAGTTATTACTTATAATTTCGATTATCTCTTTATATTTTTCAAAATCTGAGTCTTCTCGAGACACTGGACAAATAAAGTAATAGTCTTTTTTTTCATTTGAATATCCACTGATAAAATCATCTAATAGAGCATTACTTAGGCAGTGAATAATATATTGTCTATTTTGAGCACAGTAATTAATGATCTCATTAGAGGCTTTTTTCCCCCAATCATGTAGCCAGTCACTCTCAATGTAATTGCCTTCTAAAGTAGAGAAAATTACTTCATTTTTAGGAATTTCATGACAATTAAAGTTATCATTATCTAGTCGTTTAATATGAACCAAAATGATTTTTTGTTTCTCTGTTTCAGTATCATAAAGAAATAATAATCGATATTTAATTCGACTTTTATATTTATCAGAGTACGCCATTTTTAAATGCTCAAATACAGCATCCAGCTGAACTTCTAAATTATATAATCTAGTTGAGATTAACTCAAATTGACAAAACCTATCTTTAAAGCCATCTAAACTCAAACCTTTAGGGAAAAAAACATTTCCTTTACCAAGATTATTGCCACTTTGCTTAGCAACAATACCATTTTCTGCAGACTGGTAAAAATCAAATAACTTTTTTTTATCATTAAGTTTACCTTCAACTTGAATCACCATAAAATCTGGAGTTCCTGGCAAATTTAAGCTTGTTCGTTGTGCACATTTATCACCATTTAATGTATTAGGTATTTCAATAAAATCTGTATCAGGAAATTCTGTTTCAATCTGTTTCTTTAATTTACCATATTCTTCTTCAGTTTCATTTTCAAATAATACTGACCCTTTAATCCTTTGAAGCTCATAGTAAGTAAATTCTTTACTATCATCATCAAAAGAACAGTCAACTATATATGTAATACCTATATTTTTGTCATTTGAGCTTTTCATTCGCAACCTATCATTTTTATTTATATACTAAAGCAATACTTTACTTATTGGTCATTATTATAAAGGTAAAGCAAAATCTTTCAAAGAAATAGAATATTACAGATATAATTAATTATTTTAATTTAACAATTACAATTCAAAAGCGTCATTCTCAAGCTGATAATTAAGGCTTGTTTTTTCCATATGATAAAAATAAGGTTGAACTTTACGCTTTAGACCATATTCACCAAGATAATACTGACGAATATGATTCTGAAGAATGGCTAATATCTCATTATTTTTTTTAGCTGCTTCAATTATTTTTAGAACAATATGAGCACCTCTTTCTAACAATAGCTCAACCACTGCTACTTGGTTTTTTTCTACTGCATACTCTAAAGGCGTTTTTTCAAAATTATCAATAGCATTAATCTTAGCTCCCCGATCACAAAGCTCTTTAACAACCGAAAAATATCCATAAGATGCAGCATAATGCAATATAGTAGTATCATTTGAATCTTTATAATTAACATTTGCATTAGATTTGAGTAAATTCTGGATATGATCTAAATTTCCTTTAATTACGTCAAATAATAAGGCACAATTATTTACTACTGCAATTATTTGATCTTTATTAATCGTGCATTTTTCAATCGCGTCTCTAGCTTCTTGAGTATACATTGCACCATTATGCAGCAAAAACTCCACTATTTCAGGCTTGCCATATTCTATTGCATAAGTAAGCGGTGTTTTGCCATTTTGATATTGAAAGTCACCTTTAACTTCAAAAAATAATTTTTTTACGCCTTCTAAATTGCCGCGAACTATCAATATTAAAAGTTCTAAACCATTTTTATATTCATTATCATCATTTTTTTCTTTCGGCATCATGCAACCTATCATTTATTAAAACTAAATTGCATAGAATTATATATTATTAAATACTATTTTTTGTTTTAAAATAATTTCAAATTTAATTATTATTAAACCGATGCAATTCAATACGATAAAAACATCTAAAAGAAAGGGTTTGTTTCAAAAAAGACAAAGGAGCTTTTAAAAGGCTTCTACTCGATTCTATCCAAAATATACTGACTAATCATTGGCACAGGGCGCCCTGTTGCAGAGGCTTTATTAAAGTCTCCCATCGCAGAACCTGCAATATCTAAGTGAGCCCAACGGTACTTTTTAGCAAAGCGCTGTAAGAACAAACCTGCAACACTACTACCTGCACCACCGCCTGATCCCAAGTTTCGCATATCAGCTATTTCACTTTTTAATTGTGCTTCGTAAGGTTCATGCAGCGGCATATGCCAACCGATATCATTACTTTCTTTACCTGCGTGCAATAAATCATTGATCAACGGACTATGATTTCCAAATACACCTGTTAAATCATTACCTAACGCTACAATCATAGCACCAGTTAATGTTGCCATATCAATGACAACATCAGGGTCGTATTTTTCAATATAAGTTAATGCATCACACAAAACTAAACGCCCTTCTGCATCAGTATTGATAACTTCAATTGTCTGACCTGACATGCTCGTTAATACATCTCCAGGTCTAAATGCTTTGCCACCTATTGCATTTTCAACAGCAGCAACAACACCAATGACATTAATTGGCAACTTTAAAGCTGATACAACTTTAATAATGCCCATCACAGCAGCAGCACCAGACATATCCATTTTCATTGCGGGCATACCTGTCCAAGTTTTCAAACACAACCCACCTGTATCAAAAGTTAAACCTTTACCAACTAAAACTATTGGCTTACTACCTGACTTATCACCTTGATATTTTAAAGAAAATAAGTAAGGCTCAAACTCACTTGCGTCAGATACCGCTAATAGTGAGTTCATTTTCTTTTTCTTCATTTCCTCTCTATCAAGCACACTAATACTGAGTGATTTTGAGGTTCTTGATAATGCCTCTGCTTGATTTTTCAAGTACTCCGGCGTGCAGACATTCGGTGGCATATTTTGTAAGTCTTTTGCAAATGATGTGCCTTCTGCAATCGCCTGGCCATGGGCTAATGCTTTTTCTGCTTCATTTAAGTCTGCTCGAGAAGGAACAGTTAAAGTTAGCTTACGTAATGGCCGCCTAATCTCTTGCTTCTTGGATTTAAATTGATCAAATCGATAGAGTGCTTCAATGGTTGCTTCAATTGCATAACGAATTTTAAAGTAATTATCTAGCCCTTTAATATTTAGCTGCGTTAAATAACAAACTGCATCCATTGAGCCTGTTTCATTTAAAGTTTCAACCATTTTTTTAATAATATTGCGATATTTATTCTTATTTAAGTCTTTTTCCTTCCCGCAACCAACTAATAAGATGCGATCTGCTAAGGTACCTTTTATATTAAATAACATTAGAGACTGACCGAGGTTTCCTTCAATGTCACCACGACGCAATAACTTACTTAGTGCACCTTTTGATGCTTTATCGACTAACTCTGCCTCAAAAGATAACTTACGACCTTCAAAAACACCTAAAACTAAGATAGCGGTACGCTGTTTTTCAGGGTTACCACTTTTAACAACATACTCCATTCTACACCTCATAAATGAATAGATAAATTCTATGAAATAAAGTCAATTTTGAAGCTTTCATATTTTTTTTCAAGTAAATACGTATTTTTTTTGCAATTTAATTGGCTATGATTTGAGTTTCAATTATGATAAGCAAGGAAGCAGATTGATAGCTTGGCTTGGAGAAAAGCACTTTGCAAATTTTACGATATCTAAACCGTGAAGTTGTCCATACAATGTTAGCGGTAATTACTATTTTACTTGCGCTTGTTCTTAGTAATATGTTTATTAAATACTTAAATGTTGCCGCGGGTGGTGGGCTAACAGGTGCAGCTGTTATTCAATTACTCGGTATTATGCTACCTAAGTATGTTTCTTACCTACTACCTGTCAGTTACTTTTTTTCAATCTTACTTGTTTATGGAAAGTTATTTAGTAATAACGAACTCACCGTTGCTTTTGCTTGTGGCTTAAGCTGGCTTCGACTGCTTGGTATCACAATGATTCCCGCTGTTTTTTTATTCATTATTGAATGCTACTTAAGCTTATCTATGATCCCTTATATGCTAAGTTATAAAGATACTGTTAAAAATACAGTTGGTAGTGAAAATGTACTCAATTTCTTACAACCTGGCAGAATTATGTCTTTTAATAATGGTAAACAAGTCATTTATATTGAAAAAATTGATGCTAAAGATAATAAATTAACCAATGTATTTATTAATCAAGTAAATGATAAAGATAGCACAAAAGAAAAGCAAAAAAAGTCTGTCACTATTATCGCACCAAGTGGGTATGAAAACACAGATAGTGACGGCAATAAATATATTGTTTTAGAAAATGGATACTTTTACCAAGGCATACCAGGTGAAAAAAATTTCCAACAAGCAAAATTTGAAACAGCTAGTCAATATATTGACGTTGGTTCTGCTCAAAAGCGATCATTCTCACTTGAAAGCAAACCATTTCTTTCCTTACTAAATGGTAAATCACTATCGGACTCTGCTGAACTTCAGTGGCGATTTAGCTTCCCAATTGCACTACTGATAACAACAATGATTGCAGTTGCTTTATGCAAAGTAAGTCCTCGTGAAGGACGCTATGGTAAGATATTACCCGCTGTCATCGTATTTGTACTTTATTTTAATTTACTATCAATTGCCAAATCATGGCTTATTTCTGGTGATATACCAATATGGGTTGGGCTGTGGTGGGTTCATTTGATATTTGGTGTAGGCGCTTTTCTTGCTATTTTAAAATTAAATGGACCTATTGCTAAATTTAAGCCTAAGCCAATTAATGATTTAGGAAATAACCATGCTTAAATTGACGCGCTATGTTGCAAAAACAGTATTAGTAACAACTGCCATTGTTACATTAAGCATTATGGCAATTTTTATTATTTTTACATTCATTGCCCAAATGGAAGATGTAGGTCAAGGGAACTATACATCCGTTAGTGCTTTTATTTATGTTTTATATGAACTGCCCGTTAATTTATACCTTATTATGCCAATGGCCTGTCTTTTAGGCTCTTTGATGGGACTGGGTATCTTAGCTAATAACAGCGAACTAATTGTTATGCGAGCTGCAGGATGCTCAACTTTTCAAATATCAAAAGGCGTAATGGTCGCAAGTAGTATTTTAGTTGTTTTTTGTTTTATGCTTGGCAGTTGGCTTGGACCAAGTTATACGCAAAAAGCAGAAATACATAAAGCAATTGCCCAAGGCGGTAATAATGCAGTTATTTCTGGAAAACAATCATTATGGTTTAAAAGCGGTAATGATTTTATCCATGTCAATGGTTCTCTTGCTAAACATGAGCTAGTTAATATCACTCGATTTAGGATTAAAGATGGCCAGCTAAAGACAATTATAGAAGCTCAAAATGCAACACTTGATGGCAACACTTGGATCATAAGCGATGTTAATGAAACCTCTCTATCATTTGACCAAGTAAGTGTTACACACCTAGATAAGGATACCTGGAAAAATTTAATTCCACCAAGACTTGTTGATGTGCTTGGTGTCAATCCTGAGTATTTAAACATTAAAGCTTTATGGGAATATATGGCATTTAAAAAACAAAATGCCGAAGAAACAAATGCGCTAGAACTACAATTCTGGCAAAAGTTTTTTCAACCAATTTCTGTTATTATTCTAATGCTTATGGCTGTGCCATTTGTCTTTGGTCCTATGCGCTCTGCTGCTATGGGGCTAAAAATACTAGCCGGACTATTGTTAGGATTTATCTTTTTTATTATTAATCAGTTTTTTGGGCCGTTTTCAGAGGTCTATAATCTACCTGGTTTGATCGGTGCTGGTGCACCAACTGTTATCTTTACGATTATACTTATTATTCTTTTTGTTAAAATGCGCGAATAGTGATAATTTGTTATATAGTTTAAGTAAAGTTAAGCCTTTAAATTAGGATATATATGACTTTAAAAACAACTTTAACTTCAGTACTGACAGCGAGTATCTTATCTATGAATACAACTTATGCAACAACTTCTTCAGAAATTAAACTACCAAAAAGTACCCCTATTTATGAGTACTCACTTAGCAATGGCTTAAAGGTTATTGTAAAACCTGATACAAGATCACCTGTTGTGCTATCTCAAATCTGGTATCGTGTCGGATCAACTTATGAACCTAACGGTATTACTGGTATTTCTCATATGTTAGAACATATGATGTTTAAAGGCACAAAAGATCTTAAAGCTGGTGCGATTGATGAATTGGTTGAAAGTAATGGTGGCCAGCAGAATGCGTTTACTTCTTATGACTACACTGCCTATTATCAATACTGGGGTAAGGATAAGCTAGAACTTAGTTTTAAAATAGAATCTGATAGAATGCATCAACTTGAATTAGACCAAACTTTATTTGACAAAGAAAAGCAGGTTGTACTTGAAGAACGTAATATGCGCACAGAGGATAACCCGATTGGTTATGCATTTGAAAGGCATATGGCTGCATCAAATTTATCAAACCCAAGACATCACCCAATTATTGGCTGGCGCAGTGATATAGAACAGTACACGCTAAATGACTTAAAAGAATGGTACAGCAACTGGTACGCACCTAATAATGCAACCATTGTTGTTGTAGGTGATGTTAATCCTGATGAAGTCCACACCTTAGCAAAGCAATATTTTGAATCAATTAAAAAATCTGATTTATCAACGCAAAAGAAGCATGAAGATCAAATAGCAGCAGGCATAAAAAAAGTCTACGTTGAGCGCCCTAAAGTTGAAGTACCAACCATTATTATTGGTTACAAAACGCCAAGTATTAAGACTACTACGCATTCATGGGAACCTTATGCACTTATGGTATTAGACTCAATTTTAGGCGGCAATGCCTCATCTCGATTACAAACTCAATTAGTTAGAAAAGAAGAAACTGCTTCTTCTATTTCTTCTGAGTATGATCCTTTTGCATTAAATGGGACACAATTTATTATTTTTGCACTACCTACTGCAAACACTAATTTAGAAACACTCGAAAAAAGTATTTTAGAGCAAGTAGAAAGCATTGTTAAAAATGGCATTAATAAAGATGAGTTAGATCGTGTAAAAGCTAATGTTTTATCAAGCAAAATTTACTCAATGGACTCTCTTAATGCTCAAGCATACCTGCTTGGTTCATTTGCCTCTATAAATTTAGATGCGCAACTATCTCAAGATTATCTCAATTATTTATTAGAAGTCACCCCCGAGCAAATCATTGAAGTCGCAAAGACTTATTTAAATAAGGATAATATGACTGTGACGTATCTAACACAAAAATAGCAATAGTTATTAGGATATTCTATGTGTCAAATGCTTAAATCTTTTTTTTACAGCTTAATGTTTATTGGAGTTATTATGAATACAACCGCACAAGCAGAACCTCAATTAGAAACAAAAACAAAGACCACAATAGAAAGCAAGCCAGAAATTCATCAATGGCAAACAAAAGGTGGCACAAAAGTTTTATTTATTGCTAGTCATGAAGTGCCAATTGTTGATGTCCAAATAAGCTTTGCAGCAGGATCAGCCTATGATGATAGTCAATATGGCTTAGCTTCTCTAACTGCGAGCTTACTTGAAACTGGCATAAAAGGCATGGATGAGAATGAGCTAATTAATCAGGTCACTTCACTTGGTGCTAATATTAGTGAGAATACAGCAAGAGATCGAGCAACTTTTTCATTACGTTCAATGTCAATGCCTCAATACTTAGATCCTTCTGTTAGCTTATTTAGTAGAATAATAACTGAACCAACTTTCCCTACTTCACAGTTTGATCGCATAAAAAAATTACAGCTAACTAGTATTCAAATGGATGATCAATATCCTGACGAAATTGCTTATAAAGCCTTTATTCAAGAGCTTTATCAAGGCCACCCATATGGCCACGCTATCGATGGTAATGCTAATAGCGTTCAAGCCTTAACTGTTGATGCTGCAAAAGCATTTTATCAAAAATACTATACTCAGAAAAATGCAAGTATTGCGATTATTGGTGATCTCACAATTGAACAAGCACAAGCAATCACAGATAGCTTAATTGACAAACTACCTATTGGTGAAAAAGCATCTGCTATACCAAAACCACAAGAAATAAAAAAATCAAAGTCTATTCATATCGAATTTCCATCAAACCAAACAACAATTATTCAAGGAACATTAGGTATAGCAAAAGGTAATCCCGATTTTTTTGCATTATCTGTCGCTAATCAGATCTTAGGTGGTGATGGCATGAGCTCACTACTATTTAAGCGGGTTAGAAAAGAGCATGGGCTTGCCTATGGGGTTCATAGTGGTATTCGAACACTTAAAGAAAAAGGTTTCTTTTTGATTGAAGCTAAAACTAGAAATGATAAATCCACAGAGTCTTTATCAATTATTGATCAAACTTTTGATGAACTTTACCATAATGGCCCTAGTGAAGAGCAATTATTAATGGCTAAAAAATATTTAATTGGCAGCTTCCCATTATCAATGGCAACCAATCGTAGTAAACTAGGCCTACTAAGTACCATTGGGTTTTATGATTTACCACTAAATTATATTGACACTTACATTGATCATATAGATGAGCTTAACCAAAAAGATGTCAAAGACACCCTACAGACAATCATCAATCCAGAGCACATGATTACGGTGACTGTCGGTCAAAAGCAATCTAGCAACTAATCATAAATTATGAAAAATCAAAAGTTAAGAATCATTGGCGGTAGCTTACGAAGCCGCTTAATTCAATTCCCATCAGGTAATGACACCTTACGTCCAACTGCTGATAGAATAAGAGAGACGCTTTTTAATTGGCTGTCAGATCATATTATTGGAAGTAACTGTCTTGATGCTTTTGCTGGTAGTGGCGCGCTCGGTATTGAAGCTTTATCAAGAGGCGCGAAGCATGTGACATTTATTGAAAAATCAAAAGCTCACCATCAAGCACTAAAAAATAACTTAAGTCAATTAGAACTTAAAAACCAAAACTGTTTATATGGTGATACGACTAAGGTTTTAACACAGCTTAACCAAGCATATGACATTATATTTCTTGATCCACCATTTAGCCTTAATATACTTCCAAAATTAATTGACTTAATTGTCCAAGGTAGCTTGCTTACTAAAAATGCCTTAGTCTATTTTGAACAAGATAAAAACGCAGAGTTAAGTTTTCTAGATGAGTACTCTAATTTAGAAATGATTAAACATAAGACAACGAGCAATGTTCAGTATGGATTATTGCAAAAAATATAACCATAGATTAATTGTAATAAAACTGAATATCGTTGTTAATACAACAACAAATGTTTGAACTCTAGCCTCAACACCATATTGATTAGCAATAATATAGTTATGCGTTGCTGTTGGGCTTGCACAAAGTAAAACTAATGCAAGTAATAGTTCATGAGAAAGACCAAACCCATAACCAATTACTAAAGCAATCACTGGGAATAAAATAAGCTTTATGACAACAAGTAATGAGATTAAAAAACCATCTTTAAACTCCTTCATATTTGACAAGTTGTATGAGCAAGATATACCTAAAGCAAATAATGCAATGGGTGCTGATGTTTTACCTAAAAATTCAAATATATCTGTTATATGGTGATCTAATTCCACATTAGTTGAGCCCAAAACAAAGCCTAAAATAGATGAGACAATAATTGGATTTGTTGTTAAAACTTTAATGGTTCTTTTAATCACAAAAAACATACCAGATAATTTTGTTCGATTGGTCTGGTTATTTTTATTTAGTGCCAACTCTATTATTAATACCGTTAGCGTAAAGAAAATAACGTTTTGAATTGCCATTAAAGGAATAGCCAGCACTGAGTTTGAAAAAATCAAAATAAATAATGGTATCGTAAAATAAGCACCATCTATTTGTGTTACTGACATCGTATTTAGTGCTGAAGCTTCTATTGGTGTTTTAAATAATCGATAGCTAACGAAAAACGTAACACCTATCATAATAAGCATAGATAAAATATAAGAAACAGTATACTGATAGTTAAACAAACTAAGCTTGCTATGATAACAACTTAAAAATAAATGCATGGGAAGTGCAACATAGAAAACAAAGTGAATTAATACTCGATCAGATCCTTTTCCAAAAATGCGACTTCTACCTAAGATCATACCTAGAAATATTGTAAAAAATAAAATAAACGTTGTACTAAATACACTTAACATCCGTCTAGACCCATTAATTAATGTATTGCTTCATTATAGTTGATACGCTTTTAAATTATGAAGTGTGTTAGTTAAAGTTCAACTCCGTACTTCTTACTTGTTGGTTTAATTTATTAAACCAAACTGTTGGTGAAATCGTTTGTTTTTTAGACTTATGCAGAACTTTGTTTTCTTTCACTGATTCATAATCATCTTCACCATAGTTAAAACTATATGCTTCATCATCAGCAAGGTAGCCAGAAACTAAATTAGCTTTTTTATGGTTACTTAAGCTTGCTATATATTTTTTTAGTTTTGGGTTATATGTATTATAAACTTTTGTGATTGCTGGAACACCAAAGCTATACATCAGATATCCAATGGCAACACCCACTGTTATTGCAAGACCAACTGGATGTGCACAAGCACCCACTGCAAGCAAAGTCATCCCAACCATGCTACCTACTTTAATCGCAAGCTTTATGCCTGATTTCTTGATTTGTTCCTGTTGCACTTTTTTTACTTTTCGAACATTTTCTTTACTTGCTTTAGAGAAGTTATTTACATCAAAACTTGTAACCTTAAGTGAGTCTTTATTGATATTATTTAAGTTGTTTTTTTCTGTCATTGAGTTAATTAAGTTTTGAGTTTCAAGATGCTGATTATTCTCTGTATACATTTTTTTATTATTCTTCACATAATTAACACAACAATCTTTTATCTGTTGTTGCAACTGATCTCGCTCAAAAACCAATTTTTTTTCTAGTTCTAGAGCGCTATCAGGACAGTCTTTAATTTTTTCCTCTAGAAAGTCTAACTCATATAGCCTTTCTTCTAACCAATAGTCAAAATCAAAGTAAGATTGAATCGCCTGATAAAAATCCATTGATGCTAATACTGTATCAACTACGGTTGATGCAGCAAATCCCCAGCTACTAAGACCAATCGGTGTTAGTGATAGCATGAGTGCTGCTGATGTTAACAATAATGATATTTTTATTTGATTTTGTTTTTTTCTTTTATCATTCACTTCATCTTTCTGAATCTGTATCGCAAGTAATGCTGCCATTATAATAACACAAGCACTATCACTATAGTTCCAGCTATCTGATATGATACTTAATGCCTCATTAGAAATATTAACATCTGTATTTAAAAGCTCATATTCATAAGCACCATCTGTTAATAGTCCAATAATGGTAAATGCAATATAAGATAACTCCGGTGTTTTATCAGAAGCTTCGGATAAACCCTCACGAACCTCATTAAGAAATTCGCAAAATTTCATAAGCAACCAACTATATTATTGTTTTTTTATAATAACTAGAATTATATTCCTCTAAATTTCCGTAAAACAACTCACAGTGATCGCTATTTGTTCACACATTGCAACAAAAATATTTTTTCGATAAAATGAAAACGTCTTATCGCCTTTAAACTTGTTATTTTTACTTAAATATCAATATGTTACAATTATTTAATGTTATTTAATTCTGTAAAGTCAAATAGATATAATCTTCTTTATTAATCGTTTTGCAGAAACTGGCTCTATTGTTTTATATTGCTGCGCATAAAATGAGATCCATAGTTCTTGAATGAGCCATTCAATTTCTACTACTCGAAAATCATCATCCGATAGATTTTTCTGCTCAACCACACGATCTAGTTTTTCATAAACTTGATCAACTTCTAACATAAATTGGCGGTCTTTCTTTATATTTATTGGCAGCTTTTTTAATCTTTCAATCATGGATAAAAGATAAATCTCTAGTCGATTAAACCATTTTTTTTCAGTTTTACTTATAAAGTCAGAATAAAACATTGCATCAAGTTGTGATTTTAGATCTTGATAACTTTCAATTAAATCTAAAGAGATTGGCTTTGCATTGAGCTTTTTATTAAGATCATAAAAATTTGGCATTATTTTAGATAGTTTATCTGATATTTCCTCTGCTGATTCAACAACATACCCCTTCCCTTGCTTTAAAAGCGCTTCAAAATCCTTATAAGTACGTATTTGCCATGCCGCGTCATAAGATAAGTTAAATGCATCAATTAAGCTTGCTTGAAATAAGTCCTCTAGCCATTGTGTTTCACTTTTCACTAAAGGTGTAAAACAAAGCGATAACTTCTGTTTATTCTTAATCTTATTTTTGATTACTTTAAATAAATGGCGACACTCAATATCTAGTAAACGCTTAATACCTAAAAAGTGAGATTTTTTAGATTTTTCTAATGTATTTTCATTGCTTAATTGAACGCCTTTTTCACCCAAATCAATTAAGCAAGGATAAACTTCAATTTCCGCATGCGCTTTTTTAATAAACTCTTTCTCTTTTAATGCATCAAATTCCCACTTTTGATAAACCATATTTTGATCTATATTACTTTTTACTGTTGGTTTTACTATTTTATTTTTATGTAAAAGTTCTTGTTGTAACTGTCTAAGATTACGCCCTTCTTTTAAGATTTTGCCTCTTTGATCAATCACTCGATAATTCATCATTAAATAAGGTTCTAATTCTGCCTCATCCCAAACTGATTGATCAAATAAGGTTCCTGTCATTGCAACTAGTTCCTTAACTAAAGAATCTCTTAGGTTTTTATCTAGATCATAACTTATGCGCTCATATACGGCTTTTGCATACTGTGGTATTGGCATCACATTTTTTCTAATTTTTTTTGGTAATGCTTTCATGAGACCTGATATTTTTGCTTCAAGTAAACCAGGCACCAACCAATCTGTTTTTTCAATATCAATTCGCTCAATCAGCTCAACTGGCACTATCATCGTAACGCCATCAATTTGACTGGTTGGGTCAAAATGATAATCTAAAGCTAACTTCAAGCCACTTATCTTAAAATAAGATGGATACAAGGTTTTATTAATCTCAGATGTATCTAAACGTGTTAAGTCCTCAAATTTAAAGTAAAGACTTTTTTGACCCTGCTTATCTAATTTTTTATACCATGATTCGAAAGTTACTTTGTTATAAATATCAACTGGTATCAACTTATCATAATATTGATAAAGCGTTTCATCATCAATTAGAATATCGCGGCGCCTTGCTTTATTTTCTAAATCTTCAACTGAGTCTAATAAGTTTAGATTGTGCTGATAAAAGTGAGCATTTGTTTTGAGTTGATCAGCAACTAACGCTTCTCTGATAAAAATTTCTCGGGACTCAGCTAAATTAATTTTACCATAAGAAAGCAGACGCTTTTGAACGATATCTAAGCCATACAAACTGACACGCTCATAAGCAATAACATCTTGACGCTTTGAGCTCCAATGTGGCTCTGAGTAATGCTTTTTAACTAGATGCCTGGCTAAACTTTCAAGCCATTGAGGATTTATTTGACTTACTACCCGCCCAAATAAGCGTGTTGTCTCAACTAGCTCTGATGCAACAATCCATTTGGGTGTTTGTTTAAAAACAAATGAACCTGGAAAAATATGAAACTTAATGCCTCTTGCACCTAAATATTCTTTTTCTTCATAATTAAACCCAATATGACTTAATAAGCCTGATACAATTGCTTGATGTATCATGCTCTCGGATGAATCACTCTGGTTAATAGACCACTTAAAATCTTTTACTATATTTAAAAGTTGGAAATAAACCTCTCGCCATTGTTTAATACGTAAATAAGATAAAAACTCATTTCGACAATAACGTTTAAATTGATTATTTGATAGTTTCTCTGTGTTTTCTGTAATACGAGCATATAAATTCAAAATACCAATAAAATCTGATTGCTTATCTTTATCTTGTAAATGCTTTTGATATGATGCTTCTTGAAATTCTCTTGGTCGCTCTCGTGGGTCTTGGATACTCAAAAAGCTAACAATAATTAACAACTCACCTAAAACACCCTTTTGTTTCGCTTCAATTAACATGCGTGCAAATCTTGGATCAACTGGTAATCTAGACATGATTTTTCCAATAGAGGTAATTTGCTTTTTATCATTCATTGCATTAAGTTCATGTAATAAACGAAATCCATCTTTTATAAAACGCATATCAGGTGCTTCAATAAATGGAAAACGATCAATTTGTCCTAGCCTAAGGACTGTCATTTGTAGAATTACACTTGCAAGATTTGTTCTTAAAATCTCAGGCTCTGTAAATTCATCTCGTGATAAAAAATCTTCTTTAGAATAAAGTCGAATACAAATACCTGAAGCAACACGACCACAGCGCCCAGCTCTCTGGTTTGCTGATGCTTGTGAAATTGGCTCAATCGGTAATCGTTGCACTTTTGTTCGATAACTATAACGACTGATTCTTACCTTTCCTGTATCAATGACATAACGAATACCAGGTACGGTCACTGATGTTTCTGCTACATTCGTTGATAAAATAATTCGTCTTCTATGATGAGGATTAAAAATTTGCTGTTGTTGCTGATTAGATAGCCGTGCATATAATGCTAAAATATCAGTATTTTTTAAATTTGCTTTTTTAAGAAATTCTAATGACTCATGAATTTCACGTTCGGTTGCAAAAAAGACTAAAATATCACCTAAGCCTTCAGAAGTTAATTCATCAACTGCATCTAGAATACGTTCAGGCTGTGATTTTTCGCTTATTTCACTTTCTTGCCACTCTTCATGATAACGAATTTCAACCGGATAAGTCCGACCTGATACTTCAATAATCGGGGCATTATGATAAAACTTAGAAAATCTTTCATGGTCAATCGTTGCTGATGTGATAATAACTTTTAAGTCTGGGCGTTTTGCTAAGATAAATTTTAAATAGCCTAAAATAAAATCAATGTTTAAGCTTCTTTCATGCGCCTCATCAATGATAATCACGCTATATTTTTTTAACAGACGATCTGATTGTAACTCATTTAGTAAAATACCATCAGTCATTACTTTTATGTAAGTTTGATCTGAGGTGTGATCATTAAAACGGATTTTATAACCAACATATGTGCCAATCTCTGATTTTAGCTCTTCAGCAATACGCATTGCAACCGATCGTGCAGCTAATCGTCGTGGTTGCGTATGACCAATAAAACCTCTATCACCTAATCCTAAATCAAGGCAAATTTTTGGCAGCTGTGTTGATTTCCCAGAACCAGTCTCTCCTGCAACGATCACAACTTGATTATCTAAAATTAACTGCTTAATTTCATCTACTTTTTCAGATACAGGTAAACACGGATATTCAACCTTAGGACGGCTATCTTTATTTTTAATTATTTGATCTAAACTCATTATCTATTAGCTATCACACTATCAATCATTTGATGATCATAATAGTATCAGATAATGAAAAGGAGAGAATAAAAATTTAGGATTTATATATTTTAAATTAATTTTGTAAAAGCCTCGTCTAATTTAGACTTTTTGAGGCTCTAAGTTTTTTTTAGTTTCTTGGTTTTTAGGTTTGTTAACAAACAAACCACTTTGATTATCTTTTTCTTTTTCGTCTTGCTCTTCTTTTAGCTGTTTTGCTTTTGCTTTTGCATCCTGTTCATTTTTAAAGCCTTTAAAAATATTCAAAACTGCAGTTAAGTGACTATTTTTTGCCTGTTGATTTTTTTCAGCAAGGTATTTTTCAAAATAAAGAGAAAATAGTTCCATATCTTTATTTGAAAGATTTGTTAAATCAAGGTCTCTAATATCTTTTACTTTACTCATCGTTATTTACCTCGTTATTTTTTATTATTATAAACAACCATACTTTTATTTGAAGTCATTCTAACAAATTTAAAATCACAAGAAAAGCCCATAAGTAGTTTGATCTGTAACAAAGTTTCTTGCGCCACTCATTTTTTATTTATAAATCGAATAGATAAGGTGTAATAAATTCTTATAAAAATGTGTATTAAAATCATGCATAATATTAAAACATGATTGAAATGGTGGGTCGTATAGGATTCGAACCTATGACCAATTGGTTAAAAGCCAACTGCTCTACCGACTGAGCTAACGACCCGACAGGGATGTCATTATAAGTTAGTTAGCTTCGATGTCAACTGTATTTTCAAGTTTTGTCGTTGCATCTGTAACAACGGCCGTCACCATTACACCATTAACATTAACTAACGTTCTTAACATGTCAATTAATGGGTCAACGGCAATTGCCCAAGCAACATAAGTATAAGGCAATCCAAGCGTTGTTAGCATAACACCTGCGGCAATATAAGCAGTACCTGGAATTCCTGAAACACCCATCGATGCAAGCATACTAACTAATGGTACGATAATATAGTACTCCCAAGTGATTGGAAAACCAGCCGCATTCATTGTTAATACAACAATCACAGCTGGAAAGACACCAGCACAAGCATTCATACCAATTGTCGCACCTATGCCAGGTGCAAAATTAGCAATACCATCATTAACACCTTGACGCTTTAGCGCATCCATTGTGAATGGTAACGTTGCAAAGCTTGAGCGTGTTGTAAATGCAACTAATAATGCACGGAAAACATGTTTAATATACTCAACTGGATTTTTACCAACTGATAGAAGCATCAGTAAATGCATAACTAATACAATTGCTAGTGCTAAGAAAATAGCACCAATAAATGCAAGCATTGTAATAAGTGATGATAATCCTTGCAGCATGATAGTATGAGCTATTAGTGCAATAACACCATAAGGCGTTAAACCAATGACAATAGAAGCTAATTTTTTAATCACATCAAAACTAGAATGAATAAACCCAATAAATGGCTCTGCTAACGTTTGGTGTTCACGATATGACTTTAATGATGCCACACCAATGAGTAATGCAAAAATCACAACTGCCATCACATTACCATCAACCATCGTTCCAATTGGGTTTGCTGGCAGCATGCCTAGCAAAGTATCAAATATACTAGAGTCAACATGCTTTGGTTGCCAAGAATTACTTGGAATACTAAATCCACTGCCAATATTAAGTGTCACACCTAAACTAAAACCAATAAATGCTGAAATACCTGTTGTAATTAATAAAATAGAAACGACTTTAAAAACAACTTTTGTTAAATATTCTCCTTGATGATGGCGCAAATTAACAACGGCATGTACAATAGCTGTAAACACTAGTGGAATTACTAGCATCTTGATTAAATCAAGGTAAAGTGTACCAATAAAATCAAGAGACTGAGCAATCATAGAGGTTTCAGATGTAAGAGAGGATGAAAGCTTACAGCACAAACCAAAAACAACACCAATAACAAGTGACAATAAAGAACGTTTAGCAAAGCTAAGTTTTGCTTTTTGCAAAATGACAAATATTATTAAAATGACAATTAGCACAAACAGTGCTAAATAATTAGTATACATAACTATCATCCTCTTTTTTATAGTTTATGTTGCTGTTGGAAACTGCTATGATACCGCAATTAAAAAATTTATGAAATGCAAATTTTGGATTATATATCATGTCAGCATTAGATGAAAAAATAAAAAAGTTAGGAATCAAAAATATAAAGCATCATATTTTTTTATGTTGTGATGAACATAAACTAAAGTGCTGTGATACAAACGCATCAATTAAGGCTTGGAATTACCTAAAAAAAAGATTAGTTGAATTAAACTTAAGTCAACATGGTCATGTTTATCGTAGTAGAGCAAACTGCTTAAGAGTTTGCCAAAAAGGACCAATTGCTGTTATTTACCCAGAAGGTGTCTGGTATCATTCTTGTCACCCTGACGTATTGGAAAGAATTATTCAAGAGCATATAATAGAAGGAAAAGTTGTATCTGAATACGTAATAGATAAAAATCCGAACTAAGTATTGATCATATAAGGATATTGCTCAATGTATACTGCAATTAAAAATTTAGTTTTTACTTTGATACTTGTGCTGCTTTTAAATGGTTGCTCATCTGAGCATTCCAGCCATATTAATGGTTACATTGAAGCAGACTTAGTTTATGTCTCTACTCCATCTGGTGGTAAAATAACTGAGCTTTATGTACAACGCGGACAACCAATTAGCAAAGGCGATCAAATTGTTGATATAGAACAGCCACCTTACAGTAATTTATATAAGCAATCAGTTGAGCAAACACTTCAAGCAAAAAAACAAGCACAGGACTTAGAGACAGGAGAAACCCGATCCTCTGTGATTGAAAGTGCTAAATCAGAAGTTGAAAGCGCTAAAGCAAATGAAGATTTCTACCATCTATATTTAGACAGAGCAAAAGACCTAGTTAAAACTAAAAGCATGTCACAACAAGATTTTGATCAAGTACAAAGTAATGCACTACAAGCTAACGCAAATCTATCTAAAGCAAATAATCAATTAGTTACTTTAACATCTCCTGCAAGAGAATTACAAATACAAGCAGCTGAAGCAGAAGCGAATGCATCTAAAGCCAATGAAGCTTATCAAAAATGGTATCTTGATCAAACTAATGTTACTTCTCCTCGAAGTGGACATATTTACGATATTTATATTTGGAAAGGTGAGAGAATTAGTAATGATAGACCGATTGCTTCAATTCTCGTACCCGATCAAATCAAAGTGATATTCTTTATCCCTGAACCTTTACTCTCTAAAATTAATTTAAATAAAAAAATTAGTGTCTATATGGATGGCCAAGAAGATCCAATAAATGCAAACATAAGCTTTATATCTGATATTGCTGAATACACTCCACCAGTTATATATAGCCAATCTTCACGAAAAGACCTTGTATTTAGGGTTGAAGCAATACCTGAAAAAGACAAATTAGAATCACTACATCCAGGACAACCCATTAATATTGAATTATAAGGTTTGATTATGTCTACTGTTATTGATGTTAAAAATCTAACCAAATCATTTGATCATAAATATGTTGTTGATCGTGTAAATCTAACGATTGATCGTGGTGAAGTTTATGGTTTTTTAGGCCCAAATGGTTCTGGTAAAACAACAACCATTCGTATGCTTTGTGGCTTATTAATTCCTGACTCAGGCGAAGGTCATTGTCTAGGCTTAGATATTGTTAAGCAAACAGAAACGATCAAAACAAAAGTTGGCTATATGACACAACATTTTTCATTGCACAAAGATTTAACTGTCTATGAAAACTTAATTTTTATGGCAAAGCTCTATGGTGTTAATCAACCTAGAATTAAAGCAAATGAAGCAATTGACCGCCTTCATTTTACCCAAGCAAGAAAACACCAATTGGCAGGCACCTTATCAGGTGGCTGGAAGCAACGTCTTGCATTGGCTGCTGCAACGATTCATAGCCCAGAATTATTACTACTAGATGAACCAACAGCTGGTGTTGATCCGCAAGCAAGGCGAGAGTTTTGGGATCATATCCATCTACTCGCTCAAGAAGGTGTGACAACACTTGTTAGTACACACTATATGGATGAGGCTGAACGCTGCACAAAGTTAGCTTATATTGTTTATGGTAAATTGTTAACTTATGGTACGGCAGACTCCATTATTGAAGAGTCTAATATCATGACCTGGCTTGTTGAAGGAGATCAACTAACACCAATTGTTGATGCCTTATCTGATCATAAAGATATACAGTGTGTCAGGTTTGGCCGATCATTACATATTAGCTATCAGAAAAAACATGACTATGAAACACTGATTAAATCTTTAATCAAAGACTCTCAAAAATTAACACTTATTAAACCCTCTTTAGAAGATGTCTTTATTTTTCTAATGCAAGACCATCAAGGAAATGGCAAATGAATTGGTTTAGCTTTAATCGCTTTATGGCAATCTTAGTCAAAGAATTTATCCAAATGCGCCGAGACCCAGTAACAATTGGACTAATTGTTATTATTCCATTAATCCAGCTTGTCATCTTTGGCTATGCTATTAATGTCAATCCTAAACAACTACCCACCGCTGTTAGCAATATGGACCCTTCTCCCATTACACGTGAAATTATTACTGCAATTAAAAATACAGACTACTTTAATTTAGAATACTCTGACTTAACAACTGAAGAAGCAAATGAGTTATTAGCACAAGGTAAAATTCAATTTATCATTAATATCCCTTCAAACTTTACACGTGACGTGATTAGAGGGAACTCACCTAAAATGCTAGTTGTTGCTGATGCAGCTGATCCGGCTGCCACACCTTATGCGATTAATGCATTAAAAGAACTATCACAGCGCCTCTATAAACAAATCAGCCAAGATCATAATTTACATTATCTTGCGCCAAATAAAGAAGCATTTGAGATTATTTCTCATTTAAAATATAACCCAGAAGCTATTACTCAGTACAATATTATTCCAGGTTTGATCGGCGTTATTCTTACGATGACCATGACCATGATTACCTCTTTAACGATTACAAAAGAGCGAGAAACAGGCACCATTGAAAGCTTACTTGCAACGCCTGCCAAGTCAATTGAAGTTATTCTTGGTAAAATCACACCTTATATTATTGTCGGTTATATTCAGTTATTATTAATTTTAATTTCTGCTAAATTTTTATTTTATGTACCCATTGAGGGTAGCTTAACTTTATTACTTATTGCTACATTTCCATTTATTTTAGCTAACTTAACTGTCGGTGTTACCTTCTCAACGCTAGCTAAAACACAACTTCAAGCAATACAAATGACATTTTTCTTTTTCCTACCATCAATTCTTTTATCTGGCTTTATGTTTCCATTCTACGGTATGCCACAATGGGCGCAGTTTTTAGGTAATTTACTGCCATTAACGAGCTATTTACGAATTGTTCGTGGAATTATTTTAAAAGGAAATGACTTAATGATTATATGGAGTAGTATTATTCCGTTAATTATCTTTTTTATCGCAATGGGCGCTGTAACCTTATTAAGGTATAAGAAAACATTATAAAAAAATTAATAATCAGCTTATATCTGAAACATATCAACTAACGTTTTACTAATCTTTTCTGTTGTAACAGGGTGTAGATGACCTTGTAGTTTCTTTAGTCTCTTTTTATCTACCGTTCTTATTTGATCTAATAAAATTCGAGCATTGGTTTTATTAAACATGCAATCAATGCGAAAAGGCGCACTAAAACTTTGAGAGGTTAAAGGAGCAACTATGACTGTCTTTAAGTAGGTATTAAGCTCATCAGGAGAAATAATCACACATGGTCTAGACTTTTTAATTTCACTTCCAATTGTTGGGTCTAACGTTACAAGCCAAACATCAAACTGATAATACATACAAAGCCCTTAATATTTTATTAAATTTATTCTCCCTCTTCTAAATCTGCATCTAGCCAATCTGTATCAATATCTAAATTAATTTGATCTTGATGTTTTGCTAAATATTCTGCCCACCCTTCCCGTTTATTTTTTTTCTCAGGAACAATAATTAATTGATCTTCCTCTTCTTTTAGAAAAAAACCATCATCTAAATGATACTTTGTAATAATAGACTTTGAAAGTCTAATACCTTTTGAGTTACCAATTGCAACTAACTTCATCATTTCACCTGTAACAATTTACGTTCATAAAAAATTATAAAGTAATCACATTGTAATTACAAATTTAAAAGGAACTATTTTTATATCAGAAAGTAAAGGCTTTAAGGCTTACTTTATTTCAAAAATGGAAGTTTCTGATCAGAGTAAATAAAAAATTATATTTATTTCCTTTACTCCTTTATTGATATCTTTTAAATTATTGAAACAAATGATATTAATAAAAGGATTTAGCCTGTAATGAAATTATCAAAGCGTTTTGGTGCTGTTAGCTTAACTATTCTACCAAGTTTATTATTAGGCTGTCAGAGTGATATTTCATCTAGTGATAATCAACCCGCTAATTCAGTAACGTATGCACTAACTGAATCAACTAATGGCGATAGCGCTGTTGTTTCATCTAATTATAATATTAATGTTAATTTAGAAGATACTTCTTCTAATAACAGTTTTATTTTAGGTACTAAAACGTCTCAAACAGAGACTACTCAAACAGCAAGTAACACTCAACTACACTTTATTAACTCAAATGCAGCTGAGTTTAATATTACCTATTCTGATAACTGCAATAGTTTAAGTATTGATAATTCTTGTGATATTAGCGTTACACCAAAAAATCTTAATACCAATAATCAAACCGTTGGTTACTATGTTACCAGTAGCATTAATGGTAAAAGCATTAAAACAAAACCAGATTATTTTATTGTTAAGTCGTTAACTTTAGTTAATTCTCCTATTACCGG
>JAKJJT010000014.1 GCA_021713395.1 Thiotrichales bacterium 19S9-11 | reverse complement strand
AAATGCAACGCTTGCCACATTAGTTTATCAAGGTAATTTAAACTTTAATGGATCAGACACCTTAACTGTTACATCAACCGATGCAACGGCACGTACGGATATTGATACAGTTGATATTACCATAACTTCTGTTGATGATGATCCACCAATTAATACTGTACCTGGTGCTCAAACGGTTGATGAAGATACAGCTCTAGCCTTTAACTCAGGTAATAGTAATTTAATTAGTGTCACTGATGCAGATGGAAATCTATCAAGTACCCAGTTACAGGTTAATAATGGTAGTTTAACTGTTAGCTTATCAGGATTAGCAACGATTAGTTCTGGTGCCAATGGTAGTAGTAGTTTAACGATATCAGGTACAGAGACAGATATCAATGCAACGCTTGCTACATTAGTTTATCAAGGTAATTTAAACTTTAATGGATCAGATACCTTAACTGTTACGTCGATTAGTTCTGGTGTTAATGGTAGTGGTAGTTTAACGATATCAGGTACAGAGACAGATATCAATGCAACGCTTGCTACATTAGTTTATCAAGGTACTTTAAACTTTAATGGATCAGATACCTTAACTGTTACGTCAACCGATGCAACGGCACGTACGGATATTGATACAGTTGGTATTACCATAACTGCTGTTGATGATGACCCACCAATTAATACTGTGCCTGGTGCTCAAACGGTTGATGAAGATACAGCCCTAGCCTTTAATTCAGGTAATAGTAATTTAATTAGTGTCACTGACCCAGACGGTAATCTATCAAGCACCCAGTTACAGGTTAATAATGGTAGTTTAACTGTTAGCTTATCAGGATTAGCAACTATTAATGCAGGTGCCAATGGTAGTAGTAGTTTAACGATATCAGGTACAGAGACAGATATCAATGCAACACTTGCTACATTAGTTTATCAAGGTAATTTAAACTTTAATGGATCAGACACCTTAACTGTTACATCAACCGATGCAACGGCACGTACGGATATTGATACAGTTGATATTACCATAACTGCTGTTGATGATGATCCACCAATTAATACTGTACCTGGTGCTCAAACGGTTGATGAAGATACAGCCCTAGCCTTTAACTCAGGTAATAGTAATTTAATTAGTGTCACTGATGCAGATGGTAATCTATCAAGTACCCAGTTACAGGTTAATAATGGTAGTTTAACTGTTAGCTTATCAGGATTAGCAACTATTAATGCAGGTGCCAATGGTAGTGGTAGTTTAACGATATCAGGTACAGAGACAGATATAAATGCAACACTTGCTACTTTAGTTTATCAAGGTAATTTAAACTTTAATGGATCAGATACCTTAACTGTTACATCAACAGATGCAACAGCACGTACGGATATTGATACAGTTGATATCACAGTTACAGGTATTGGAGATCCACCGATTAATACTGTACCTGGTGCTCAAACGGTTGATGAAGATACAGCTCTAGCCTTTAATTCAGGTAATAGTAATTTAATTAGTGTCACTGATGCAGATGGAAATCTATCAAGTACCCAGTTACAGGTTAATAATGGTAGTTTAACTGTTAGCTTATCAGGATTAGCAACGATTAGTTCTGGTGCTAATGGTAGTGGTGATTTAACGATATCAGGTACAGAGACAGATATAAATGCAACGCTTGCTACATTAGTTTATCAAGGTAATTTAAACTTTAATGGATCAGATACCTTAACTGTTACGTCAACCGATGCAACGGCACGTACGGATATTGATACAGTTGATATTACCATAACTGCTGTTGATGATGATCCACCAATTAATACTGTACCTGGTGCTCAAACGGTTGATGAAGATACAGCCCTAGCCTTTAACTCAGGTAATAGTAATTTAATTAGTGTCACTGACCCAGACGGTAATTTATCAAGTACCCAGTTACAGGTTAATAATGGTAGTTTAACTGTTAGCTTATCAGGATTAGCAATTATTAGTTCTGGTGCTAATGGTAGTGGTAGTTTAACGATATCAGGTACAGAGACAGATATAAATGAAACGCTTGCTACATTAGTTTATCAAGGTAATTTAAACTTTAATGGATCAGACACCTTAACTGTTACATCAACCGATGCAACGGCACGTACGGATATTGATACAGTTGATATTACAGTTACAGGTATTGGGGATCCACCAATTAATACTGTGCCTGGTGCTCAAACGGTTGATGAAGATACAGCCCTAGCCTTTAATTCAGGTAATAGTAATTTAATTAGTGTCACTGACCCAGACGGTAATCTATCAAGCACCCAGTTACAGGTTAATAATGGTAGTTTAACTGTTAGCTTATCAGGATTAGCAACTATTAATGCAGGTGCCAATGGTAGTAGTAGTTTAACGATATCAGGTACAGAGACAGATATCAATGCAACGCTTGCCACATTAGTTTATCAAGGTAATTTAAACTTTAATGGATCAGACACCTTAACTGTTACATCAACCGATGCAACGGCACGTACGGATATTGATACAGTTGATATTACCATAACTTCTGTTGATGATGATCCACCAATTAATACTGTACCTGGTGCTCAAACGGTTGATGAAGATACAGCTCTAGCCTTTAATTCAGGTAATAGTAATTTAATTAGTGTCACTGACCCAGACGGTAATCTATCAAGTACCCAGTTACAGGTTAATAATGGTAGTTTAACTGTTAGCTTATCAGGATTAGCAACGATTAGTTCTGGTGCCAATGGTAGTAGTAGTTTAACGATATCAGGTACAGAGGCAGATATCAATGCAACGCTTGCCACATTAGTTTATCAAGGTAATTTAAACTTTAATGGATCAGATATCTTAACTGTTACATCAACCGATGCAACGGCACGTACGGATATTGATACAGTTGATATTACAGTTGCAGTTGTTTCTGACCCACCAACTGGCCAAGATATAGAAATTACAATTCCACATAATCAAGCTTATGTATTAAAAGAAGCAGACTTTGGTTTTGCTGATACAGTAGAAGGCAATGCATTTGTTTCAGTTGAAATCGGTACGTTAACAGGTTCTGGTAGTTATAGATTATTAACGGATGCTGGAGATACCACAAGTGGAAGTGTCATTAGTACGGGTGATACCATTTCAATTACCGATATTAATGATAATAAGCTTGTCTTTATACCAGTACTTAATACTTCGGGTGATGATTACTCAGTCTTTAACTTTAAAGTGACTGATGATGGTGGTACGGCTAATGGCGGTAGTGATACAGCAGTTGACTTTAATACTATTACGTTTAATGTTGCTGAAATTTCAATTACAGCGGTAGATGCAGCTGCATCTGAAGATCCGTTGGATGATGGTAGCTTCACGGTTAGTTTAGGTGCTACGAATGATACAGGTAATACAGTTCGGGTTCACTTTGAGGTTAATGGTCAAGCAGAAGCGCTAGACCTTGGCTTAGGAAACCCTGATTATGATATAGACTCTAATACGGCCACTTATAATGGTACAAATACTTACTATGTAGATATCGCTAATGGTTCATTATCACAGGTAGTAAACGTTAATGTTATAAATGATAGTGTATTTGAAGGCAATGAAGATATTGATATTACATTAACAAATATTGAATACTTAGGTGCAACGCCTGATCCTGATGCATTTGTCTTAAGTAGTGATAGTAATGAGTTAGAAACTGAGATTATTATCGATGATGATGAAGATAATAGCGCACCTATTGTTGTAGAGATTAATGCTGATGATGATAATGAAGCTTCAGAAGATGGTGACACAGCGCGCTTTGAGGTTGATCTGGGTGTGGTTAATCATACAAACTCAGATATCATCATTACTTATAGTATATCAGGAAGTGCAACTTCTGGTACATCAGGAGCTTATGACTATAGCCTAGCAGATATGAATGATCCAATCAGTGGTGATAATGTTTCAGACTTCTCAGTTGATTATGGTGCTTTAACAGGAACCATTACCATTAAAGAAGGTTATCAATATGGTTATATTAGTGTTGAAAATATACATGATGATATACTTTTTGAAGGTGATGAAACTGTAGAGTTAACTTTAACTAGTGTGAATAATAGCTCTTTATTTACAACAGATACGAATTCGGCAATCGTAACAATTGAAGATAATGAAGCTAGTGATATCGTCTCAGTTTCAGCAATTAATGACCCTGTTAATGAATCAGGTGGTAGCGGTATATTTAGAATTGACTTAGGTGCAATAAATCAATCATCTTCACCAGTTACCGTTTATTTTACATTATCAGGTGAAGCCACGGTAAGTACAGATTATACGTCAGATAATAATGCATTGACGCTCAGTACGGTGATAATTAATGGCACGTCAATGACTGTTTATTCAGCACTTGTTCTACCAGGAAGTGATACGGTCGATATCAATATAATAGCAATTGCAGATGATGATATAGAAGGTTTAGAAGATATTAATATTCAACTGCAAGGTACAGATAATGATTCATTTACTATTGATAATGGTACAACATTAGCAACATTAAATATTATAGATGAAAGTACTTCAACGGTCTCAATTAGTGCAGTTGATGATTCTGCTTTAGAAGATGGAGCGACTAATATAAATCCTGGTTTATTTAGAGTTAGTCTAGGCGCTGTTAACAATACAAGTGAGACTATTTATGTTGATTATAGTGTTTCAGGTACAGCAACAGAGGGTAGTGATTATGAGTCTATTTCTGATACAGTTGCCATTAACTCAGGTAGTCAATATGGTTATATAAACATCAATACACTAGATGATAGTTTAGTGGAGTTCAGTGAGACTGTCACATTGACGTTAAGTGATGTGAGTGACAGTTCGGGTAGCTTATTAACCAGTAATTCAGGCCCATTTACCATTAGTGCAACTTTAGATTCTGCAACTGTTACTATTTTAGATGATGATGCTCAACCACCGGTTAATAACTTGCCAGGAGAGCAAGTGCTTGATGAGGGTGTTACGTCATTAAGCTTTATAAATGGTAGTACAATTAGTGTTTCAGATGTAAATAATGACTTGGCAAGTGTTCAATTGCAGATTAGTGGTGGTACTTTAAGTGTAGAAATACCTTCAAGTGCAACCTCAATTTCATTAATAGGTGATAGTAGAGACTTTACAATATCAGGAGATCAAGATGATATTAATGCAGTTTTAGCGACACTTGTATTTGATGCGGGCTCCACTTTTGAAGATGCCGCAATATTAACGATTACATCAACAGATGCAATCGGCTTATTCGCAATAGATACGTTAAGAATTAGCCCATATGAGCAAATGAATTACTCTTTAGAAATACTAGAGAGTGACCATCCAAAACGTGCGGCTCACGCTGATGTAGAAGGTCTGGCAATTAGAGGGTATAAGCCAACAGATTTTGATAAAGGCGAAGGAAAAGGTCGGAAAGATTTAAATGGTGATTACAATGACTTTGGTGTTTCAATTAAACTAAGTGATGAGGTGATTGGTGGTGATGGTTCGAAGTCAAAACCATTTAAGATTAATTTAAAAGATGGGGTGAGTCGAAGTGATATTGTGCGCTTATTTGATGTTTACCGAGAGGCGGGTGTTGAAATTGTTGCTTCAGGACTCTCTGCAAACGACGGAGGCGTCGGTACCATAGCAAATGCAAACGAGGTTAGCGCAGTCTATGTTAAAGGCAGTGATAGTAACAGTAATGAAGCAGACTTTGTTGCAAAAGTTTATAAAGATGGGCAAGTTCAGCATGAGTTACATTTTGATATTTTATCAGAAGATAATTTTACTTCAAATAAACCGTTTGATACTAAAAAAGAACTGGGTGTTGATGATAAGTTAGATGATGAAGATGCAGGTATTTCACAAAAAATAGAACAACCAGAAATTGAGAAAGCGCCAATCAACTTGACAACCGCACTTTCAGATTTTGTAGTAGAGCTTAAAGATATAGTAGTTGATGCTAGAGATAAATGGTTTGATAGTACTACAATGGATTCAGCTGTTAGGGATTCATTAATACAAGCTAATGATAAGGAAGAAGACTTAGAAGAAGCAATGATTGCCAATGATAACGAAGATAAGATAGTTTACATTGATGGTAGTAGTAATTATGGCAAGGATGCAGAATTCATTGTGCACATTCATAATGAGCATGCTCAAGAGGCATATTCTAACGCTTCTGTAGAAGAGGTTCAGGTGACGACTGTTGATCAAGATGATGCAAGCTTATCACAAGAAAAAGAGCAGTCAGATACTGAAAAAGCGCCACTTAATTTAGCAGAAAGAGTTTCAGATTTTATTTTAAAACTTAAAGCTAAAGTATTTGGCGCTAATAAAGATTCAGGTGATAAAGTGATTGAAATGCCAGTTCAACATGCAGCAGATGTTAACTCTAATGTTGATAACACTGGTTTATCACATCGTTATCAACTAGAGCAAACAAAAAGTGAGTTATTACGATTATTTAGCAGTAAGTAATCTATATTTTGTCTAAAATAATAAGTATGTTTCTATTTCAAGAGATGTAGTATATGGTTTTTGGTTATGGTCGTAGGCCAGTAAGACAAGATTCTGCGATCAACTTTTTTCAAATAGCAAGTGAGCATAAGAAAAATGGCCAATTAGGTCAGGCAGAACTTTACTATAAAAAAGCATTATCTATTAGAAAGAACTTTCCGGAATGTTACAATGACCTAGCTATTATATATAAAACTCAAGGATTATTGAAGCAAGCAGAGCGTTATTATAAAAAAGCAATTAAAGCTAAACCTAATTACTCAGATTGCATGTATAACCTGGGTAATTTATACATGGATATGCATCAGCTAGATAATGCAAAAAAATATCTTATAAAAGCACTCAATATTTGTTCGGATAAAGCTATTTACCACAACAGTCTCGGTGCAGTTTATCATGCAAAGGGGCTATGGGAAAAATCTCAAAAATGCTATCAAAAGGCAATAGAGCTTCAGCCTGATTATTATTACAGTATTAATAATTTAGCTTTGGTTCAACTATCGTTAGGAAACTATAAAGATGGGTTGAAATCTTATGAATCTCGTCCAAGTTTACTGAGAGTTAAGGCGCAAATGCCAACAATGCCAATTTGGCAGGGAGAGGATTTAACCAATAAAAGTATTGTTGTGATTACCGAACAAGGCGTTGGGGATAATATTCAATTTATCCGTTTTACAAAAAATCTAAAAGAGAAAGGTGCTTATGTTATTGTTCATACGCAAAAAGAGCTGGCTTCTTTGATATCAACATGTCCCTGGGTTGATGAAGTTAAACCAGAGCTTAGGGCGCTAGATAATGATTATTATTCGTTATCAGGTAGTTTAATGTATCGTTTAAATATTACACTTGATCATATTCCTCATGAAGTACCTTATTTATTTGCAGATAAAAATAAAAGAAGGCTATTTAAAGACAGAGTATTTGATGGTTCAAAATTTAAAGTTGGTCTAGTTTCTCAAGGAAGTCGCACACATATTAATGATCATAATCGATCAGTTAATTTTGAAGCGTTTAAGCCGTTATTTAAGTTGGACAATATACAATTTTACAATCTAAATTATCCGGCTTTAACAAGTAAAATGATAAGAAAGTATCCTTTAGTTGACTTATCTCCTTATATTAAAGACTTTTCTGATACAGCAGCACTTATTGAAAACTTGGACTTATTGATTAGTGTTGATACTGCACCTGTGCATTTGGCAGGTGCACTGAATAAGCCTTGCTGGGTATTAGTGCCAAAGATTCCTGATTGGCGATGGGAGCTAAAAGGTGATACAAGCATTTGGTATCCATCATTGCGCCTGTTTAGACAAGAAAATATACAAGTTTGGGATGATGTAATCGAGCGAGTTTATAAAGAATTAGTTAAAAATAAGCTTAGTAGTACAGACTAAATTATATTTTTAGTTATTCAATGTCCAATGTTTTTAATTGTTTAATTAAGTTAGAATTTTTTGGAATAGAAAGTAGTTTAAGGCGACTTTTTTCGCCCCGAACAATTTGTATATCCTGTTTTTTTACTTTCAAGAGTTGGGCCATAAATGTAATAAGCTCTTGATTAGCTTTACCATCTATAGGAGATGACTTTAAACGAATTTTTATTCGACCATCATGCTTTCCTGATAGTTCTGTTGTTTTCGACCCTGGTTGCACATAAACTTCTAATAAAGTATTCATGATCTTCCCTCGAAAAAACGGACACCTAACTTATGAGACCATTTCATATTCAACAGGCGATTTATATTCTAGTGTAGAATACAAACGCTGTCTATTATAAAAAATTTCAATATAATCAAAAATTGCTCTTTTAGCTTCATCTCTAGATTTATATCTTTGGTCATATATAAGCTCAACCTTTAAACTATGGTAAAAGCTTTCCATAACTGCATTATCATAACAGTTACCTGAGCTACTCATTGAGCAAACTTAACCATGTTGTTTAAGCCTATCTCTATAATGATGGCTACAATATTGCGTACCACGATCTGAGTGATGAATACAGCTTTTATCAGGTTTACGCTTCCATAGAGCCATCAGCAAAGCATCATCAACAATTTTAGTCTTAAGGCTTGTACTCATACTCCAACCAATAATCATTCGGCTATATAAGTCAATAACTGTTGCTAAATATAGCCATCCTTGATCTGTTCTAATATACGTAATATCAGAGCACCACACTTTGTTAGGTGCTTTTACTTTAAAGTCTTGCCCAAGCATATATGGAAAACTTTAATGAAAAATGCAGAGATAGAAAACTTTCGTTTTTATGATTTGCGCCATAACTTTGCTAGTCAACTAGTCATGAAAGGTGAGAACCTATCAGTAGTACGTGAGTTATTAGGTCATAGCGATTTTTACGGTATGCTCATCTAGCGCCAGAACATAAGCAAAAAGCAGTTGATTTGTTGTGAGTTGTATTAATTCCGACTTAAAAGCTTACCAAGTTAATTATTACTTTTTTTGTTAATAGCATTAATTGCAATTTCTGATAGTGTTTTTAAATTTTTAATTGCGACTTGATAACTAGGGTGTTCTCCATATACCATCGTATCAATAAACAAAGACCAGTTTTCTGACCAAATGGGATTTGTTTCTAACTCATTAAGTGACTGCTTGATTGCTGTAATCGGGTTTTGATAATAAAGGTCACTATGCTTTTTAAAATGAAGACGATCATTTTCAACAATGCTCTTTACAACTTTTGTGAAGTCAAGTTTATCCAATAAGTATTTGCTCTGAATCATATAAAGATCATATATATGCCGTACTAAATCTTGATCATAGTAATGCTCACATTGGCTTATTGTTGCTATTCGCCTTGTTAAAGCAACCCATTTTTCTGCTGCTGTTTCTGTTATTGACATGCATACTACATTTATTTCTGGTAACTTTACTTTATCACCAAAAGTTTGTCGAATTAGTGGCGTAATCATATGATTAACCATAGGCAGTTTAACTTCACCAAGAAAAAGCTCTAAAGCTAAATAGGGTTTCAAATGAACTGGTAATTGATTTTGATATAATGAATGATACTTTGCTCTAATTGAAATAAATTGGCCTTCATTGCGAATTTTGACGGAATCATTATCTAAAATAAAACCATTATCTAATAGTGCTTGAAGTAACTCTTTGCGAAAATTTCGAATTAGTTTGCGTTGTGCGTCTTTTTTACGCTGTTGGTAGGAACTTTTATATACCAATCTGAAATCACAATCTTCACTCATCCGTTGTATAATTTTATGTGCTTTAGCGAGCGCTGTACCACCCTGAAAAACTAACTCGAAAAATTCATGTTTGACAGACATTAATACTGAAATTGCCTTTGTTACAAATAAGTCTTTTTCAATAACATGTGGTTCTTGTAAACCTAATTCTTCAGTTGTCAGGTTGATAAGTTCTCTAAGTTCATTATCTGAGTAATTATGGAAGTTATTCAAAGCGAAGCTCCATGCCTTTGTATGATATTTTTCTACGAAACCGATCCAGTAGTTTTGTAGCTGGATTAGCTGGCACTTGTTGTGATTTACCAGAGTTATATGCTCTTTCAGCTTCTGAAATATCCCAACGAATACCTAAGCGTGTTAGAGCTTCTCTTGCAATAGAAACAAACCCTTTTGGTAGATAAGTTTTACCTGTTAGTTCTGAATAACAAAGACGAACAAAAATACCATACCCAATTTTTGTGATTTTCCCTTTCTTGATTAAAGCATTAAGTGCTCTGGTGATTTGTCTATCATTATCTAATGACATCAGATCTTCACGTAGAATCACATCATTTTTTGTTTTCTGGATATATTTCAATATCTTATATTCGGTTGTATCTTTATATTTTACTTTCATATTAATTGCCTTGCCAACAATGGACAATTAAAGTATAACACAATTTGCCAACAATGGACAATTATTCAAAAAAATATATGATATTATGCTTTCTAGTAAAGTTTACAAGTTTATTTTTTGTTACTTCGTGGTGTTCTAATTCTTTTAGGTAGATCTTCCTCTTCTAGTTTGAGGCCGACAACATCATAAGCAGCGTCAGCAATTTTCTCTAAATGGTCAATCATGCCTAACACAAATAGAGCAGAGGCGTATGCTCCAATCGATACGCTTAGGTCACCTTTTTCAATTTTAGATAAAGTGATGCGAGAAAACCCTGCACGTTCAGACATAAGTGCCATGGTTATACGACGTCGTCGTCGAGCATTACTGATATCCCTCCCAAGCTTTCTTAAGGATTTTTGTACGGGTATAGGTAAATGTAATTTTTTGCTCATGGTTTTATCTTTAATGTATATTATATTTATCTATAAATCAGTTAATGTAAACAATAGTATACATTAAGAGTAAAAGCAAGGTATTAGACTTTTAATATGTTTTAATTAGTCGAGTAAGCTAGAGGGGAAGTTCCTCTGGTTTTACTCGACCATTCTTATAATAAAATCTTTTTAAAAAGTCTTTAGATAGCCCCAAGTTTCTGCGGGCACTAATGTTATATCAAATTCATGCAAAACAGATGTTAAATATTGATATTTTTTAGCTCTTCGAAAGAGTTATGGCAGAGCTAGGCATGCTAAAGTTAACCTTAGCCTCGTGATAATTTAAAAAAGGGTTGGATACTTTTTCTATCGGTTGAGATTTCAATTCCAGATATAGATCTAAAACATTTTGTAAGTTTTTATCTAGATCGAGAATAGAATGACCATTCAGGTCTTTATCTTTCAGAGCAGTGGACAGTTGTTCTGATTTTGGAGGATATAGATTTAAAATCATTTGGAAACTTTTATCGTTATTAACTGCTAAACGAAGAAGAGTGTGACCATTACAATTTTTTTCTTCGGCAGCAGGCAGACGTTCTAATTTTGGATATAGATTTAAAATCATTTGTAAACATTCAGGGTGATTAGCTACTAAATGAAGTACAGTATCATCATTATCATCTTTCTCTTTGACAGCAGGCAGAAGTTCTGGTTTTGGATATAAATTTAAAACCATTTTTAAGTATTTAGGGTTATGAGTTAGAGCGACTACATGAAGAATAGTATGACCATAGTAACCTTTCTCTGTGAAAGCAGGCAGAAGTTCTGGTTTTGGGTATAGATTTAAAATCATTTGGAAACTTTCAGGGTATTCAGCTGCTAAATGAAGTATAGTATCACCATCACCATCTTTCTTTTTGATAGCAGTTAAGCAATCTGTCTTTGAATTATTAGTGATAATAAAATCTAATAATCTGGGAGTTGAAATAGACATACAAATATTATTTGTAAGTGTATTTTTATTTAGCAAGGCTATTATGAATGAAATATTGTTGTTTATAATTTGATCTATTTGTTTGTTGCTTAAAGTATCTAGATAAGATGATAAGTCTTTAATTGATTTAATATTGTCTAATTTACCTGTATCTTTTTTTGGCATCATATATCCATTGGTTAAGATAGAAATAGGGAAAAATTATACCAGAAAAATTAACAGACTTGAGATTTTTGTCGCTGATCTGTTAATTGTTCTATTAAGCATTGCCTTGCATGACAGTATACATAACCTGAGATCGAAAATAGAAAGTAGCTTAACTAATTGATATTTATAGTGTTATGATGAGATAAATATTCACAAAACAATACCACTCATCATGGAAGACTTACTCATCACAACATTTTGTCGCCTAGACGACTTCTGCATTATCCTTGAAAAACATGAAAAAGCCAATACTGACTGTTGAACAAAAACAGTTACTAAACCAACGAAGTATGATTGAAACTCTATTTGATCATTTAAAAAACTCATTAATGCTTTGGCATACTAGACATCGTTCGGTTAAAAATGCCATGACTCATTTATTATCTGCTTTAGCTGCATGGGTAATTAGCCCAATTAAAATTTCAGCCCAAAAGAAGATTACTTATGTGAAAAATTAATTATCGAACTTGTATTATGAAATTGAATAAACCTTAAAAGTCTGATCCACTTTTAAGGGGTGAGTAGAGGAACCGTTAATCGAATAAGGTATTTCATTACCGAACCTCAGTCTAGGTTCTCCACTCATTAAGTTAACCATATCCGAACAGATGACATGAGGGCGAGCCTCGAATCTTACCGCAAGTAAGGATAATGTTAACCATTCAACAGTATATAGAATAAGGACTCATTATGATAACGTATATTGGTATTGATATTGGAAAAATAGAATTACAAATTCATTTTAATGGTCAAGATATAGTAATTAAAAACTCAATACGGGAGATTAATTTATTTCTTAATTCCCTAGATGAACAAAAAGATTATGTTATTGTATTTGAACCAACTGGTGGTTATGAAAGGCCTTTAAGGCAAACGATTTATATTTGGCGGCAGGAAAATTGTTAGAAAGGCTTTGTATATGGCTGCCGTAGCTAGTTTGAAACATTCACCAGAAATGAAGGAGTTTTACCAACGCTTAAAACTTAAAGGTAAGCCATCTAAAGTTGCATTAGTAGCTATTATGAACAAGTTGATTGCTATTATCAGTTCTGTAATAAAAAGAGGGTCACCTTGGATGAAAATAAATCAGATTAATGCGTGACTTTTATAACAGATGCTGAGGTTAATTAATTGATGAGTTTTTTTGCCTTTTGCATTTGCACTTAAAAAATTTGAATATGGCATGAGAATTTTAGCATTATTTGGAAAAATTGAAATTTTCTTGGTACCCCTGTGGTACCCAAATAAATTGATCGAAAATTTTTAATAATAAATTATATTAAATAAAATATATATAAAATAAGGGTTTTTTATGGTGTCCCGAAGAGGATTCGAACCTCTGACCTACTCCTTAGGAGGTATTGGTCTAGTGAAGTTTAACCATCTTTCTCAGCTTTAAAAAAATGACAAGATCCTTAATCTAAAAGGTTTATTGTATTTCTTAATCATTTTCTCTATGATTACAACATTGAATATTTGACGGTACTTTTGACGGTACTTTTAACATAGTTGTATAAATTTTTTAAAGGTAAGGACATGCCATTAACTATAGCACACTTAAGATCAATTCAAGTAAAAGAAAAACAATATAAAATTTCAGATGAAAAAGGGTTATATATTCTGGTTAAGCCATCTGGAGGACTACTGTGGCGCTTTGATTATAGGTTTGATGGTAAACGTAAGACTATGTCTATAGGTTCTTATCCTGACACTTCACTTAAAGACGCACGTAAAGTAAGAGACTTAGCCCGCATAGCGATTAATGATGGCAAAGATCCTTGTAATGAAAAAAAGAAGAATAAAATGGCTCAGAATAGCTATGATACTTTTGGTTATTATCTGTGGAGATGGTTTGATAAAAACAAGGCGAACTATACTAGTAAGAAAGTTGAGAAAGATATTAAAAATCGGATTGATCGGCACATTGTGCCTTTTTTATCTCATAAAAAGATACATTTAATTACGGTTAAAGATATAAAAAACATCCTTGATAAAATCACATCTAAAGGGGTTTATGAGACTGCAATGCGCATTAGAGGTATTATTGAAAATGTATTTAATTTTGCTATGTTGGAAGAAGCTTGTAATAACAACCCTGCTGTTGCCTTTAGAGGTTATGTTAAAAAACCGGCATCTAAACATTTTGCTTTTATTGATGACATTGAAAGTATTGGTCAACTATTAAGATCTATTGATAGCTATCAAGGTGATCCTATTTCAGGGGCAGCTTTGAAACTACAACCTTTAGTATTTTTACGGCCAAGTAATATTGTAGAAGCAGAATGGTCTGAAATTAATTTTGATAACAAACTTTGGATTATTCCAGCTGAAAAAATGAAAATGAAAAGAAAACATATTATACCTTTGTCTAACCAAGCTCTGGATATTCTAGAAAGCTTAAAACAGATTAATGGTCATAATCGATATGTATTTTATTCTGAAAGAAGGGGATCACACCTTCATGTAGAAACTCTACGGAAGGTCATTCAAAAGCGTTTAGGGTATGATGGAGTGAACAAAGTTAAGATGACAGCTCATGGCTTTAGGCATTTAGCTACAACATTGTTAAACAATAATAAGAGTAAGTTTGTAATTAATGGGGATATTATTGAGAAACAAATGGCACATGAAGAACGGAATAAAGTTAGAGCAGCTTATAATCACGCAGAATATTTAGATGAACGAGTGAGGATGATGCAGGTTTGGGCTAATTACTTAGATGATATTAAAAGCTCCTAATTAGCTAAACTCTTTGTTGATATAAAATGGCATAAATTAAAATATTTATACAAAAAAATTGCCAGTTTGATATTGAGTCGTATATGATAGATATCATTATTTATGGATGAGTGAAACATAGAAGTTTACAGTATGTCTAGACATATATTTTTATCTAATGAAGAAAAGGTTATCGATAATACTATTGAAGTTACTAAAAATAAGTATCTTTTTATTAGGCATTTTTTAAATGATAACTGTGAAGTAACTAATGAGTTTTATCGATTGAAATCAAAGTATAGGTTAAACTTTTTTTCATTATTCATAATAGATAATAACTTGAAAAGAAAATATTATTTTTCAAGTAATAAAGATTGGAATGACTATTATATAAAACATGAATTGATTAATTATGATCACTTATATCAACATGCATTTTCAGTATTAGATAATAAGATGATTGTTCCCAAACTAATACACTGGAACTCATGCCCAATTATAACGCCTGAATCTAAGGATGTTGATGTTGAACGTAAAATGTATGGAAAATATGGAAATGGATTTGGTTTGGCTTATAAATCAATTAATTATATTGAAATATCTGGGATTGGTGGAGCAGTTGATGATCATTTTTTTTGTGCTAAAATGCCTGTTTCAGAGACAAAAAAATTGATAGATTTAACAAGAAAATTAATGATTGGACTGTAATGTGAATAATTCAGGAAATAGAGTAAATTTTATAAGAAAAACACTTTTAAAAGTTCCGAGATCTGAATTTATTAAATTTAATATCCCAGAGACGACATTTAGAAATTGGGAAAAGTCTGAGAAACTTTCTAAAAAGAAATGTGATAAATTAAGTGAGATATTTTTAGAGCTTGGATTGCAAGTATCTAGTGATTGGCTCTTTGATGGATCAGGAGTGTCGCCAATAAGTTGCTTAAATTTAAGTGCTCCAAATGATGCATTATTAGATATAGAGTCATTTAAGTCCAATAATCAAGAATCTTTTGTATTGAGCATGGATAATGACTATATGAAACCTCTTTTAAATAAAGGAGACTTTATTGGGGGAAAGAAAGAAAGGCTGAGCTGGAAGGAAGAGGGAATATATATCATAAAATTAAAAAACAAAAATATTATTAGTTTCGCTCAACGATTAACTCAAAAGCATGTATCTATTAGATATACGACGTCTGAAAAAATACAAATAATAAATTTTAGCGAAATTTTATGCACTTACCGCGTAATTTTCATCAGAAAAGCTAGCTGAGAAATAGCTTTCTAGTTTTGATATTAAAGCTCTATTAGGTTTTTTAGTAGTTGAATCAATTCCAACTGAAATAAATTCTCCTTTTATACATAACTCATTAGAGTTGTTGTATATGTAATCAATGAATTTAAATTTTAAGTTACTTACTTTTTCAATTCGTGATTTAGCATAGTAGTGGTCACCTAGTTTAAAAGACTTTAAGTATTTAACGTTAGCCTCAAGAATTATGATATCCGTATTTTGTTGTGATTTAAATTTTTCAATTGGTGTTCCTATAATAGTTTCAAAAAGATTAAATCTAGAGTTTTCACACCATATTAAGTAGTTTGCATGATGTACAATATTTTCAAAATCAACTTCAAATGGACGAACTTTATCCTTATAAATAGAAAAATTTGGCATTTTATTCCTCTTAAATTCTGCCACAATTTGTAAAATATATACTATTTTTCTATGGATAACAATGTAAAAATACTGACAAATAAAATTGAATAATATTTGTTGAAAATGCCATTCTTATGCATTAAGATTTTAGATGCTCAATGAGTAAAATACAAAAGGAAATCAAGGAAGTTAAATTTAAATTGTGAAATTTTTGATGAGCTTTATTCAGGTCGCTAAACATTTATAAAGCTCACCGGGCACTGACCAACGATCAGTTCATCCATGATAAAAGATATTTGCTGTTCAGTAAATGACTTTATTCATATTCAAGAGGATTCGATCAGTTTGTCTTATAGCACCTTTAAAAATTTCTATTGCTGAAATAAATAAGGAGTCTATTTATGAATAAACGATACTTTTGGCTAAAACTTAAGGAAGGTTTTTTTTCTGAGCCAAAGATTAAAAAATTGCGTAAAATTGCTGGTGGGGATACTTATACAATTATTTTTCAAAAAATAATGCTTTTATCGATAAAAAATCAAGGTTTTATTTATTTTGAAGGATTAGAAAAAGATTTTTCAAGTGAACTTTCTCTTATCCTTGATGAAGATGATGATAATGTTGAAGTTACACTAGAATATATGCTACGTACAGGTCTTCTTGATGAGGTGGAGTCTAACAAATATTTAGTAACTAATGTAATAGATTTAATTGGTAGTGAAACACAAAGTACAATACGAGCACGCAACCTTAGAGCAAAGAAATTGAACAAATGTCAGCCAGAAGCGTTGCAATGCAACGCTGATGCAACGCTGATGCAACGCCAATGCAACAAAAATGCAACGCCAGAGAAAGAGATAGATATAGATAAGAGTAAAGAGATAGAAAAAAGAAAAAATATACAAAAAGAAAAAACTATTTTTGATTTGATTGATTTATCACTACATAAACTTTTTGAAGAATTTTTAAATGTAAGAACTCAACTTAAAGCAAACAATACGGATAGAGTAATTAACTTAATAGTGAATGAGCTAAACAAACATCCATTGAATGAACAAAAGCAGATGCTCGAAAACTCAATTATTAATTCTTGGAAATCAGTTTACCCAATTAAGAACCATGGAAAGCAGGAAAATAAATATAACTCATCAGTTAATAAAGTTTTTGATGATGCATGGAGTTATTCAGATGATGAGCTTTTAAAACACAATGAAGCAGTAATGGGAGAAATATTTAATACTCAAGGAAGGAGTTATGATGACTAATATTCAAAATATTTCGAAACAGATTGAAAGGATACAATCAAAATTAGACTCCAAAAAGCAGTACTGCGAAAAGCATAAAATAGGATACTTATATTCTTGTTCTGAATGCGATCTTGAGAGTAAGCATGCTAGAGAAAATGCATACCAAGTTTCAAGATTATTATCACGCTCTGGCATAAAGAAGAGGTTTAGATCAGCAAGTTTTGAAAACTTTAAGCCGCAGAATAAAGAAGACACTATCAATTTAAAAGCTGCTGTTCAGTTCTCTAGTGCATTTCAACAAATGAAAGAACTAGGCTCAAGCATAGTAATGATAGGGACAACAGGTAGTGGTAAAACATATCTTGCTTCTAGTATCGTTAGAGAAGTTATTATAAAACATAAATTAAAAGCCAAAATACTAACAGCTTATAATCTAATTAGTAGCATTAATGAGACATATACTTCTGCTAGTAAAAAAACAGAACAACAAATTAAAAATGAATTAGCAGATTATGATTTGTTAGTTATTGATGAAATTGACCTAATAAGAGGAAAAAGTTCTGATCACTTGCAGCTGTTTGACGTTATTAACGAAAGATATGAAGCAATGTTGCCAACAATTATTATTTCTAATCTAGATAGGAAAGAACTGGAGAAGTTCATTGGGCAGAGGTTAATGTCAAGGATTCTAGAATCGGGTTTATTCTTAAGATTTACAGGGCATGATAAAAGGAAAGTTCAAATGGTAGGAGTAGTAGCATGAGTTTTGAAGAAACTTTTAGGGGGGTTGTTTCAGCTGAAGTTCAACCAATTAGTCGGAATATTGAGAGACTAACCCAAATGATTGAGTTTTTAGCAGATAAGGTCAAAAAATTAGAAACAGCAAAAGGTACAACTGGGATTAAAAAAGAGCTGCTTTCTGCTCGTGATGTAGAAGCAATTATTGGAAGAAAATCAGATTGGATTTATAGGCATATTAGAATGGGAAAATTTCCAGAAAATAAATCTATAGGTAACCGAGTGTTTTGGGCACGTGAAGACATTGAGAAATGGGTGGAAATGCACAAGCAATAAAAGTTAACCAAGAATCAAATTAAAAAATTCAAGGAGCTATTCATGGAAAACGTAAGTTAGTTTTTAGTCATTTATTTTAAACCAATGGAATTTTTAAAAGCCCATTTTGTAATGGGTAGGGGACTTTTTGTCTAAAAATAAGGAGATCAGATAATGATAGAAGTAAAAAACAAGTCAAAAAAACGTTTAAGTTCAACTGTGAAGTTTGCAATTGGATTTATTTTAGCAACATTAATTATGAAATTTATTTTAGGAAATGATGCAGCAGTCTTAGTCAATATTTTATCTAAAGAAAAAGTCATTCATGCAGATGCATTATTACAGGCAGTAATTTTACTTATTCAAACGTTAATTTCATTACCACTTTGTCTGGGTTTTGGAGTTTTACTAGTTGAGTTTTTTGATGAAGTCATAAGTAGAAGAAACAAAGGCATTAGTAAATGAAAATATTTTTAGGGATTACAATGATCATTTTTTTAGTAGCCTGCACAAATCAAAAGATAGCTAAGCCTGTAAAACCAGTCATTGTTACTCAAATCAATTCGCAATATCAGTATGAAACCATAGGAGATTAAATATGAAAAGTAAGATGAATAATTGGTTATTAAAAGCTTACTGTATAGGAATGGGATATTTACCAGCAACAATTTTGATTTTGTTCTTATTTCTTTTGTTTTCTAGCCATCTATTTGCTGAGGATGGAGTGGATTATTTAGATGGTGCTGCAGATGCAGTGTCAGCAACATTTGGGAAAGACTCTAACTTTATAAAAATTGTATATATTGGTGAGGTCATAGTCGCCATTGTAACTTATATCACAACAAAAAAAATATATGCGTTATTAGGCATTGTTGTATTGATGCTTTTTGTAAATTTCTTTCTTCTTTAGTTAGGAATCAAATAATGCAAAGAGAATATCATACTTTTATGCTATCTGATGAACCAAAGCTATTTGGAATTCCAATTGTAACGGGGCTTCCCTGTATAGGTTTAACAGTTATTGGCTTATTAACGGGTTTAGGCATTTCTTTATTTTTATTTGGTGCTGTTATTAGTCTCATATTTCATCTGAAATTTGGAGGGGAAGGAATACGTTTTTTCTATTCCTTTATCTATTGGATGTTACCCAATCAAATAACCAAATTGATTTTAAGAAAATCACCTAACTCAGCCAATCGCGTTTATTTAAGATAAGGATTTAATATGAAAACTCAACTGCGGGATGATGTCTTAACTAAAAATAGGCAATTAATTCGAATATTAATAACAACCTGTTTATCTCTCGTTGTTGTTGTATTGGTATTGTCAGGTCTTTCTTTTTATTCATTTTTTGTTAAAGAGCGCATTTATATACCAACACATACGAGTGAATCATTTAGTTTAAGTAGTTTTAATGCTTCACCGTCTTATTTATCTGATATGGCAACAGATATTATGCAGTCAAGACTTACTTGGTCATCAGATACGATTTCAAAGCAATATACGAAGTTACTCAATCTTGTATCAGTTGATCAGAAAGAAGCTTTAAAAAAGACGCTTAATGAAGAAATAGAGTCAGTTAAAAGACGTAAGATGAGTAGTGTCTTTTATCAAAATAAAAAGCCATTGGTTGACAGTCAATCTCTTGTTGTACAGGTAACAGGGCAGTTACAACGGGTTGATGATGGAATTATTTTAAAACCTGTTAAAAAGACTTATCAAATTCATTTTTCCTATCACTTAGGGTTATTAACCATTGTTTCTATTAGTGAGGTAAAAGGTCATGCTTAAGAAAATTACTGTTGGTGCTTGCTTGTTGTTATCAAGTATTGCTTTTGCATCAGAAGAGGCGAGTATTATTCATTTTAACGATAATAGTACAGTTTCATTTAAAGCATCAATTACCAACATTAATCGTCTTTTTGTTAAACACGATAAGATTATTAAACATGTTGCGCCTGAAGGCACTTTTATTTTTGATAAAGCATTAAGTAAAGATGGTTCGCTTTACTTCAAACCTGTTTACTCGCAAAAGCCGTTTACTTTATTTTTTAGTACTCAAAAAGGCCACCACTTTTCAGCACTAGTGATGCCTGTTTCTGATATAGGTCAAACCATTCAAATGATTGCAAATAATATCACAGAGAAAGATGCCCGCTGGGAAAAGAATACAGGTTACTTAAAGCTCTTACAAAAGATGGTGCGATCAATGATTAAAGGTGAACAATCAGAAGGAATAAGAAGCCAAGAGGTTACGGATTCAAAAGAATTTGTAGGTTATCCAGGTACATCAATGAAACTTATAAAAGTTTATGAATCTGCAAAGCTTAGCGGTTTTATTTATGAGATAAAAAATCAATCAGAACATCATGTTTCTTTACCTGAGCGTAAGTTTTGGCGAGAGGGTGTTAGAGCCGTTAGCTTAAGTAAACAAATCTTATTTAAAGATCAAGTTGGCTTTGTTTATACAATCGTTGCTAAGGGATAGATGTAATGTTTAAGAATGAACTGAAAAAGTTATTTGAACGCTCTGGAAACGCTAATAAAAAGGCACGTATAGAGCAATTAAAAACACTTTCTATTGTTATTGTTTTTATCTTAATTGGCATTGGATTTTACTTTTATAGTACACAGAAACATAAGCCACATAAGTCATCAAAACCAATCCATTTTTCAGGTGCTTTTGATGATAACGTTGGCCTTGCCTATGATCATGCAAAAATAGAAGCAATTACAGAAAAACTAGATAGGACTAATAGTAAACTTTCTGAGTTAGAAAAACAGAAAAAGGCAGAAAGCTCAAATCATTCAGAAAAGCTTAACGTGCAAACGCTTAAGCAAATGGAAGCAATGCAGAAGGAGCTTAAAAACCTTAAAAGAGAACTGTATTTAGTAAAACATGCTAAAACTACAAAACAAAATAAGGTTACTCCAAAGTCAATTAACTCAGTATCTGAAAAGCATGAAGGCGTAGCACCAAGTAAATCTGTAGCAATGCCTTATCAAGCTATAACTCAAACACCGATTGTAAGTAGTCTAGGTATAGAAGACGTTAATATTTCATATCCAGAAGATAAAAAGGAACAAATGAAGCGCACGCCTAAAAATTATGTTTGGGCTGGGACATTTGCTAATGGTTATTTAATTACAGGTATTATTGGTGATGCAGGAACTAATTCAACCAAAAACACAGGTACAGTTGCGATAAGATTAACAACAAATGGGACGATGCCTAATGGTAAAACCTCTCATTTAAAAAACTGTGTTGTATTAGGTTCAACCTATGGCGATTTATCATCTGATAGTGATGTTGTTCATCTTGAAACATTATCTTGTGCAGGTAAGGAATACTCATTTGAAAAGAAAGTTTATGGCTCAGTTTTTGATTTAGATGCCATGCAAGATATTCGAGGAGTTCCAGTATTAAAAGCAAAACCAATTTTAGGATACGCAGCAGTTGCAGGTTTAATTTCTGGAATTGGTGATGGTTTATCATCTTCTGGGCAAACATCGACTGTTACAGGATCAGGAGTCGTAACTACACCAACATCAGCGTTAAAAAGTGGTATTGGAGAAGGTATTAGTCAACCATCAGACAAAATTACAGATTATCTAATGTCTATTGCTAATATTTATCACCCGATTGTTGTTGTTAGAGCAGGAAGAAAGGTAACTGTATTATTTCAAGCAGGCTTTTGGATTGATCAAGCACATCAAGATTTTGAGTCTATGAAATCAGTTAATGACTCAGATAGTAAAAACCTATCAAATCATTTGGTTGAAAAAGTCTCAACAGGGTTTGTCAATAACCCGTTTGCAAATGCTATTTCTGATACTTCAAAGAATGTTCAAAGAGAAGCACAGTCTAAAGCAAATGCAGAGTTTAATGCCAATCAACAGGCAGTTAATCAGTCAATATTTAGTCCAGTTAGTCAAGGAGTGAACTTATAATGTTTAAATTTAAAAGAATAAAACTATTAGCTCTTTTTACATTAGCAATCACTTTATCTGGTTGTGCAAGTATGTTTTCTGATGATGCACGCTGTCCTTTTACTGAACAGGGAGGCTGTCAATCAGTTGATCAGGTTAATCAAATGATTAGTGAAGGGCGATTTAGTGCTAATGGGGAGTATGTAGAAGATGAAAAAAAGCCATTAGATGTCGATTCTGATAACAGAAGCATACAGCAAAAATCATATCATGTTGCTTGGTCAGGATTTAATAGCCCAACACCTTATTCTGGTCAGCCATTACGAACTGAAGAAATTGATGCAAGATTATGGGTTGCGCCTTGGCAGGATGAAGATAACAACTATCACGGATCAAGCTACATTACGTTTGTAGTAGAAGAATCACATTGGTCATCTCTGCCACAAAAAGAAATCACTGAAAATGATTATGATGATGTGGAGTAGAGGCGATGTTAGGTCAGGTTAAAGAGATTACGACAAAAATTGGTCAATACTTTGGTTTAATTGATTCAGTTGAAGATGCTTCTTATCATAAAGCAACAACTGATATTTCAGATTACCGATACCCATCATTTTCTGATGAATTACCTTATGAGTATTTTGATGATCGATCGCATGTATTTTTTAATAAACATAATGCAGGGATTATCTATCAAATTAGTCCATTAACTGGAGCTAATGAGGCAATTGCTGAGCAGTTAGATGGAATTATTCGGACTAAAATAAGTGATGAATTTATCATTACAGCCATTCATGTTAAGCATAATCAATTGGGTAATAAAATTGATCGCTTTGCTAGTCAATTTAGAGATAAAAACTTAGGAGAGCTATCTGCATTAGGTGATTCATTAGAAGCTTATTATAAAAAAGCCTGTGTTTCTGGGTTTAAAACTAGAAATGAGACTGAAACAAGACTTACTCAAACAGAAATTTATTTAGTTATTGATACTGCTAAAAAGAATCAATCTGAAAATGATTTAATCATAGCTTTTGATCGATTTAAAGTATCTTTCGAGGCAGCATTAACTGCATCAAGTATTAGCTTTAAATTGTGTGACTCTGTCGATTTTTTACATTTAATTCAGTTTTACACAGCGCATAACACAGATGATATTTATCCTTCTAAAATAAGCCATCAAGAAGATAATCTCTTAAAATACCAGGTTAATGATCGTTCCTTTGAACTAAGTGTTGATGATAGAGAGAAAGATCATTTACGTTTGTCAGGTGATGATAGAAATGGAAAATCCTATCAAACAGATATTAGTGTCTTAACAATTGATAAGCTACCATCAAGTTTTAGGCTTTGGGAGAATATTAATAATACTTCCAATATCTTTGATACGCTTTACCACATTAACTGTAATCATATTATTACTGCAATTTATAAATTAGATGAGCATGGTAAAGCATTATCTAAAGCAAATAGAAAAACTCGAGATTTAACTAAAAAATCTAGAAGTGATTATGCAACTTTAGTTGCAGGAACAGAAGAGCAGGCACAACAGTGGAAGAGCTTTCGTGAAGACTTAACGAAGCAAAAAACACGTTCCTGTAAAATGTTATATAACGTAGTTTTATTCTCTAAACCTTCAAAACGAGAAGTAGATGTAGAAAAAGCAAAAAATGCATTTAACTTGCCTGGGATTAAGTTATCAGTTTGTAAGCGTATGCAAATGCCTTATTTTTTAGCATCTATGCCTTTTATGTTTACCAATCATTTGCAGTATGACTTTGCATTACCGATGATGATGCATCATATATCCTCATGGAATGCAACGCAGTACCTACCTGTTTTAAGTGATTGGCATGGCCAAGATAAAGGTATATTGTTACCTTCAATGCGAGGACAGTTTTCGCTAGTAGACCCATTTTCTGGATTTTGGGGTACTAATTTTAATGCAGCGGTAACAGGCACATCAGGTGCTGGCAAAAGTTTCTTAATGCAAATGATGGCATTATCAACATTATTTGATGGTGGGTATGTTTATATCATTGATATTGGTGGGTCTTATAGAAAACTTTGTGAGGCAGTTAATGGTGTTTATTTAGAATACAGTAATCTTGCTCTAAACCCATTTACATATGTTAGAAACATTTATGATTCAATTGATAACTTAATTGACCTATTTGAAGAAATAACATGCTCTAAAGAAAAGGCATCTAATAATCAAACTGCTGCTCTTAGAGCTGCTATTTTGGATGCTTTTCAGAGGAAAGGGAATGCTGCTTTAGTTGATGATGTTCAAGAGTCATTAAGAAATCTTGATCAAGGGCGCTTTTTTAGTGCAAAGGCATTAGCAGAAAATATTGATCCATTTACATCGAAAGCAGAGCATGGTCGTGTTTTTAATGAACGATCTAAATTTGATCCTAAATCTCGTTTTATTGTGATTGATCTTTTAGAGATCAAGGATAAGAAAAGTCTAGTTTCACCTGTATTAATGTCAGCATTTAATCAAGTTAAGAATACAGTTTATTTATTAGATCGCTCAATCAAAAAACAATTCATAATGGATGAAGGTTGGAAGTTTTTTGCTGGTAGTCCGCGCGCAATTGAGTTTTTAATTGAAGGCTTTAGAACAGGCAGGCGTCATAATGCATCGTTTGTTACGATTACTCAAGGTATCAGTGACTATACAGACTTCCCAGCAGCAAAGGCATTGTGGGATAACGCAGCACTTAAACTTATCCTTTTACAAGACTCAAGCAAACTTGATCAGTTTAATAAAGAACATGAGATGTTTAATGAGTATGAATTAAATATTTTAAAGAAGTTTCCTCAAGCAAAAGAAGCAGGTTACTCTCAAGTTTTAATCAAAGGCCAAAATTTACAAACTTTTCAGCGGTTATTTGTTGATCCATTTACTTTAGTGATGATGTCTTCAGCAGGTGAGGATTATTCAGCTGTTGAAGCACTTAAAAAGAAGGGAGTGCCATTATTAGAAGCAGTTAATCAGGTTGCAAAAGCACATTATGGAGATATGTATGTCTAAGCTATCTTCAAAAATAATTTTACTTGTAGCAGGCATATTGCTCGCTCTATGGGTTGGTTTTTTATTGGCTAAAAGTAACCATCAAACAATTGGTTTTATTAATATGAAAGAGGTAATTAATAAACCAATTAAGCTGATTGCATCAAAGATGAAAGCGCCTGAGCAAGAGGCCTTTATTAAGCTTTATAATGCTAATTTAGCTATCACCATTAAAGCTTATGGAGAAGCTCATCATATCAATCTTATTACTGCAACAACACTTTATGATGCATCAGGTATTGATCTAACAGATGAAATCATTCAAGAAAACTTAAATACAATGGAGCATGCGTTATGATTTATGTTCGTTTTATTTTAATGCTTCTTTTAGTCCTCTTTAATCAAATGCTTTATGCAAAAATTTTAGAGCAGGGTGGTCAGACATTTGAAGTTCAAGAAGAGGACTTTAGAGATTTTATATATGATCGTCTAAATCACATGAAAGAGACAGGGGAGTTAGCTCATTATGAAGAAGAAGCCAAAAGACGTGTGGCACATAATGTTAATCATCCTCCAATTTTACCGTTAAGCACTCAAAGTGATACAGAGACTTTTACAGTCAATCCATCAATTCAGTTAAATAAAAATATTACAGATCATACAGGACGTGTTTTGGTAAAAGCAGGTACAACAGTTAATCCATTTAGAACGGTTCATTTAAAAGAAGTTTTATTTTTCTTTAATGGTGACGATAAAGATCAGGTTCGATGGGTAAAGAATAATTATCAAAAATATCATTGGGTGAAGTTCATTTTAACAGGTGGCGAGATAAAAAAACTTTCGAAAATATTTGGTCGTATTTATTACGATCAGAAAGGACTAATTACTCAAAAGCTTCATATTACTCACGTCCCAGCGATTGCTGAACAAGATCATTTGAATTGGAAAATAACAGTAATCGGTCGAAAGGAATTTATTTAAGGAACTTTAGAAGATGGATAACAAATTTAGATTATTTATATTTGGTTTATTAAGTTTACTTTTCTCATCTAGCTTTGCATCTACGTGTGCAGGACATTTTATTAATCCAATTACTGATATTTGTTGGGACTGTATGTTTCCTATGACAATTGGCAATGTGCCTGTTGCAGCAGGGGAGTACCCAGATACGGCAAATCCTAAAAGCCCCGTTTGTGCCTGTGAAGCACCACCGCCTGTTTATGAAAGGGTAGGTGTGAGTTTTGGGTATTGGGAGCCTTATGCCTTAGTTGATGTTACAAGAGATCCATATTGCATGGTAAATATGGGTACTAAATTAGATATAAGTGATGCAGGACTTGGTGGAAGTGAAATGCCAGCAGCTGATGGCAGAGGGGCATTTTATTATGTTCATTGGTATAAGTATCCTGTTGTTTATTGGCTTGAGATTATTACATCGATTGCATGTCTTCAAATAGGTGATTTTGATTTAGCCTATATGACAGAGCTTGATCCAACTTGGAATGATGATGAACTAGGTTTTATCTTAAACCCAGAAGCAACACTATTCTCAAACCCTATAACACAAGAAGCTTGTGCAGCTGATTCATTAATTACCACAACAGATGATTTTACAGCTATTGATGCTTTGTTTTGGTGCATGGGGTCTCAAGGATCGACTTATCCATTAACGGGTAATACACCATTTCAAACATCACCAATGCAAGCAGCTGTTTTAATGGCTGAACGCATGGATTTTAAAATGCACCGAGAGGGTTTGGTTTGGGATAGTATTGGTAGAGGTGCTTTTAATGGTGCACTTTGTTTTCAATATCCAACACCTATTATGCCTAAGTCAAGATATCGCTATCAGTTGGTAAATACCATTCCAGATGCAGCACAGTGTCATCCTTTTGGTCATCTAGTTGCAACATTTGAAACAGGTCATGTTAACCCAGCAGCGGGTGATAATTATGGCTTTTTAATATTTAAAAAACGTAATTGTTGTTATATATAGGGAGCTTTTTGATGAAAAGATGGATATTAACTTTCATATTAAGTGTCAGCTTCAGTTCATTAAGTTATGGCAATTTTAACGATCAGGTTAATGCTTATAAACAAGATGAAAAAGTTATCTTAGATAGTCAGAAAGATACCATTAACGAGATTCGTTTTAATGAGCAAGTGGTTAATAGTTATCATCAATTCGATCAATTAATTGATCAGAGTAAGAAGCAATTACAATCAATTGTTTATTCAAAAGCACCTAGACGAAATAATACAGGCGGCATGTTATTAGTCTCGTTTTCAATGCCAAAATCGTTACTTATTCAGATGATTGATCAAGCGCATGATTACAACATACCTGTTGTTATTCGCGGTTTGATTGATAATGACTTTAAAAAAACAGTCGAAACTATATTAGAGATTAAAGATCAGGCAATTAATAAGCATTTAAAATTTGATGGCATTCGCATTGATCCAGTTTGGTTTAAGCAATTTGACATCAAGGCTGTACCTGCTTTAGTTGTCACAAAAAGGCCAAGTGATTGTATTGCACAAAAGCTGTGCCCAAATCAAAAATTCGATGTTGTTTATGGCAATCAATCGATTAAAGATTCGTTAATAGATATTCAAGTTTCAGGCTCTAATGAAATTAAAGATGTAGCTCAATCCTTGTTAAATGGTGGGTATCATGGGTAAGTCTTTCATTTCAATTTTATTATTTTTAGTATCGACAAGTTTGAGCTTTTCAGATCAAACAGAGATTGATTATTACAATGATCAGGATGTTATAAATGATAATCAGAGTGCTGTTGTTGATGCAGCAAATTCATTTGATCCTGATGAAACATTTACTGATTATGATCCTAACCCATCACAAACAAGTTATTATCATGGTGTTGATCAGTACAGCTCAGAGCTTGAGTCAGAAGGCAATTTTCATTTAAGTGAAGATAAAGCTGGTTCGACAGTTTATCTTAATTTTGCATCAAGAGATCGAATTACTATCAACCCAGAGTCATCGACTTATCAAGACTCAATTATGATTCAAGAACATAGTTATAATATTACACATGGCATATCAGATGACAAAATTGACTGTGAAAGTGGGAAAAGCTGTCGGATTGCTTATGAACCTGCTAGTTGTCAAATAAGTAATAGTTTTGATACAACTTGCACAAGTGAGCCTATTGTAGAAACAGTTAAAGTAGGAGCCCCTAACTGTACACATTATTTAATAACAGGAGAGAATATACAAACTATTGCTGGAGCTAATAGTCAAGGTTTTTGTCAAACAGGGATTAAGAGTTGGAAGCTTAAAGGATATGATACCTCACTTAATAGAACGTCACCTTCAAGTCTTATAACACCAGCTAATTATGAGCATGTTAGAGTTGTTGTTTTTGCATCATTGCTTAAGCAATTTAGCAATACTTCTGCAGGCGTTCATGAAACGGTATCGAATGTAGGAACTGTCTATTTACCTACCATATATTCACCAGGTTACTATGAAAATTCAATTGAAATAGCGCCATCTGATACAGTTGATACATATTCAGTGTCAGTTGGTGCATGGTTTGCAACTGGGGTTGGAATTAACACGCTTATTTATGGTACGTTTGTCGAATATCCATTAGACCAGTCAGAAAATAGAGTAACAGGATGGAAGAGTAGTTGTCCTTGGTCTGATGGTAGTCAACCAGCTAATTGTAGTGTAAATGGAGAGCCTTACTGTACAAGTGGTGCTGAGACAAGAAATATTAATGGAAAACCAATTTATCAGGACTGTTGGCAGGAAACACAAAATTATACCTGTAGTGCATCAATCGATATTAATAGTTGTAATAGTTATCAAAATACCTGTGATATGACCCATTCAAATTGTGTTGAAGATTTATTGGGTCAATGTGTTCGATCTGAATATGAGTACAGTTGCCCAACACGTGTTTGTGATGGAAATAATATAGCGTGCGCGAATAATGTCTTTTGTATTGACGGAGATTGCGCTGAACAAAATCCAGAGTTTAATGAAAACTTTGGTCAAGATATATCAGAAGTTGCAGCAGTCTCTGGAGCAATTGATGATCTAAATGCAAATAGCCAGGTTAATTTCTTTAATGGTCATTCTCAAGAATGTTCTATCGATATAGCAAATTATCAAGATTGTTGTGTTGATGATGGGTGGGGTAGTGATTTAGGTTTAGCTAATTGCTCAGATGAGGAGAAAAAGCTTTCAGAAGATAAGAAGAATTATTTAGTTAGTTATGTTGGGAAATATTGTCATACCCAGGTCTTAGGCGTTTGTACAGCTGAGCATGAAGTCTATTGTGTTTGGGACTCTAAAATGGCACGTATCACAGAAGATTATGGTAGGTCTCAGGTTTCAAGAGGTTATGGTTCAGCAGAACATCCTGATTGTTCTGGTTTTACCATGGATGAGTTCGAACTGCTTGATTTTGATCAAATCAACTACATTGATCCGATTTATATCTACCCAAATGGTTCACCGAATGAGGCATCAGGTTTAGCAGGGGATATGTCAGTTGATTCACCTTCATCAGAAGAAATGCAAGATGCAATTAATGAGCAGATTCAAGAAGATTTAAATAATAACTCACCATCTACACCAACAGATAATCCAAATACAGAAGCTATGGCTTTAAGTATTCAAAATCAGTTAAAGGTGAAGAAATGAGATTAACTATAAATCTATTGTTTCTTATTATCTGTTTTCAACCAGCTATCTTACTGGCTAATTTTAATTATGATCAGCCTCAAGGGTTTCACTGGTATCGCTTAGATCAAGAAGTTAAACCTAATAATTTTGAAGAAGAATCACCAAAACCAAGCGTTATAGAAACGGTATCTAAAAGTCCAGTAACACCGTATCAGAAACTTCAAGATTTAAGTATGCAAACAAAAAATATTTTAGCAACGGCTCTTTTAGAGCCTACTAAAGAACATACTGCGAACTATATGAAAGCACAGCAATACTGGGCAAAGCAAAACCAAGCATTTGTAAAAACCTGGCAAGAAGCTTTATTAGAGCATCCAGAGCTTGATTATAAGCTTAATTTTCCAACGGATAATAATGCGATTCCAGTACGAAATGATGAGCAAAAAGTATTGGTTGAACGTGTTGTTAGCGAGATGTCAGATCATTATGGTTTGATTCTTTTTTATCAAGGAAACTCTGCAATTTGCCAAAAATTTATTGGTGAAGTTTTATTGCCTTTAGTGAAAGGATACCGTTTTTCAATGGTATCAGTCACAGTTGATGATAAACCAATTATTGGTCTACCTAACCCAAAGAGTATTCCTATTGAAAAGGCAAATCTAAAAGTTCCATTAAAAGCTAAATATTTACCGGCTTTATTTTTAGTTAATTTAAAAACCAAAGAAATGAAAACACTAAGTTATGGGTATATATCAACCAATGATTTAAAACTTCGATTTTTGGATGTGGCTAATCAATTTAAACGTTTTAGTTATGAAGGTTTAGGAGAGACTCAGTTATGAAAAAAGTAATCATCATTATTTTAATCGTTTTAACACAAAATACCTTTGCCAATAAGCCTGAAGATCAGATTAGTGCTTTATTGAGTCAACACCATAAAAGTTCAGTTACTCAAGTAAAGTCTCATTCCGCTACCCATGAGCTTGATGATTATGTTTTTATTTTCTTTTATCGAAGTACTTGTCCGCACTGTCATCAATTAGCACCTGTTTTAAAGGATTTTGCTAATTACTACCAAGTTAAGGTTATTTCATATTCAACAGATGGTGGTGAATTAGATGGCTTTAAAGGTAAGAAAATGAGATCTAAAAACTATCAGGACTATTTCTTGGCAGGTGGTTTTCAAGCAGTAGTGCCAGCATTATTTCTACAGAATAAATACACTGATCAAGCGTATCCAGTTCTATTTGGTGAGGCAGAGCCTTATCAATTAGCACAAAGAATGGCTGAGTTACTATCGCATATTAAGGAAAGTCAAAATGGTTAGTAAGGTTAAAAAAGTAAGCTTGAGTATTTTATTAATATTTAGCCTTATAAGTTCAGTTTTTGCTGATGCTAACAGTGATTTAAACAATTTCTTTAATAATTTGGGCTTCCAATCTCATGCAAGCTCTCCAAGTACATATAAATCTCAAGCGGCAGGGTACGCAACATTTGGTTCAATTTATGCAAGAAATCGTGTTAGAAATATTCAAATTATGCATCTTGATGCACCTGGCTTTCGTTCAGGTTGTGGTGGTATTGATTTGTTTGCTGGTGGATTTTCTTTTATTACAGCGGATCAAATCGTTCAGTTTATGCAATCAATTTTATCATCAGGTGCAGGCTATGCATTTAACCTAGCGCTTGAAGTTGAATTACCTGAAATTGCACATGCCATGCAATATATGCAGGAGTTAGCAAATAAAGTGAATTCACAAAACTATAACTCATGTGAGATGGCAGAAGACTTAGTCGGTGGGGCATGGTCTCAATCAAGAGCATCTCAACAACAAGTTTGTGAAGATATTGGTACACACACAAGTGTATTTTCTGATTGGGCGCAAAGCCGTCAGAGTTGTGCAACAGGAGGGGATATTGATAACCAATTAGATAAAGCAAAAGATGATCCAAAGTACAGTTATAGAGTTTATAAAGACACTAATATCATCTGGGATAATGTTATTAAAAAAAATGGGTTCTTATCTTCTGACCAAAAGCTAGGTGAGCTTTATATGAGTATGTCAGGGACTGTTGTTTTTGATGATGATGGAGCAGTGACGCCGTATTCATCAAGAGTCAGTAACAGTGATTTTGTTAAGGCAATGCTCTATGGTGGAAAAGTTCCAACTTATCAGTGTGAAGATGCAAGTTCTAATAAATGTTTAAACGTTAAATTTTCTGGTGATACCTATCAAACAATTACTGTTGAAAATAGCTTAGTAAGCCAAGTTAGAAAGCAATTAGATGATATTTATACGCGATTAAAAAATAATCAAACTTTAACTGATGAAGAAATAGGGCTTATTGCTATCACTCAATCTCCAGTGTTTTCAGTGGTATCAGCAAATGCCCAGGAAGATTTAGGCACTGATAACTTAGATGCATTTGCAGAGCTAGTTGCTGCTGACTTATTAAGTGACTACTTAAGTGAAGCAATTGATATTATCGAATCATCTATGTCAACACTTCAATTAGACCAAGGGAATATTCAGAACCTATTGAAATCTATTCAATCAACGAAAGAGTATGTTAAATCATTTAGTAATCAAGCCCGCTTACAGTATCAAAGTGTTTTAAATGTGAGCATGTCAGTAAATCAGTTGGTTAAGCAATCATTATCAAATTTATCACCCGCTTTTAAAGATGCGATTAAGGAGCAGCTCTAATGCTTGAAATATATACCCCAATGGCTGGAGATTTAGCAGAAGAAGCACTTAACTCACTTGTTTTATTAGTTGGCAGTAGTACTTTTCATTCTGCAATTAATATAGCAATGACATTAGGTGTTGGCGGAGCAGCTTATCAATTTATTACAGGTAAAAAAATTGAGAGCATGCTTCGTTATATTGTCATGAGCTTTAGCATATTATTTATCCTAATTGGTCTAAAAACACCAGTAGCTATTATTGATATGCAAAGACCAATGGATACTCACTCTGTTAGTGATGTACCGATTGGGGTAGCTTTGCCAGCCGCTTTTGTCTCTCAAGTAGGTAGAGGGATTTCTCAAGTATTTGAAGATACTTTTCATATGCCTGATGATATGGGCTATAACCAGACAGGGATGCTTTATGGATCAAGAATAGCATTGGCATCAAGTAGCGCAGATTTTGGTTCAACGCCAAGTTTAGATGCGGATTTAAGCAACTATATTCGTCAATGTATAATTGTAGCGAAGTTAAAAGTAACGCATCAATTATCAGCAGATGATTTAATTAAATCACCTAATTTAATGACAGAGTTATTTAATGACCCATCAGTTGTTTATCATGTTGTTTTGCATGATGTTGGGAATGTTAGTTGTAAAGATGCTGCAACTCATCTTAAAGACCAAATTAATGACGCAGCAGAAAAGGAAGCACAGAAGTTTTCAAATAGTTTTGATTCTGGTGATAAAGCAAGATTTGAGAGTAATCTTTCTAATGCACAGAATTATTTTCTGGGTGTCTCTCAGTCTGGAACTAGTTTATTAACTCAAAACATGTTAATTAATAAGGTTCGTAACTCTATATCAGATACCATGGCATTTTCTGGAGATGCGGCTAATGTAATTAACTTTGTTAATACATCTTCAATGAATAATCTCAGAATAGCAGAAGTAAACACCTTTCTAATGGCAGGCTATCGCTTACCAATGTTAAATGCTTGCCTTTGGATACTGATGATGTGTCTATTTCCAATCATTATACTTTTAAGTTTTTTCCCATTTTTTTATAAGGCATATATGACATTTATAGGAACAATGATTTGGTTATGGTCATGGCCTCCCATGTTTTCAATTATTCATTTTTTTGTCTCATTCTATGCATCAGTTAAGACAAATATTTTTGGGCAGCAAGAAGGAGGGATTACTCTCTCAAACCTTCATCCAACAGCAATGATTCACTCTGATATGGCTTTTACAGCTGGCTTTTTGGCAATGGCTATTCCGTTTATATCAAAAGGATTAGTTTCAGGTATGGCTAATGCATTTGCAAGTGCCTCTCAATTGCTAGGAAGTGTTACACAAAGCGCAGTACATGGTGCAGCTAATGCGGCAGCAGCGGGCAATATTTCAGTTGGTCAGTTTTCTGGTTGGAATGCTAATTATGACAATGTCAATGCGCATAAGCATGATTTAAATTCGACAGACTATCGTGGCATGTCATCTCATCAAGAAAGCAATGGCTCAATTATTACAACATCTTCTAACGGAGGTCATGTTATTAATGCAACACCAGCACTATCAAATTTAGCTGTAGATGTTCAAGGATCTCAGACTACAAGTCAAATGTTAACAGAGTCAGCACGGCAAGCTAAACATCGAGGTGATGCTTTAAGAGCATCAGCAGATCAGAGTTATCAATCTGCATTCAGAGCAGCAGATAATTTCAATTTGTCAGACAGTAATGATTATCGCTCAGGCAATAGCTTAAGTGTTTCAGATACTTATGGGATTAATCAAGACTTTAGAAAAATGAAGGAGTTAATACATGCTTGGAATATAAGTCATGATTCAAATAATCAAGTAAATTTATCTGAGTTATTAAAAGCAGAAGCAAGTGGTGGATTTAAAATATTTGGAACAGGAGCTAATGTTGGTGTTGGAGCAAATGCAGGGCATGATCACTCACAAGCAAGCGCCATAAGGGACTTTCTTAATTCACAAGAGGGAGAATCATTTAATCAGTCATATAGCCATGCATTAATGACTGCTAAAAATAATCATCTTGATGGGGAGGATAACCATGGCCTATCAAAAGCAGAACAAATAGCAGTTGATTTGACCAAAGCAGAAAGTTTAAGTAATCAAGCATCAACTGAGTATTTAGAATCAGATAATTATGCTAAAGCAGCGTCATTAACTCAGTCAAATAGCCAGACAATCAATACTAACTTTAATAGTGCTTTCGTTCAATGGGCAGTGGCAAATAAGGGAGAGCAGGCGTTAGATGTTTTAAGTGCAACTAGTGGAGAAAAGCTTAAGACTCAGATGACGTGGGGGAAAGAGTTCTTATCGTCAGATCAAGGAAAAGAGCTAATAAGCAAAGAGGCCGAGAATCAAGTGCGTAATATTGAAATGGATATTAACTCAGATCGATACCATAAGGACTCAGAACAGTTAAGTAGTGATGCAGATATTATTGGAGGCTATCAAAAGTCAAAAGAATTGTTTGATGAGCAAACAAAAAATAAGTTGAATTATGTCTCAAAAAGGGAAATTGAAGAGGTTAAAAATTTACAAAGAAGAGAAAAACAACAGAGTTTAATGCAACAAAATAATATTATTAGTGCAGAAGTTTTAGATCAGACCAAATCAGGCCAAGATAAGATTAATCATGGTCTTCAAGACAACCAGTTTAAGTCTAAAGAAGAGTTTAAGAATGGAGTTGCACTTAGTGATTTATCTGCATTAAAAGAATCAGCAAAGGGGATGATTAGTGAGTAGTTATTATTCTATATTAATCCCTAAAAAGGTAGTATGGAGATTGTACATTTATACTGCATGGATGATACAAGTCATCAATTTTTTCGTTAGTATTATTAGTTCTATGACTTTCAAATATTTGAGTTTGAACAGTGTGGTATGGTTTAAAATTTTTCAGCCACTTATTTCTTATTATAAAGATCAGGTAAACAAAACCAGCATTAACTATTACATATATAGCCAAGAGATATTTAAAAGAAAAATACTCCAAACCTATGGAAAATGTAAAAAACCCAGAAAGAAGAATAACCATCAGGCTGAGATTTATTTTTACATCTTTAGCATTCTGTTTTGTAGAGCGTTTTTTGTCTGGTGTCATTTAATTAAGTCCTACGGTTATAGAGATTTCTGTCGCGATTTATCCCAGATTAATATCTTTTATTCTAACTCTAAGTATTAAAAATTTCTAACTAAGTCACTAAAGCAAGGAGTGTAATACTATGACTTTTAAGAAAAACATTAAATTATTAGCAGCATCAAGTGCAATAACCATTGGACTTGTCCAGCTATCTGGATGTGCTGCTATGTCAACAGCAATGAATCATCATAGTTTAAAGACTGAGTCTAAGATGAGTCAAAGTATCTTTTTAGACCCTGTCAGTAAAAATGAGCAAACAATATATGTTCAAGTAAAAAATACAACAGCAGAAGATATTGATTTACAAACATCATTAGTTTCTGAATTAGAAAGCAGGGGATGGGAAGTTACAGACGATATTGACCAAGCACATGATATGGTTCAAGTTAATCTACTTCAATTAGGCGAAGCTCCTAATCCTCAGACTGTTTGGAGTTCTGTTAATAGTGGTTTTGGTAATGCGCTAATGAGTGGTCTTGCAGGAGTCTCTACTGGGTTGGCCTATCACTCAACTGGTGTTGGTTTGAGCGTTGGTGGAGCAACAGCAGCAGCCAGTTGGATTACTGATTCATTAGTTAAAGATGTTACTTATTCAATGATTACAGATGTACAAGTGTCAGTCAGAACAGATGGGGAGGTAACTGAAGTAACTCAGTCTAATCTATCTCAAGGAGCAAGTGCTTCAACAAAGCAAACTCTAAATAAAAAAACTGATTGGTTAAGATATCGAACTCGTGTAGCAAGTATTGCTGATCAGATGAATCTTGATATTGAAGATGCTAAGCCAGTTTTAGCTAGGGAAGTATCAAAAGAGATTGCGGGTATCTTTTAATGTATGAAAACCTATTAAATCAATTATATATATTTACAATTGATGGCTTGAATTGGTTTCTAAATATAAAGCTTTTTAGCTCATTAGTATTAAATATGATGGATTCAGGGTTGCTGATATTGGTAAGCCTGTTTGCCATACTCATAATATCCTTTACAAATCAGTTAAAAGAATTTTCACCAGATGCTGAGACTAGACCATTACCTTTTATTCATAGACAAATAATTAATACTGCTTCAGTCTGTAGATACCTTATTTTAGGTTTGTTTATCTATTGGTTGGTATTTAATAGTTTATTATTTTATGCAACTGAATATGAAAATGATTTTTCTACTTATGATCTGTATCTTAATGAATATATATTATTATTTGCTGAAACCTTAATTATTTATATATTGATACAAGTTAAGTTTCATAGACTGCCTGTTATAAAGCCTTTTATTGACAGAGTAGTGATGAGTCGTTTAAACAGAATTTCAACATCTTATCAAATGAATAATACAAGCAGGGTAATTTATAATCCAGATGGCAAGAAAAGAGAAACGATTGATTATGACGTAATAAAGTTCATAAAAAAAGGCTTATTGTTTCATGGTTTAAATGAGTATAGACAACCTATCTATACTGATTTTCTTAAATCTTTAGATGGTCATTTTACCATAATTGGTGGTAGTGGTATGGGTAAAGGTGTTTTAACACGAATGTACTTATATCAAACAAGTAAAGAGAAAGTTACAAACATTGTTTTTGATCCAAAGCCTGATGAATATATGTACAATGCTTGTGTTGATTTTGCACATCAAAACAAGAAGAAGATGCATGTTGTTGATCTTGATGTACTAGTACCTCAGATATCTATATTTAAGGGATTAACAAGTAACCAATTTAGAGATATTTTAACTTCTGCCTTAGAACTTCAGAAGTTAAAAAATAGTAATGCTCGTATATGGGCACAAAGAACGGAAATGGCATTACATAAGATATCTCAGCAAATATATGAAGAAAATATCACACCAAATGAGATTAAAAGAGCACTAGCTCATTTTCCTGAACTTATACAAGATAGTGAAGATACGCTTAACCTTTTCACATACCTAGATGATTATCAGATCTTTAATACTAAAGAAGGGTTAAATTTAAAAGAGATAATTGAGAGTGGGGATGTTCTTTATATTCGTTGCTCAAAAGCAAAAACAAATGATGTATCACGTCAACAAGCTCAAATATTATTTACAACAATCTTTGAACATATTAATCAAAGAGACCATATAAACTCAACCCAATGTATGGTTGTTATTGATGAGTTTAAATTCATTATGAATACGGCTATTATGGATAATTTGGCAACAATTAGATCACAAAAGTGCTCTCTAGTTTTTAACTTTCAGGATATTAGCAACTTCACCACATCTCCTAATGAAGCACTACAAAATCCAAATTATGCGCAAGAGTTACTATCAAACTCTCATTTTATAGCGGTACATAATGCTAGTGATATTGCACTAATTAAGTTAATTCAACAGCGATGTGGCAAGAAAACTTATCATAAAGCATATGAAGACGATATTAGTAATGCTGGAGGCTCAAGTAAAACATCTCATGAGAGAAGATGGACAACACACGATGAGTTTAAACTTACTGAGAATGAAATTTCTTCAGGAGGCAAAAGAACAGCTATTTTGCTTTCTTCATTGCTATCAGATAATGATTTTGCACGTATTCATACTGACATTTTAAAAACAGACCATCATCAATTTAAAATAAATACTGCATCAAAGCTGTATGCTTTAGTAGATAAAAAAGAAATAGCCATTAAATCATCTAAGGCTAGCTCAAATGATAAAGCTAATGAAACATTAAGAACAAAAGAAGGCGAGCGTCTAACTGATGATTTAAAAAAGAATAAAGATGATGACAATTTCAATGGTTTTGTAGATATATAAGGACTGTGCTATGGCAAACCCCAACTTAATTAAGAAACAAAAAGAAACAACAAATAAAATTCTTAACTGGTTATACGAATTTAAGTTTTCTAATGTAGCCATTCTACGCAAATATACAGGTTTGCAGACACCAGGTGTAATAAAAGCGTTGAAAAAACTAGAAGAAAAAGGTTTGGTATTAAGGTTTATTCCAAATCAACCATTAAACACCGTATGGGGAATTACTTGGAATGGAATTAGTGAGCTCGAAAAATTAGATGAAAACCAAAAATTTGAACCATCTAAGTTTAACGAACTAACAGCAATACATCACTATAATCTTCAAGAACTAAAGCTACTTTTATTAGAAAAAGGCGTAGAAATGAAAGCAACTAAAAAAATCACTCTAGGAAAAGTTGGAAAGGTACCTGATGCGATAATCAATATAAATAATAAAACAATTGCTGTCGAGCTTGAAAGAACAATTAAATCTAAACAACGATATAGGGCTTTATGGGGTGATTATATTAAAGATATTAGGGACGGAAAGTATACAGCAGTACAGTATTTTTTATCAAACAAAAGGACAAAAAATTTGATGAATGTTTTTCAAAAAACAGGGTCAATATTAGTTAATAAACAGTCAGTCAAGTTTACAGGTGAGTTAAAACAAAAATTTAAATTTACAGACATTTCAGGGAAATTAATGATTACACACTAATTAAATATATTACTATCAGTTATTATGTTATTTATGATATATTTAATTAATATGTTGACTAGGGGGAAATGATGCTAACAGAAAAACAACAATTGGCAATACAAGCCATAGATAAATACTGTGAACAACTGAATGTTAATGGTTCAAATCAGTTTAGCAAATCAGCTGATGACTTATTAAAACAGGTAAAGGATCTTATCCAAAGCCCTTCTATGGATAACATTCAAAAATGCTTTAGTGCATTAGAGAAGTTTACAAAAAACTTAAAAGGAATATTAGAACAAACTAGAATGATTGAAGGAGACTATGATAAAGATAATGTTGATGGTGTGAAGTTTAATCTGTGTGATTTAAATATTTTAAATATAGTTTATGAAACTTTAAAGAACCAAAATGTAAAAGATAATCTTTTAGAATTAAAAAGCTTCTTAACATGGACAGACTCATTTAAGCTAATGGCAATAGGTGGTGGAGAATATGTTTACTCAACAGTTTTAGCTAGGATTAAACAACCATCAGATCAACTTGGTAGCCTATTAAAACTGTTACCAACTACTGAAAATCAAGACACAGCAGATACTCTAAGACAAGATTATCTTAAATCTACTGAACTTAATGAAAAGTGGTGTAATGACGTTATTTCTTTATTTAATAAACTACCTACGTCACTAACTGCAGAGTATGATATTGCTTATTTAGATGAGTCAAAGATAGATTTATTGAAAACGTTCATTTTACAAATAAACGCGAAAGATAATCTAGATAATATTGAGAAGCAAAAACTAATTAGAAAGCTTTATACCGGAATTTTAGGAGATGAAAACGAGGTATATAGCAACTCATTCACTCTACAAGGTAATGCTCTGAAAGTTGTTTACAACGCGATTAGTGATATAAGTAAATATATACCTAAGTCAAAGAATAAAGATAAACAAAAAATCATGTTAAATTTATTAAACTCTTTGACTAACTATCTTGAAGATGGTGACACAAAAAATGGAATAAATATATTAAAAACTTGCTTAAACTATATCAGCAAAGCTTTAGTTAATTTATATGTAATCTCTTTTGAAAATAAAAAAGATTATGGGAGTGCTCCAGATATATTAGGTAAACATATTAATTTAATTCTGGAGCAAATTGCCATTTATAATACTTCATTGTCATATGATACTAGCTCATTAGATCTATATAGTGATTTAAGAAAAGAAGAAAACAAGGTTCCCAAAAATCAAGATACAGTAAAATCCACTTCGCCTATAACTCCTATATGCAACTTTACGAATAATAAAGAAGTAGGCAATATCCTAAAAATAGATGATTAGACTAAATCACTTCTTTTTAGGATAGAAGTTAGGATATTGGTTAGGAAAACAAGAATATCCTAACAAGTGTCTTAACTAGTTTCCTAACTTTTCGCTTATTTTTACATACACGACCCCCTGTCGCTCCGCTAAGGGGGGCTAAACGTGCGTGATGTAAAAAACACTAAGCTCTTTAATTTTGAAGCTCATAAAATTCGCTGTATGCCTTGATTTAAAGCCCCTTAGGCTACTCAAAGACTCTAATCTGCACCCTGTCGTCGCGTTGCTCCTAAGGGCACAGATTTTCACTTTTCGCTCGCCGCTCCCCAAACTTGTTTGGGGATTGCTCAGCGGCCGTCTACGCGTGTTCCACGCTTGACCAAGATGCTTCCATCTTAACGCTAAAGCTCATAATTGACTGCGTCATTATTCACTAAGCTTATAAGTGTAACCATCTTGGTCAAGCCTGTCAGCTGTGACGAAAAAGAAGCTACTCACGCAGCACCCTGTCGCTCCGCTAAGGGTACTAAACGCGTGCGTTCGTTGCATTTTTCTGTCAAAGCTTGGCTCGACGGCCGCTGCTTCGCCAGGAGAGTACTTCGTACTATTAATAAGGTTAAACTGCGTTGATTATACTTTTGCACCCTGTTGTCGCTACCGCTCCTAAGGGCACGAAAAGAACGCAGTTTGTTGTTTTAGATATCAGATATTAATGATCAGCTTATGGAAAAATGATACAATAACTCATTGGTTGTAACGACTCCGATGGATTGTAAATACTGTGGCAAAATCAAAAAAATCTAACTCAATTACGACTCCGCATGATTCGTTCTTTAAAGCAAATCTCTCTGAGAAAAGCAAAATGGTTAAGATTATTCATAACCATTTGCCAAAGAGCATCATCAAGCAAATGGATCTATCAACGCTTGATAAAAAGTCGACAGACTTTATTCAAAAGAACCTTCAGACTCTAGTCAGTGATGTGCTTTATTCAGTTAAAGTAAATGATAAAGATGCTTATATTTATTTGTTGTGGGAACATCAGTCATCAGAAGACATGCTAATGGCATTTAGAATACTACAATATAGTGTGCAAATTATGCAGAACCACTTAAATAAAGGACATGGTAAATTACCTTTAATTATACCTGGGGTAATTTACCATGGGGAAAAATCTCCTTGTCCTTTTTCCAATAACATTTTTGACTGCTTTGATGATCCGTTACTAGCTAAGAAATATGCTTTTAAAGAGTTTGAGCTCGTTGACTTAACTACTCTTGATGATGACAAGTTAGCAAAGTTTGATCCTGACTTGCTATTCGAATACATGTTAAAATACAGTCGAGATAACCTAATTGAGCATTTAACAAAGTGGCTTTTAAAGCATCCAGAACAATCCGTATATTTCTTAAATGCTAGAAAAAACCTACTATTTCAGGTATTCTCTTATATAGACAGTCGAAAAGAAACGAATAAAAAGTCAGTTGAAAAATTAATAGACGTCATTAATCAAAATACAGATGGTGATTTTATGAATTATTTAGAAAAAATGGAGCTACGAGCTACAAAAAAAGGCATGGAACAAGGTCGCATTCATGAAAAGCAAGAGACAGCTCGTAATATGTTAGCTAAAGAACTGCCACCAAAACTGGTCGCTGAATGTACAGGACTTGAATTAGAAACAGTTCATGAGCTGAAAAAAGATATAGATAATAAAAATAAACGCTAATCAGTTTTAAATAAATAGTTATATATAAACCAGAAATAAAATATACAAATGAAATTACCCATAAAAGGTCAATGCCTATGCGGCAGTGTCAAATATAAAATTGAAAAAGAACCTTTACGCACTGGGCGCTGTTACTGTCGATCTTGCCAAGTTAAGTCAGGATCTGATCATATTGAGTACCTTGCTTGTGACGCTGACTTTGTTATTATCAGTGGCAATGTGAAGTGGTATCAATCAATTGGTGATAGCGGTTCACCTAAGAAGCATGGATTTTGCCCAGAGTGTGGCTCTACTTTATTTGGAAAACCACAACACTGGCCTCATTTATTTATCGTCTATGCTGGCTCTTTATTAAAGCCAGAAGAGTATGCACCACAGATTAATATCTGGTTAGATGATGCATTGGACTGTTCTAGTATTGATAGCTCCTTACAATCATTCAAAGAAAATCCAAATAAATAGAAAATATATTCCAAAACAATGCGCTAATGCTTGATCGTTTAATCTGTATCAATAAAATTCGAATATTTGATTAGAAAATAAACTTCAAAAAAATTAGACATGATTAATTATGAAAAATGACCTTCATAATTAATCCAGATTAAACGATCTCAAATGACTTAATACGATTGCTTATCAATAAGTTAAGTGCCTAATATGGGCTTGAAATGCCCATTTTCGCAAATTTCACACTAAACCAAAATTTTCTTGAAAAACTTTCAAGAAATTAACCAATTTACGGAGTGTTTGGTCTTTGAGAAGTGTTGGTAAAAGGTCTGTACTTTGTTAGTCAGAGATTGGTTAGGGACGCTAACTCAATTTTTGTGCTTTATTAAAAAGAAATCTCATAAGTTATTTAAATGCTTTTAGTAATGAAGAATGTATGATATATTTTAATATTGTAATAAAATGTTATGATATAACAAAATGAATCAATCAGAATTATTTCGCATCGCAATTGCAATAACATTAGCTGTTCGCAATAATGAAAAATATTCACAAAATATTCCAATGTTATATAATGATCCTGACTCAATTGCTTTTCGTAAGGTATTGAGCCATGATTTGGATAAACTAAGAGATAGTATACCAAAAAAATCTCAATCTCACTCACCTGCTAGAGCGCAAGCTGCATTAAAATATAAAACAGGACTCTGTGATGAAGTTTCTACAACTGCAACGTATTTAGGCTCATTGGCTGTCAGTATTGGTGAGACTGCATATATCACAAGTATCTATACACCAACTCATGTTTTTTGCTTGATTCATCAAGATAAAAACTTGGCTAATATTACAGATAGGCAGAAAGTTGCTGCTAGCATAGAGGAGCTATCTAAAAATTATCCTAGTGCGGTGGTAACTGATCCTTGGTTTTGTAGTGCATTCCTCTTATCAAATTATAAGAGCGCTATAGATCATGCTTCTACATATAGTAAGATTAATCACTATGCAGGAAGTATCATAACTATTGGGTATAGTGAACAACTAAAAAGAGTAAATCCACTACCAGAAGATACAAAAACATTAAGGCTTATAAGGGATTATGATAGAGCCTATCAATTTACACAAAAAGATTTTCCTGGCTTAATTGAGTTTAATACTTTTGGCATAAACTTTGATAGCTTAAAAGCAAAACTTTCATTTGATATATCAAGGAGAAGAGACTTAATGAGTCTACGATTTTTTATTGAACGCTTAAGTAGTCAAAAAAGTATATGGTATTCAAATTTTGGTCATAGTGATAGAAAAGGAAAGCAGCTTGATAAATTATGTAAAATACTTGATAAAGCGATTAATAAACATATGGATATCAGTAATGATAAATTACGAAGTATCTTAAATAGCGCATTAAACCTAAGCTTAGTTGTCAGAGGAAGTTCGGTATTTTCTTTTATATCAGAAGATCAAATACCTATGACAGATTCTGCTAAAAGTTTACTTTGGCAAGCTGTATTACCAAAAAAATCATACAGGTTCGAAAAAATCGAAGGGATGAGTTTAGATCGGATAAGAGAAATTCGTTCTAGTCATGATTCAGATCAACAAAAATATTGTGATTTAGTAAAGTTTATTAAAGATGATAATCTATGTATTAACCTAAAGTCAGAAGAATCTAAAGAAGCATTATATACTGAAGTTGAAAGTCTACTTCAAAAGGCTACAGGCAAACAAAAGCTATTATTTTATGATGAAGAAATTCAAATATTAGATCATGAGTTTGCTTTATATTATTAATTTCAAACTTTCAAGAAAATATTCAATTTATTGAAAGTAAGCATGATTATACTTATTGAACTAAACTCAAGTTATTGATATTTAAATGATAATATTTTGACTTAAAATTAACCCAAACGTCTATTTTACGGAAAGTTTAGCTTTTGACAGGCTTGATGATATTTCCTTAAACTAGTAAAACCTTTATATGTAAACTATATCAGTTCATATTTAGCTGATGACACAAAAAGAGTTATTATCATCAATGCTTGTACTTTTAACCTCATGGTCATGAAAAAGATAACCTGGAGAACTCTCGGTAGATACCGAGTGACTTTCTAAACAAACATTAGGAGATGATACCATAAAAAACATACTTGCGGTTTCAGTAAAGTTTTTCATATAAGTATCACTTGTTAAATCATTGAAGCCTTTATACTGCGTAGATATTGCCTCTATAACTTGTTTTAATGATTCCATAGATAAGTTATCTAAACAATCTATTTTCTGATTTAATTGAACATTAAATTGAACGTCTGCCCATGGATCAGAAATAACAACGGTATAATCATCATCACCTTTAGCAAGGGTAACATGATGTTGGCCAACTATACTAAGAAGCCTAGACTCAATACCTAAGTCATTTAACTCACTACAAAGACAAGCAGCCTGTGTAGTACAATTGGCATATCCAAATGGCTTTATTTCTTCATACAATTCTGAAATAGTATTACAATTTTTTGATGCCTGTAATAATTTATTATCTAATAACTGCCACTCTAAATCGCTAAAGTCCTTTCCTGATTCTATATACTGATTTGCTCTTTCTGGATTAGAAAGAATATCCCCACTAGGATTTGTTCCTGTTCTACTAATAAAAAAGCTTTGAACTACCCTTTTTCTAGCTTCTGAAATTCTTTGATATACTTCACCCATGTTATTGCAACCAACAATATTATTATAATTAATAATTATATTTTACGTGTTTTTATAAAAAAGTAAACTTATAAAAGGAGTCTATAAAGTGATAGGCCTAGTGTGTGCGTAGAGGTCGTTAAGCAGATAAAAAACTACAAGGGTGGGTAATATTCTACTGGTTTACAGCCAGTAAGTTTACCTTGGTCATATGAGTAACTAATAGTAGGTGCATCAGTAGGTTTTGTTGATTTTTGTTCTTCATTTTTCTGATCATTACAAAACTCTTTTTCAATAAGATTAAATAATGAACATTTCTCTGTGTTTTGTTTTATATACTCTTTTTCTTCATCGCAAAGTAAATCCATACTTGTTTCACTAATATAATCACCATCAGAATCTCTATCCCAACGCCCACTAACATAAATTGATAGCATTCTATCTGGAAAAGACATTTTATCTCCCAGTTGAATATTAGTTTCTTTAAACATCTTTTCTAACTCTTTGAAAAACATGATATATTTTTTTTCTTCGTTATCGAATATATAAAATGTAAATTGACATTTTCCCTTATAACGAAGTTTACTACGAATAACTTTTTCTAAGTACTCAATCTCGAAGTCATCATGATCACTTAAAGCTTTACTAAGTTTTTGTTGAGTATTCATTACTGCGTTGTCACGAACTCCTGGGTTGATAATTTTCATAGCAATAATTGGACAGTCATCTCTTTTAAGCATGTCTTGAACAATTTCAGTTGCTTTTTCTAAATCTTTTTCGTTAACATTTACATGTAATTTATAAGGTTTAATAATGTCTAGAAAATCTGAGGTAGGGTGTGTTTGGAATATAGTAAATATTTGCTTTGAAGTCTGTATTAGAGAACGCATTTTATAGTCAACCTATACTAATTAATGTGAGTTCGATATAACTTATAGAGGTTTCCTGCAGAGCCCTCCATTTTCCCTATTTTATAATTTCACCCCTTTATGGGACGCTTGCCTAAAGTCAGTTTATTTTTTACTGATAGCAATCATAATTAAATATATCAGTATCGAGACAAATAAAGAATTTTCCTGAAAATGAAAAAAACACAAAGCTCCGACAATAGACCCCATCAAAAAAGAAA
>JAKJJT010000013.1 GCA_021713395.1 Thiotrichales bacterium 19S9-11 | reverse complement strand
GCAATTTTTGATTATATTGAAATTTTTTATAATAGACAGCGTTTGCATTCTACACTAGGATATAAATCGCCTGTTGAATATGAAATGGTCTCATAAGTTAGGTGTCCGTTTTTTCGAGGGAAGATCAAATTTTCTTAGCTCTTCATCAATATGTTCACTTGCCTCTAGCTTCATTTTTGTAAAGTCAGATAATTTAATTAATTCTTTTGGCAATACAGATCGGATTACTCCCTGAGCAATTTCTTTCTTTTCTAAATTAAATTTAAAGTATTGGTCGTACTTAGGTTTATTAATGTCCTTATGATTTTTTCTAACAGCCATGTTTTTTCAAAAAGTAAAATAATTTTTTATATACTAATACCTATATTTTAGATTTAATAGTAAAACACACTTAATTAATAAATCTAATTTAAAGTTTAAGAATATTATTTGATATTTTATTTAAGAAAGAAAAATCAAACACGAAAAAGCTTTTTAAACCATAACTTATCTATCCTTTGTAGGGTATATTTATTGCTTTATCCCCTGTAGGGTATAAATTTGATTTTATCCCTTATAGGGTATATAATTTAAGTTGAACTCATAAATTTTCTTATAAAAATACTTGGAGGTTGAGATGCTTGTACATTCTCCACATGATTTATCAATGCTGATAAAGAATCAAAGAAAAAAACTTAACTTAACGCAACAAGCTATTGGTGACTTAGTTGGTTTAAAACAGAAAACAATTTCTGCAATAGAGAAAAATCCTGAAAATATAAAATTAAGCACGCTTTTTCGAGTACTTACAGCACTTAATGCTGAAATAAAAATAGTCGCTAAAGATGCAAGTTTGAAAACAAATGACAATTGGAATGATGAATGGTAAAAAAATATCAGAAACTAAATGTTTTGATGAATGGCATTTTAGTTGGTTATTTAGAAAAGACATTTCAAAACGTATTAACTTTCATTTATAGTAAAGACTGGTTGAATCGTCCAGGCGCAAGGCCTATTTCATTATCTTTACCCTTAATTGAACAGCCATATAACGGCGATATTGTTTATAACTTTTTTGATAATCTTTTACCAGATAACCCTCGAATACGTCAAAGAGTGCAAACTCGGTTTCAGATAAGGACTGATCAGCCTTTTGACTTATTAGCAAGTATTGGTAGGGACTGTGTCGGTTCAATTCAATTAATAGAGGATCCAATAGCTGATTTTGAGAAAAAAATACAATATAAGCCTTTGACAGAAACAGAAATTGCTAACCGATTGCGTAATTATAAGAGTAACCCACTTGGTATGCCTGATAATGACTATGACTTTCGTATTTCAATTGCAGGGGCGCAGGAAAAAACAGCTTTACTTTATTATAAAGGAAAATGGTGTGAACCATTGCATGAAACACCAACAACGCATATTTTGAAATTACCAATAGGTTTTGTTAATGAAGATCAGCCTATAGATTTAAGAGATAGCTGTGAAATAGAGTGGTTATGCTCGTTGATTGCAAAAGCATATGGTATTTCTGTGGCTGATTGTGAAGTTTTAAACTTTAGCGATGTAAAAGTTTTATCTGTTAGTCGGTTTGACCGAAGACTATCAAGTGATAAAAGCTGGATTATGCGTTTACCACAAGAAGATATGTGTCAAGCGCTAGGTATATCTTCAAATTTAAAATATCAATCTCATGGTGGTCCAGGTATTAAAGATATTATGAAATTACTTTTAGGATCAGTTAATGCCATAGAAGATCGGGACATGTTCTTTAGAGCACAAGTTTTCTTTTGGCTCATTGCAGGTATTGATGGTCATGCTAAAAACTTTAGTTTATTTATTGAACCAGAGGGGAAATATAGACTGACACCCTTATACGATATTATTTCAGCTTACCCTTTAATAGAAAAAAAACAACTTCAAAAGAAAAAGATTAAAATGGCAATGGCGTTAAAAGGTAAAAATAACCATTATCATTGGTATACCATACAACGCAGGCATTTTTTAGAAACAGCAAAGGCAGCTCAGTATTCTGTAAATAGGGCTGAGAGTATAATTAATGAGTTATTAGAAAAAACAGACTCAGTGATAGCAACAGTATCAAAAAAATTGCCAAGATCATTCCCTAAAGATATTTCAGAGCCTATTTTTTCTGGTTTGCAGAAAGCAAAGGAAAAACTTAAGGGAAAATAACCAGTTATTTTTATGCATAGACAAAAGCTAATACGGAAAAGTTGTTTCAATTATAATTTATCCCTATCCCATATAGGATATATACACCTGATTTAGAGTTTGACTTTGTTATTTATTGAAGTAGATAACTTTGTTTAAGGTTTATCAAAACTATAGGCATATGTTTTTTCTTCTTGATTCTCTGCCGTAATCATAACAAATGCACCTTTCTTTTTAGGACTTATAGCATCATTTTCAAGCACTGTTTTTCTATCTATATGCTCACTAGCTATGCTAGAGTTAAATGAGGATAGAATAGGGGGCTGACTTAATGATCTATTTGCTGGCAAGTCTACAGCTTGTTCATCAAGTTTATTTGCCCCTTTCTTCAATAGTAGATCATAAGAGCTGTGATGATTAGCATAGATTGCTTGCATCAATGGTGTTTTACCCTGTTGATCTTTAGCATGAATATCGGCTTTATTATGTAAAAGGATATTAATCAGATCATCAAAGCCATTATTAGCAGCATAATGAAGAGCAGTACTACCACAGCTATCTTTACCATTAATTTGAGCGCCTCGGTTTAATAGATCTGTAGCGGTTTCAATTCTATTTAGCCGAACAGCACGGATGAATTCTTCATTAAGCCGATTGCGAAACTCTAAAATTACAGCTACTTCTGTTTGTCGATGGTGATTAGCAACATCTAGAGGAGTTCCATCAATGCAAGATATAGATAAATTAGCTCCATTGTTAATTAAGTTGGAAATAATATTTGTATTGTTTTTTGTTGCAGCAGTATGTAGAGGTGTATAGTTATCTTTATCAGTAGCATTAGGATTTGCATTATTTTCGAGAAGTTTTTTAACTACTGATTCATGACCCTTAAGTGCGGCATGATGAAGTGGTGTCATGCCACTTTCATCTTGAAAATCAATTGTAGCGCCAGCTTTTAGAGCTGTTTCAGTTCGCTCTACGTTATTATTTTTAGCAGCATCTAAGAGTAATTGATTAGCATAAGGTTTTAATAATTCCTTTATTGTATTACTGCTATTTTCTGAAGCTTGAAGTACATCAATATCAACTTCAGCTCCTTTTTGTAGTAAGGCTTCAACTAGATCTTTTTCATTGTATAAAACAGCATATTTTAAAGAAGAGCATTTAGCATTATTTTTTGTGTTTATGTGTTTTGTATCACACTTTTCTAGAACAGATAATATTATGTCTTTACTTTTTTGTGACCGATCATAATGTATCATTGCATAATTAAGTGTTGTGTTGCCTTCTTGATCTAAAGCTATTGGGTTATTGATATTAGCTACTTCTAATAGAGAGTTAAGAATATTTTTATTTTGTATTAGTATTGCTAACTGGGTAGCAGAAATTTTCATATTATTCTCTGTACTATTAGGGTTAGCACCCTTTTTTAGAAGTAACTTAACGATATTTTCATGGCCTTTTATTGCTGCCTGATGAAGAGGGCTGCTGCCGTTTTCATTTTGACAATTAACATCAGCCCCTTGAGCTAATAAAAATTTTACCATCTCAGTTTTATTATTTATAATGGCGATCATTAACGGAGACTGGCCGTGTTTATTTGGTTTGTTAAGTAAATCAATATTATCGAGTATTAAAAAATAAGCAGCTGCTTGATGACCATTTTTAGCAGCTAAATGAATAGCATTTTGCCCATCAGTATTAGTAGTTTCAATCGCATTTGCACCAGCGTCCAACGCTATTTGAACATTTTTTTCATTTCCATTTTCACTAGCTTTTAAAAGCAATTCATTAGCATGTCTAAGTAAAAGTCTTACTGCATTATTTTGGTTTTCACTTCTAGCAACATCAATAGGTAATTGATCATGATTATTACAAGCGTCTAAATTAGCAGGTGTTTTATTATTTATAAGTAGATCGATAATTTCTGTATGCCCATGATAGGCAGCAGTATGTAAAGGGGTATCGGAGTCAATTTGATTATGAACGTTAGGATCTGCATTTTTATCAAGTAGGTAGCGAACTACTTCTTTATACCCTAAAACGGAAGCTAGATGTAATGGCGTTATATCGTTTTGTCCTTTATGATTAACATTAGCGCCATATTTTATGGCTATTTTAACAGCAGCCAAATCATTAGCTTCAATTGCTTTTAATAGCAATAAGTTTGGGTAATATTGTGCTAGTATTTCAAGAATTTGTATTTTGCTATGTTGATTTTCTAATTCCAAAGCAGAGTCGATTTCAGCGTAACTAATTTTAGCACCTCGACTTAACAAATGACCTATCATGTCTATTCTTTCATGTGTAATTGAACAAGATAGAGGGGATAATTCATTTTGATTTTTAGCATTAAGTAGGTTTGAGTCTTTGTTTATTAAAAAATTGATTGCATTTATGTGGCCAAGAGATGCGGCTGAATGAATAGGGTTGTTTCCAAATTTATCAACAACATTTATACTAGCATCTCTACTAACTAATAAGTTCATTATGTCTGTATTATTAAAGTAAGTAGCCAAGTGAAATGGACTTGCTTTATGTTTTTGGTCATAAATACCATTATGATTCGCACCTGTATTTAATGCTAATTGAACATTTTGTACATTTTGTTTTTGAATTGCGTTTATAAGGAAATTATTAGCATAAGGTTGTAATGCTTCAAGAATTTGCTGTTTGGTTTGTCCATTAGGTAAACTTAAAGCAGCTTCGAATTCAGCTATACCGACTATAATGTCTTTTTGTTGTGCTAGCTTCTGAACAATTGTCACATGCCTTTGTTTAATAGCAAGAGTTAATGGGGATTGGCCATTACTATTTAGCGCATTCATTTGATCTTTATTAACAGAGAGTAATGCTGATAAAGCCGCTTTTTTTCCATAATATGCTGCAATATGGATTGGTTTAAATCCAGCAGAGTCTTTAGTATCTATAAGACGTCTATCTTTGAATAATAAGGCATTAATGATGGCAGAGTCATTATTCTGAGTTGCATAATAAATAGCAGTAAATTGATAGGTAGATTGACTATCTATATAGAAAGGATTTGCACCAGCCTCTAATGCTAATTGAGCATTCTTTATATTTCCTACTTTAGCGGCTTGTATAAGAATCTCATTTGCGTGAGGTTGTAATGCTTCAAGAATTTGCTTTTTAGTTTGTCCATTAGATAAATTTAAAGCAGTTTGAAGTTCAGAAACTTCTACTTTAACGCCTTGCTGTTTTAGTAAAAACTGAACCATTTGAAGATGGCCATTTTGAATAGCTCGTGTTATTGGATAGAGACCTTCATCTAAAGTGTTGATATTAGCACCACGTTGTAATGCAAAATGAGCTAAATCTATATTATTATTTTTAGCAGCATCTACAAGAATTTTGTCAGCTAGATTCTCATCAATTTTTACATTAGGATTTATGCGCTGTTGTAATAAGATTTCTAACAGGGCAATTACTGCATCATGATTTTGTTTTTTCAATGCAACAAGTAACGGAGTCTCTCCATTTCGATTTTGTAAATTAAAATCAGTATCTTTTCTATGTTGATAAAAAGTTCTAATTGTTTCAGCACTATTAAGCTCTGCAGCTTTATGAATCATACTTGTTTTATTATACTGTGTTTGCTCATTAGGGTTAAATACGTAACGTGCACTACCATATTTTAGTTGCAATAATTCCTCTAGGACTTTTTTAGCTTCTGCATTTTGCTTTTGTTCTGCATGAATATACGCTGAGTATGCTAATAAAGAAATTAACTCTTTTTCTTCTTTTTTTGTAAATCTATCAGTTATATTAACCCTTCGATCTAAGGATGTACTATTAGCATAAATCGCTTTATTGAGATTATCTGAAAGATGATTATTAATGGCATGTGTTAAATAATAGTTAGTGCTAAATAAGTTCTTTTTAACTGCAATATCAATGGCTGCTTGACCTTTATGGTCTTTAATTTGAGCATCGGCATTTGAGCGCAGTAGGATGTGAGAGAACTCTTTATTTGAATGAATTTCAGATAAATGAAGTGCTGTTTGTCCTAATTTATTTTGAATATCAAGAGTATTAGCATTATGAGTTTTAGCTATTATAGAGTTTTGAAGTTCATTACTTAAAGAAGGGGTCATAGCAGCAATATGAAGAGGTGTATTACCATTAGAGTCTTTATAATTTAAAATATCGTTTTCTAGAATATGTACTTTTTCGAATAGTCTAGAAGTATGCATCATTGCATTGGGGTTACTGGTGTCCTCAATTAATAAAATCAGTGCTTCAGAATAAATTGCGATTAAATCATTTTGATTAGCGCCAGAGATTGCTGTTGTTAAATCTGGATTGTTGCTAAGTTTAATTCTACCTAGTAATATACGGGCTTTTGATTTGATTTCTAAATCAGCTAAAGACATGACATTCCCCTTGTTTATAAATACAAATTTTTCTGATAAACATTCTACATAAATAAAAAAAATAATAACTGACTAAGTTATTACAGAAAAAGTGGATAAAAATCACTTTAAAAACAAAGAGAAATAAAGTTTTTTTGAAACGCTCAAGAATTATCATATTTCAAATATGCTTGAAATATGCGCAAGAGTTAAAAAATTTTTTGAATGTTTAAAACCTACTTAATGATAAATAAAAGTTTAAAAGTATTTTATAGGTTAATTTATTTTCAATACTTAAGCCAAAAACTTCTCTAAAAAATCGATATGATTTGCTTTGTGGTGTTAAAAACGGTCAAAAGGAAATTTATAGATGATAACAAATGGTATTGTATATGAAGATATTGATACTTTGTGTGAGTATTTTAATATCAACCAGTCATTGGTTTATGAAGATTTAGGGAAAGCTGAATTACTAGATAAACATAAGTTGATGAATGTACTAGAGATGACAGAAGATGAAATTAATCGAAAACGTGATCATATCAGTGCATTGGATGATTTTATTTATAAGTATCAATTTTAAAACAAGGAGTAAGTTTTATGGGTAATATGCATTACAAAATGTTAAGCAATACAATTGGTGATCAACATACAAAGAATATTTGTAGTTATTTAGAAAAACAAGGTAAAGATAGAGTACTCATTCCGCATAAATTTAGAAAAAATTCACATTTAAGTGATCTCTTACCAGAAGATATTTATAAAAAACTTGTATCAGAACTAGGTGGTATGCGCCTAAAGCCAATTGAGATAACAGAGACAGATCGTATTAGAATAACCAAAAAAGCAGTCAGTATCTTACAGCAAGAACTAACTGAAGATGAAATAGCGCTCGTATTACAACGTTCAGCTCGAACAGTGCGTTACGCTTATCGTGATAGACGTATGCCAAGTCAAGTTGCCAATAGTGATTGTGAAAATAGACAGATGAGTTTATTTGACTATAGCGAAGAGTGCTTATGATTGAATTAGAGCGGATTGGTGAACTTGAACGTCGCCTAGCAAACTTAATTAAGATAGGCATAATTTATCAAGTTGATCAGCAGCAAGCCAAGGCTCAAGTAAAGTTAGGAAATTTGATATCAGGCTGGCTTAAATGGTTAACTTTTAGAGCAGGGGATTGTGTGACTTACAGTGCACCCAGCGTCGGTGAACAAGTAGTAGTATTATCTGCTTGTGGTGAATTAAATAATGGCATTATTTTGCCAAGCATTTATCAATCATCGACTCAAGTTTCTAGTGCTTTAAGCGGAGCAGTCAGTATTAAAGCACCAAAAGTATTAATTGAAGGCGATCTATTTGTTAAAGGCAGTATTACCCAGTCAGAGGGTGATATCACATCAGATATGATTAGTCTTAAAAAACATAAGCATATTGGTAATGAAGGTAGAGATACCTCAAAACCAAAATAGATTTACCAAAGATTAGCCAAAAATCAAATAGATAATCAAATAAAATAAAACTTAATAAGAGATTAAAAAAATGAAAGGGATCGCAAATTATGGACAGAAGCTACTATCTGATATTGCACATGTAAAGCAAAGCATTTGTGATATTTTAACGACACCTGTTGGTTCGCGAGTTATGCGACGAAACTATGGATCTAAGTTATTTGAATTAATTGATCAACCAATGAATCAGATTACTTTAGCAAAAATTTTAAACTTCACATTAGAAGCAATTGACCAATGGGAATCCCGAGTCAGCGTGAGTGATGTTAAAGTTAATTTTAAATCACATGAAAATATTATTTTAACCATTGATTTTATCTATTTAGTTAATGGGCATAGATCAACCATAAAAGGTTTAAGAATATGAAACAGTTCGATTTAACAAGTTTGCCATTACCTGATGTGATTGCATCGGTTAATTATGATAAGAACTTTAATAAGTTAATGGCTGATTTTAAATTAAGGCTACCTGAGTATGATGTTGATACACCATCAGATCCAGCGATCAAAATATTAGAAGCTTGTGCCTATGGATTAACGTTATATCAGCAACGAATTAACGATGCAATAAAGTCTGTATTAATTGCTTATGCTACAGGGTATGACTTAGAGCACTTAGGTGCTTTATTTAAAGTAGGAAGAGATATAAATGAACCAGATGAACGCTATCGCTATCGAATTACTAATAAACTAGAAAAAATATCAACAGCTGGAAGTAAAGAGTCTTATGAAGTATTAGCGCTTGAAGCAGATAGCCGAGTCATTGATGCTAAAGCATTTGATGATAATGAAAAGCCAGGTGTTGCTTTTGTTGTTATTCAAAGTAATGAAACAACAGATGGCCGGGCATCAGATGAACTAATTCAAACAGTTACAGCTTATTTAACAGATAAAAAACGTAAGCCACTAGGAACGCAAGTTATCGTTTTAAGTGTAGAGCCATTTGAATATCGTATTATAGCAAGAATAGGCTTATATCAGTTATTAGATAAAGAAGAAGTTATTGAAACAATCAAAACTAAGCTTGATTTTTTAATTAAACGTTATCATAAAATTGGCTCTATGATTCCGCTTTCTGAAATTTATAGTCAGTTAAATATTGAAGGTGTTAGCTATGTTGTTGACTTAGTATCACCAACTCAGTCAATTTGCGGATCTAAAACTCAAGTGCCATATTGTGTGGAGATTGATATTTCAGAGGCAGATGTTTGATGAAAGAGTTATCAATGTTGCCCCCCAATGCAACAGATTTTGAAAGAGCAATTGTTAGTGCATTTTTCAATCAATTAGAGTTATCCAAAAATATAATATTTGATTTATTTGATGCTGATAACTGTCCGTTAGATTTTTTACCTTATCTAGCTTCTTTCATGTCTGTCGATTATGAAGGTTTTTTCCAGTTGGATGAAAATAAACAGAGGCAATTGATTAATGAGTCAATAGAAAGACATCAAAAGAAAGGAACGCTAGGTGCGTTAGAAGAAGCGTTAGAAGTTTTTAATCAGCCTATTGTGATTAAAGAGTGGTATCAAGAAATGGAAGAAACGAATATGCAACCTCATACATTTAAATTGGAGGTAAATGTTGAAGATAAAGTAGATATTAAGCAGTTAAGGAAACTAACCAAAGAATATAAAAATTTACCAAGTGCTTATAAAGTTAATTTGCTAAATCAATCAGATCTTATGAGCTATTTTGGTGTTATTAGCTGCTTTAAACATAAAACAACACTACAAGGAAGTTAAAAGGTGTATGAAATATTAATTACAGACTATGGCAAAGAACAGTTTGCGCAAAGTATACTAGATCAATCAAAAGTTGTTTTTAGCAAGTTTCAATTTAGCGATGTAACCGATGATCTAAATTTAGAGTCAATTGTCTATCGTAGTGATATTGATCATATTGAAATGACTAAAGATGAGATTATCATTCGTTGTGTTATTCCTGAAAACCAAGGCGGGTTTTATTTAAGGTATTTGTCTATTCTAGATAATAATAATCAAGTGCTAGCACAAGGTAATATTCCAGAAGTTTATAAATCAGATATAGCAGATTCTATCACAGAGAGTGAGTATGAACTTCGATTAAGATATACAAATGCTCAAAATATTCATTATGAATATATCGTTTCTGATCAACGTGAAATGATTAAGGAAGAGTTAAATCAACTAAAATCATTAGACCAAGAGTTTGATGAAAAAATGAACCAAGCTTATTTTCCTTATTGGCGATTAAGTCGCAATCAAAAAGGTACAATTACAAATGGTATGTTAGATCACTTCAGTTATGTTCATTCTGATTGTGATATACATTTTGAAGTATATCGTAAATTTAAAAGTGGTATATCTTGGGAAAATAGAGATGAGGAAGAAAAAGAAATTTTAACAGCAATGGGTAAATCTGGTGTTAAACATAGCTTGCCAGAATTTAATATTATTCGAGTGCGATGGACTAAAAAAGATGCATCTAGTCTAGGTAGATTGTTTTTCCAATTTGTTAATTACCATGGTTGGATTACCAGTGCTTGTTATGCAAAGTTAGTTTCAGGCTCTATTGGCTATGGGTTTGCATTAGAAGGTGTAACAGATCAATGGGGATTATGTGGAAACTACATACGATTAACTGGTACGTCATATATCCATACACATCCATATGCAGAAAGTGACACTGGAGAAGTTCTATTCTGTTTACTAGGAACAATGGCTGGTTATTTTCCATTAAATCGGGAAAAGCCAATGTGGGGATTGTTCCCTTATATTCAACAAATTATGGATTAAGGTTATTATATGATTGATAATAGTGAAACACTCAAAAATTCTGACGTAGTTAAATCAAAATATACAGCTAGAGAAGAATTAAGGATATTAATTCATCAAACAGTTGGTGATAGTGAGCAGTTATTTAGTGCAGATTCAGATTTATTGCAACTATTAGCAACTGTTATGGTTAAATTATTTTCTTTTATAAAAAACAAGCCAGACTATCAGGAAGCCATAAATACAATTGATTCAACAACATTAGGTTTGTTTAATCATCTTTCAAAGGCTATTAATAGTGAGCAAATTAGTCTACCAATTAAAGTTAAGTCCAAATATAAGATAATCGATGAAATAGCAGCTTCGATGACAGAGCGTTATTCAAAGACAGCTGCCTTATTGAATGATTATTATCAAGCTAAAAGTTAAATGGTACGTTCACTGGTTATCTTTAGTTTTTCATTCATTTTTTTAAGTACTATTTTGATTGGCCTTGGGTTTATGTGGTATCAGCTAATGCTGGCAAATTCACAGATTCAAGCAATGGAAGAAAGTTGGAGAGATTCCGTCAGTAGCGCAATGACTGCGATGAAATATGAACGTCAATTAGATCAAAACTATATTGAAGATGAAAAGATTATTATTAAACATCCAGATCAGTGTCTTAGTCACAAGCTTCCTGATGATATTAAACGCTTGCTCACTAATATCAGCAAATCCAGCAGTGGTTAAGAAAGATTATATTCCACCATCGCTGATAGCAGAAAGCATGCCATTATGTCAATTGATAGATTATAGAGATTTGGCTTTATGCTTTAGGGCGCTTCAAGATAGCTTAAAAAAGTGTAATTTTGATAAAAAAATGATCAGTGAACTTATTTACTCAAATTAATGGAAAGTGGTTTTTTATAGACTGAAAATATCAAAAGTATAAAAACGGTAAAAGGAGTTATCAATGCCAAGTAGTTTTTTCCATGGTGTAGAAGTAATTGAAATCGATCAAGGTATTCGACCCATTCAAACAGTGAGAAGTTCAGTGATTGGTCTAATTGGAACAGCAGAATCTGCTGATGAAACATTATTCCCATTAAACGAGCCAGTGTTAATTGCAAATCGATCAGAGGCTTCTAAATTAGGCAAAGAAGGTAGTTTGGTTGACGCTGTTAATTTGATTTATGATCAAGTTGGTGCATTGGTTGTTGTTATTCGAGTGAAAGATGATGTTAATCAAGAGCAGTTACTTTCAAATGTTGTTGGGGGTGTTGATGAGAGTGAAAGACGTTTGGGGCTCTATGCATTACTAGATACAGAAAGCAAGTTAGGTTTAAAACCAAAAATTTTAATTGCACCGTCTTTTACATCAAATCCTAGTGTTACTTCAAAACTTGTCACAATTGCAGAGTCATTAAAAGCAATTGTTGTTGCCGAAGCACCATCAACAACAGATCAAGCAGCAGTTGATTTTAAGCGCAATTTTGATAGTGCAAGAGTCTATATTATTGACCCAAATATTTTTATTTTAAAAGATGGCGATAAAAGCTTAACTTCATCCAGTGCTGCAGTTGCAGGCTTAATTGCTAAAATTGATCATCAATATGGTTGGCACCTAAGTCCATCAAATCATCAGCTAAATGGTATTATTGGCGCTCAAAGATCAATTGATTATAGCTATAGCGAAGCATCAAAAGCGAATTATTTAAACGAACAAAATATCAATGTCATTATTCGTCAAAATGGTTGGCGTCTTTGGGGGAATCGCACAACGTCAACTGATCCCAAATGGCAATTTTTATGTGTTCGCCGTACAGCTGATATGATTAATGAATCATTATTATATGCCCATCAATGGGCGGTAGATCGAGGTATTACTAAAACCTTTGTTGAAGATGTTGTCATGGGTGTAAATGACTATTTACGTTCACTAATAGCACAAGGACGAATTTTAGGTGGCAAGTGCTGGGTAGATCCAATTGTTAATACAAATAATAATGTCAAAAATGGTCACATTATATTTGATTTTGACTTTACACCAGTCTATCCAGCTGAGCGTATTAGTTTTAGATCTAGGTTAACAGATGATTATTTAGAAGAAATTTTTTAAGCGTTCTTTATGAAAATGAAAATTAATTTATAAAAACAAGGAGAGTAATGTGGTTGGAGATAGAATTTTACAGCACTTTGGTGTTTATTTAGATGGCTTTGGTTATTTAGGAGAAGCATCAGAAGTTGTTTTACCTAAGATAAGCCTAAAAACAACAGAATGGTCAGCCAGTGGTATGTCCGGTGTGATAGATGTTGATATGGGCAAGGTTGAGAAAATGGAGGCAAGTTTTAAATTAAAAGGTTTGCATACCAAACCAACTCAAGCATTAGGCGTTGGTAACTCTGTGCCTTTAATTTTAAGAGCAGCCGTTAGAAACTCAGATGGAGAAGTTAAAAATATCATGATTGAAATGCGTGGTTTAGTTAAAGAAATTGACTATGGTACGTTTAGTAGTGATGAAATGTCAGAAACAAGCGTATTAATGTCAGTACACTACTATCGCTTAAGTGAAAACAATGATGATTTAATTGAAATTGATCCAATTAATAATGTGCGCATGATTAATGGTGAAAATATGTTAGCAGATAATATTAAAGCAATGAGTTAATTTTTAGGGAGTTATTAAAATGGAAGTTATGTTAAACCAAGAAGTTAGTCTTGTTCATGGCAGTGTTACAAATATAGTTCATATGAGAGAGCCAACTCCAAGAGACTTATTAAACTTAGGAAATATTAAACAAATGGAGTTAAAAGAGATTACGTTATTATCTAACCTGACATCAATTGATATAGAAAGTATTAAAGATATGCCAATGAAAGATTATAAGTTATTGCAAAAAACATTATCAATGCTGCAGGGGGATGAAAGCTTTAACCCAAAGCCATAAAAGAAAAGCTATTTATTATTGCAACTCAAACAGGCTGGCAATTATCTGAATTAAGTCAATTATCACTAAGTCAGTTAGATTATTATTTTAAATTATCAAAACAATGGTTAAAACAGGAACGAAAGCTATGATTGGAAATGTTTATCAAACAAGTCAACTGGGCAATGCAATTGCGCCAATACTTTCACTTTCTGCTACATTTGATCAGTTATTATCTCGAATCTTTGAGCCAATACTATCAAAGATTACACCATATATGACAAGTTTATTTGATGCATTTGATAATTGGACGCTAGAACATGGTGAGCGCTTAGGTGTTTGGGTTGAAAGTTTAATTAATCAGTTACCCAAAGCTGAAAATTTAGTTAATAAAGTTGGGGGTGTATTAATTAATGCCTCTAGCATTTTAAATACAGTTGTTAGTTATATTGGTGGCTGGGAAACGGTGCTATTAGGTTTTGCTGGTTTTAAGATAATTGGAAGCATTCTATCTTTAATTGCACCCTTAAAATCTTTATTAGTTATTATTCCACTTGTAATAAGTACTTTTAATCTATTAAAGTTAGCCTTAATTACAAATCCAATTGGGTTTGTAGTTGCCTCGATTGCAACAGGAGCTGCTTTAATTATGCAGTATTGGCAACCATTAAGTAATTTTTTTAGTCAGTTATGGGAGCAGATTAAAAACATTTTTAAGCAAGCAGTTGCATGGATTCAACCCGTGTTAGACTGGAGTGTGAACGCTATTGATAGGTTAATGCAGTTTTTTGGTTTTAAACCAGAGTTAAAGCTATCAGCTACAAATCAAGCAAAGCTTATGAATTCACCAATGAGTGAAGCAAAAACAATACAAAGTGAATCACATCAAATAAATGATCAATCAAGAAAAAATCAAAAAGTAGAAATTAATAACCATATTCAAATATCAGCTAACAACTCAGACACAAAAATAATTGAAGATACGGTTTATCAAGCAACTGAAAAAGCAGCATTTTTATTTGATATACATGGAGGGTATTAAATTATGATGACACTAGCTTATGGTGAAGTTGTTTTTAGTGTGAATGACTTAACATTTGATCAGCTTAGTATGAATTTAAGGTTTAATTGGGCCAAGCAGGTAAGATTAAATCATTATCCTAATTTAGAGTATGCTGGTATAGAATCAGAAACTATGACAATTAGAGGCATAACCTTTGTTAACTATAAAAGTGCAATGGATGCAATTAAACAATTAACAGAAATGGCTAAATCTGCAAGACCTTATTTTTTGATCGGTTTAGATGGTTTGGTTTATGGTAAGTGGGTGCTAGATGGCATTAACAAAGAAATATTAGAAGGTTGTAAATTAAGTTATAACTTATCTTTAATTCGTTATGATATGAAGCATAAAAAAGGAATTTAACATGGCAGTTTATAAAACAAAAGCAGGTGATATGCTAGATCAAATTTGTTATGAGTATTACCAAAATGAGCAAATGTTTGTTCAGGTTCTAAATGCAAATCCAAACCTAAGTCAATCTGGTCTTATACTTGAAGCTAACCAAAACATCTACTTGCCAGATATTGAAACACCAAGCCAAATACCATTGAAGTTGTGGTGATATGATTGATATTCAAATTTTAGTTAACAATAACCCGTTATCAAATATCAGATTAAACTCAATATTAGTTATTGATAAGATTAGCGATCAAGCAGATCACTTGGAGCTAACCTACACCAATGCAAGTGATCAAGTAAATTTATCAAAACCAGCTTCTATCATAGATGTTTCAATGGGGAGCAATAACAAATTATATAATTTTGGAAAGTTTAGCCTAAGTGAAATGAGCATCTCTCAACCTTCAAATTTATTAAAATTAAAAGGATCATCAGTGCCATTTTTTCAGGTTAATCATCAGTCATTGCAGTCACAGTATGAGCGATCGTTTAAGATGATTGCTATTAATGACTTAGTCTCACTGATTGCAAAAGAGAGTGGTTTGGCTTATTCAGTAAGTAAAAGCATCGGGCAAATCATATTTGAGCAAATTGATCAAAACAATGAAAGTAATATCGCTTTTTTAAAGCGCCTAGCTAACGTATTAGAAGCTGACTTAAAAATCACTTATCAACGTATTTTATTATTAGAAAAACAAGCCCAAACAGTCAATGAAGAAAATATTAAACCAGTTACATTATCTGCTAGTGACTTTAAAAACTTAAACTATCATACAACTAAGAGAAATTACTATCGTTCAGCAATTGTTTCTTATCACCAATTAGATGAGGGGGGTATAAATGAGATACAAGTTGGTGAAGGCCAGCCAATTTATCGTTCTAGCTATACTTATGAAAATAAAGAAAATGCAATTAAAATTGCAAAACAAATTTTAAAAAATCGAAATAGTGAGAAAGATAAATTACAGTTTTCAGTTGCTAATGCATTTCATCTAAGAGCGGGTGTGCCAATAGACATTCAAGATTTAACGATAAATATACCTAATAGTTGGGTTATCACTGAAGCAAAGCATCATTACTCTAAAGCAGGCTATGTGGTTGATGTGAGTGCGAAAATTAAACAGTTGTAATATAATCGATTATACCCAAACTGGGTTGATATTATACCCTTTTTGGGTATAATTGTAATTAGGAGAACTAAAAATTATAAATGGATATTATGAAGTGGCAAACAATTATTGAAACGCCAGAATTTTTAAAAATAGTAGAAAAATTTGGAGATAGAGAAGTAGTAGATGAGATGATTGAAGCAATTGCTAAAAACCCTGAAATTGGTGATATTATTCCCAGGACAGGTGGTTGTCGTAAATTACGCTGGCAAAGAAATAAATTTGGAGGTAAAAGAGGCGGTTTTAGGACAATATATTATTATTATGATTGTTTTATGCCGGTTTATTTATTATTAAGTTATCCAAAATCAGTTAAAGATAATATTGACTCAGAGATGGAACAAGCTTTAAAAACTTTTGTAAAAAGTTTAGTAAAAGCACATAAAAGAGAGAGGTAGACCTTATGAATTTTAAAAAAAGCTTATTAAAAAGCGCAGAAGAAGCGGTTGAGATAGCTCAAAGAAAAACTAAACCTGCAAGAAAACATAGCTTTTTAGTTATTGATGATATTGATGTTAAAAAAATTAGAGAAAAACTAAATATTTCTCAAAGTGAGTTTTGTGAACGATTTGGGTTTAAGTTACGCACACTACAAAAATGGGAACAACAAGTTAGTAAGCCAGATACGGCAACAAGAGCTTATTTAATGGTAATAGAAAGAAATCCTCAGATTGTCACTGAAACACTTAAGCAAGGTTCAGACTAACCAATTGCTAGAGCATGTTCTTTTGTGGAGTATTGGTTATCAATTATTTCATTCATGCGTTTATCAGTATTTTTTGAAGTCCTGGTATAGATATAGAGGCGTAATATTTTTTCAATATTTATATCCATCTTAGTTATTTCATTGCCACGTTTCTCCCATTTAGCAACGGCTGTATGAGATTCAGATACAACTTGTTCTGCAAAGTCTCTAAGAGACATAGAAAAGTACTGTCTAATAAATTTAATTTGGTTACCTGTTAGTCGACTATCTTGAGTAATTAGTTTTTTTATTGTTTTTTGAGCAATATACTCTATATCAATTATAGGAGCCCATACTCCCATAACTTGTTCCATTTTCACTTCCTTTAATATGACGGGAAACCCTAAGCCATCATAAGTATAATTTTTTACGGTTTTAGTTTTCATCACTTAGCCTCTCTCTTAACTAAATTGATTACTGTAATAATGGGCATTAAATTTTTTTCAAAAGAAATAATAACTCTGATATTTTCATTATCAATATTCTTACCCTCAATACAGTAATTCCAATCTTCTCTACCTTCTTCATATTTATCAAGTTTCTTATTTCTTTTTTGGCAATATTCATTATCACCTCGTAAAATTCTGATGACATCAAGGTCAGAAATATGCCTTTCTTTTTGCCTTTGTTTTGCATGCTTTAAAAACCGGTATTCTTTTTTATTAATTTTATCTTTAAGCAGAAATAAAAGTTCTTTATCGCTTTTTTTAGCTGGTTTCATTAAAGCAGGCTATGTTTATCTTTTTATATAATAAGTATAGCAATAAGAAAACAATTTTGTAAACTAAGTTTACAGTTGTTAAGGTTGTTTTAAATTATTTTTTTATCCAACCACGCCTGAATTTTTTGCTTTTCTTTATCAGTTAGCCATAGGCCTAATTTAGTTCTAATCCAAATAATACCATCAAGATCAAATGCCCATTCATAATTAACTAAATAGTCTAATTCTTTTTCATATAGATTTAGGCCAAAGTGCTCACCAAGGTCACTAATAGAATTGGTGTTTTTTAATAAATCAAATGTCTCTGTACCATAAGTTGCGGTATAACGATAGGCATGCTGATCATCAAGCCAGGGATAATGGGTTTTAACTTTTGAAAAAATATTCATTAATGATTTACCATCGCCACCAGGTGATTTAGTTTTTGCTGTCCATGGGCCACCTATATGATCAAAGTAGGGATCTAATTCTTCTAATACATGCTCAGATAGTGTTCTAAATGTTGTGATCTTTCCACCAAAGACAGATAGTAATGGGAGTTTATTTTGATGATCTTCTAGTTCTAGATGGTATTCCCGAGTCACTTTAGAGGCATTTGTTGTATGATCATCATATAGGGGGCGAACACCAGAATACTCCCAAATAATATCAGATGGTGTAATTGGTGTTTTAAAATACTCATTAATGATTTCACAAAGATACTCTTTCTCAGTTGTTGTTATTTTAACTTCCCTTGGATCACCATGGTAATTAACATCAGTTGTGCCAATTAATGTAAAGTCATTTTTACCAACTTGAGTAAATCCATAGGGAATTGCAAACACAATACGGTTGTCTTTATTCTGTAAGATATAAGCGTGATTTCCTTCGTACAGCTTAGGCACTACAATATGGCTGCCTTGTACTAGGCGCACACTATTTTTAGATTGAGAGTTAATATCACTTTTAAGTATATCTGCAACCCAAGGTCCTGTTGCATTGATAACTCCTTTTGCTTTGATATTAATTAATCCGTTTGGAGATTGAAGTGTAACATGCCAGTGATCACTCTTTCTTTCAGCACCAATACAGGGTGAGTTTAGTAATATTTTAGCGCCTAAAGACTGCGCTTGTTTTGCATTTAAAATGACCATGCGAGCATCATCAATCCGACAGTCAGAGTAACGAAAGGCATAAGTATAATGATCTTTTAGATTGTATGCCTCTGGTGTGTTTTTTAGCGAGAAGCCTTTTGACTTGTCTAATGACTTTAATTTTGTTAAATGATCATATAAAAACAAACCAATCTTAATCATCCATTTTGGTCGTAGATGTGCATCATAAGGTAATATAAAACTTAAGGGTTGGATAATATGTGGCGCTTTATGGAGTAAGATTTCTCTTTCATTAAGCGCTTCTTTAACCAGTTTAAATTCATATTGCTCTAAATAACGTAGGCCACCATGAACGAGTTTACTGCTCCATCGAGAGGTAGCAGAAGCTAAATCTTTTGCCTCACAAAGGATAACATTTAAGCCGCGACCTTGTGCATCACAAGCAATGCCCGTGCCATTAATGCCGCCGCCAATAACAACTAAGTCAGTTTCCATTGTTTTATTAATTTGTTGAGACATCTAATCCAAAAACCATTATTGACTCCCTTATGCTAATCATAGCATGTTTGGTAAGGTGATTTTTCTGTTTTTGGTGCTTTTTGCTCATAATCTGTAAATATAAGAACTCCTTCTTTGTGTATATATATCTCAGAAGGTAACTCATTTTTGTTTTCATTTGAAATGTGTAATTCTAAGTCATATTTTTTATATAAGCTTGTAAGTCTTGATGCAATTGACTCATTAAATTTAGAATATTTGAGTAAAACAGTTAAACAATTAATGTCTAATTTATTTAATATTTGTTCGGGATCTTGATTGAGCTCAATAAGCAGATCAAAAATTCTTTTATCATCTTTAAGCGGAGAACTTAGCAGCTGCAGTTTTTCGCTATTTGATAATTCATCAAAAAAGTTATAAAAGCTGCCCTTATTTTCAATAATGATTTTTTTTAATAAGGTGTTTTCGTCGACTAAAAATAATATAAGGTTATCAAGGGTAATTACATCTTTAATTGTTTTAAGCATTAAGTCACTTGATTTTTTATATCCTTTGCTGGTTAAAACTGGATCAAAGTATGGATTAAGAATAAGTAATTCAAAAATATTAGAATAGTTTTGAGCAGAATGTTTAAGAATAGGAACTAACTTTTTAGCATCAAATAATGCAACTATAGACATTAATTTTGTATTGATTTTAAGTAAATCTGACTGAAGCATATTTGTTAAATATTCATTTGGAAGGTAATTAATGAGTCTGGCGCCATTAGTTTGTTTGAGTAGTAAACCAGAAAGTATTTCGTAGTTTTTTTGTGTTAACAATATATCAAATACATTATTACCATTAGGATCTTTTCGATAAATTAGGTAGCTAACCAATTCATCATTAGAAATTGTGCTTATTAAGTGACTTAAGTTGTTAGGTGTGCTTTTAGCAGCCTTGTGCAGGCTATTAACTATTTCATTAGCTGTTTTTTTGTTGCCAGACATGGCTGCTCCACAAATAAAAAAATCCATTTAATTGCAACAGCATATGGGAAGTAATTTAAAAGTAAATAAGAATAGTATTACTATCAACCTCCAGTGTATTATGATAATTCAATAAAATAATATTTATATATATAAACCATGTATGGAGCAACGGGAGTGCTTAGGATGTCAGAGAAAAAAGTTGGTATTATCTTATCAGGTTGTGGCTTTTTAGATGGTGCAGAAATTCAAGAATCAGTTTTAACTTTGTTAGCTTTATCAAGAGCAGGTGTTAGCTATGAGGGGCTGGCACCAGATCGTAATCAGCATCACGTTGTTAACCACAGAACTCAACAAGAAAGTAACGAAACTCGAAATATTTTAGATGAGTCAGCTCGAATTATGCGAGGCAATATTAAAGCAATTGATCAAGCTGATATTAATGATTATGATGCGCTTATCTTTCCAGGTGGCTTTGGTGTTGCAAAAAATTTATGTGATTTTGCAATTAAAGGTGATGAAAGTTTTACAGTAGATGAAGAAATATTAACATTTGCAAAAAAAGCGTATCAAATTGGCAAGCCTATGGGGTTTATTTGTATCTCTCCTGTTATGATGGCAGATATTTGTGGTGCTAAGGTTAATCTAACAATCGGCTCTGACTTAGATACTGCTAAAGTAGTTGAAGCAAAAGGCGCAAAACACCACATAACAGAAGTTGATGGTATTTGTTTAGATAAGGATAGAAAAGTTGTTTCAACACCTGCCTATATGATTGGTCAAAACCCTTATGAAGTGTCATTAGGTATTGAAAAGCTAGTCAAAGCGGTGCTAGAACTTATTAATTGATTCTTAATAGCAAACTTCTTACACTGTTCGCCTAAATTGAAAAAAGGGCAGCATGATGATCGTTGAAACAAAATTATCTAAAAAAAATAAGAAGAACAGAAGAAGTAAGCGTAGAGCAAGGCTACCAGAAGGACTGTTTGAAGCACGTATTGATCGTCTAAGCCATGAAGGGCGTGGCATTGCTCAAGTTAATGGTAAGACAACATTTATTGATTATGCCTTACCCAATGAAACAGTGATGTTTAAATACGAAGGTATTCATAGTAAGTATGATGAAGGCCTTGCCGTTGAAGTTGAAAATCCTTCAGAAAATCGAGTTAAGCCAAAGTGTCCAGTATTTGGCATGTGTGGTGGCTGTTCGTTGCAGCATTTATCTTCAGAAGGACAGCTAAGATTAAAAAAAGAAACATTAAAAAGTCATTTCGAACATTTTGGTCAATTAGCACCAAAAACTTGGTTAGATCCAATTATAAATGATTCACCATGGAGCTATCGAAATAAGGCAAGGTTAGGTGTTCGTTATGTTCATAAAAAAGAAAAAGTCTTAGTTGGTTTTCGTGAACGAGGTGGCCAGTTTTTAACGGATATGGACCAATGCCCGATCTTACATGAATCAGCTGAGCACCTATTACCTGCAATGAAAGCTTTGGTTATGTCATTAAGCACTTATCGTGAAACACCGCAGATTGAAGTTGCCATTGATGATCATAAGATAGCACTAACAATTAGACATTTACAATCTTTTACAGAAGATGATTTAGTAAAGCTAAAGTCATTTGCAGAAGAACATCAAGTTTGGCTATATTTGCAACCTAAAGGCATTGACACAATTCATTTATTTTATCCTGAAGTTATAAAAGAAGAGTCTTACTTAAGTTATCGTATTGATGCTTTTAATGTTGAAATACGCTTTCAACCAAATGACTTCACTCAAGTTAACCCTGAAATTAATCAAAAAATGCTTAAACATGCAATTGATTTATTAGATATAAAATCGACAGATCATGTTTTAGATTTATTTTGTGGTTTGGGTAACTTTAGTTTGCCAATTGCAAGAAGTGCACAAAAGGTTACTGGCGTTGAAGGCGACATAGAGATGACAAAAAGAGCACATGAAAATGCTGATTTAAATGATATTTCTAACGCAGCATTTTATGCAGCTAATTTATTTGAAACAATAGAATCTGCAGCATGGGCAAATCAAACCTATGATAAAATTTTATTAGATCCGCCACGAGCTGGGGCACAAGAAATTGTTAGTCAAATTGAGCGATTTAAAGCAAAACGTATTGTTTATGTATCTTGCAACCCTGCAACACTTGCACGCGATGCTGGTATTTTAGTAAATGAAAAAGGATACAAATTACTTAATGCAGGCATTATGGATATGTTTCCCCATACGAGTCATGTTGAATCTATTGCTGTATTTCAATTGTAATAAAATTTATATTTATTGTTTGATTTTATCTATTAAGATATATATCTTAATGTTAAATTATATTTATCCTGGGTTGTGTTTTTTAGATGAAAGATATAAATCAAATTTGTGAAGAATTAACTGAAATAATATTAAGACTTAAAAAGTTAGATAAAGTAAAGCATTATGATTCAAATACGCTTAGTTATATTAGTAATAACCTTGAAAATCGTATGGAGCATATAAGTAGATATAATATTCACTATAATTTGAAGATTAATAGAGAAGACCTAGCTTTAATTTTGCTTAAAAGCTACGTTACGATAGTTGATAATATAGCGTATAACTATGGTTTAAATAGTTTTTTGAAGAGCTTGAAAAGCTTAAAAAAAAGTATAAGTGAACAAAAGCTAGAGCAAGAAAAATTACTTTTTTTGCAATTTACAAGAGATCCTAATAAGGTTAAGCAAAATGAACCTAAACCTCTTATGCAAAGTGAGACTGCCTTTGGCTTAGAACTGTAACAAAACAATAAGCTATTATATAAAAACTTTTAATCATTCTCTGATATAATTCATAATTGTAATTAATAAAGCACCAATGATGAGTTGTTCATGGGATACCATATTTTATTTTCTATGTTAGTAATGATTAGTGCATTAGCTAGTTATATTAACTATCGATTTTTAAAATTACCAAAATCAATTGGTATGACACTGACAACACTGATGATTTCAGTAATCGTCATGTTGTTCTTAAAGTTATTCCCAGATATCTTTTTCCCAATTAAGACCTTATTAAGTGGTATTGATTTTAGACAAACGGTATTAGATGTGATGCTGAGTTACTTCTTATTTGCAGGGGCATTACACGTTAATACAATTGATTTGCGAAAAAACTTATTATCTATTGTTTATTTAGCCAGTTTTGGTGTTATTGTCTCAACCATTGTCACGGGTTTTTTAATTTGGTGGTTAAGTAGTTTGATTAACTATCCGATTCCTTTGCATTTTTGCTTGTTGTTTGGTGCATTAATTTCACCAACAGATCCAATAGCAGTTCTTGGTGTTTTAAAAACAACCAATGCAGTACCTAAAAAAATAAAAATGAGAATTACAGGAGAGGCGTTATTTAATGATGCTGCTGGTATTTTATTTTTTATTACATTAGTCAGCGTGTTTTTCTATGGCACGGAGTTTAGCGTTGTTAATATTTCAGTTAGCATATTACACGAAGCATTTGGTGGCGTTGTTGTTGGTTTCTTATTAGGCTTTCTTTCATCAAGGATGCTCAGACATATCGAAGATAAACAAGTTGCCATTTTAATTACATTAGCTGTTTCAAGTGCAGGCTATGTGTTTGCACAAAATCTAGGTGTATCAGCACCAATTTCAATGGTAATTGCTGGTCTTGTTATTGGCCATCATATGAAACAAGAACGTTTTAAACCAACAACGATTGCTGTGATCGATAACTTTTGGGAGTTAGTTGATGAAATTTTAAACTGCTTTTTATTTGTTTTAATTGGTTTAGAAATGTTAACAATTCCATTTCATATTGAAACAATTTTCTTAGGTATCTTAGCTTTCCTTGCTGTTTTTATTGCCCGTTATATCAGTGTGTCTTTACCTAGAGTAGGTCATAAAATTCGTCTAAGGCGCTTTTACTGGCGAGAGAATATCTTAATGAGTTGGGGAGGAATTCGAGGTGGTGTATCTGTCGCGCTTGCTTTATCAATTCCAAATGATCAGGCTATTCTTGCATTGACTTATGTTGTCGTTATTCTTTCAATTGTTTGCCAAGGTGCAAGCTTTAAATGGATTATCAATAAAGTCTTCCCAGAGCAACCACAAGCTAAAAGTGACTCTTAATTTTTTATGCTTAATTATGACATAGTTGGTTTTTGAGTCTCTTGTTTCTTTTGAAATATTATTCATATTGGCTTTAGTTTATTTAAAATTTATAATTTGTTTAATAAGTGAACTAAAAATTAAAAAGGAATATATGATGCAGTATGCAGTTACACCATTAAGCAAACAGTCATTCATAGAAGCATGCAATGAGGTGCTGGAAATTATTGGAAAAGTAGGTGGTGATGAGGCAAGAAAAAAAATTAATGCTTTAAAGTTGAAAGTTAGCAATAAGAAAGAAAAACTCATTTCCCCTCACCTTAAAAGCACAGAATTTAATGAGAGTATATCAGAGCTAAAAAATCAAATAGATTCTTTAAAGGGAAGTAATCCGAAATTAGCAACAAAACTTGATAAGATTTGGAACGGCTTAGTTAAACAATTAGTTCCTAGTCAACAAAAAACAAGTCCAGAGCCTAAGTTTTTACCTAAAAATCTGGATACTGAAGCAGAAAAAAGATCCTGTTTTTTTTGAAACAAAACTATCGAAACATAACTTAACTTTTTTACTACACTTATTTGCAATGTTTTATTGATTTTATAAAATTAAGGGTGATTTGTATGCATCAGGATGATTTTAATTATAAATACGCAGATATAGTTGGAGATTTAGAAAATAATCTTAACTCTGATGATTTGAAGTCAGATTTAAAAAAAATAAAGTTAAAATATATTAGCACTGGAAATGATAATGATTTTGTCACGAATCTATTTGAAATTATTGATAAAGCTATAATGATAGATGCAGAAAATAAAGAGCATAATAAAAAATTACAGCTCTTCAAGGAACAACTTAAAAATATAAATAATGATATTAATAAAAGAGGTAAAATTTCTACTAATCCAGAGCCTTTATTTGAAGCTAATTCACAAGAAAAAACTAAGAAAAAGAATTCTAGTTGTTGTGTGATTTTATAGGTTTTTTCTAACCTCGCTTTGCCATAATTTTAGTTGCAAGCTCTTCTACTGAGAGGGCTGTAGAGTTTAGGTAAGGGATTTTATATTGACGGTAGAGTTTTTCAACTGCTTTAATTTCAGCCTGGCACTGTTTAATTGATGCATAACGGCTGTTGGGTTTTCGTTCTGTACGAATGGCAACGAGTCGTTCAAGATCGATGGTTAGTCCAAATATCTTATGCTTATATTTTAGTAGTGGCTTTGGCAGGGTAAAACTTTCAATATCTTCTTCAGTTAACGGATAATTTGATACAAAAATACTATGGTGTAGAGATAAATAAAGGCTTGTCGGTGTCTTGCCACAGCGAGAGACGCCAACAAGAATAATTTCAGACTGATCATAGTGGTTAGGGCAAGCACCATCATCGGTATTTAAACTAAAGTTAAGTGCATCAATTCGTTTTTTATATTTTTCATAATCATGCATGCCATAAGCTTTACCAATAGTGTGAGAAGATTGCACGCCTAACGTTTGTTCTAATGGGCCAATAAAGGTTTGGATAAAATCAAGTACAACACTGTTTGTATTTTGAATTTTTGCTAAAGTATTAGGGCAAACAATCGTTGTAATCACAATTGGTTGATTGCCGGTTTGTGCAAAACGAGACTCGATTTCAGTAATGACGTTATTTAATTTTTTTTCATTATTAATAAAAGGATAATTGCTAACATTAAATTCAATCTGATCAAATTGAGATAATAAGCTTTGAGCTAATGAATTAGCAGTAATTCCTGTGCCATCGGAAACTAAAAGTACATCACGCTTCATAGATTATTTGCCTTAAAATATTTTATTGGTTATAAGCTTTTTCATCGATCCATAGCGTGATAGTATAAAGGCACCTAAATTTTTTTAAAGGCGTTTAACGATGGACTATATCTTATCTTTTAATCAAGTTACAATGAAAGATCTCGAGCAAGTTGGCGGTAAAAATGCATCATTAGGTGAAATGATTAGTCATTTATCTTCTTTAGGTGTTCGCGTGCCAAATGGTTTTGCAACAACAGCGGATGCATATCGACAATTTTTAGCACAAGATAATTTAGATCAGCGAATTTATGATTTATTAGATCAATTAAATGTTGATGATTTAAATGCTTTATCAAGTGCAGGGAGTCAAATTCGCCAATGGATTATGGAAGTACCATTATCTGATGAATTTAAAGCGGCAATTAAAGAAGGTTATGAGTTATTAAAAGTGGGTGAAAATGATGCGCTAGTTGCAGTTCGTTCATCTGCAACGGCTGAAGATTTACCAGATGCATCATTTGCAGGCCAACAAGAAACATTTTTAAACATTAGTGGTATTGAACAAGTTTTTGATGCGTTACGACGTGTTTTTGCATCATTATTTACAGATCGTGCAATTTCCTATCGTGCACATCGTAATTTTAATCATCGAGAAATTGCACTATCAGCTGGCGTTCAAATGATGGTTCGAAGTGATCAAGGTGCTAGTGGCGTCATGTTTAGCGTTGATACTGAAAGTGGTTTTAAAGATGTTGTCTTTATTACGTCATCTTATGGTTTAGGTGAAATGGTGGTGCAAGGTGCAGTAAACCCTGATGAGTTTTATGTGCATAAGCCAACTTTAATGAAAGATTACGATTCAGTTATTAGGAAAACGTTAGGTGCTAAAGCGAAAAAAATGATCTTTAGCAAGGAAACACAAGCAACTAAATCAGTTGAAGTTGTTGATGTTGAGTCTAAAAAGCAATCTCAGTTTTCAATTACAGACGCACAAGTTTTAGAGTTAGCTAAGTATGCAATGACAATTGAAAACCATTATGGTCGAGCAATGGATATTGAGTGGGGCTTAGATGGTATTGATGGTAAGCTATATATTTTACAAGCGCGTCCTGAGACGGTCGTTAGTCGTAAAGCAAGTACACGTGTAATTGAACGTTATAGTATTAATAATAATGCAGCAAAAATATTAGCAGAAGGCCGTAGCATTGGTAAGAAAATTGGTGATGGGACTGCAAAAGTCATTCATTCAGTTGAAGAGATTCATCAGATTCAACCAGGTGATGTGATTGTTACTGATATGACAGATCCTGACTGGGAACCTGTGATGAAAATTGCCTCAGCAATTGTGACTAACCGTGGCGGTAGAACATGTCATGCTGCAATTATTGCACGTGAAATGGGCATTCCAGCAGTGGTAGGTTGCTCAAATGCAACAGAGACAATTATTAATAATCAAGCGATTACAGTCTCTTGTGCACAAGGCGATACAGGTTATGCTTATGAAGGCAAATTAAATTACGAAAAAGAAACAATTAATATCGATAAAATGCCTGAAATTCCATTTAAAATCATGATGAATATTGCAAACCCAGAGCGTGCTTTTGACTTCCAGTTTTTACCGAACAGTGGTGTGGGTTTAGCACGTTTAGAGTTTATCATTAATAATGCAATTGGTATCCATCCAAATGCACTATTACAAAAAGATAAGATGCCTGAAGATATTCAAAAAGAGATTGAGAAAGAAACTGCAGCATATGAATCACCACGTGAGTTTTATATTCAAAAGTTAGCTGAAGGTATTGGTACTTTAGCTGCAGCATTTTATCCAAAACCAGTGATCGTTCGTTTATCTGATTTTAAATCGAATGAATATGCTAATTTATTGGGTGGTTCATTGTTTGAGCCAGAAGAAGAAAATCCAATGATCGGTTTTAGAGGCGCATCTCGTTATGTTGCTGAAAGTTTTAAACCTTGTTTTGAGATGGAATGTGAAGCCGTTAAACGTGTACGTAACCAAATGGGCTTAAAAAATCTTCAAATTATGATTCCATTTGTAAGAACTTTAGATGAAGCAGAAGATGTGATTAGCATCTTAAAAGAGAACGGTTTAGAACGTGGTCAAGATGAGCTTAAAGTCATTATGATGTGTGAATTACCAACCAATGCTGTTTTAGCTGAAGACTACTTAAAGCACTTTGATGGCTTTTCAATTGGCTCTAATGATATGACGCAGCTAACCTTAGGCCTTGATCGAGACTCAGCACTTGTTGCTCATCGTTTTGATGAAAGAGATCCAGCTGTTAAGGCAATGCTTTCAATGGCGATTCAAGCATGTAATAAAAATGGCAAGTACATAGGTATTTGTGGTCAAGGACCATCAGATCATGCTGATTTTGCCGAATGGTTAATTGAAGAGGGTATTGGCAGTGTTTCACTCAATCCTGATACAATTATTGAAACATGGTTATATCTTGCAAAGATGCATAAAAATACGAAGGTAGATATCGCAAAAAAGATTAAAAGCTATGCTAGAGCTGAAGTGGTGGGGTGAACTTAAATTAAAGCTATTTGTAGAGACGTCGATTTATCGTGTCTCGATATTTAGGTGTTTCTATTAACTTACAAATAATCCAACGATAATGCTGAATGATCAACTATTTTTCTTAAAACAAAACTTGAATGAACGGTTTTGACACCCTTAGTTTGTGTTAATTTGTTAATAAGAAACTGATGGTATTCATCAAGGCTTGGAACAATAACTTTTAGCATATAATCTTGTGCTTGGCCTGCAATAAGGTCACACTGGATAACTTCAGGAAAAGTTTGAATGACTTTTTCAAAGTTTGACATTACTTTTTGATCATGGCTATCTAGGCCAACAGAAACAATAATAGTAAGTTGTAGGCCAATTTTTTCTGGGTTTAATAAAGCAACATAACGATCGATAAAGCCATCTTTTTCTAATTGTTTAACTCGTCTTAAGCAAGGGGAGGGGGATAGAGATACTTTATCAGCTAACTCTTGGTTATTAATTTTACTGTCTTTTTGTAGAATTTCTAATATCAATTTATCAGTTTTATCCATGCTAAGCCTTAATTGAATAAATTGTAAAATTAAGAATATTATATCTTAAATTTTAATATTTGTAGCATAAAATTGCAAAAAATAAGTTTTTTACAAAATAAAAGCAAGCATATAGCACTAAAAGTCTGTTAAGATGGCTGATAAATAAAAAATTAGGGTAAAGATGATGGAAAATAAGCAGCAAGTTTATATTTTTGATACAACGTTAAGAGATGGTCAACAGTCTCCAGGTGCAGGTATGAGCTTTGAAGATAATATTCGTTATGCAGACTATGCTGATGCACTAGGTATTGATGTATTGGAAGCAGGCTTTCCATCGGCTAGTGCTTTAGACTTTCAAATTGTGCACTCAATTGCTGAAAGAATGGCAGCTAAAAATTCAAACATGAAAATTGCGGGTCTTTGTCAAATGCGCGAAGCACAATTGATTAAAACAATGGAAGCATTAGAGCCAGCTAAAGAAAATGGCAAAGCAAGGGTTCATATCTACTTGCCTGTAGATCCTAATTTGGCACAAGCAAGTTTGGGTAGTAAAAATGATGAACAAAAAAATATTGAAGAAGTCTATCGCTTAATTCATATGGCAACATCTAATGGTTATGAAGTTGAGTTTTCTGCTGAAGGTTATTCAAGACTTGGTGATAACTTTGATTATGTAACAGATGTATTTCGTGCTGCAGTTTCAGCAGGTGCAACGATTATTAACTGCCCAGATACGATTGGTGGTGCATCAAAGCATCAAGGTGATAGTTATTTTGTTAACTATATGAATCAGCATGCAGGCATTATAAAAGAAGAATTTCCTAAAAAAGATATTATTTGGTCAGTTCACTGCCACAACGACTTTGGTTTAGCTTTGGAAAATTCTATTAATGGTGTTTTTGATGGACCAGCAAGACAAATTGAAGCGTGTATTAATGGTGTTGGAGAGCGCGCAGGCAATGCAGCATTAGAACAGTGTGTAATGTATATTGAATCATTTGGTCAACAAAAAGATATCACATACTATACCGATATTAATGTGATTGGATTAAAAGAAACTTCTGACTTTATTGCACAAAAAATGTTACCTAAACAGCCACATAGTCCAATTGTCGGGACGAATGCAGCAAGACATACTTCAGGCGGTCATACCAATGCAATTTTGAAAAACCCATTAGCTTATCAACCGTTTGATCCAAAAAATATTGGTAGTGAAATTTCATTTGTTTTTGGCCCATTATCAGGTGGCAATCATGCGAAAAAAATCATTGAAAAGTTTGGTTATGTTTGTGAAGAGAAAGAAAAAGCACCAATCGCACAAGCAATTAAGGATATCTATCATGAGCGTCGCAAAGGTATTACAGATATTGAATTATTAGAAGCGTATAAATCAATTCGTGCACCAATTAAAGCAGATGATATTTCTTATGGAAAATCAGCTGAGGGCAACGGCTATTTTGAAATTAAAGGTCAATTTTTTGAAAAAGAGATAATTAAAGTCGAAGCACAAGATGATAACTCAGCATTAGCGTCATTAGTTAACTCAGTAAAGGCTTATATTGAAGGTATTGATATTGTCGACTACTATTCAAAGTCATCAACTGAGACAGGTAGTCAATCAAACGCAGAGTCAACCGTTATGATTAGCGCAGCAGGGCATAAAAGTTATAAGGGTACAGCATCAGATAATGATATTGAAATCTCAGCATTAAAAGCATTTATTGATGCAGTTAATCAGTTATATGTTGATGCAAATTATCGTTGTGAGAATTATAAAAAGGTGAAGGAGCACTCAACTCATGGGTAAGAATATTATTGATAAGATTTGGGAGAAGCATGTTGTTTCCCAAAAAGAAGGATACCCTGATATTTTATATATTGACCGAATGTTAATGCATGAAGTAACGTCTGCACAAGCTTTTGATCAATTAAGAGAAAATAACTTAAACGTTAGAAATCCAAAATCAATTTTAGCAACGGTTGATCATAGTATTTCAACATCGCCTGTTGATCGTACAAAGATGAATGATAAAACAGCCAAGGCACAAGTTGATAAGTTGCGTGAAAATGTTAAAGCATTTGGTATTGATTTTTTTGATTTTGATAGTAATTATCAAGGCATTGTCCATGTGATGGGGCCTGACCTTGGTTTTATTTGGCCAGGTATGACGCTTGTTTGTGGTGATTCACATACATCAACACATGGTGCATTTGGTAGTCTAGCTTTTGGGGTAGGTACATCTGAAGTAGCTCATGTATTAGCAACGAACTGTATTTTACAAAAGCGTCCTAAAACGATGAAAGTTGAGTTTATTGGTAGGCCTTCGGCAAAAGCAACTTCAAAAGATATAATTATGAAGTTAATATCAACGATAGGTATTGGTGGTGCAACAGGGCATATTATTGAGTATACAGGTCAAGTTATTTCTGATATGTCAATGGAAGGAAGAATGACCTTATGTAATATGTCAATTGAGTGTGGTGCACGTGCTGGTTTAGTTGCACCAGATGATAAAACATTTGCTTATATAAAAGGTAAAGAATACGCACCAACAGAAGCTAATTGGGATAAAGAAGTACAGTCATGGGGTGAGTTACAAAGTGATGTAAATGCAACTTATGATCAAACCATTACCATCGATGTTGAAAACTTAGGGCCAATGGTTACTTGGGGGATCAATCCGCAGCATGCTGTTAAGATTACCGATAAAATTCCGACATTATCCTCAATTAAAGCATCTCAGAAAAAGCTAGCACAGCAAGCTTATGAATATACCAAATTTAACGAAGATGATGTAATTACAGATAAAGAAATTCAGTGGGCTTTTGTTGGTAGCTGTACTAATGGCCGTATTGAAGACTTACGTCAAGTTGCTGATGTCTTAAGAGATAGAAAAGTAGCAGAGCATGTGACGATGTATATTGTTCCTGGGTCGGAAGCTGTCAGGCATCAAGCGATAGAAGAAGGTTTAGATCAAGTTTTCACACAAGCAGGCGCTCAATTTAGAATGCCAGGTTGTTCTATGTGTTTAGCAATGAATGAAGATAAAGTACCAGCAGGAGAGCGTTGTATTAGTACATCTAACCGTAACTTTATTGGTCGCCAAGGCGCTGGTAGTATCACACACCTAGCATCACCAGAGACAGTGGCAGCAAGTGCTATCATGGGTAAAATTTCTAGTATTGATATGTTATAAGGTTTTAAATTATGAAACAGATAAAACAAGTAGAAAGTCATATCATACCATTATGGTTAGGTGATATCGATACCGATATGATTATTCCAGCACAATATTTAACGCAAACCTCAAAAGAAGGTTATGGAGAGCGCTTATTTGCACGCTTAAAAGCAACAGATCAGAACTTTGTATTTAACCAAGCACGATATCAAGATTCAAAGATTTTAGTGACAGGTGATAACTTTGGTTGTGGTTCTTCAAGAGAGCATGCGGTATGGGCACTGCAGCAGGCAGGTGTTGAAGTTATTATTGCACCTTCATTTTCAGATATCTTTTTTAACAATGCAGCTAAAAATGGTTTGTTATTAATTAAATTGGATCGAGAAATTATTGAATCATTATGCCAACAAGCAGAATCAAGAGATGTTAAGGTTGCAGTTGATTTGGAAAGTTTAACAGTTAGCTTTAATGGTGAAACTTATCAGTTTGATTATGATCCTTTTCGACGTGAATGCTTATTAAATGCTCAGGATGATTTAGCTTATTTATTATCTCAAAATGAGATGATTTCCGCTTATGAAGAAAAACAAACAACAGGTTAATTAATTATGGAAAAAACAATCGCAGTTTTAGCGGGTGATGGTATTGGTCCAGAAGTGATGGATGCAACAATTAAAGTACTAAAAGTAATTGAAAAAAAATATAAGCATCGATTTACTTACAAGGAAGCTTTAGTCGGTGGTAGTGCTTATGACAAGTACCAAAGTCATTGTCCACAAGAGACTATTGATATTTGTAAAAATGCAGATGCAATTTTATTTGGTTCGGTTGGTGGGCCGGTTGATGCACAAAATGAGACAAAGTGGAAAGGTTGTGAAGCCAATAGCATTTTAGCTTTAAGGAAAGAGTTTAATTTTGGTATTAATATCAGACCAACACAGATATTTTTAAGCTTGAAAGATAATAGCCCCCTAAAAGAAAGTATTATTTCAGATAATGTGGATATTGAAATTTTTAGAGAGCTTTCAGGTGATATTTATTTTGGTGAGCATAAGCGCTTTACAGATGAGAAAGGTACTCGTTTTGCAACTGATATTGCAGAATATGATGAAGATACCATTCGTCATATTGTTAAAGCAGCATTTGAACGTGCACAAACAAGAAGAAAAGTTTTAACCTCTATTGATAAGGCTAATGTATTAGATACATCAAGATTATGGCGTGAGATTGTTGATGAGGAAACAAAGAACTATCCTGATGTTACCGTTAATCATCAATATGTTGATAATGCAGCGATGCAGTTAGTCTTAAATCCAAGTCAGTTTGATGTGATTGTCACAAGTAATCTATTTGGCGATATTTTATCTGACTTAGCGTCTGTTTTACCAGGTTCGATTGGTTTAGTACCATCAATTAGTCTTAATAAAGAAGGTTTTGGTTTATATGAACCATCCGGTGGTTCAGCTTTTGACTTAACTGATAAAAATGTAGCTAATCCAACCGCACAGATTTTATCAGCAAGTTTAATGCTCGCTTATTCATTTGGCTTATATGAAGAAGCAAATGACATTAATCAAGCAATTCAATCAGCCTTTGAACAAGGTTATAAAACAGCCGATATTAACCGTTATGGTGATAAACCAAGTGTTAGTACAATTGAGTTTACTGATGCAGTTATTCAAGCAATTGAACAATCAACTGTACAGTTAGTAAACATATCAGAGAAAACAGATAAAATTATATAATTTTATCTATATCAAATAACGATTTATTGTTACAGAATTTTAAGTCTTTTTTCTTTAATGCTTGCCATTATTAGTCTTTAAAAATCAACAAGATATATATTTATTTTTTTGGTTTTGTATTTTTAGTAAACAATCAAAAAAATTAGTATATTACTTCAAGGTTAAAAAGACACTTCACATCAATTATTTTTGTAATATTATCTCACCCAAAATATAAAAATAAAGAGGAGTGCTAAATGCCAGGATTATCAAAAGAAATAACCACAGAAATTCGTAACCGTTATTTTACAGAAATTCATAACCGTTATTTTAAAGATTTAAATTATTATGGCTCTGATAAACAATCGGTAGCTGAAAGAACGCTGTTAAAACCTTATGCTTTTAGAGAAAAAGAAATAGGTAAACAAGAAGATGACATGCTCATTTTATATTATCAATTAAAAAAAAATAGCCCAGAGAGTCCGCTAATAAGTAAATTCGAAGAAATATCTGAAAAAGCAGGTAGCAGCATTAAAGCTGAAGAAGCTCCAAAACTTGACTTTACAATTACTTATAAGCCTATAATAGAAAGTAACTCATGGCCTCAGTTGTAATTAAATTAACCAGACTGACTATCAGTCCTAGCAATACAAGCAACCATCTTTTCAGCTAGGGTATCTACTAGACTTTCTGTGTGCTCAACTGTTTTGTGTGTGTAAGCATTAAACGGATAGTCAGTTGTTTTATTATTTTGTGTAATATGGATATTACCAATCAATTCCCAACTATTTAAAACAAAACTATGATTTAATTTTTCAAACTGAACACTAATCATCGGATGAGCTGATGTTTGAGAATAAGCACTGACTTTATTAACAGTTAATCCATTTGATTTAAATGCATGTTCTAATGATTGATAAAACTCATCACGATAAATTTTAGCCAAGGTTGATTTTGTTGTGTTAGTTGATGCTTTTGGTTCTGGTATTAGTATTGTATAGCTGTCACTTTTTAGGTGCGGGCAGTTTTTAATGGCAACTTCTGTAGGTCTTAGTTGCCCACCGACTTTTCTTACAGCTGTTGCACAGCTTGTTAGAGAGATTATGCATAAAGAGAGTGTTGAGTATTTGATAAAGTTTTTGTAGTTCATATTTTTTCCATCCTAGAAAACCATTGTCCAACATGCGTTTGAAATAATAAGAATAAAGCAACCATATTTAAAACCATCTGAACGATGGGTAATAATAAATGGCTCGGATAATTAAGTAAGTGATCGATACCAATTAAAAAAGCAAAAAACCAAATAAAAAATAAAGTGACATAAGTTATTCTTGCCCAGTTTTTTCCTCGATTAATTGCATGAATAATATAAAAATAAATCACATACATCATAAGTAATGCAAACCAGAAAATAAGCTTGATGCCATGATGTTGATCTTTGGGAATATGCTCAAGCAGCATATCAGTTTCTGGAATAATCAAAGTAGAAACAACAGAAAAGATAAGCGTTAAGTAAAGAATTTTAACCGCAACACGTACTTCAAATGGTTTTATGACTGGTTGATCTGCCATTAATTGTCCTTAACTTACATCAATGTCCAATTTTTATTAGGATAAATAACAGGTTATATTATTTAGCTTAGTTAAGAAAATAGCAGAATTACAAGTATTTATTTGTTATTTTGTGTATGTGTTTCAATTAGGTCTTTTATCACTTCACCAGCCATGGTTAAGCCAAAGAGAGCAGGCATATAACTAATCGTTCCATTAACGGCTCGATCTCTACTTGTAGCTGCAACTGGTTGAGGTGGAAGCGGGGCGATTGATTGTTCATTAGAGAAGATTGCTTTAATGCCTTTTTTTACCTTTTGGCGTCTTAGGCGAGCACGAATTTTTCTAGCAAGTGTGCAGCCATCAGTTTTATAAATATCTTTAACTTGTATTCTAGTAGGATCAATTTTACCACCAGCACCCATACTAGAAATCACTCGATAACCTTTTTCATGTGCAGTACGCATATAGGCAACTTTACAGACAAGGCTATCAATGGCATCAAGGACATAGTCAAACGGTTCATTTAAAATCTCATCCATCCCGTCTCTTAAAATAAAATCTTCAATCGTATCAACTTGACAGTTTGGATTAATATCTCGGATGCGATTTGCCATAATTTGTGCTTTATTTTGTCCAATAGTAGATTCTAGCGCGACTAATTGTCGGTTTAGGTTAGATGAAGTGACAACATCAGCATCAATCAGTTTGATATAACCAATGCCTGACCGAGCTAACGCTTCAGCTGCGAACGAACCAACGCCGCCAACACCTGCTAGTAAAATTCGACTCGACTTTAACTTTTCAATACCTTCATCATTAATTAAAATAGATGTTCTTTCAAATAAACCTTGATGTTTCACTATCTTTCTCACCTAATTGTAAAAATCGGGTGCTATTATGCCATAATTGTTTTTCAATCGCCAATTTTGATTCTTGTCGTAGTTGGCAGAAAATCTCAAAGATAGTTGATAAACTAAGTGGTGTATTCACTCTGTCTTTAGCTTTAGCAATTGGCATATCTGGGCTATCTGTTTCTAAAACAAATGCATCAAGCGGTAATTCCTTTATAATCTCAGATAATCTGTTTTTTGGATAAGATAGTATACTGCCAACCCCAAGTTTAAATCCAAGCTCATAAAAAAGGCGAGCAATTTCACTTGAACCACTAAATGCATGAATAATGCCACCAAAAGTAAATTTTGTGTTTTTAATGTAACTTATAACATCTTGATGTGTTTTAACGGAATGAATGATAACAGGTAACTGTAGTTTTTGAGCAAGTATTAATTGTTTTTGAAATAGCTCAATTTGTCTATCCATAAAACCTGTTCGTTTATCAAGCCCGATCTCACCAATGATAGATATTTGATGTTGCTTGATAAGCTTTTCTAAGTGAATTAAATCATCATCCTTATGCTGATCAATAAAACAAGGATGCAGGCCCAGTGCAGGGTGAATTTGAGGATATGTTTGAGCCAAGTTGATCACTGCTTCAAAGTTAGATCGAGCAATACTTGGATTAATAAATAAGTGAATATTTTTCTCTTTAGCTTCTTCTAAAATAGAATCTAAGTTTGGTGAAAATACATCAAAATCTAAATGACAGTGTGTGTCAATCAGCATAATAAGCCTATATTTTAAAGAAAATCTTTCTTAGAAATTATATATAAACTTAAGACTTTTACAAAACTATAACGTTTGTTTTGAAATAACTTTAAGTACCTAAAATACCAGCATGCCAGCTATGATTATTAATAAATTTAATAATAAAGGATTTTAAGTATGAGTTCAGATGATTTGTACGAAAAAATTGATCAAGCAATTGAGGCTGCTGATTATTATGATAAGAAATTGATAATGAGTGTATTAGAAGACTGTGATATTAATCAAATTAATGATGATGGTAGAACTCTATTACATTTAATTATTGCCGATGATGATGAATCTGGTATAGCAAAGTTCTTAATTGAAGAAGATGGAAGAATAGATCTAAACTTAAACTTACAAGATCATTGGGGACAAACCGTATTACATTTGGCCATTAATCAGGGACTAGAAGAAATTGCAATGATTCTAGCAAAGGATAAAAGAGTAAATATTAATTTAAAAAACCAATGGGGAAATTCACCACTACATCGAGCAGCTGAACAAGGTATGACAGATGTTGTTGAAATTTTAATAGAAAAAAGAGAAGCTAAAATTAATGATATAAATAATGCGGGTCAAACACCATTAGAGCTAATAGCCATACGGTTTGATCGAGGCCCTTTAGATTTTGCTAAATATCTAATAAAAAAAGGTGCAAAGATTGATGTTACAAAAGAGCCCATTCAAAGACTTATGCATTTAGCTGCCTTATCTAATAAGTCTTCTTTACTAAGAATTTTAATAGAAAATGATATGCCTATTGATTTAGAAGATGATCAAGGCAGAACGCCATTAGCATTAGCTAATCAATACTACAACTTAAAGGCTGCTAAAGTGTTGTTAGAGTATGGAGCAGATGTTAAAAAGAAAGAAAAAAGTGCTGCTAGTATGGAGTTATTTATTAACTATGATCAAAGTGAAAAACCTAAAAAGAAAAAATCTTCTAGTTGCTGTGTGATATCGTAGGTTTTCTAAATTTAATTATTCTTATCTTTTTGCTTTTTCTATCGTGATATTTTATATATTGATATATATTTAAATTAATGATTTAATATAATTATGTATTTTATAATATCTTGTAGAGGGTTGTATATGAAGCAAGAATCAATTGAATATCTTATGATGGGTTTAAAGTGGCTTGAAACGCTTGATAATAATGATATAAATAAAAACATAGGGAATATTAAAAAAGAAAATTTAGAAGAAATAAGCTATAAAAATATATACATTAATATTGTAAATATTATTACAGAACTAAAATGGACTAATAATATTTCTGATTCTGATGAGGCTAAAAAATATCCTGAGCCAGGAGCAACCAATAAATCACATGCAATTGCTATGGCAGAATTAAATTTTAAATATATAGGCAGGTTAGAAGAAGGTAATTATGCTAGTTTTGAAAAATCAGACTATTTCACAGAAGCTTCTAGTAGGAGTGCCAACATATATAGAGAACTAAATGAAAAAGCAAATGAAATTAATAATCATGCTGAGCTATTTTTTTATCAATTAAATAACCAAGCAGATAGTGAAAGCGAAAATGATAATTTTATATAATTAAAAATCAACCTTATTTAAGCCCTTTTGGTTTTCATTGATTTCTTCAAAGACTAAAGTTATAGTACAGCTATCCTATAAAATTAAAGTATTAAGTAAATTAAAAGGGAGTTCATTGTGGTAGAAACTGTTAGATTAGCTGAAGCAGCAACGAAGGGAAAAGAGAAAACTGATTTTAATGTCAAAGAGAAATTATTTAAAACACGTCAAGTAATGATCTGTGGTGAGATTAATCAAAAATTAGCAGCAAAAGTAACAGAAGAGTTATTAGCACTTGAAGCAGATGATGATAAAAGTGACATTACTTTATTTATTAATTCACAAGGTGGTCATGTTGAAGCGGGTGATACGATTCATGATATGATTAAGTTTATTAAGCCTAAAGTAAAAGTTATTGGTACGGGCTGGGTTGCAAGTGCAGGGACACATATCTACCTAGCAGCTGACAAAGAAGATCGTTATAGTCTTCCTAATACAAGATACCTGATTCACCAACCATTAGGTGGTACACGCGGTAGTGCATCAGATATTCATATTCAAGCAGAGCAAATTGTTAAAATGCGCGAACGCTTAGCAAAAGTGATTTCTAAAAGTACTGGAGCTGATATTAAAAAAGTTCGTCAAGACATCGATCGTGACTATTGGATGACAACAGATGAAGCAATTGATTATGGTATTGTTAGTAAGGTTATTACTAAACGTCAATTCTAATTAGCCTTTCTATTTCTTTAAATACATACGCTACAAGGTTAGTTCATCATGAGTAATTCTTCTAAAAAGCTAGTCTTAGTTGACGGCTCTTCTTATTTATTTCGCGCGTTTCATGCCATGCCATATCTAATGACTTCAAATGGAAAACATACCGGTGCAATTTATGGTGTTGTTAATATGCTTAAGCGATTACCAGAGCAAATGGGTACAGAGCATATTGGTATAATTTTTGATGCAAAAGGCAAAAACTTCAGGCATGAACTGTATCCAGAATATAAAGCTAATCGTAAAAAAATGGCTGATGAGTTAAGCGAACAAATCGAACCACTGCATGAATTAATCAGGGCTTTAGGTTTTCCAGTGGTTAGTGTTTCTGGTGTTGAAGCAGATGATGTAATTGGCACTTTAGCAACCGATGCCTCTAAAGCAGGTTGGGATGTATTAATTTCAACTGGCGATAAAGATATGGCGCAGTTAGTTGATGAGCACGTTACACTCATTGATACGATGAAAAATGAAATAACACAGCGTGAAAAAGTAATTGAGAAGTTTGGTGTTAAGCCAGAACAAATCATTGACTTCCTAGCGTTGGTTGGAGATGCTTCTGATAATATTCCAGGTGTACCAAAAGTAGGTCCAAAATCTGCAGCTAAATGGCTCAATGAATATGGTTCATTAGAATCAGTTATGGAAAATGCCGATAAAATTAACGGAAAAATTGGTGAAAATTTAAGAAGCAGTTTAGAAATTTTGCCATTATCTCATCAACTAGCAACGATTGTGTGTGATTTGGATCTTGAAGTTAAGTTTGATCAGTTAAAATGTATCGAGCCTGATCGATCAAAACTAAAAGTAATGTATCAAGATCTAGAGTTTTTTAAATTTTTAAAAGAAGTGGATGATGCAAAGGAGCCAGTAGAAGAAGATCTATCTTCTAAATACCAATGTATCTTAACAGAAGCTGACTTAAATAACTGGATTAAATTAATTAAAAAGTCGGACTTAGTTGCTATCGATACAGAAACAACTGCTTTAAATCCATTAGAAGCGAGTTTAGTTGGTATTTCTTTTTGTGTTGAGAAAGGGAAAGCAGCTTATTTGCCACTTGCCCATGATTATCTAGGTGTGCCAACACAACTACCATATAAAAAAACGATTCAACAATTAAAAGAAGTACTAGAAGATCCTAAGATTAAAAAAGTTGGCCATCATATAAAATATGACTTAAAAATATTAGCAAAAGCAGGTATTGATGTTCAAGGTGTTTTATTTGATACGATGTTAGAGTCTTATGTGTTTAATAGTAGTGCAACTCGCCATGATATGGATTCTTTAGCACGCTATTATTTAAGTACTGAAACAACATCCTTTGAGGCTGTTGCAGGTAAAGGTAAAAATCAATTAACTTTTAATCAAGTTGATTTGGATAAAGCTGTACCTTATGCAGCAGAAGATGCAGATATTACTTTACAACTACACCAGTATTTTTGGCCCAAAATAGAAAAAGAAGAGAAATTAAAGGCATTATTTTTAGAAGAAGAAATGCCAACGATGTTTGTGCTTGATCAAATTGAACGAACGGGAGTAAAACTTGATACAGATGCGCTTGCTCAACAAAGTGGATATTTAGCGTTTGAAATCAATAAATTAGAGAATAAAGCTTATAAATTAGCTGATAAGACTTTTAACTTAGGCTCAACAAAGCAATTAAGAGAAATCTTATTTGAAGACTTGAGCATTCCAGTGATTAAGAAAACACCAGGAGGACAACCTTCAACCTCAGAAGAAGTTATGCAGGAATTATCTGAGGCTTATGAATTGCCAGCAATTATTTTAGAGTATCGCCATTTAAGCAAATTGAAATCAACCTATACAGATAAGCTGCCGCTTCAGATTAATCAAGAAACAAAACGAGTGCATACTTCTTACCATCAAGCAGTTGCTGTGACTGGGCGTTTATCTTCTTCAGATCCAAACTTGCAAAATATTCCAATTAGGAGTGAAGTTGGTCGAAAAATTCGCCAAGCATTCATTCCAGAAGATGGTAACCTACTGATTGCGGCAGATTATTCTCAGGTTGAGCTAAGGATTATGGCACACATATCAGAAGATAAGGGATTAATTGATGCATTTAAACAAGGTAAAGATATTCATCGTGCAACGGCTGCTGAGATTTTAAATAAAAAACAGGATGAAGTGTCATCAGAGGATAGAAGAAAAGCAAAAGCAGTGAATTTTGGTCTTATTTATGGCATGAGTGCATTTGGTTTAGCAAAGCAGTTAAAAATTAGTCAAGGCGAAGCTCAAGATTATGTTGATTTATATTTTTCTCGATACCCTGGCGTGAAAACCTATATGGAAAAAACACGCGAAATAGCAAAAGATAATGGTTATGTTGAGACTATTTTCGGTCGTAGGTTATATTTGCCTGATATTCGATCTAATAATGGCTTAAGAAGAAAGCAAGCAGAAAGAGCGGCAATTAATGCGCCAATGCAAGGCAGTGCTGCTGATATTATTAAACGTGCAATGATTCAATTGGATATATGGCTTAAAGATAATGCTTCTAAGGCTTATATGATTATGCAAGTTCATGATGAATTGGTACTTGAATGTCCTAAAGATGAAGCTGAAGTTGTAAAGGCAGGCGTCATTTATGTTATGGAAAATGCTGCAGAATTAGCTGTTCCGCTTGCAGTTGATGCTGCAATTGGGCAGAATTGGGATCAGGCACATTAGCCGATAATTTGAGGATGGACAAATATTAAGATAGGAGATCGAAATGAGAGTTTCTGTTAAATTAATGACAGCAACAATTGCAATTGGTTTGGCACAAGGATTTTCAAGTGTATATGCTGATGTTAGTGACCAAGCAAGAGCAACACAGCGTTTTCAGCAAAAAGTAGATAAAGAGAGGCATCAGAACAAAGTTGATATTATGTCTCCAGTTGGTTATTGGATTCAGTACAGTGATGCTAATCATAGAGCGCAATCAGTTTTTCAAATCTATATGGATGAAAAATCAAATAAACTAGAAGGTAAATTGCTGGTACCTTTCTTTAGAGTCAAAAATGATAACATTGCGCCACCAAACATAAACTGTGAAGATTGTGGTAAAGGTGAGGATAATGGTTATAGCTATGATTATACCAAAGAACCATATAGCCGCGTTCAAGGCATGAAGTTACTTTGGGGATTTACTAAGGCAGAAGATGAAGATAATAAAGGTAAAGGCATTGAGTGGGATAATGGCTCGTTGTTAGATCCTGAAAGTGGTCATGTTTATAGTGGTTACTTATATACCCAAGACTGGGGACGTGAATTATATCTAAGAGGTTACTGGGGTATTAGCTTAATTGGGCGTACACAAGTTTGGAAGCGGATCACAAAAGAAGAAGCAAACTATTGGGTTAAAACTTGTGGTTTAGTTAATGATGGTAGTCACTATCCATATACTAATAAAGTTGGACATATTACAAATGAAAAATTATGGTCTAAGTGTTCCAATATAAAATTATAAATCGAAATACAAATTTTTTGTTTTTAAAAGTTATAAAAAAAACAAATAGTGTTTATATTCTGATTGAAATTTATTTGCTTTGTTTTAGTATAAGAGTTTAGTTTTAAATAAAATTTATGGAATATACCGTATGAAAAGCTATATTTCTCCCTCGGTTACACTGCCAGAAATTACAGTTAGAGCTTGTGTATTAGCAACATTATTAACAATAGTATTAATGGCAGCTAATATGTATCTTGCATTAAAAGTTGGAATGACTTTTGCAACGACTTTGCCTGCAGCTGTTATTTCAATGGCTGTTTTAAGTAAATTTAAAGGCTCGAATATTTTAGAAAATACGGTTGTTCAAACATTTGCATCAACAGGTGGTACGTTATCAGCTATTGTTTTTGCATTACCAGCGTTAATTATTGTTGGTACATGGACTGAGCTACCTTATTGGCAAACAACATTAATAGCTGTTTTAGGTGGCTTGTTAGGTGTTTTATTTACTATCCCACTTAGACGTGCACTAATTGTTGAAAGTGAAAATAGCTTGCCATTTCCAGAAGGGCAAGCAGCAGCAGAAGTTTTAAAAGTTGGAGAACGCATTAAAAAAAATGATAATACAGATGGCGTAAAGTTAGAAACTGGCATTCGTTTTATTGCGTCAGGAGCGCTTGTTTCAGCAGTTTTATCTATTTTAATTAGCGGGTTTAAGGTTGCAGCAGGATCTATTGGCGTGGCAACAAAAGTTGGTAGTGCTGTTATTGGTGCAAGCTTTGGCTATGGTCTTGCTTTGGTTGGTGCAGGTTATCTAATTGGTGTACGTATTGTTATTTGTATGCTAGCAGGTTCCGTGTTTGCTTATTTTATCTTAACACCATATTTTTCACTAAATGCCATTTATCAAGGCTTAAGTCCAAGTGAGGTATTAGATCAAATTTATGCTGCAAATATCCGTTATATTGGTGTTGGTTGTATTGCAGTTGCTGCGCTTTGGTCTGTTATTAATTTAATTAAGCCATTGGTTTTAGGTGTTAAAAAATCGATAGAAGATCATCAAAAGTATCAAAGAACAGGTGAAGGTGTTTTAGTTCGTACTGAAAAGGACTTACCAATTAAGTATCTTAGCAGTATGACTTTAGTGATTAGTTTACCATTAATTGCATTGGTTGCTTATTTTATTGGTACACAGGATTTTGATATTTCTGTTGGTAAATTAATATCGCTTATTTTGATTTGTATCTTTTTAGTATTAATAACAGGTTTCTTATTAGCTGCAGTCGCAGGTTATATGGCAGGTATTATTGGCTCTTCAAATAGTCCTATCTCAGGATTAGTTTATCTTGCAGCAATTGCCATTGCATTTATTCTAGCTTATGTTGCAGGCGCTTTTTTTGGCCATGATATTAAACATATAGTTACACAAAAGTTTTTAATTGGACTTATTTTATTTATTACTTCAATTATTCTTGCTGTTGTTTGTATTGCAAATGATAATCTACAGGATTTGAAAACTGGGCAGGTAGTTGGAGCAACACCTTGGAAGCAGCAGGTTGCTTTAATGATGGGCGTTGTTGCTGCAGCAGTGATTATTGCACCAGTCTTTAACTTATTATATAACGCATACGGTTTAGTTGGCGCACCATTTCCACATCCTGGAATGAAAGTTTCAGAAGCCTTAACATCACCACAAGCAAACTTGGCGGCAGCTCTTGTACAAGGTATTGTTAGTCATAAGATGAATTGGTCAATGCTTTTATTTGGTGGCCTTGTTGGTATTGTCTTAATTCTGGTTGATCAAATGGTATTTAAGCCAATGAAATGGCCAAGAATTAGCTTATTCTCATTTGCTATTGCAATTTATTTACCAATGGCGATGATTTTGCCAATTGTGTTAGGTGGTTTTATTTCTTATTTTGCGCATAAAAGTTTAAGAAAACGTGCAGAAAACAAGAAGGACTTTGAGAAATCTAAAACCGCGGGAGTACTGGTTGCTTCAGGCATGATTGTCGGTGAAGCATTAATGAGTATCTTTAGTGCTGGCATGATTGCTTATACTGGTAGTCAAGATGCTTTAGCTCTAGTTGGTCCATCATTTGCACCAACGGCAAATATTTTAGGTATTATTTTCTTTGTAATTAGTATTTTAATTTTGTATCGTTATAAGATTGCTAAGATTAATCAGTAATAATAAATGGTTATTTATTGGATTAGACAAGATTTAAGAATAAACAATAATTTAGCGCTTGAGGCAGCACTTAAGCATGATCAAGTATTACTAGTTTATATTGATGATACAAAACATACTGAACATTTATTAGGCCAGGCAAGCAAAGTCTGGCTTTATTGTGCTTTAAAAGCGTTAAATCAATCACTTAATCAAAAAATATCTTTTTATCAAGGCGATCCACTTTCTATTTTAGAAAATTTAGTAGATCAGTTTAATATAACATCCATTTATTGGAATCGTTGTTATGAGCCGTGGCAAATTTATAGGGATAAAGAGATAAAGTCTCATTTTTTAAATCGAGATGTTGAAGTTCGCTCGTTTGCTGGTTATTTATTATTTGAGCCTTGGAAGCTACTAAAAAAAGACCAAACACCATTTAAGGTTTACAGTCGATTTTATAAAAGTGGTTATGATAAGTTAGATCAGGTTACTTATCCTGTTGTGAATACATCAGTAGTTGAAAGTAAAAAGTTATGTTTTGACAAGAACTCAAAATTATTAGATGAACTTAATTTGTTACCAAATAATGCTTGGTATAAGCCAGTAATATCTGATTGGCCAATATCAGAAAAAAAGATATTAAACCAGTTAGATAATTTTATTAAAAATGATTTATCAAGTTATAAAAAAGCTCGAGATTATCCAGCTTTGGATGCAACATCAAAGTTATCTCCAGCGCTTCATTTTGGCCAGATATCACCAAATAATATCATCATGCAATTAATGAAAGTTCCTGACTCAGATGGCAAGGCGCATTTTATTAAAGAGTTATTTTGGCGTGAGTTTTCTTACCATGTTTTATTTTATTATCCAAACTTGCCTAGTGAGAATTACTCAATCAAATTTAATAACTTTCCATGGTGCAATGATACCAAGTTATTAAAAGCATGGCAGAAAGGACGAACAGGTATTCCTATCGTTGACGCTGGTATGCGAGAACTATGGCAGACAGGTTATATGCACAATCGCATTCGTATGGTTTGTGCTTCATTTCTAACAAAAAATTGTTTAATCGATTGGCGTTATGGTGCCAAATGGTTTTGGGACTGTTTGTTTGATGCGGATCTTGCAAATAATAGCGCCAGTTGGCAGTGGGTTGCAGGCTCAGGTTTTGATGCACAACCTTATTTTAGAATCTTTAATCCTATTTTGCAGGCAGAAAAATTTGATCCAGAAGGTGAGTATATTAAGCAATATGTGCCAGAACTTGCAAATTTGCCAAGAAAACACTTAGCAGCACCTTGGCTTGCGTCAGCTGATATTTTAGAAAAGGCAAATATTACTTTAGGTAAAGACTATCCTTATCCTGTTGTTGATCTAAAAATATCAAGAGAGCAGGCCTTAGCTTATTATAAGGGGTTGTAAAATAAATCAAAAAAAAGTTTCTGGTGAGATATTAAATCGTTTGCAAAGATAATTAATATGAGACCGGGTAAGCTCTCTTTCACCTTTTAAAATTTTTGATATGAGGGATTGACCACCAATTTCTGGGAAGTCTGATTGTGTTAAGTTATGTAACTGCATAAGATAACGTAATATTTCTTTCGGTTCAGCATTAATTTTGCCATATAAGTTTTCTTCATATAAAGCAATTTGTCGAGCAAGTATTTTGGCAAATGAAATCATTTCTTCTGTTTTCTCTTTCTTAGGAAGTTTCATTAGTTTAGATAATAGTTCTTTAGATGCTTGGTATTGTTTCTTTGTTTTATAAGCATCAAGGTATGGTTGAAGTACTTTCCAGCTATGATGAATTTCTTTAACCGCCAACATGTTTTTTCGCCTCTCTCTTTAAAGTAACTTGATTTTTATCATATTCTGCATGAGTCCAAATATATTTGATTTCAACAATTTCAAACTCATAGTCAATAATTGTAATCATGCGATAGTTATTTCCAGCAACATCAAAAATTGTAAAAACATGATAAACATAGTCAGCTGTTTTAAATGTTTCTGTCAAATTCAAAAAACTTTTAAATGTATTTTCTTTTAAGAGCTTTAAAATGGCATAAAGACTCTTTTTAGCTCGAGCATGTTTTTTACAAAATCTATCAGCAACTGCTAAGCCAATAACTTCCATTTTATCGCTTAATTTTTTATTTTATGCCTATAAATAATTATATGACATTTTGTCATAATTTCAAGTGAAATTATAATTCAGGGACGCGATGAATCGATGTCTCTCTACCATTGATTATTAAGTTTACTCTATATTCTCAGAGCTTCTTGGGTCAATTTCATTAACGATAGGTGTCGTTGTCGTTGCAGCAGTAAAGTCCTGTTTATCTTCAACTGCAGGCGCTTCAACAACGGATTTACGCCAAAGTAAAAATGCAGACATAGGTAAGGTGAAAACAATAAAAAAGACCATAAGGCCAGCTGAATTAAATAGATACATAAATAAGGAGGCAACAATAGGGCCTGACATAGCACCAACGCTATAAGCAAGTAATAATCCTTGTGTGATTGAAACAATATCTTTTTGTTCTACCCGATCACAAGCATGACTGATACCAACAGGGTATAAAGTGAATGTTGCACCACCAAGGATAAATAATAAACCACAAAAAATATAATAAAAGTATTCACCATTGGTAATAAATATTAAAAGTAATGACACTGCGCTAATAAGAAGCCCTAATATACTAATAACAGAGCGGCGGCTAATCTTATCTGATATTCTACCAATTGGATATTGTAGTGCCATACCACCAAAAATAGTTAATCCCATTAATAGAGATAATTGATTGATAGAGTAGCCACCATCAGCAATATAAATTGGCAATAAACCATAAATGCTACCTAGAATTAACCCACTAATTAAACAGGTAATTACACCACTGGGGCTTGCTTGAAATAAGCGTTTAGGACTTAAGTGTGATGGTTCTTCAAACTGTGGAGACTCTGTTTTTGTCATTGCTAGTGGAATCACAGATAAAGAAGCTAAGATTGTCGCAATGGCATAAGGAATAAAGCTCTCTAAATGACCAATATTTAATAAAAACTGACCACCGGCTTGTGATAAATATAAAGCAAGCATATAAAGTGCTATGATTTTGCCGCGGTTATTACTTTGACTTGTGGTTAAAATCCAGCTTTCAATTGCAACATATAAACCACCAACAGCAAATCCATCTAGTAGTCTTAAAACAATCCAGAAAGTCTCTTCGATATAGATACCATGTAACATTGTTGTTACTGCTAAAAGAGATGCAAAGGCAGCGTAAGCGCGGATATGGCCAACACGATAGATAAACTGTTCAGTTTTAAAGGCAGCTAATGTCATACCTAGATAATAAACAGTTGTTAATGAGCCAATAGCAAAGTTACTACTACCTAATTCATGTAATCGTAAAGACAAGTAAGTTGTAAGAAGACCATTACCCAGTGTTAAAATAATTAAACATAATAGTGGGGTAAAAATTAATCTTAAAGTTTGAAACATAGAAAACAACCCAAAACCAGTGGTATAACAATATTTGTTATTTTATTAGAGATTTTGGATTTGTGGAAGGGTATGTAAAAGAAAAAATACTTACATAATCACAATTATCTAGTAGGGCCTCCTTGAGGCTTGAATACATCATCAATGTTTAGCCCAGTAGCTGGTTGATTACTTCTCATTTTGTGATCTTCATAGACTGGCTGAGGTGTAGGTTTTAATGAGAGACTCCTATTATCACCAATTATTTTAGCTGCAGAGATTACATCAGCGATAGAATTGACAGTTCTTTTAGTATTATCATCTTTTTCAAAGTGGATAGTTTGTTTTTGCATACCAGGTTCTTGTGCTGCAGAGATTACATCAGCGATAGAATTGACAGTTCTTTTAGTATTACCATTTTTTTCAAAGTGGATAGTTTGTTTTTTCGTGCTAGTCTTTGCCAAATTTAGTAAGTCTTCAAAGTTTCTAACAACATCATGATATTGATTTATACTATCTGCTACTTCAGCTTCCATTTCTTTATGAGGACTTAGGGTAACTGTCATTTGTAAGTTGTTGTTATTCTGAGAAAATTTACTACAATTATTGTTGTTAGATATCTCTAAAAAGTTTACAATTGTTTCTATATCTGAAGGGCTTTGGTTCTTCAATGGGCTCTCAAAAGTAAATGATTCTACTTGTCTACCTCTTTCTTTGCTTACAAGAGCCTTTGCAAGATCAACAGTTGCACTGTGATGACTATCCTGCTGCTCATTAGAAGTTAAGTTTTCAGGAGCGCTAATTGTCATTTTTAAAGAATTATCATCAGCGCGTTCGACAATTTTCGTGTTAAGTTGAACTTCTTTCTTTGTAATTTCATAGCTGACGCTATTTCCATCATCAAGAGATGTTATGTTAGAAACTTCATAGCCGCTAAGGCCTCTTAGTTTTAAAATTGCAGCAATATTACTAATTGAATTTAATAGTGCTTGTTGATCACTGGTTTGTTCTGAAGATTTTTCTTTAACAACGAACTGTGAATAATCTTGAATAGTATTATTAATATGTTGAATTTCGCCTTCTTTGTCTTTGACTTCATCATCATTGCTAGGCTTGGAAGCTAGAAGTGTATTTTTGATTGTGTTTAGTTCATCAAGCTTTTCTTGAATAAGTTGTTGAAATGCTTGTATATCTTCTTGGTGAGCTTGGACTTGTCCATTGAACATGCGCTTTTTTTCATCTAATAATTGTTTTTCTATCTGCTTAATTTGTTGTTCATAAGACATTTTATGCTACTCCCAAGTTCTAATATTTATTAACTAATAAAAATTTTCAATACTGACCATCATACCAAAGATAAAGCAAACAAAAAACCAATAAAATGTTACAGAACTGATTGAAAAATAATCGGGTTTTTCTTGATGTATTTAAAAATAAATACATTGTATAACAACATGTTAATAAGTAATATTTTAGAGTTATTTGCTTGTTAGGTTGCTAAGCCACTGCAAAATGTTACAAAAAATGATATAAAAATTAATATTAATTATCAGTTATAATTAAACATCAAAAGAACAAGTCACTATCAAGCAAGTATTATACATATTTTATAATGGAAGGGAAGGGATGGTTTGTTTATAAATTTGTATCAAAAATAATATACTTGCATTTGGTGCGCCTTAGGCGTATAATTTTTTAAAAAAGGATATTGAATAATGGTTTTTATATGCTGATGCTCCCTTGATTTAGTGGGCACCTTATTTATGAGTTATACTACCCAAAAATAAGGAATGATAATGCCAAGAAAACTATATACACAAGATTTCAAACGACATGCAGTTTCATTGTTAGAAGACAGTGGTAAAAGCGTGCCTAAATTA
>JAKJJT010000012.1 GCA_021713395.1 Thiotrichales bacterium 19S9-11 | reverse complement strand
CATATCACCAGTAACAGCTCGTAATATTAATATTACATTACCTGAATTAAATAATGTTAAGTTAGTAAGTAATACTTGTGGTGAGAACTTACCTGGGTATGACAAATGTCAGGTTATATACCAAGCAAGCACTCATCCAAGTGGCTCTAGTGAATTAACCGTTAGTGGTGATAACTTTGCATCCACATCAACTACCATTGAAGCCTCAACGCCAGCAAGATTAGAAGCTTCTGTCTCACCAACTCATATCACAACTAATAGCAATGTGAATAAAAAAGTTACTGTCAATGTTACTAATAATAGCCACTACCCTGTTAGTGATCTTCAAGTAACGATCAACTCATCTATTGCATCATTTGATACTTCAACGTTTGTTTTAGATACAACAAACTCAACTTGTAATAGTGATACGACATTAGGCATTAAAGAATCAAATAACGCTTGTCAATATATTTATACATACGAACCTGGAAAGATTGAAAAAGCATCTTATCCTAATGTTAGCTTTGAAGTAACAGATAATAACCGTTTAAATTCAGCCAAAGCAATGTTAACCATTAATAACTATCCTTATTTTTATGGCGTTCCACAAAACACCAAAAGAGTACATAACTCACTATCAAACCATACAGTTAATAGCGTTTCTGTTGCAGATAATGGAAAAGTGTATGTAGGTACAAATGCTGGCCTATCAACATCAACCTCAGATAATCTATCAAGCAATCAATGGCATCAATTAGCTACCGCTGATACTAAGCTTGATAGCGAGGTTACTTCAACATTTATTGATAGTAATGGAGTTATTTATGCTGGTTCATATAATTCTTATGTAATACTAATATCTGATGATAATGGAAAAACTTGGAATGCATTTATAAATTCACCACTACACGCAACTAAATATCCATTTATAAGCCCTTCGAAAATATATGCATTTGTAAATCCTAAAACTGATGCGACTACTATTTACGCTGGCGGATGGGGTGGCTTAGCATTTTCAAATGATAATGGTAAGTACTGGCATAGTTGTAGTAATTCACCCCATGTTAATAGCATATATGTTAACTCTAGTGGTCGTATTTATTTAAGTACTTCGGGAGATGGATTGTATATATCTAAAGACGAAAATAACTGTAATAGTGGCTGGGATATGATTAAAACTGACACGTATGAAAATAATAATATCGCATCAAACAATATCAATAAAGTTTATATTGATAATCATGATTATATCTATCTTGGAACAGATCAAGGGCTTTCATATTCTACTGATGCTGGAGCATCTTGGGTAACTGTACATAAAGGAACAACTGGCTTTGCTGGTAATAATGCCGTAGGTATTGATACTGATATTAATGGTCGAATTTATATTGGTACTTCTTCTGGCCTTTCTGTTTCAGATGATGCATTAATACCTGATAGTCCATTAACATGGCAGCAATATACTAATGACGATATTAAAAGTTTAACACTTGATAAAAATGGCATGATCTATGAAGGTACAAATGAAAACGGCTTATTAGTTTATAATAATATTGAATCTTTAAAACCATTATCAGCAGCGAACAATGAGCCTTACTATACAATATCAAGCGATGATAGCTCACCTTTGAACTATCAAGTTAGAAGTCTATTTATTGATCAAAATCAAAAAATATATGCAGGTACATACGGTGGTGGTTTATATACATCAGAAGACGATGGTACATCTTGGCAAAGAACTAATGCAGATGATACTAATGGGCTTAATTCGAATAATGTTAATAGTGTTTTTGTGACTGAACCAGATGATACTATTTATCTTGGTACAGATAATGGCCTTTCTATTTATAATGGTGAATCTTGGTCGACAATTACAACCACAAATGGCCTTGCAAGCAATGTTGTTCAAAGCGTCTTTGTTGATGGTGATAATATTTATACTGGAACAACTAATGGTCTTTCTATTTATAATGGTGAATTTTGGTCGACAATTACAACCACAAATGCCCTTGCAAGCAATTATGTTCAAAGCGTCTTTGTTGATGGTGATAATATTTATACTGGAACAACTAATGGTCTTTCTATCTCTAAAAATCAAGGAAGTTCATGGACAACTGTTAATTCAGATACAGACGGTTTTGCAACTAATAATAATATTACAAGTATTTACGTACATGACCACAAAGTATATGTTGGAACTTATGGTGGAGGTTTATCTGTTTCAGAAGATCATGGAAGCACTTGGAAAACTTATACGCGTAAAAACACAAAAGGTGCTTTAAATAATTATATTTATCATATATTTGTTGATGATGAAGGGAATGTATACGTAGGCACATGGAATAGCATATCAATAGCAAACGCTGATATGACAAAATGGTCTAGATATGATAGCAGGTTGAATGGTATCGGTGGTTTAGAGGTAATAGCTCTTTTTGTAAATAATCAAGGAACTATTTTTGCAGGAGGCTCTTATGGTTATTCTTCTTCTTTTCTTTCAAAAATGGAAGTTTCTGATTAATTACTATTACATATGAATTTAGAATTTATAAACCACAGAAAAATAAGTTGTAAAGATATAACGCTTACTCACCATTGGGCTATCTGCCTCTGTATTAGATAGACGGCTTAGCGCTGTAATAAGAGATAAATTCCAATGTTTTGCAAAAGAGTAAATAGTCGTTAAGTTTATAAAAGGAGAAATTGCATCATTTGGATGATATTCACTAATGCCAGAACTATTAGACTCTGAGCTAGAGATACCATAAAAGTAGTCTGTTAATAAATGGTTACTATACTGTAAACCAACACCTGGGTTAATAATTAACTTATCATCACTAACTGGTGTAAAGAGAAATGGTTTGTTATATCTTACAAATAACACAAAGCCATTTGATTGAGTTGTAATATCGAAACTAGCAGAAAAGTTTAATACACCATAAGCCTTTAATAATAGCTTTTGATTAACACCTGCCATTACTAAATAATTTCTATTATTCAACTTTTCCATCTGAGGGTCACTTGATTGATTAGATCGAAAATGCTCAGGATATAAAAATAACTGAACTGATGTTTTACTCATTGGGTAATTTAAAAATCGATAGTCAATAAATGGCCCTGAAATTTTTAGTCTCTCACCTTGATAGCTAACTACAGGTATGGGCAAAATGGTAGTTGATGTATTTTTATACGGATCTGGCGCAATTATTCCACCAATACCGACACCCAAAGTATTTGGCTTATCAACCAAGTCTTGATGCTCATTGACACCTGCTTGAGCATAGCTGTCACTAAAAAAGCTTAAAGATAAAAAAACTGAAAATAATAATACACTTAAGCGTTCCATCACTTATTCAACCCTTCCTGGATTTTTAAGTTCAAATAATATGTTTAAAGCAGTTAATTAAATGATAGCTTGTTGTTGATTTAATATGATCAAAATCTGTTTGAAAATCTTGATCAATATACTCAATCGGAAAGCCATTTTTATCAAAAAAAAGACTCACAAAAGGATGAAAGACTTCATTAACTTTATCCTTATTATCTGTCATTGCATAATATCTTAAGCGTTCAAACAAAGGCCAAATACGATAACGCGAGTGATCTGCACTACTATCTGCTTTTAACTCAGCAACAACTAACTGATCATCCGTTACACCTAGATTTTCAGCTGACTCAACTAGAGCTTGATATGTCGCACCAACTGGTAGTTCGATACCTAAAGACTCACTTTCGTATAGCAAACTACCCCACTCAAATGAATGCCCTGGCTCAAAAAATCCATTTGTATGATCAATCGGCGAATACTCACTTACTAGTTTTAACTTATCATCAAAAAATAATGACATTAATTTATCTAGTACGTTTTTTACAGTTGATAAATATGCTTCTGTTTTAAATGTTTTATAAGCCTCAAGATAAGCCTCGTATAGATGCATCAATCCATTTTGGCAAAGGCGCCCATCTGCCTCTTGAAGCAGGCTAAAATTAGCATCTATTGATGATAAATATTGCTCATAAATAACTTCATTAACTCGATTAATCGCACTTGCAATTGATTCTTCTGGATAAACAGAATAAAGCTTTGAAAAAGAGAACAATAAAAAGGCATACTCATATACCGTATTATCACTTTGACCTGGATACTGACTCCACGTTTGATTCTCTTCATTAAAATAATGCTGCTGAATCACGATATAAAGATCAAATGCTCGCTCTATTAAAGATTGATCATTGGTAATGTCAGCATAATCAATAAGAAAAAAAAGACTGCGACATTGACACAATAAACGTGTTTGATTGATATCAGGCTCAACCCCGTCTTCAATAAATTCACCACAAAACCCATATTGATCGATATGTTTAATGAGTTGTTGACCATATTGGTCTATAAAAAATCGAGCTTTTTGTTGAACTAAACTCATAACTAAAAACTTATAGGTAATTAACTACAGTGCGCCCATGCTAACACAATGATAACCAGCATCAACATAAATTACTTCACCAGTAATGCCACTAGATAAATCTGAACATAAAAATGCTGCTGTATTACCCACTTCCATAATATCAACATTTTTCTTTAATGGTGCAACCTTCGTGTTATAGTCTAGAATCTTTTTAAAATCACCAATACCTGAGGCTGCTAATGTTCTAATTGGTCCTGCTGAAATAGCATTTGCTCGAACACCCTCTTCTCCTAATGCTAAAGCTGTATAACGAACTGTTGCTTCTAGTGATGCTTTTGCCACACCCATGGTGTTATAATTTGGCATAGCACGTTCTGCACCTAAATAAGTCATTGTAACTAAAGATGCATTACGTCCTTTCATCATTTCTCTGCCACCTTTAGCTAAAGCTGCGAAGCTATAAGCACTAATATCATGCGCAATTTTAAAACCATCACGATTAACAGCTGAAATAAAATCCCCACTTAATTGATCTGCTGGTGCATAAGCAACAGAATGCACAATACCATCTAAGCCATCCCATTTCTCAGATAACGTTTTAAAAACATTTTCAATCTGCTCATCATTGGTAACATCACATTCAACAATTGCAGCTGGGTTATATTTATCCGTTAATTTATGAACACGATCTTTAAAACGTTCACTTTGGTAAGTAAATGCTAATTCTGCGCCTTCACGATGTAGCGCTTCTGAGACACCATAAGCAATTGACTTATTACTTAAAAGCCCAACAACTAAAATCTTTTTGCCTTGTAGAAAACCCATGATAAATACTCCATATCAAAATCTAGAAAAACTTAATGCATTCTAGCGGATAGAGCTTGTAAGCGTCAAGGTAGATTCGAAAGAACACAATTTAATTAATTTCCATAACCACGATCTTCTTCTTTTCCTTTTCCTTTTCCAAAATTTTCTTGAAACTTCTTTTTGCATTCAATTTTAAATTGCTGAAATATACTCACTGGTTTTTCAGGTTCTACCCCTTTTGAAGAACTTGAAGAACTTGAAGAACTTGAAGAACTTGAAGAACTTGAAGAACTTGAAGAACTTGAAGAACTTGAAGAACTTGAAGAGGCTAAATCACACTCTTTTTTGTTATCAACAAAAACAATCTGCTCAAGCTCTAATATATACTTTTTACCATCCACATTTATGTTACGACGACCTCCCCTCGTATCAACAGTTGTATCAGCCTGAATAGTAGTAAGACCCAGTGATTTTCCTTCTGAAATAAGCCAGTCTACATCATCGATATAAACGATATCTATGACTGTAGAGTTAAGGTTATTTTTTAAGAAATCTTCTTTAAGTTTTTTTAACGCTTCATACTTAGACTTTTTTTTATTTTTAACACCTCTAAATGCCATTGGAATGTCTTGAGCAGAAATACCATACTCTTGTTCAATAAATCTACGCATTGTTTTTTCATCAAACATACCTGCTGTTACAAAAGCAAGTTCATACTGATCAGGGTTTTTTATGATTTTCTCAAAAATACGCGCCATTTTATCTTTATTTAAAACACACATATCCGTTTCTTTAGGAAATCGATGCTTTCTAAGCTGCTCATATGTATAAGGAGCATATATAGACTTATAATAGTCCTCTTTACATAGCGTCATGTCCACTGATTGATTAACATTATATTTTTGTTCATTTGAAGATGAATTTTTAAATTTTTTCCGATCAAGTAACGTACCATCAACATCAAATATAATTAATTTTTTACCCATAATAATGCAACCTCTAAATTTCCTAAAATAAGCACTCAATTTGACCATAAATAGCTTGTTTTGTATGTTTTTTATTATTTCAGAATAAATAAAACTATCTTTATAATTTATATTGGTTTTTTCATATTATTTGGATTTTTTTATTGCTATAGAAACTAGTATTGGTTTAATTAATTTTACTTGTATGGTTAAACTACAAGTGTTTATAAACCAATTAACTGAGCTAATCATGAACAACACCCAACGAATTGAACTAATAACGCAAAGAATCAATCAAGCACTTTCGCCTGAAATATTAGAAATCATTGATGATTCTGAAAGACATAAGAATCACCCTGGTGCTAAAAGTGGCAAGGGACATTTTATTGTTAAGATCAAATCGGATAAGTTAAGTCAATTAACAAGAATTAAAGCACATAAAGCTGTTTATCAGGCAGTTAATGATTTATTTGAAACGGATATTCATGCGCTAAATATTCAAATACTTTAAGCATACCGTGAGGTTAAATATTGAAAGACTGCTCTTAGGCCAATTGCTTCACCCCCAACTGGACCTGTTGCTTGTGAGCTTGTCTTCCAGCCAGAAATATCAAAGTGAACCCAAGGCTTATTATTCACAAACTCTTCTAAAAACAAAGCTGCTGTGATTGATCCCGCATAAGGTGAACTACCTACATTAGCAATCTCTCCATGAGTTGATTTAAGTGCATTTCGGTAGGCTTTAAATAGTGGCATATGCCACAACCAGTCTTCTGTAATCTCTGAGTGTGCCTCTATTGCCTTAGCAATCACATCATCATTAGAGTAAATCGCACCTATATCCATGCCTAAAGCAATGCGACAAGCACCTGTTAGTGTTGCAAAATCAAGAATTAATTCTGCATCTGACTCAGCTGCTTCTGCTAATGCATCCGCCAAAATCAAGCGTCCTTCTGCGTCAGTATTTAAGACTTCAACTTGCTTGCCATTACGCGCTTTAACAATATCACCTACTCTTAATGCATCACCACCGACTGCATTTTCAACCATTGGGATATAAGCAGTAACATAAACAGGTAATTGATAAGCCATAATTAGTTGCATTAGACCTAAAGTCTGTGCTGCACCACCCATGTCTTTTTTCATCAGCTTCATACCAGCGGTTGGCTTTAATGACAAACCACCTGTATCAAAACAAACACCTTTACCAACTAATGCAATGTGCGGATGAGATGAATCTCCCCAAGTCATTTTAACCATACATGGCTTACTTTTAGATGCTCGACCAACTGCATGAACCAATGGATAATTTTCTTTAAGTAGCTCACCACCCTCAATCGCCTTAAAAGAAGCATTATATTTCTTGGCTAATACTTCAGCTTTTTGACTTAATATCTCTGGTGATAAATCATTCGCAGGTATATTAATTAAATCTCTGACTAAATAAACTGCCTCTACTTGTTTAACTAAATTTTGATCTAACTTATCTGGCCAGTATAATTTAACACAATCAGTATTAACGCCACTTTTATACTGATTAAACTGATAACTTCCCAAAGCATAACCTAAAAAGGCTAAGTCCCATGATTCAATCAAATTAAATAAATCTTCTATATAATATGCATGTTTAGGCAACCTTCTACCCAAATAACCTAATAAATCTAATTGACTTAAACCTTCCACGCCCCATAAGACTAATTTGATATTTCCATTTTCATCAGGTATTGCTACATGCTGTTGTGGATTTGCCTTAAAGGAAACTGACTTTACATAGTTTACTTCCGTCTCTGTAATACGATTACTTAACTGATCAAAAAATTGATGGTTAACTAAGATAATTGGAATACTATTTTGTTCTTTCTTTAAAGTGAAAATAGGTAAATTGATACTCATAAGTTAAATACTCATTGATAATTAATTTTTAATTAAATAAAACTTTTAAATGCTTTAAGTTAGCTGAAGCTCTTTATTAATTTCTTTAATATCTTCCACTGAAAGACTGCCTGCGTCTAGCTTTAACTTTAACAGGCCATTAAAGTAATTGTATTTGGCTTGAGATAATTGACTTTTACTCTCAAATAATTTTTGCAGCTGATCCAATACATCTGTCATTGTCGCTGTACCAACATTATACTGCTCAACAAACTGCTCATACGATGCTTTTGCAGCAATAACAGACTGCTTTAATGCGCTTATTTTGCTAATAAAGGCTGCAATACTAATATAATCTGTCCTTGTATTTTGAATAACCGATCGATATGTTTCAAGTGTTGTAAACTCTTGTGCTGTATACTGACGTGCTGCCTGAACCTCTGTTGCATAGTCAGTTCCACCATTAAAAATATTCCAAGATAAAGAAAGTCCTACATAGCCACTTTCTAAATGCCTTGAAAGACCCGCTTGTCCATAAGCAAGCGCGTCACCGCGACTATTTAAGTTACTATATACACCAACTAGATAAACAGTAGGTAAAAACAAACCTTTTTTAGATTGATAATTTTCATATGTAGAGCGCTCAAGATATTGGGCTGCCGCATAGTTTTGGTTATTTGCCACTGCTTGTTTAACCCAATAATCTATATTGTTTGGAACTGGTGCTTTGTACTTAGCACTTTTACTTAAAGGCACTAAATCTTTATCAACTCTTCCTGTATACTGATACAAGGTATAATACGCTTTTTCAAGATTATTTTCTGCGCCTACTTTATCAGCTAAACCATTATAATAAGAAGCTTCTGCTTGTTTTACATCTGCATCCGTTGCAATACCAACTTTAAACCTTACACTTGCTTGATCAAGTGCACTTTTTAATGCATCAACGTTAGCATTTGCAAACTCAAGTTCATCTTTTGCATATAGAACATCAAAATAAGCCCCAGCCACATTCAAAATAAACTGCTGCTCCTGGTAACGGTAGGTTGCCTCTGCTTGCAGTGCAGTCATTTTCGAAGTTTTATAAACTTTGTATGTACCATAATCAAACAAAACTTGAGAGAAATTAACATACCAGTCTGATGTTTGATAGTTACCATTGGCAAAACTATTATCTAAATCATTATTACTAATTGTTCCTGTTAATGATAAATCTGGGAATAATGCACCTAAACTAACATCTTTAGCTGCATCAGTTGATTGGTATGTACTATAGTTACTTTTTAAAGCATAGTTATTATCTAATGCTTGTTGATAAATGCCTAATAAGTCAATTGCCCATGCATTTTTAACAAATAAGCACCCTAGGGTTACTGGCAGTACGACTTTACAAACTCGTCTTAGCATATATTTTCATCCAATTGTTGATCATTAAAACCTAGTCTTAAGGTTTTTATACTCCTGTTCTAACTTTAGCATTTATTTTTCTAAATGATTAGGCAACATATTATATATTTCGTTCCTAACACTTTTAAGTGCTTGATTTAAATTTTCAGGATTTTTTCCACCTGCTTGTGCCATATCACGTCGACCACCACCTTTTCCGCCAACTTGCTGTGCTACAAAATTAATAATTTCACCTGCTGAGAATTCATCAGTTAAATCTTTAGTTACACCAACACAAAGTTGCACTTTCTCATCTTTAACTGCCGCTAAAACAATGATTGCTCGTTGCATTTGAGATTTCAGTTGATCTATTTTATGACGTAACAACGCCATATCACCACCTTTAATTTCGGTGCTAATCAAGTTAATATCACCAACCGTCTCAATTTCTGATTTAAGATCGACACTTTTACCTTCAGATAGTTTTAATTGAGCGTTTTCTTTTTCTAGTTGTTTGACTTGCTGCTTTAATTTACTCAATTTTTCTACTATTGTTTCCGGCTTCGCTTTTAATTCATGCATTACCTGAGATAGCTTTAGTTGGTCTTCTTTGATTTTTTGCTCTGCATATCGGCCAGTCATTGCTTCAATACGACGAACACCTGATGCAATACCTGTTTCAGATAAAATACTAAAATAACCAATATCTCCAGTTCTTTGAACGTGTGTACCACCACAAAGTTCCATAGAGAAATCACCCATACTTAATACTCTCACTTCATCAGCATATTTTTCCCCAAATAAAGCAACTGCACCAAGTTGATTGGCATGTTCAAAACTTGTAACAATTGTCTCAACTGGATGATTATGGCGTATTTCTCTATTAACTAAAGCTTCTACTTGATCAAGCTCTGCTCGTTTTACTGGCTGATGATGAGAAAAATCAAAACGCAAGCGGCCAGGTAAAACAAGTGAGCCTTTTTGCTGAACATGATCACCTAAAACTTTTTTTAATGCTGCATGTAATAAATGCGTTGCTGAATGATTTAGAGCAATATCAATACGACGGTCTTTATTAACTAATGCTGTAACTTCTTGAGAAATATTAAAAGTGCCTGTTTTAACCACGCCATGATGTAGTATCAAATCACCTGATTTTTGCGTATCTTTTACTTCAAATTGAGCACCTATTGATTCTATCATACCTTGGTCACCAGCTTGACCGCCACTTTCTGCATAAAACGGTGTTTGCGATAAGATCAAGATACCTTGTTGCCCTGTTTCTATTTGTTGAGCTTGATTGAAGTTTTCATCTAATACAAACAAAACTTCTGCATCTGAAACAGTTTGTGCATAGCCTGTAAACTCGCTTTCTCCTGTTATTTCTAGCCTCTGACTATAGTCCTGTTTAAAAGAAGATGATTTCTTAGCTCGCGCTCTTTGTTGTCCCATCAATTGATCAAAACCCTCTATATCAACACTTAAATCTTTCTCTCTTAAAATATCTTGTGTTAAGTCTAGTGGAAATCCATAAGTATCATAAAGCATAAACGCGGTATCACCTGAGAGTTTGTCACCATCTAAATTAGTTAAGGCTTCTTCTAATAACTTCATGCCTGAGTTTAGTGTTTTTTGAAACTGTGTCTCTTCTTTTTTTAATATACTCTCTATCTCTTTTTGCTTTGTTTTTAAAATAGGATAAGCATCACCCATTTGATCTACTAATGCTTGTACAATTTGATAGAAGAAAATATCTTTTGCACCTAGTTTATGCCCATGGCGAACTGCACGTCGAATAATTCGACGTAACACATAACCACGACCTTCATTGGATGGCATAACGCCATCAGCAATTAAAAAGCTACACGCTCTAATATGATCTGCAATTACTTTTAACGATGGCAGTGTTTTATCATTAATATTTAATATACTAGCGATTGAATCAATAATGTATTGGAATAAATCAATTTCATAATTATTATGAACACCTTGTAATACCGCAGCTAAACGCTCAATTCCCATACCCGTATCTACTGATGGATTTGGCAAGTCTTCAAGTGTACCATCAGGCAATCGATTATATTGCATAAAAACTAAATTCCAAATCTCAATATAACGATCTAAATGATCATTTTCAGTACCTGGAGGACCACCTGCTACATCTTCTCCATGATCATAAAAAATTTCTGTACATGGGCCACAAGGCCCTGTTTCACCCATTGACCAAAAATTATCTTTTGCACCAATTCTTGAAAACTGATTAGGACTAACACCAATATCATTTAACCAGATATCAGCCGCTTCATCGTCTTCTATATAAACAGTAACCCAAAGCTTATCTTTAGGTAGCTTAACAACTTCCGTTAAAAACTCCCACGCAAACTGGATTGCTTCCTTTTTAAAATAATCACCAAAACTAAAGTTACCTAACATTTCAAAAAAAGTATGATGGCGGGCCGTATAACCTACGTTTTCAAGATCATTATGCTTACCTCCAGCCCTAACACAACGCTGAGAAGTCACTGCTTTTTTATAACTTCTTTTATCTTGACCTAGAAACACATCTTTAAACTGAACCATACCCGCATTTGTAAATAGTAAAGTATCGTCGTTATTTGGCACAAGAGGGCTAGATTCAACTTCTTTGTGACCTTGGTTTACAAAGTAGTCAATAAACTGTTTACGAATGTCATTTACTTTCATCATTATTCATAATCGTTATTCTTCAATTTCAAGATAGAATACACCAAGGATCAGTAAATTTAAATCAACTTAAACCAGTTTTAGATGCAAATTAAAAATAAACGTAGCTTTCTAAGTAACTTTTCTATATTTATATTAATCAAAATGGTTCAACTATCATATGTTTTTGTTCTAAATCAATCAGTATATAATGATTTTCTGGAACTTCATTCCACTCTTCAACATAGTCTGACAGTGGTTCTGAGGCAACAATAATTGCATCTGTTTTTTTGCCTTTTTCAATCAAACTTAATTTATCATTAGTATTAATATGTTTGCCCGCTGCATAATACAAAGATAATGGCTCCTCATCTTTAGAAACATATCTTGTTGCCATTAGCTTTTTACCATCTGTTATGGCTATATTCATCCGTGAAAAACTTTCTGAAACATCATCTCTTTGAAGTAATATAATTTTTTCAAATGCTTTTTTTACAGCTACTTCTAACAACATGTTATTATCATTTTTTAAATATTGCATAATCAAAAAAAACAAGTGTTCTGAATCAGTCTGAGCTTTTACCTCACTGAATAACTCATCATCTAATTCATTAATAATATGGCGTCTGATTTTATCAAAATTACGTATAGTTCCATTATGCACAAAAGAATAACAATTATAAGTAAAAGGATGGCAATTATTTAAGACAACATCACCAATTGTAGATGCTCTAACATGTGCTAAAAAACATTTAGATCTTAACTTGGCTGCTAAATGTTTAAGGTTATTATCATTCCAAGCTGGCTGTGTAGATTTAAAAACACCTGGCAGATTATCTGTTACACAGTCACCATACCAGGCTAAACCAAATCCATCTGCATTTAATCCTAATCTCCCCTCTCTTGCTTCTCTACTTTGATTGATTAAGGAGTTTTCTGGCTTATCAACCAATTCTCCTATCAATTCTGATTTTTTACCTAAATAAGCTACGAACCTACACATAGATGCCTACCTCATTATCAATTATAATTGATCCCTGTTTTTAATATAAGATAATCTAAAATATCTTCTGCTATGTGCCTACCAATCGCCTGCTCCATACCTTTAAACCCAGGCGCTGAATTTGCTTCACATATTTTATAACTATCTTGGTCAAATAATAAATCAATTCCTGCAATATCCAAGTTCGCCAAACGTGCTGTCTCTGTTGCCAGCCATTCAATCTCTGGTGTAAGTTCAAATGGTTCTACTGAACCGCCCTTTGAAAAGTTTGCCTTAAAGCTTGTTTCAGAACTTCGACGCATACAACCAATGACTCGCCCACCTAAAACAAATGCTCGCAAATCTGTACCTCTACTTTTTTCAACAAATTCTTGTAAAATAATATTTGCCTTCTCGTTATTGCTGTAAATCAACTCCATGACATCAATAAACTTAGATTCTGATTCACATAAATAAATACCACTTCCTTGAGTACCTGTAACATTTTTTATAACTAGAGGAAAACCTATTTCACGACGTACCACTTCCAAAGTCACAGGAAACTTGACCAGCATTGTTCTTGGCGTTGGCAAGTTACTATAAGCTAAAAGCTGATGCATATGTAACTTATCTTTAACAGCTGTGATAGAGTCTGCGCCATTACAAACATAAACACCTAAATGCTCAAGCTGTCTAATAACAGCAAGCGCATAATACCCTGTATCAGATCCTAGTCTAGGCATTACAAAATCAGGAATTGCCGTTGGCTTATCATCTATTAGGACGCTTTTTTTATCATTTCTTGTAACAACTAACTCAAACTGGTTCGGCGTAATCAAACTTAAGTCAATATTTTTTTCTTTAGCTGCACTTAACAACCTAATAACGCTATAGTCATTTTTTTCAGTTAGCTTATCTTCTTCTCTAGAGTAAATTATTAAACCTTTCATCACGCATTTACCTGTATAAAATAAAGAATGGATAGTATTATTATTATCTCAAAATGACAATATTTATTCTTAAATATTTATTATATTCTTAACGCATACACGCTATTAATGTTTACCAATTAACTACTGTTAACAATCCTTGATCTAATTTAGCAAGCTTATCTTGATAGCCCCTTTGAGATAATAAACCTGTTTTTGCATCTGGATAACCAATCACGGAACCACTATTTAAAACACCATGACGAATGGCATCTTCAATTGACTCATCTTGATAAATTGAGCCAACAAAAGCAGAAGCAAATGCATCTCCTGCTCCCAATGTATTAATAACATCTCCGTCTGTATGGGCAGGGTGAAAATATAGTTTATCTTCTGTTGCCACATAAACGCCCTCTCCACCATTAGTAACCACAACGATTCTTGGGCCAAGACCTAAAACAACTTTAAAAAATTGCCTTAAGCTAAAATAAACACCTTCATGATGGAAATGCCCATCAATTAATTCCTCACCATGATGATCTTTCATTTCTGATAATGTTTGTTTTACTTGCTCATCCGTTGAGATTAAAGAAACCATCAATAATTGCGCTTCTTCATAATTCAACAACATAATATCAACACCTGATAATGCTGATTTAACAAAGCCACTACCAACACTTAGCTGACTATTACCAGGATTAATTGCAACTTTGACATGATGCGCTTGAGCTAGTTTGATAATTTCAGGAAACCTTGCAGCTGAATCCTTACTTAACGACGTAACATAAACAAAATCACTTGCTTTAATTGCCTCTTCTGGTAACTCTTCTGTTAAAACAGCAGTATTTGCACCACGATAAGCAAATACGGTACGATCCCCTTTAAGTGAAGGCACAATAAATGAATTTGCAGTTGCATAACGTTTTGAACGTCTAGCAAATGAAACATCAATCTTTGAGTCTTCTAACTCTTTTAAAAGCATATCACCAAAACGGTCTTCTCCAACTTTACCAAAAAACGCAACATCAAATCCTTGTTTCTGAAATGATACGGCTGCGTTAGTTGCACCACCACCGCTATACATTTTTTGATCCGTTACTTCAATTTTTGCGCCTTCTTCAAGCAACAAATATGAAGCAATACTCTTAGCTTTCTGGATCTGCATTGTTTCCATTTCTTCATATGAAATAATGGTATCAATCGTTGCGCCCCCAATCGTTAAAACACGCTTTAATGGCATATCATAGTCCTAAATAAACTTAATATTATCTAATTAAAAATTCTAACTTTTATGTTTAAAAGATCAAGCTAAATGCTCAATTGCATTATAGATCATTCGAAGGCCTGCTTGATTTTTCATTGTTAGTATTGACTCTGGATGAAATTGCACTGCTGCAATTGGTAGTTCCTTATGTTTGACTGCCATAACATCTCCATGTTCGTTGGTTGCTGTTATTTCTAAAATCTCTGGCATTGAATCTTTATCTGCAATAATAGAATGATAAGCTGCAACTTCACACTTAGGCTCAATATCTGCAAAAACACCTGATCCATCGTGGTCTAATATCCAAGTCTTACCATGTTGAGGCTCATCAAGTAGATCAAGTTTACCTCCAAACGCTTCAACAATACCTTGCAATCCCAAACAAATACCAAACTGCGGAATATTAGCTGCTGTTACTTGTTGAATTAGCTCTGGCAAATGAAAATCTTCAGGACGCCCAGGACCCGGAGAGTAGATTACTAAATCAGGCTGCAACGCTTTAATCTGGTCAATATTAATCCCACTTCGATAAGTTTCAAGCATCACCCCACATTGGCGAAAATAGTCTGATAATGTATGAACAAATGAATCCTGATGATCAATCATAACCGCTTTAATTGGTTTTGATATTTTAAATGACATTTGTTCATCTATCACTTCTTTAGTAGCTCCCAGTACTCTTTTAAAAGGTATTGCTTTCGTATGTGTCTCTTTTGCTTCTTCTTTTCCGTCTGAGTCCCAAACCAACGTTGCACCTGACTGATATGTTGCTTTATTTTTCTTGACATGAATCGTTCTAATTGTAATTGCTGTGTTCATATCACCATTAAACCCAATGGCACCAACAGCACCACCATACCAACCTCTTGGTGTAAGCTCATACTCATTAATAAGCTCAATTGCTTTAACTTTTGGTGCCCCTGTTAAAGTCACAGCCCACATATGAGACATAAAAGCATCCAGGCCATTGTACTCTTCTCTAAGCACCCCTTCTACATGATCGATTGTGTGAAACAATCCTTCATAACGTTCAATAGCTCGACGCTCCAACAGACGAATACTTCCTGGTTGGCAAATTCGTGACTTATCATTTCGGTCAACGTCAGTACACATTGTTAACTCAACTTTATCTTTGTAGGAGTTGAGTAAAGATACAATACGCTCAGCATCTTCCATTGCATTTTCACCGCGTCGTATTGTGCCTGAAATAGGACAAGACTCAACACGCTTACCTTCTACTCTAATAAACATCTCTGGAGAAGTACCGATTAACTGCTCATCGCCAAACTGACAAAAGAATTCATAGGGTGAAGGGTTTTGTGATTTCATACTAGAAAACAACTCACTTAGTCTACCCTGAATCTTTGCTTCAAACTTCCGACTAAAAACCACTTCAAAAATATTACCAACACGCATCTCTTCACGTGCTTTGTCAACCATTTTTGCATATGAGTCATCTGAAATATTTGAGCTTATTCTGGATAACGCTTGAAATGGCTTATCTGCATTATAAGCTAAATTGATTTGTTCAAATGGTTCGATGGAAGCACTGAATGTTGAATATTCTTGATACTTCAAATCCATTCTTAAAATAAATGCCTCTTCTTTTTTATTATCAATGGCATATAGTTCGTCAACCCAATATAGGTGATACAATTTTTGGTCTTTATTTTTTTCTTCTGCAAATTTTAACGGTTCAAACTGATGAATTAGCGCATAGCCAAATGCCCCAAATAAACCAAGCATATTCTCATTTAACTCTTTAAATTCATCAATTAATGAGCGAATCGGTGTTATAACAGAGGCTCTAAAACTCCGGTTTTCTTCTGAAAGATTTTCTACAGTTGCTTGGACTGATAACTCAAGTGAATGCTCTGTTTCTGAAAGAATATCAATTGCATCAGATTTTATTAATATTGGTTTAATAATTGATAAAATCACATCCCCTCTGGCATTTAATGCATTGACCTCAACTAAAGAATCATAAGCAACAAATTCAAGAGGAGGGTTAACGAATCCAACTTCCCAACGATTATAACGCCCAGGATATTCAACTCCGGATGACATTAGCATACCACGTTGATGATTTAGCATTTCTTTAATATCATCAAGTGATTCACTATAAGACATTTTATGTTTTTGCAATAAGACACAAATACCACTAGATGTTATAAACTCTTCTTTTGTATCAATCATATCCATTTAAAATCCCATTAAAGTGATAATTAAGCTACGTATTAAACAACCTATATGCTACTTGAAAAAGATTGTTTTTATCTGATCGAGCCCTTATCATTAGTGACAATATAATTAAAATCATGATAATAGGTATTCTAGCATGAATCAACAACTACAAAATATTTTGCATCTACTAATTACTGTTGTTGTCTTAAGTATTTTTTATGCCATCTATCCAGCACAAACTTACAAACCGCACGGTATTTACTTACCTCAAAATAGCCAAAACTATAAAGATATTGCTACAGATAGTGTTCGTTTATTAACGGCACCACCAAATGGTGCACCAATTGGCAAAATTAATCTTCTTATGCATAACCAAAGCACAAGCCAAAATGAATTAGAAAACATCTTAATTCAGTCAGAAAGCTATATCAAAGAACTTGCAGCAAAACATGGTGCTAATGCTGTTGGTCCTTTAGTTATTAACCGTTCAGGCTCTGGCCCTCTAAGTGCAATTGATATTGAAGCCAATGCATACAGGCTAGCCTATTAATTTTTTGAGCATAAAAATGAATAAACAACTATCTATTGTTTTTGCTGGAACCCCTGATATTTCGGCAAGCATACTTTCTGATTTAATCGAATCAGAACAATTTAATATCATTGGTGTTTATACTCAACCAGATAGACCTAAAGGGCGCGGACGCTCTATTAGTCAAAGTCCAGTTAAGCAAATAGCACAAAACGCTAGTCTAAATGTTTTTCAACCAACTTCTTTTAAAAAAGAACCACATGCAATTGATCAACTAAAAGAGTTAAATCCTGACCTAATGATTGTTATTGCCTATGGGTTAATTTTGCCTAAGCCTGTACTTGATATTCCTAAATATGGTTGTATCAATATTCATGTTTCATTACTACCTAAATGGCGAGGTGCCGCACCCATTCAACGCGCGATTGAGCATGGCGATAAACAAACTGGCATTACGATAATGCAGATGGATGAAGGTTTAGATACTGGTGATATTCTAAATACCGAGAGTATTAATATTGAAAAAAATGAAACAGCTCAATCTTTACATGATAAATTAGCGATTATGGCAACACCCCTATTGCTAGACACTATCCATAAAATTCAGAATAAAACTATCTCGCCACAAACTCAAAATGAAAAAAATGCTAGTTATGCTGAAAAAATTAGTAAATCTGAAGGTCTAGTTAACTGGTCTTTAAGTGCCATTGAAATAGAAAGAAAAATGCGCGCATTTTTTCCATGGCCTGGCAGTTATACATTTATTAATAATCAAATGGTAAAACTAGCAGATACTTCTTTCGTAGAAGAAACACACGAACATCCACCTGGTTTGATTATATCAATCTCTAAGCTAGGCATGAAAATAGCAACTGGCGATGGTATATTGCTTATTAACCAGTTACAGTTTCCTGGTAAAAAAATGATGGATATTAAAACCTTAATTAATGGACGCGCATTAGATGGCTTAGTGAATACAGTGGTTGGAGAAAAACATGACTAGCGCACTTAAGATGGGATTTATTCTAGACCCTCTAGATAAGCTTAATCCTAAAAAAGACAGTTCAATTGCAATGATTGAGTCAGCTTTAAAAAAAGGATGGCAATGTTATGCTATTGGCATGAATGATTTATTTATTCATGATAGCCATGCATTTGCAAAAGCTACACCGATAACATTAAGTCTTAACCAAGAGAGAACCAATAAAGATTGGTACCAAGTTAAAGAACCAATAACCATGCCACTGGCTGAACTTAATGTCATACAAATGCGCAAAGAACCACCATTTGACATGGAGTTTATATTTGCTACTTACATATTAGAGCTTGCAGAACAACAAGGCACTTGGGTTATTAACAAGCCACAAAGCTTACGTGATGCTAATGAAAAAATGTTTATTACACATTTTCCACAATGTATCCCACCAACACTCATCTCAAGAGATACAAGCGATATTAAAAAGTTTTTAGCTGAACATGAAGACATTATCATAAAACCACTAGATGGCAGTTCTGGTAGCTCAATTTTTCGAGTCACACTAACTGATCCAAATATTAATGTTATTTTAGAGACAATTTCTGAGTTTGAAACAAAATACATTATGATACAGCGCTATATTCCTGAAATTACAGAAGGTGATAAGCGTATTTTAATTGTTAATGGCAAAGCACCAACTCATGCAGTTGCTCGCATCGCTAAAAAAGGTGAAACAAGAGCTAATTTAGCTAAAGGTGGGCATGCAACCGTTACGCCATTAACAGGGCATGATCAATGGCTTGTTGAGCAAGTAGCACCTACCTTATTAGAAAAAGACATCTACTTTTGTGGTCTAGATGTTATTGGTAACTATATCACTGAAATTAATATTACGTGCCCAACTTGTGTTCGTGAACTCGATGCAGAAACTGGTTATAATGCTGCTGATGAACTAATGAACTTTATCGAACAAAAATTACAATAAAACTACATTTGAGGACTAACATGTCATTAACATCTGAAGCACTCTTTAAACAATCACAACAATATATTCCAGGTGGTGTTAACTCACCAGTTAGAGCGTTTAAAGCCGTTGGTGGAACACCTAGGTTTATTGATAAAGCCAAGGGCGCTTATGTTTATGATGTTGATGGTAACAAATACATTGATTATGTTGGTTCTTGGGGACCAATGATCCTAGGTCATGCGCATGATGAAGTTATCAATGCCGTTAAGGTACAAGCAGAAAAAGGTCTAAGTTATGGTGCGCCATGTCACTTAGAAGCACAATTGGCTGAGTTAGTTTGTTCCATTGTGCCCAATATGGAGCAAATTCGATTTGTTAATTCTGGCACCGAAGCAACCATGAGTGCCATACGCTTAGCAAGAGCCTATACCAAGCGTGATAAGTTCATCAAATTTAAAGGCTGTTATCATGGCCATGCCGATCAGCTACTCGTTGCTGCAGGATCTGGTGCGCTTACCTTTGGTACACCTAGCTCACCTGGCGTGCCTAAAAATACTGCTAAAGATACGCTAACGGCTAACTTCAATGATCTTGAGTCGGTTAAAACATGCTTTGAGACTTATCCTGATGAGATTGCTTGTATTATCCTTGAGCCAATTGCAGGTAATATGAATTTGATTATTCCTGACCAAGCCTTCATTGAAGGTTTAAGAACTCTATGTGATCAATATGGTGCGCTATTAATCTTTGATGAAGTGATGACTGGTTTTCGTGTTGCCTTACAAGGTGCTCAACGTATTTTTAATGTCAATGCTGACTTGATTACCTTAGGGAAAGTCATTGGTGGCGGCATGCCAGTTGGTGCTTTTGGTGGTAGAAAAGAAATCTTACAGCACTTATCGCCTAATGGTGCTGTTTATCAAGCAGGCACACTCTCTGGCAACCCTTTAGCCATGGCTGCAGGCTTAAGCACACTTCAACTAATTAATAATCAAGCATTCTATGATCAACTTACTGAAAAAACAGCTAATTTTGCAACTAAGCTAAATCAAGCTGCTGAAAAATATGATATAGATTTTAAAGCGCAATCAATCGGTAGTATGTTTGGCCTATATTTTTCAAAAACATTACCGCAAACCTTTGATGATGTAAATAATTCTGATATTGAAGCTTTTAAAGCATTTTTTAATTATATGCTCAATCATGGCATCTACTTTGCACCTTCAGCATTTGAAGCAGGCTTTATGTCAAGTGCCCATACTACTTCAGATATTGAACAAACAGTTGAGATTGCCTCTAATTATTTTCGCATATGATAATTTAGATGGAATAAATTTTTTAAATATTATTATCTTTATACTCGTTAATATTAATTATTAATATAAATAAATATTAATAATTCTGTACTTGATCTGAAAAGTATGCCATATTCCTTATATTAATTAAATTACTTTCTGGAGATATCAATGGAACTAAACTATGATCAAATGTACATTTTTGCTAATTTATGCTTGGCAATAGAAAATCTAAATTCTACTAAACTCGATGATAAAGATAAATTATATTTAAAAACTACTAGCGAACAAATAATGAGTAACGAACTTACAAGGAGAAATAACCAGGGTACTAAAGATATGGTTATGCTTGATATAGACACAGCTAGGATAACAGGGATATATAATAAATTGAGAGATGAAGAAAAAGGAGAGATAAATTATTATTATAGTCTTTTTAAAAACTCTATTACGCAAAACTCTGATTCATCGAAAAACGAGCAGCCTGATCGAAGTGAGCCATTTGATGAAACAAACAAAAAAGAAACACCTGAGAACTTTTTTTTACCGACAAGCAAGCAGTCTTATCAAATAAACGTATCATTCGATAGCCCCAAGCCTGATTCATCGATAAACGAGCAGAACGAAATGATATTGGATAACTCTGACTCATCGAAAAAAGAGAAGAACGAAATAATATTGGATAACTTTCAGTCTATCAATAGCTCCAATACTGTTAGCAGTAATGAGCAGTCTGATTCATCAACAAGCAAGCCGTCTGATCGAAGCAAGCAGTCTTATCATATAAACGCATCAATCATTAGCTCCGATACTGATAGCAGTAGCGAGAACCCTGTTTCATCGAAAAACGAGCAGTCTGATCGAAGTGAGCCATTTGATGAAACAAACAAAGAAGAAACATTTGAGAACTTTGTTTTACCGACAAGCGACAACTCTATCAATAGCTCTCCTACTAACCCTCATGGACCATTTCATGAATTTAAAGAGAAGGCTGATGAACTTAAAGCGAAGGCATCCCGTTTCTTTGGTTTTAATGACTAACAAACAGATATTTCTAGCTCGCCTCCAACAAAGTTCTTACTTTTTTTGATCGATGATGGCGACGAGCAAACTCACTACGAAAAGGATTTTTAGGTTTAGATACATCTAAGTACTCTTCTCCTAATGGTCTTGCAAAGTGACCTGAGATTTTTTTATCTTCTAGTACCTTACGAATTGAAACTTCTCGTTCATGTTGCGTTCGTGGCAGTTTTATTTTTGATAGTACTTCCATCGTATCAATTTGTGATCTTAACTCGATAATTGTGTCATTGAGACTTCTCAGATAAGCTTTTAAATGCTTAGATATAGACTCATCTGACGTATCATGCCTGAAACTTACTAATGATTTTTTCATCTGATCCCAGACTCTTTGTTGCTCTTTACTTGGATCTTCATCTTTGCCAAGAAAATAACTCCACCAAGAATCATCTGAAAAATATGCATAAGCTGAATCAGCAATTTCAAGCTCTGCTTCAAGGTTTTGAACAATATCTAGTAGTGCATTTTTTGCTTGCTTTAGTTTTGTGGTAACGGTTTCATTTTCTCCTACTTGTCTAAGATGATAACTATCTTCTAATTCAACTAAACTATCTTCATATGCTGATGTATCAAGATTATAGCGATCAACTAAACGTGTGTTATTTTTATCCAAAAAGTTAAAGGCTTTTTTAACTGAATTTGAGTATGTTTTACTTAGCTCATCAGCCGTTAGTGTTCCAAGTGAAATAAATAAATAATCTCGAATATCACTAAGTACTGTTTTAAAATTATCTTTTTGCCGAGAAGAGTACTGATGCCTTTCATCTTTGGCTAATTTATCGCAGACATTAATTAACGCTATTAATCTTTTTGATGGCTGAGTCTCAGGATTTAAATCATAAATAGACTGTAGTATTTTAGAGTAAACTAAAAGCCTATCTTTAGATGTTTGTAAGCCAAATCCCCAAATTAAATTATTATACCTATGAAACTCATGCTCTGAAATTCGGTCAATTGCATCATTAAGATAAATTCTTCCTGGATTTTTCTCCAAAGCCAGACCACCAAAAGGCACCCCCAAACTTACATATTGCGATAAATTTTCCTGTGTTAAATCTTGAGATGTGATATCATAACGCGCACACCAAAAGTCACGCCAACGATGTTGTTCTTGATCACTAAAACTAAAGTAGTTATAAACATTATCTTCAGGCCCACAGAGACCATACTGCTGAATATATCTAAATGCATACTTTAATCGTTCTACTTCATTGTAGGTTAAACTCGTTGGCATGTTACTTCTCCTTAAGTTAGCTAACTTTTAAAGTGCAACACCCCTTTTATCGGCCCACCCCTACATGTTCCGATACTTTTGATTGTAAACTATACAGATTGTTTTACTTTGAGTATTTAATGACCAATGAAATATGTATTTTGAGAAATTAAATAATATTTTATTAATAACATATAGTTATATTGAAATATATTTTATTCAATTATTAACTAGCAAATAGATTGATTAAATCATTTAGGAATAAAAAGCCATGCTGAGTTGGCCTAATTACTTTACTATCAGAAATCAATAAGCCTTTATCAACGGCTTGTTGAATCATGCCCTTTAGTTTATTTTGATCAGTACTAATTCTATTTTCTAATACGTCAACTGAAACGCCATCGGTAAGCCTTAAAGCATTTAGCATAAACTCATAAGTTTGCTCTTGATGTTTAATCATCTCAGAACCTGCAACCTTATGTTCTGAACTTATATAAAATTTAGGATGCTTTATCTTCCAAATTCGTTTTATTTGATTATCTAAAGGATAAGTTACTTTGCTATGTGCACCTGCTCCTATGCCAATATAATCACCAAACTGCCAATAGTTTAGATTATGCTTTGCATACTGTTTATTTTTTGCAAAAGCAGATATCTCATACTGCTTATAACCTGCTTCTTGTAACAACTGCTTACCATTTGATTCAATATCAAACAGCTCGTCTTCTTCTGGTAGTTTAGGCGGTTGGTGTTCAAATGCTGTGTTGGGCTCAATGGTTAATTGATACCATGAAATATGACTTGGGTTTAAGCTAATTGCTTGCTGTAAATCAAAGCATGCATCTTCGCTATTCTGTCGTGGCAACCCATGCATAAGATCAATATTATAATTTTTAAATCCACTTTCTTTTAATTCATCAACTGCTAAATAAATATCATCAGTTGTATGAATACGACCCAGAGATTTTAATTTATCACTTTGAAAACTTTGTACGCCTAGTGAAACTCGATTAATTCCCATCTTACGATAGTCATTAAAATTTCCACGCTCAATCGCACCAGGATTAACCTCTATTGTTATTTCAGCATTTTTTGCTAGTCGTTGATTCACTGTTAAGTATTCAAATAGTCTGGCTAACTTCTCTGTTGGAAATAATGAAGGTGTGCCACCACCTAAAAAAACAGACTCAAACATTCTACCTTGCAAATCATCTTGATGATTTTTTAAGTCTTGAATCAAACAGTCTAAGTATTCATCATCGGGCATCTTATTTTTTAATGTATGCGAATTAAAATCACAGTAAGGACACTTTTTCACGCACCAAGGAAAATGAATATATAATGAAATTGGAGGCAAGGTTAACATAATCTAACTTGGTTTTCGGGCATTAATCCTAATGACCAAAACATCACAATGCGCTCTTTGTAGAACACCTGTTGCTGTTGAACCTATAAAACGCTCAACACCATGTCGACCATGACTTCCAATCACAACAATATCACAACCAAGTTCTTTTGCTAAAGAGACAATCTTGCGTTTTGGTGAACCATGTAATAAATGGTAGTCTGCGTCCCTATCAATTTTAGCTTCTAATGCTTTTAGCTTTCTTAAGTTTTCTTCTTCTAAATGGTCTTCCAAGTCAGCAACTGAAGGAATACCCGATGCCATATAATAAGGTATTTTTGGTAAGACATTAATAACACTTAATTTTGCATTATTACGGTTAGCCATTGCAACAGCTTCTTCAATAACATTATCATTATCATTATGTAAATCTGTTGCTAAAAGCACATGTTGATACTGCTTCATTAACTATTACTCCTCATAGCTAAATTCATACTAAAATTTTCAAGTTATTATAACCTTACGCAAGCTAAAATTACTATATCAATTCTGAGCTGGCAGTAAAATTTTTCCACTTAACCTTTCTGGCTTATCCGTAATTAAACTATCAAAGCTAACCATTCTTTTTTTTTGTTCTCGATCAATCCAACTAACCGTCACTTGTATTTTTTTAAACTGAAATGGTTTTTTATAATTTTCAATTGTCCACTTACGCTTAAATTTTGTATGATCAATCGTAATATTATCATCACCGGAAACAATTTCTTTATATCCTATCGGCGTAAGATTTTTTTGATTCAACTCATTTGATAATAATTCAATTTTATCTTGTGCTAAGCTTTTTGCATTTTGATGCTCTTTTACATAATATAGGCTTTGGCTACTGTGACTAACTAACATAACAAGCATGATTGTTGCTAATGAAAGTAAGCCAAAAACAACCAGCGTTTCAATTAATGTAATGCCTGATTGATGTTTCATTAAAAATCCCTCCAAGAACCTGGCACCATAACATAAATACTTTCCTTAGTTTTAATTCCTTTTCCTTGATCTAACCGGTAAAACTTAGCTGTTACTTTACGTGTATTAGGCTGTCCTTTTATCTTAGCCATCGATGATATTTCTAATAATCTAAAATCTCCTGGATAAACTGTATTCACTTTTGCTGTAAGACCAATATCATTATCTAAATCAATTAAGTTCTTAATATTATATACTTGTTGTTTTTTTAATATTGATACTATTGTTTCAATATCTGTATTAAGCTCTGATACACTATAGCTAAGCCCTGCCATCGCAACATCCAATGTCTTTTGATTTTGATAATACGTACTTGCTTGTTGATTGGTTAATTTTAACTGGCTTACTAGTAATAAAGCAGTAACCAACATTAAAGTTAGTATTATCATACAAACTAATACTGAAACAATACCACTTTGATTGGATCTCATTATTTTACACCTGCAATAAACTCATCATTTTTAACAACTATTAATTTATCAATATTGAATTTCTGTTCTAAGTTGCCTTTATTTGATCCAGCCAGCTTTAACTGAACAACTCGCTCTCTTATTTTAGGAGAAACTTTCCAATCTAGCGTATTTAAGTCTGTATCATTCGTTATTATCCTAACTTGAAATTGATCAATTCTAACTTGATCTGGATCGGTTAAGTCAATCCAATCATTTTTAGATGTGTCACAACTAAAACTACTAAGGGTTGCTGGTCGCATTTGTAGCGTTTGACCAAACAGACGAAAACCAAAACGCTCGTCTCCAGTTGATGTTTCTAAAGATGGTAATTTTGAATCTTTATTTAGATCATAACTATACAAAACACAATTTTCATCTGCATTTGTTTGTAAATTAGTTTCTTTTTGCATAAATGGGTTGGTATTTCTTCCTTGAGAAACCATGGTATCAGCACCTTCCCAAAAACCTGCCCTTCTTAACCCTAAAGATAGCGACTCAACTATTTTTTCTATATTTGTTGTTGCTGCTAATGACCTACTTTGAGAGATGGAGGTTGTATTTGTTACACTAAAAAAAGAGAGGAAGACACCAATAACAAATAAACTAATTGCCAATGCAACTAAAAACTCAGTCAGCGTAAACCCATATTCATTATTAATTTTTAACATCCGTTTACAACTCCTGTGTTAGGTGAGCATGACTGAATTCCATAAGGTGTAACCATTAGCATTAATTTCTGCTCATTCATATTTAAATTTATATTTCCACGATGCATAAATAAATGACTCATTCCTGAGACTTGAACTGTCTTTTTATCCTTGTGCGTATAATTAGAAAGGTTTATAACAATTGAAGGATGAAACTCAGCTGATTCAATGACTGTTTCAAATCCATTAACTTGACAATCATTTTCTATTAAACAACTACATGATGCCTGATCATCAGCCCCAAAACACCATTTTGGTGTATCTTGATCAAAACTAATAAAAATTTCTTTATTGCTTGTTGATGCTTCTAACTGCATCTGATGAAACAAAGATGAAATTGACTCCGCAGCAACACTTAACTGTGACTTTTTAATACTCTGCATAAAAACAGGCACAGCCAATGCAAAAACAATAACTAATATTACAGAAGTAATTAAAACTTCAATTAGTGTTAGTCCTTGCTGCTTTTTCATAACCATACCATTAGTTAGTTTGCTTTTAATCAAATTAAAACGATTAGATACTATAATTATAGATAATCAAATAAATGATGATAATAAAATCATGAAAAGACAAACTGGATTTACATTCATTGAAATTATGATTGCCGTTATCATTATCGGTATTATTGCGATGATTACCATTCCAACTTATAACAGCTATATTCAAAAACAAAGACGCCTAGAAGCAATATCTACTTTAGAGTCAATTAGCCTATTACAAGAAAAGTACAGGCTTAATCATGATCATTATGCAACTTTAAATGATATTTGGGGTGATACAGCGTCTTTAAGGCAATATTATTCAATTACGATCTCTGATATTAACCCACAGGGGTTTGTATTAACGGCTAATGCAATTGGAGATCAGAAAGATGATAAACAAAACACAATCAGTTGCTCACAATTAAAAGTTACCATAAAAAATCAAACAATAAAAAGAAACCCAAGCATATGTTGGGTTGGTAGATAGCTTAACGTATGTAGCTACCCTAAATCTTGATAGTCCCAATTCTCTTGAATAAATTCATATAAATGATCACCAGCAATTTGGTGAACTTCTGTTGTTGGATGAACAGTATCAAAGAATAAATGACCAGCACAGTCATTAGGATCAAAATCCATTGCATGCATTTCAACACCATTTAACTCATCTTCTTTAGAGAACCACTGCATACTATCAGCAAATACTGGGTTATTTTGTAAAAACGCCACTAATTGATCTTCTGGAACATTCCATTGCCTTGCTAATTTTCTAACAGAATGAGTATAGTTGCCATCTGCAGCCATGGTTACACCGACCATTGAGCCTGTATAACAAGCATGTCTTGTATCTGTTAGGCCATACTTTTCTGGGTATGTTAGTGCATCATGAAATAAAGACATCATATCATACATTTGAATCTTAACGCCTGAAGGGGTATAGAATGCTGACATTGATTTAGTTGCTAACTCTATTTGTTCATTAAATTTATTTGTTGCATGTTCTAACTTATCTTGCTTACTTTGCTTTAAATCTCTGGCGTTTGGCGTCATAACAAGTTCTGGTAAATTTAGAATAACAAAGTTTTTAACTCCTGCCATAACCAAAGTATCAACTGCAAGGTATAATTTTGACATATCATCATAAATATCTTCATCTGATAGCCAATGAAAAGTTAATAAATCATTACCACCAATCCAAATAATTACCATATCATTATTATTAACTGGCAAAACTTTATTTTTATCAACTTTTGTTAAAAACTGAGAAACTTCATAATTTAGCGTGTTAATAACCCAATAAGTTGGATTAAAACTTTTACTCATATAATCATACATAGTAGCGCCACCCTCAGCTTCATTAATCACTTGAGCATCACCCATATCATAACTTGATTTTAAATGATCAATCCATATTGGGCCATTACTAAATCGGCCATCATAATAAAGCGGTGTTGACCATTGAAGTGGTGGATGATCTGCTGGAATTGTGCCTAAACTTTTATCATACATTTTGCCAGTATCTGTTAAGCTATCCCCAAAAAGAATAAATCGTGAAAATTTTGGTTTTTCAAAACTAATCGCTTGCGTTAAAACAATAGCAAATAACATCAAAAGATATATACCTATCATAACAACAGGCTTAAAGTGTCTATTCATTCGTTAAATCTCCCTATTTATAAATGTCAGACCCAACTAATTGAAACTTAATTTGAACTAATCGACAATTGAAACACTCTAATTTTTAACTCTTTTTTATGGTGCATCGCACATACAGTCTGACTAAGTTTAAGCCCCAATACGTTTTGGCACCTTATACTCTAATGAAGATAATAGTGCTCTTAAACGGTCCGGTCGATCTGTAATAATGCCATCAACTCCCCAATTAATAATCTCTTTTATCTTTTTTAAGTTAAATTCTGTACCTTCATCTTCAGGCCACCCCCAAACAACAACTTTTACCCCTAATTTATGTGCTTGGTCAAGTTGTTCTTTGGTTAAATCCATCTCGTAAGGCCCCCAAATACTACCACCTAATGCTTTAATCATTTTAGGAAACGAGCCATCATAATCACTAACATCATAACCTGCTGTCCAAAGTGTTTTATTTGGCCCTGATGTTGGATTTGTATCATAGTCTGTTAGGTAAGCTGTTTTGATATTAGAGTCTAATTTTTGTAATGCAATTAAACATCTAAAGTCAAATGCTTGAACTTCGGTTCGATTAATAACACCTGTTTCTTTTAAAACCTGATAAACGCCTGCTACAAATTCCTGTGGTGATGCTGTCTCATTTGGCTTTTTGGGGTCTGTTTTTATTTCAATTTGAAACCCAACCCTTTCACCTGCAATTGATTTCACATAAGTGATAACTTCCTTTAATGTTGGAATTTTTGTATTAACCGCTGATATTTGATCTGGAAAATATGTTGCATACTCACTATCTGGTTTAATTTGACCAACATCATAAGCTTGTAAGTCTTGATACGTTAGTTCGTAAATAGGTATTGCCTTTTTAATATGCTGTCCATTTTTTTTTGTTATATCTGGATCTAAACCAAGATCATGCGTAACAACCACAACACCATCTTTTGTCATACCTACATCCATATCAACATAATCAATGCCAACGTTTAATACGGAATTATATGCCTGCAATGTATTTTCAGGATATAGCCCTCTACCACCACGGTGCGCATAAATTTCAACTACATTTGATGGTGTTGGCTTACCATTATATTGTACAACTTCTGAATCACTCATTTTATTATTTACTCCTGAAGATCCACCATATGATATGCTAGATATAAGTATTAAGAAACTCATCCATTTTCTTTGCACCACTTTTATCCCTACTGTTAACACAAAACTTTTACTTAATCAAAACTAAGACTAAAATTTTTTCATATATAGCAAATGATTAAATTTTCTTAGTATTTGATCGAATCTATTATATTTTTTGATTTGATTTTTTCAATTTAAAAAAAATGACGTTAAAATTAATTTTACTACAACTATAAATATTAAAATATAACCATGAAAACTTCATATCTAATGTATATGAAAATATGTTTTTTTGCATATTTTCTTTTCTTTATGCTATTGCCTCGCATCAGCTTTGCATGCTCTAACATTCTAATAAACAAACCTAATTATGTTATTGAAGCAAGAACTTTAGACTTTCCCATTGAACTACTAGATATTAACAATGAGACTTATCGATGGTATCGAAAAGTTCCATTTTACCGACATGCCATCAAACAATTATTAACCAATGCGTTTTCATATTCAAAGGGTTATATTGGAGAGGAAAAAATATCTCAAGTTATTACTCAAACAAAAACGATTCCTAATAATCGTTTAGTTAGCTGGCAAACAAAGTATGGCTATCTTGGCCGAAAGGGTTTTATTGGCAATAGTTTATTAGATGGGATGAACACTGAAGGTTTATCTATCTCTGCCTTATTTCTTCCGGGAACTAAGTATCCTAAATATGATAAGAATGATGCAAGAAATGCTTTATCAATTTATGATCTTTCTGATTATTTACTTTCAATGGCCAGCTCCACTGACGAAGCCGTCAAACTGGTTCAAAACATACAAATTGTTGAGTCTTCATTAAAAGCAATTTCTGGCATATTTGTTAAAGATATTCCAATTCATATTTCAATACGTGATCAGTATGGTGATAGTGCTGTCATACAATTTATCGATCATAAAGTTGTTATCCATCATCTAGGAAGCGTACTGACAAATGCGCCATCTTATCCTGATCTAATAAACTACACTTCAGCTTATAATAACCTTTTAGGCACTCAACAATCTAATGCTTCTTTTATCAAGCAATCAAAAAACTATCACCTAATTTCACAACATATACTGAAACCTGTCAAACAGTTAAGCACTGCACAAGCATTAGTTTTACCAACTGACTCATCTTCACACTCTAGATTTGTCAAAGCTCAGTACCTATTAAGCCACTTGCCACGCGCCAAAACAACAAAGGAGGCAATAAATCAAGCAGACCTAATTATAAACAAACTAGTTGTACCAAAGCATATTAGCAATGCAACATTATGGGTTACATTTAAAGATTTAAAAAATAAAAAAATATATTATCAAGATCTTCATAACTATGGCAAAAGAATGCATACACCTGAATTCATGGCTAATGGTCATGAGTCTTTTGATTTAAATAAAATGGACTTTCAGAAACCCAAATTTAAAACGCTTAAGCTAAAACGACCAGAAGAAGTCAAAGTTATCTATTCTGTTTATGATATTCCTGGTATAAAGTCATATTTTATAACTGACGCTATCGCATTAAATAATTAAAAACAAATGCAAATATTTTTCATCTATATTAACTAATTATCATTATATTTCATTGATTATTTAGCTTATTTTGTCTAGCTTATAAGTTATAGCAAAGCAAATGATAAGCTATCATTTATGAGCAAAAATATCCAAGTTATACAGCAAAAAATTATGCATAGTTATACTAAAGAAACAACGAATATTCTTTTTCTTAGTATGGTTATTGGTATATTTTTAATCTGCTTTTACAGTTTATTTCAAATTCAAAATTACGGCTACTTTAGCAGTTACAGCATACAAACTTGCTTTTTTATCACACTGAGTAGTATTTGCTTAATATTAAATATGTTTTCTTTTTTATCACTACAATTTAAAAAATATTTTATTGTCATTGTTTCATTTATGGGCTGGGTAGGATCTTTAATTAGCTATGGCTATATGTCGACAGGGTCATTATTTATCTTGCCTTTTATTTTATATGTTTCATTACTTGGAAAAGCTTCAACAATTGTTAAATACTTAACCGTTGCGATGCTTGTAATTATTATATTTTATATTCTTCAAATATTTGAATATACTGGCCTTACTTATATCAATTCACACAACCTTGTATCAACTAGCATTATAACTGGTGAAATTCTTATTGTTGCCGCTATCTTCTATGCTACTATTATTCTTTCTTTAGGCTACATGAAAGCCATGATGGGCTTAGTCAATCACCTAGTTAAAAAAAATAAATCTTTAGCTGATACAACCGTTAAACAAAAGTATCTTTTAAGTCATGACTTTCTAACAGGCGCTCATAGTCGTAGTTTTCTATTAGATAATTTAGACAGCTTAACAAGCCGTAAAGAAAAGCAGCCATTCACACTAATTATTTTAGATATTGTTAACTTTAAGCAAGTTAATGATAAATATGGTCATACTATTGGTGACAAAATTTTAAAGCAGGTTGCTAACGCATTTAAGGCATGGGTTAACTCTTTTAAGCCGCATGGAATTATTGCACGAATTGGTGGTGATGAGTTTTGTATTTATTTACCTGAAGTAAACTATAACCGTATTACTGAAACATTAATTAAAATCTCAAATCAAATTTCTCTAAATATTAAAAAACAAATGAAAGTAGAGTTTCACTCCATTCGTTATGCTGCAACTCAGTTTCCACAAGATGCGCGAACCACAAAAGAGCTAATGAATAATGCGACTCTTTCAATTCTTTATGGCAAAGAAAACAACTCTTTATTTACACTTTATTCAAAAGATATTCAATCTTATTACCAACAACAAGAATTATTAAAAGACCAATGCGTTTATATTTTAGAAAAGAATCTAATTTCTATCTTTTTCCAAAAACAGCTAGATTTAAAAACAAACACTTGCATTGGTGGTGAAATCTTACTGCGTGTCAACCAAGACAAATTCCCTCAAATTAACCCATTTATTATGAGCACATTATGTGCAAAGCATGCATTTCAAGAAGAACTTAATATGCAAATTGTAAAATCAACTTCAAAAATACTAAAAAATATAGAACCTAAAAATTATTTCAAAGTATCTATTAATTTACTATTACCTGAAAGAATGATCTCTAATCATATCAGAAAGCTTATTGAGTATATCAAATCAAAAAAACTGCATAAAAATATTGTTTTCTGTTTTGAAATTGTTGAGTCAAATAGTCTCGAACAAACTGATTTAGATAAAGCACTCCGTTTAATTAAAAACCAACAATTTGAAGTTGCTATTGATGATTTTGGCGTACAGTACTCAAACTATAAGCGACTGCAATCTAACAACATCTCAACACTAAAAATTGACCGATCATTTATCACAAACCTGGATACATCAAATAATGTCCCAATTGTTAAATCAATGATTGAAATGGCTAAACATAACAATATTAAAGTTGTTGCAGAAGGCGTTGAAACTGAAAAAGAACTCAAGCTACTTAAAAAACTAGAATGTGATATTATTCAGGGGTATTACTACCACAAGCCAGAAAGTTTGAAGCAAATTGATTTTAGTCAGATATAATTTTTAGAAAGTTTTCTTGATAGTGCTGAAGCTCTCTAATTGAATCTAGCACATCATCTAATGCTAAATGCTTTGTTTCCTTTTGATGACTACTAAACACACCTGGATTCCAAGATTTAGCTAAAATTTTCAATGTACTCACATCTATCATTCTATAGTGGAAAAAGGACTCTAATTCTGGCATATAACGAGCAAGAAAACGACGGTCTTGCCAGATAGAATTTCCGCACATTGGTGATGTATTTTTAGTTACATGTTCCTTTAAAAAATCTAATGTTATTTGTTCTGCCTCTGCATCAGAAACTCGACTTTCCAGCACTCTTTGTGTTAAACCTGACTCGCCATGTGTCTTTGTGCACCAGTTATCCATCTGGTCTAATAATTTTTTTGACTGAGACACAGCAATAACAGGGCCTTCAGCTATTACATTTAATTGGTGATCCGTTACAACTGTTGCAATTTCAATAATACGATCTGTCTCTGGATCTAACCCCGTCATTTCCAAGTCAATCCAAATCCAACGCTTTGATTTTATCTCATTTGAATCAGTCATTAGCCTTTCACTCTTGAGACATATTCACCTGTACGCGTATCAACTTTGATATTTTCACCTTCTTGTACAAATAATGGAACTCTAACAACCGCTCCTGTTTCTAATGTTGCTGGTTTGTTACCACCACTTGTAGTATCACCTCTAACGCCTGGATCTGTTTCTGTAATTTTTAAAACAACAAAATTTGGCGGCGTGACACTTAAAGGTGAACCATTAAACAATAGCATTGTGCAAACATCTTGTTCCTTTAACCAATACTTAGTGTCTGCCAATGCTTCAGTATCAATAACATACTGCTCATAACTAGTTGGGTGCATAAAATGATAATGCTCACCATCGCTATATAAGTATTGCACATCAAACTCAACAATATCAGCTGCTGTCACACTCTCACCAGACTTAAACGTTCTTTCAATCACTCGGCCATTACGAAAGTTACGCAATTTTACACGGTTAAATGCTTGCCCTTTACCTGGTTTAATAACTTCATTGTCGACAATTCCCATTGGTTCACCATCAATCAGCAACTTTAAGCCATTTTTAAACTCACTAGTACTGTAACTTGCCATAATTACCTCTTATAATACCTATTTTTTAAAATAATCTAAAAAACTATGATACAACAAGCTCACCCAATTGTTCAGAATTTTATTAATAGAGACTGGAAAAAATCTCTCATTAATAGCTTTTCTGATGTAAATACATTAATCGAGTACTTAAAACTGGATAAAAATACATTAAATCTCTCACAAGCTATACAAAATCAATTTAAAACTATTGTGCCATTAGCTTTTGCTGGTCGTATTGAAAAAAATAATCCTAATGACCCTTTATTAAAACAAGTTTTAACTAGTTCTGATGAGGAGATATCACACAAAGATTATATTCATGACCCATTAGCAGAAAAAAAATTTAATCCAATCCCAGGTTTACTACACAAATATCAATCACGTGTTTTGTTAATTGCACATAGTGCTTGTGCCATTCATTGTCGCTATTGTTTTCGTCGCCATTTTAGTTATCAGGATAATATTCCTGGTAAGTCTCACTGGTTAAAAGCTTTTAACTATATTAAAAATGACCAAGGTATTGAGGAAGTTATTTTAAGTGGTGGCGATCCACTCATGCATAATGATTCAATGATCCAATTTTTTATTAAACATATTGCAGATATACCACATATTAAGCGCTTACGAATTCATTCACGTATTCCTGTAATTCTACCTGAACGCATTACACCTAACTTACTATCTATTTTAACTAATAGCAGATTAAAAGTAATTTTAGTTATTCATGCAAACCATGCTAATGAACTAGATGATGAAGTTGAAACCGTACTAAAAGCAGTTCATGCTTCTGGTGTTCTATTGCTCAACCAAAGTACATTGTTAAAAGATATTAATGATAACCCACAAGTCTTACATCAATTAAGCACTCGTCTTATTGAGTGCCAAGTTCTACCCTACTATATTCACTTGCTAGATAAAGTCTCTGGGGCAGCTCATTTTGATATTTCACTGAGTCAAGCAAAAGCTATTATGAAAGAATTATCAGAAATGACTTCTGGTTTTATGGTTCCTAAACTTGCTAAAGAAGTCCCTGATCTTCCTTCAAAGCACTGGGTAGGGTTTATGTGAATAAGCATTTTGTTACAATTATCTTATATATTTTCTCTATGCAATACAATATAATATTTAAAATAAATGCACAAAGTTAATATTATAATATTTCATGGTAAATTATCTTTGATTTTTTAAATAGTATTCTTTAAGTATAATAACTTGTTTCTATAAAATATTTGGGGTCGCAAAATAACAATGAATGATATAATTGATGAACTTTGTACTGCATTGAACTCTGAAAATTTTCATAAAGAGTTTACAATGTTAAAAAACAAGCATTTTGGTAAAAAGGTTTCGAAAGAAGAGAGGGAAACTAATTTAGAAATAATTCTTAAAAATATTCAGTCTATTTCTATTGATGGCTTTATAACATTAACTAATGGACAAGTTTTAGATACAAAAAAAAGAATATGGGATTTTTTTGACTATAGTGGCGTTGATTTTTATAAACTAAGCCTACTATACAAAGTAAAGGGTAATGTAGAAAGAATAAATTGGTCTAGAAAAAAAGGGGCTTTACAAAGCGCTATTTATGAATATAAGCTAGCTGAATCAATAAAGTCACATGGTCTTAAGTATACTAATATATTTGATGCCACCATTAATGGCAAAACAATTCACAGAGTACGACTAGTATGTGCAGAAGAGAGCATATCTGGTCTTGAAAAAATTTCTCAGTTAAGTGATTTAAGTCAACTGGATGACAGTGCCGAAGTTGGTTACAGCTTGTATAGTTATAATAATAAACATCCAAATGAAAATGTACTTCTAGTATGTACTGAAGAAGGCCTTATAAATGTACTATTAAATTTACCTTCTGAGCAAAAAATAACTCTTGAAATACTAGGCCACGGAGGCGGCGCTTGGTTATCTGTAGGCAATAAACTTAGTAATCGTAAATCTGCTGAAGAAACATTCTCATATTTAACTAAAAATATTTTTGACATAAAAGATAAAAATGGAGATAAACTATTTAATAAAGTTAAACATTTAATTATTATTGCTTGTGCTACAGGCTATCCTACTGAAGATTCAATGCAAAAAGCTCAAGGTATACGATTTGAAAAAGGACTTAAATCTGTTACAAAAGTTTACTACCAGAAAGACAATGATAAAAACCCATTAGAGTTTCAACAGCTACAATATACAAAAAAACCTTACAAAAGCATTGGACAGCTATTTACAGATTACGCAGTCCAACATAAGGTGTCAGTTACATTTTCACCATCTGTAGTATACCCAACATTAAAGCAAGGCCAAGGTAGCACTGGGGGAATGAATCGAGACCGAATCGAATATCAAGAATACTCTTGGCCAAACATACCTAAAATATTTGGTGAGCATTCTACAATAAAAGACCCTAGGATAACTCAGGTGAAAAAAATACAATTAATTCCCGTTGACAACCCTACAGCAGAAGAGCCAAAAAAACCTCTTCAATTATTGTCATTAGAACAACCAACCCCTCAAACTCAACAAGACCATAAAACCCCAGTTCGATAATTAAATTTTCATGTAAGCAATCTTTTTTTGAGCTGAAATTTTAATTGGGTTAATCGTCCATGCAGCTAAAGCAGATAATAAATGAGTCATGGCATTTTTAACCGAACGATGTCTAGTATGCCAAAGCACTAATGAGTTTTTTAAATGATCAAATAGGGTTTCAATAATACTTCGCTGGTTTAGTAACTGTTTTTGTTCAACAGTCAGTATTGGCTTTTAAATGTTTTTCAAGGATAATGAAGAAGTCGTCTAGGCGACAAAATGTTGTGATGAGTAAGTCTTCCATAATGAGTGGTATTGTTTTGTGAATATTTATCTCATCATAACACTTTAAAGATCAAATAGTTAAATTACTTTCTATTTTCGAACTCAGGTTAAATTAAATTAAAACTGCAGATTATCGCTATATAAATATATTTGTAAACCATCTTTTTGTTTCAAACTTCGTATCAGTTTATTTTTTATTTGGGTATAATAACTCTAAAAATAAAAGCACATAAGTGTTTAACTTATTATGTCATCTAACAATAAACTAGAAGCTAAAGCTTCTTCTAAGTGGCTAAGAGCAAGAACTAAAAGTTTAAAAAAAAATGTCCTTTTAGTGTCACTCATTGGGACTTCAAGTGGTATTTTACTTATTTTTCAAGTGTACTTTATTGCGCATATCGCCAATGCCGCCTATTTAGACCAACAGTCGGCTAATACATTAACTTTTGATTTTATTAGCATCATTGTATTAATGATTCTTAGAGGTGTCTTAATTTGGTTAAAGGATGTTGTTAGTTTTAAAACATCTTGTGAGATTAGAACTTCATTACAAGCTGAAGTGACAAATAAAATAGCATCTCTTGGACCAATCAAAGCAAAAAACTTTTCAACTGGTCAACTAGTTTCAAATACGTTTGAGCAAATTGAGGCTTTACATAACTATTTAGTTCATTATCTACCACAAATGTCTATTGCCGTTTATTTACCCATTGCAATTTTAATTTTTGTATTTCCAGTTAGTTTGGTTAGTGGTTTGATATTACTTATATGTGCGCCATTAATTCCATTTTTTATGATGCTAGTTGGCATGGGAGCTGAATCTATTCACCAACGACACTTTCAAAACTTGGCCAAAATGAGTAACCATTTTTTAGATACTTTAAGTGGGCTTATTACCTTAAAGTTATTTGATAAAAGTAAAGACCAAGAAAAAAGCATTTATGAAACTTCTGAAAACTACCGTAAAACAACCATGCAAGTTTTACGAGTTGCCTTTTTATCTTCTGCAATTTTAGAAGTCTTCTCTGCTGTATCAATTGCAATTTTAGCTGTTTACTTAGGCATGGGATTCTTAAATGAAGGCACACAAAATCCTTGGTGGTGGTCAATCTCTGATATAAATCTAACCAGTGCATTATTTATTCTACTGCTTGCGCCTGAATTTTTTCTACCATTAAGAGAGCTAAGCACACATTACCATGCACGTGCAGAAGCAATTGGCGCTACATCAGAAATTAGAAAATTACTTGAATACAATGTAAAAGAAGAAAAAGGAAAACGACAAAGCATCTCGTTTGATTTGAATAATCACCCTATTCTATTTGATCAAATCTCAACCAGCTATCAATTAAGCACATCACCTATTCTAGATAGGGTTACATTTGAACTTAAGCCCAAACAAACACTCATGTTGTTAGGTCCTACAGGTTCAGGTAAATCAACCATTTTAAACTTGTTGTTAAAATTTATTGAACCTACTCATGGATGCATAAAAATTGGCTCATCAGAATTAAGTGACATTGACTCTAAAAATTGGTATCAACAAATTAGCTGGCTTGGTCAAGCACCCAAATTATTTAGTGGTAGTTTGTATGATAATTTAAAAATGGCAAAACCAGATGCAACTGATTCAGAGATTAATACTGCTATTGATCAAGCTGAACTTAGTCAGTTTATTAATCATCTGCCACAAAAACTACAGACTCAAATTGGTGATAATCAATTAGGTCTATCTGGCGGACAAGCACAACGAGTTGCATTAGCTCGTGCATTACTAAAAAATGCTTCACTTTTTATTTTAGATGAACCAACTCAAAGCTTAGATGTTGAGCATGAATACTTAATTATGGATATGCTTTCAAATAAGCTTAAAGATAAAACAGTCATAATGGCAACCCACCGTTTAGAGCATTTAAAATTAGCCGACCATATCATTGTACTTGATAAAGGACAAATCACACAGCAAGGCAGCTATGATGAACTAATAAACCAACCATCAGGTTATCTTAAAACTTTACTGAAACTTAAGGAGGAAACAAGCAATGTTTAAGCATTATAAAGTACTCCTGCCTATTTTTAAGCGTCAATTATGGTGGATGATCTTAAGTACTGGGTTAAGTATTGCAACTTTACTTTCATCAATTGGCTTGATGTCTTTATCAGGCTGGTTTATTTCAGCAACTGCCTATGCTGGTTTATCTTATCAAGCCGCATCCCAATTTAACTTCTTCTTGCCTGGTACTGGGGTGCGTTTCTTTTCATTAAGCCGTACTGGTTGTCGTTATGGTGAACGTGTTATTTCACATGAAGCAACTTTTAAAATTTTATCTAACTTGCGTCTATGGGCTTATCAAAAGCTAGAACCACTTGCGCCTGCTCACTTAATACTCCATAAAAAAGGCGATCTTTTAAGTCGCATGGTCTCAGATGTTGATCAGTTAGACCATCTATTTATTCGCATTTTATCACCAACAGCTAGCGCAGTTGTTATTGCAGTTTTTTCGCTTTGCTTCTTTTCATTTTTTAATATTCACATTGCTATTATCACTTTTATTAGTTTATTAGTTAGTGGATTTTTAATTCCTTTTATTGTGGGCATCATTGCTTCTAAAACCGCAAAAAAGATTAACCAAATCACTTTTAAACTAAAAACTGAAACGGTAGACTTAGTTCATGGTATCTCTGAACTCATTATTTTTAATCAAATTGATCATCAGCAAGAAAAAATTAAGACACTTAATAATAAGTTAACAAAACAACAACACAAAATGGCATCATTTGAAGGCATTGGTAAAGCATTAACTCAATGTATTTTATGGATAACAATTATTATCTGCTTATATATTGCTGTTATCGCAACTAATGAGCAAAAACTAAATGGTGCAAATATTGCTCTTATTGCATTAGGGTTACTTGCAATGTATGAGTCTGTTATGGCCTTATCCAGTGGCTATCAACACCTAGGAAAAATTAACCAAGCAGCAAAACGCCTAAGTGATCTTGCTTTAATCAAACCAAGTGTTCGTTTTAATAACATAGAACATATTAATATTAAAAAATATGATATTTCATTTAACAGTGTTTCATTTACTTACACCAATCGTGAATTACTGCTTAACCAAATAACACTCTCATTTCCACATAACTCCAAAACTGCACTTATTGGAAAAACTGGTAGCGGCAAATCAACTATCTTACAACTAATCTGTCGTATTTTTGACATTCAACATGGACAGGTTGAAATTGGCAATATCGATATAAAATTATTTTCTGAAAAACAGTTACGTCAATTAATCGTTATTGTTGAACAACATGCGCATCTTTTTCAAATGAGTATTCGTGACAACCTAAAAATTGCTAATGCTAATGCAACAGATGAAGAAATTTATCACGCTTTGGCACTTGTTTCATTAAAACAACATATCCAATCTCTTCCAAACCAACTAGATACTTTAGTCGGTGAATTTGGTGAAAATTTCTCAGGCGGCCAAAGAAAGCGCCTAATGCTTGCAAGAGCTGTATTACACGGCGCCCCTATTATATTGCTGGATGAGCCAACTGAAAACCTTGATTATAAAACGGAACTTGGCGTACTACAGGCGATTGAACAAATTTCTAAAAATAAGACTTTAATTCTCTCAACACATAGCCCAACTGCAATTAATAAAATGGACCGTATAATCAGCCTTTAAGTACAAATTGGTACTGGTTTTTTCTGTTAAAAAACGTTAAGCTTATGCAACAAATTTTATACAATTTAAGATCATTAAAATAATAGGTAATAAACAAATGAATGATGCAGCCACTGATACATTAATGGATAAACCATTTAAAAAGCTATTTATTAAAACTTTAGGCTGTCAGATGAATGAGTATGATTCATCACGCATGAAAGAAGTACTTAATGAAAATTTTCAAACAGAAATGACTGAAAAACCAGCAGAGGCTGATATTATCTTAATTAATACTTGCTCTATTCGTGAAAAAGCCCAAGAAAAAGTATTTCATGAACTAGGTCGCTGGAAGCAATTGAAAAAATTAAAAGAACATTTAGTGATTGGCGTTGGTGGTTGCGTTGCCTCTCAAGAAGGCAAAAATATTATTAAGCGTGCACCATTTGTTGATGTTGTTTTTGGACCGCAAACTATTCATCGTTTACCTGAAATGATTCGACAGAAACATGTTAATAATAAACCTCAAGTTGATATTTCATTTCCAGAAATTGAAAAATTTGATCATCTACCAGAACCAAAAGCTGAAGGTGTTAAAGCTTTTGTTTCAATTATGGAAGGCTGTGACAAATATTGCGCTTATTGTGTAGTACCTTATACTCGTGGCCCTGAAGTCTCACGACCATTTGAAGATGTACTTGCTGAGTGTGCATCACTGGCTGAGCAAGGTGTAAAAGAAATTACATTACTTGGACAAAATGTTAATCATTACCTTGGTAAAATGGCTAATGGTGATACTGCTGACCTCGCATTATTAATTCATTATATTTCATCAATTGATGGTGTTGGCAGAATTCGCTTTACAACGTCCCATCCAGTTGAGTTTTCAAATAGTCTAATTGAAGCATATGGTGAAGTAGATGAACTTGCTAACCATCTACATTTACCAGTGCAACATGGCTCAGATCGAGTGCTTGCTAATATGAAACGTGGTCATACAATCCTTGAGTTCAAACAAAAAATTCGCAGACTAAAACAAGTTAGACCTGATATTACAATCTCATCAGATTTTATCGTTGGCTTCCCTGGTGAAACAAATGAAGACTTTGAAAAATTGATTTCTTTTGTAAAAGAGATTGATTTTGATCAATCTTTCAGCTTTATTTACAGTAAGAGACCAGGAACACCAGCGGCTAATTTGGTAGATAATACACCTATGGAAGTGAAAAAAGAACGCTTAAAACAATTACAGGAAGTATTAAACAATAATGCCTTACGCATTAGTCGTCGCATGGTAGGCTCAACTCAAAAGATTTTAGTTGACGGCATCTCTAAAAAAGATCCAAATCAACTATCAGGCCGTACTGAGAATAATCGCGTTGTTAACTTTGCTGGTTCCAAAAACCTCATGGGGAATTTCGTTACTGTTGTCATTACGGAGGCTTTACCCAACTCACTAAGAGGAGAACTGACTTAAATATGCGAACAGCACAATTTATACTTGAACCGCAAGACCCTAACCGCTTAGCGGCCCTCTGCGGTCACCTCAATGAGAACCTCCATCTTATTGAGCGCTACTTGGCTGTGGAGGTTAATCAACGTGGTTACCAATTTCATATCGTCGGCCCGCGGACAGCTGTTTCAGAGTCTGAAAAATTTATTAAGTCTTTATATAATCAAACGGAGAATTCTCTTCACCTAGATAATCATGAGCTAAATGTTACACTTCAATCTATTGCCTCTAATACCAGAGAGGATCAACCGAGATTTGAAGAAAAATCATTTATCCAGACAAAACAACATACCATCAAACCTAGAACAATTAACCAAGAACGTTATGTCAAAAGAATTAGCCATTATGACATCAACTTTGGTATAGGTCCTGCTGGTACAGGTAAAACTTTTTTAGCCGTTGCCTGTGCTGTCGCTGCACTAGAGTTTGATCAAGTTAAACGTATTATTTTGGTACGCCCTGCTGTTGAAGCTGGTGAACGCCTAGGCTTCTTACCTGGAGACTTAAGTCAAAAAATTGATCCATACTTAAGACCTATGTACGATGCGCTGTATGATCTTATGGGCGTTGAAATAGTTACAAAGCTAATTGCAAAACAAGTCATTGAAATTGCACCTTTAGCTTACATGCGAGGTAGAACTTTAAATGATGCTTTTATCATATTAGATGAAGGTCAAAATACGACAAAAGAACAAATGAAAATGTTTTTAACTCGTATTGGCTTTAACTCAAAAGCAGTTATCACTGGTGATATTACGCAAGTAGATCTTCCAAAAGGAACAATACCAGGCTTAAGGCATGCAATTGAAGTATTAGCAAATGTTAATGATATTAGCATGACATTTTTTGATACAACAGACGTTGTTCGCCATCAACTAGTTCAACAAGTTATATCTGCTTATGAATCTTATGAGTCAACATCAAGCAGTGATCACATTTATAAAAAGAAAAAACTTAGCACAGAGGAACATTAACTCTCTTATAATGATAAAGCCAACCATCATAATCGACATTATTAACGAAAATGCTTTTAAGCACTTACCAAGCTTAGACGATATAACTAATTGGTTTCAGTTGGTGCTTGCTGATCAAGAAGTACCAACTGCCAGTCTAAGCATCACCTACTTATCTCTAGATGAAATGCAACAACTAAACAATCAATACCGTTATAAAAACAAACCTACAAATATTCTATCTTTTCCTTTTGAAGCACCACCAGGCCTACCAGAATCAGCAACTGAACATTTCTTTCTGGGAGATCTAGTGATCTCTCCAGATGTGTTACAACAAGAAGCTGACGAGCAAAATAAGCTTCTAACTCACCATCAAACACATATTTATATTCATGGATTATTACACCTTTTAGGTTATGATCATATTGAAAAACACGACCAAGTAGTTATGGAAGCACTGGAAATTAAATTACTAGATAAATTAACGATACCTAACCCTTATGATCCGGAGAGCATAAATGGATGATAACACTGACAGTTCTTCTTCAAAAGAAGCGCAATCAAAATGGTTTAATAAACTAATCCAAAAGTTTACCAAACCACACACTAAAGAGTCACTACTTGATGTTGTTAATGACGCAGTTAAAGAAAAAGTAATTGACGATGATGCGCATCATATGATTGAAGGCGTTATTAATGTATCTAATATGCAGGTTAGGGATATCATGATGACTCGCTCTCAAATGACAACGATCCATATTGGTATGCCACAAAATGAGTATCTGCCTATTTTAATCTCTTGTGCACATACAAGGATACCTGTATTTGATAGTGAAAAAGAAGATGTAATTGGCATACTACATACAAAAGATTTACTACAATTTTTTATGGATAGTCAACAGGTACAAGTTGTTTCTCAAACAATTGATCTAAGAAAAATTTTACGTCCTGCTTTATTTGTTCCTGAATCAAAAAGGCTAGATAGTTTACTTCGTGAGTTTAAATCAAAGCATAATCACTTAGCCATTGTTGTTGATGAGTATGGAACAATTTCAGGATTAATTACAATTGAAGATATATTAGAAGAAATTGTTGGCAATATTGAAGATGAGTTTGATAAAGAAGCTGAACATATTACTAAAAAAGGTGATAATGAATATATTATTGATGCCATCACTGAAATTGAAGATTTTAATGATTATTTTGATGCCAAGTTTTCTGACGAAGAAGTTGATACGATTGGTGGATTAATTCTACAGCACTTAGAGCATGTACCACAAAAAGGTGAAGTCGTCACATTTGACAAATTTACTTTTACCGTTTTAAATGCTGATAATAGAAAAATTAATACGCTCAGAGTCATACTAAATGAAGAGTATCAGTCAAGCACTAAAGAATAAATGGATTTATTTATCTACTGTTTCAATACTAAGCCTACTCTCTGGCTGCTTATTAACTCTCTCTTTTGCACCATATGAACTCTGGTTTTTTGCATTTGTTGCATTGTTAGTACCTTTTTACCTCTGGTCTATTAGCTATAGTGGGAAAATGGCTTTCTGGGTTGGCTTTTTGTTTGGTATTGGTAATTTTGGTACTGGCATCTATTGGATTTATGTTAGTATTTATACCTATGGTAATACCTCAGCTCTTTTAGCAATAAGCATTACCTCTTTATTTGTTATAGTTTTGGCACTTTTCCCTGCTATTGTTGGCTTTATCAACCAAAAACTATGTTCTAAAAAAAATAATTCATACCAACTGTGCTTTATTTATCCTGCAACTTGGGCTCTATTTGAGTGGATAAGAAGTTGGTTACTAACTGGTTTTCCATGGTTATTTGTTGGTTATACACAAACAAATACTTATTTGGGAGGACTTGCTGAAATTGGTAGCGTTTATTTAGTTAGTTTTGCAGTTTGTTTATGCGTTTCAGCCATTCTAATGTTTATTCATACAAAACAAATTAAAGCAAAAGCTGTGGCTATTATATTAGTTTGTATAATTTGGTTATTAGGGTATTACTCTCTACAAGATCAAAAATGGACAGTTAGGGATAGTCAGCCATTATCTGTATCACTTATCCAAGGAAATATTAAACCTATGATGAAGTGGGATCCAACCTATCTAAGACGCATTCAAGACACTTACTTTAATTTAACACAGTCCAACCCTGCAGATTTAATTTTTTGGCCTGAAAACTCTATTCCTATCTTTCCTCAGTATAACCAAGCTTACCTTAATGCAATAAATCAGTTTGCCCTTGCGCATGATAGTGCTATTTTAATTGGCTCTCCAATTGGGAGTTATGATGGTCCTTACTATAATGGTGCTTTTGTTAAAGGCTATGGTTATGGAAAGTACTATAAACAACACCTAGTTCCATTTGGTGAGTATCTACCATTGAGAAGTCTGCTTCTGCCTATTGTGAAGTGGATGGATCAACCAATGACTGAGTTCAGTGCTGGGCAAAAAGATCAAGATCTGATTAATATGAAAGGCATTGATGTGGCATTATTTATCTGCTATGAAATTGCTTTTCCTAATATTGTCCGACAGCAATCTGAAAGTGCCGGCTTAATTGTTACCATTACAGATGATGGATGGTTTGGCGATACAACTGCTCCTTGGCAGCACTTGCAAATGACCCATATGCGCGCAATTGAAAATGGTAAGTTTATTATTCAGGCAACTAATGATGGTATTTCAGCCATCATCACACCAAATAAAGTGATTACTTACCCACAGTTTAAACAAGGCGTCTTAAAGGGTACGGTCTATGCAATGGAAGGTCAAACACCCTGGGTTCGTTACGGTATACTACCTGTCTTAATGTTGGTATCTTTATCGCTTATACTTGGCATCGTGATTAGACGACGCCAGAGAAAAAAATAATAACATTGCATTTATGTGCCAATCAGTGTAATTTTGCAAACGAGTTAATATTAAACAGGCAAACACATGAAAATTGCTCGGTTATTATTTGGCAACCCTATACCCAAGTCTCAAGCAGATGAAGAAAAATTATCCAAGCTAAAAGCACTTCCTATTCTTGCCTCAGATGCATTATCTTCTGTTGCTTATGCAACGGGTGAAATACTAACTGTCTTAATTGCAGCTGGCGCAGCTGCGCTTGTTTTTTCATGGCAAATCTCTATTTTCATTGCCCTACTCATTTTGGTTGTTGGCATCTCATACAAACAAGCAATTGATGCCTACCCTGAAGGAGGTGGCGCTTATGTCGTAGCTCGTGAAAACTTCGGACCAAAAATTGGTCTCATTGCAGCTGGCGCACTTATGATTGACTACGTACTAACAGTTGCTGTGAGTATATCCGCTGGTATTTTGGCTGTTACGTCTGCTTTTCCTGAATTAGGAGACCATGCTGTCCTGTTTTCGCTAATTGCAATCTTAATTATCACATGGATTAATCTACGAGGGGTTAGGGAATCAGCAAGTATCTTCATGCTGCCAACTTATTTATTTGTATTTATGGTGTTACTACTTGTTAGTATTGGCATATTTTATATGATGACAGGAACTATTCATGAATTTTCTTATCATGGTCATGGTGTAGAGGCTATTGAGCAGGCATCAAAAGCATTAACAATTACCTTAATCTTACGAGCCTTTTCATCTGGTTGCTCAGCAATGACAGGAATTGAAGCTGTTTCTAACAGTGTCGCTGCATTTAAACCCAATAGAGCAAAAAATGCAGCTGCAACGTTAATTATTCTTATCACATTACTCGTTATTATGTTTATTGGCATTGCCTACCTTGCACTTAAACTAAAAGTTGAACCCATGGCTTCTGAAAGTGTACTATCCCAGCTTGGCCATCATATTTTTGGTGATGGTATTGGCTATTACTTGTTGCAAGCGTCTACTATGCTAATCCTTTTATTAGCTGCCAACACTTCATTCACTGGATTTCCAAACTTAGCATCAATTATCTCTAGAGATGGTTATTTACCTAGGCAATTACAAAATATTGGAGATCGCTTGGCATTTAGTAATGGTATTATCATCCTAGCTGTCTTAGCTTCTGTTCTAATTATTCATTACCGAGCTGACACCAGTGCACTTATCCCACTTTATGCATTTGGCGTATTTTTAGCTTTTACATTGTGCCAGGCAGGCCTTGTAAAGGTTTGGTTTGAGAGAAGAAAAAGAGTTGGCCTTTGGTGGTTTAAAGCACTAATTAATGCTTTTGGCTGTGTATGTACAAGTATTGCACTTTTAGTGATTGTTGAAAGTAAGTTTACACAAGGTGCTTGGATTGTAATTGTTGCCATGCCTATTTTATTTTATATGTTTATTAAAATAAAAAATCACTACGATCAAGTTGAAAGTGAATTAAGCTTAAGTACTGATGAAGAGCTTTTGCGTACGGCGCTTAGCAATAGTGAAAAGCCAAAAGTTGTTATTCCACTTTCTAGGCTTCACAAAGGGACTATTGCTGCACTTAACTTTGCTAGAAGTATTTCTGATGATATTACTCCAGTTACGGTGAATGTTAATCAGGAAGACACTGATAAACTTTTAGCTAGTTGGAAAGCACTTAAAATGCCTGAAGAGCTCGTTATTCTAAAATCCCGTTACCAATCAACCATTCGACCACTATTAAGAATTATCCATAAAACAGACATGCGAAACCCTGAAAAAGGGCTAACAACCATTGTATTGCCAAGTGCTCAAACTAATCGCTTCTGGCAGTCACTATTACACAACCAAAAAACAGCATTACTAAAATTAGCATTAACATCAATTAGTCGCTCAGAGCACGTTGGTGAAACTCGTGTTATTGTTGATGTCCCCTACCAATTACATGCTTAAAGACTTATGAACACAAAAAAAACGCTATTATCTATTTTTTTACTGATTTTGCTTGGGCTTCTTTGGGGATCAGGCTATACGATTGCTCGCTACTGTATGACGCATGGCGTACATCCACTTGGCTATGGATTTTGGCAATCAATTGGCCCAATGATTTTTTTAGTCTTCATTGTCATTTTTTTAAAAATTCCATTTTCATTAAAACCTAACTATATTCGTTATTATATTGCTTGTGGTATTTTAGGTATTGTTATTCCAAATACCATTATGTATTTTTCAGCAGCACATATCCCATCTGGCATTTTAACCGTACTCATTAATACTGTACCAATTATCACTTTCCCGTTAGCAATTTTATTCGCAATTGATCAATTCTCATTAAAGCGTTTCTTGGTTGTTTTGCTTGGTTTTTTGGGTATTGTTTTAACTATCTTAAGCAACCTTGCCTTGCCAAGCATTCATGACATTCCTTGGACAATAATTGCTTTAATTGCACCTGTTTCATTTTCTCTGTGCGCTATTTGGATTGCAGCCTTTCGCCCTATGCCTAGTAGCTCTCTAAGCTTATCATTAGGTATGCTAATCACATCTTCTATCTGTTTAGTTCCAATTACGCTAAGCTTGGGAAAATTTTATCCGATGGTATTTCCATTCGATACCAATGACTGGTTAATTCTATTAGAGATTTTATTATCGAGTACTGGCTATATTGTGCTGTTTATTTTAATTAAAATTGCAGGCCCTATTTACTACTCACTTGTTGGTGGTATGGCTTCAGTTGTTGGCCTTATGTGGGGAAAATTATTTTATAATGAGTCATTAAACATCTACTCTTGGCTAGGCGTTGCCTGTATTATCACTGCTATTGTCTTGTTGACTATATTGTTGAAGAAGCAGGAAGTTAGCATAAAAGAATCATAGTTTAAATAAATTTCGCTTATTTAAATTGGCCTACTAGTCACTATAGGAAATAAGTCTTCTTTATACTCTTTTTTAAATTTTTCTAAAAATACCTGAGGCGTTTCTCCTTGAGAGTTTTTAAATATTTTTTCCAACGATTTATCATCATCATCAAGAAAAAAACTACTTGAAGATTTTGTAGCTTTTCCAACTGCAATTCTTCTTAAATCTCTTATTCTAATTGTGTTATCATTTGCATAAATGATTATTCTTAAACCTTTATATTTTTCTGAATTTAATAACTGAAGCATAAATTCAGCAGAATCTGTTGTATTAGTCCAATGCAGAGTTCCACTTTCACGTCTAATCAATGTCAATGCACATAAATCTCTAAAAGAGTAGCACTCGTCTAAGAAAGGTCTTTTTTCATTAATTAATTCAAAATCACTATATTTTAAATCAAACTTTAAATCATGAAATAACTTTTCTAATTTTTCCTGATTACGATATATCGTAATTATTTCTTCATTGGAGACAGTTATGATATCTTCAGGCATAGCCCAACTTCGTTCTAAAGATAAGTATATTTTTTGAAAAGTATTATAAAGCTTTTCTTCATGGTAATCCCTTGGCGAAGCCACTTTGTTAAATACTTTAGTTGTACTCAAATGACCAATCTCACAAAATTTGTACTCTTCAGTGTATTGCTTAAAATTTTTTAATAGTAAACTTCTATAGCTCCATGGATCAATAATAACTGCATTAGTCAACTCTGCATGACTAAGAAGTTCCTCTAAGTTACTAGCAAGTACTTGTCTATTAGTTGCTGACGCTAATGTTTCTGATTGATGAAGTAAACATATAGCATGGTCTGCAGTAAAAAACAATATTGAAATATAAATGCTATCACCAGAGCCAAATTTTTCTATAGATATCAATTGAGCTAAACGATAAGCAACTCGTGAACATTCACCACAATTACCTATCTGTGAATTTAATACTATTGTTACAATTTCATTATCAGAAAGACTCTGACCCTTATGTCTAATTTCTTCCAACTTATTATATACTGATTTCCTAAAGTCTTTTAGTTCATGAGAAGTACTATTATTAATAATACAAAGATTATCAGAGTATTTAACAAACTCTCGAACAGTTTTAACTATCGCAATACTAATCAATTGCAGTGACATAGGATCTACTAGAGTAGACTCCTTTTTATCTCCAGGCATAACACATCCTACTTTTAAACCAGTAGTATTATACTTGATCTTCCCTCGAAAAAACGGACACCTAACTTATGAGACCATTTCATATTCAACAGGCGATTTATATCCTAGTGTAGAATGCAAACGCTGTCTATTATAAAAAATTTCAATATAATCAAAAATTGC
>JAKJJT010000011.1 GCA_021713395.1 Thiotrichales bacterium 19S9-11 | reverse complement strand
ATCAAAAAAGAAATTATAAGTATCAAATATATCTTTATTTTCCAAAATGATACATGCTTCCTTTTTAGCCAATAGGAAATTAAAATACCTAAATCGGTTACTGTGCCAGTCATATGTGTTGTTCTAATTAGTGCAGAACCATAGTGTGTAGTCATTGAGTTTTGAAGCCCCATGGTTGCAGCAAGAAGGTATCCACAATAACTTAAATTGTAACGCATTAAATAGATTGATATTACAACAAGCAAAAGCTGTAATATCAAATTAGCGCTATACCGATGATCCTTATTATAATACTCATTTTTTATAATTAGTCCGCTTATAATAGAACCTAATAAAAAAGAAAAAATTAACAATATCATTTTTAAAAACATAACATAGTTTTCTTCAGCATAGTATGTTCCCGCATATGCTAAATTACCCGTAACATAGCCAACAGAATTATGTAAAAAACTAATTAAGGTTGCTGCATTTATAAAACCACCATTCAGTGGCAATAAAATCACAGAAATATAAATCCAAAAAGATGATTGAGGAATAGTATTCTTCATGCTTTGTGCCTAGTGAGATAATTTTTGTTTAAATTTTAAGTGCATGATCTCTCAAACAACCTTGTTCTGCAATAGAACCCTTTAGCGTACTATTTTTAAATAACGAATTAGTAAGTCCGAAAATATAGTATATAGGGTCTCACTGCATATTTGATTATAATCAGGCACAGCCTATAATTTTGCTTCAACTTTTTTCTCAACGTAAGTTTTTAATGACAAATATTTGCCATAGCCAAGATGAGTTTCAATGATTTTCTTCAATGGAACGCCAATTTTATAAAGGTGCTGTATGCGCTCATGATCTTTATCATACATCGATTTTTGCAAAGTGCCTTTAGGCTTGCCTAACTTAATACCTTTGTCTTTAACTGCTCTTAAGCCTTCTTTGGTTCGCTCAGAAATAAAATCACGCTCAAGTTCAGCAAGCATAGAAAATATTGTAATTAGAATCTTATTAGTTGGTTGCTGTGCGTTTTGTGGGTTTACATCAATATTTTGTTTTATAACGATTAAGCGACACTTCTGAAATGTTGTAATCTGCTCAATGATATTAAGCACATCTTTAATTGATCTTCCTAATCTTGATAACTCAGAAACAATAACGATATCATCTTCATTAAGCTTTTGGATTAATTCATCAATGCGTCGCTGCTGAGTTGTTTTTTTAGATGAAACTTCTAACTCAAACCATTCATCAATAGATAGTTTATGATCAACACAATATCGACTAATCAAATTTTTTTGACTGTCTAAATTTTGCTTGTCTGTACTAACTCTAATATAACCAAAATTCATGAAGTTTACTCTTAACCTATTTTTTGTATCAAAACAAAAATAATATTATTGTCTTATAAGACCTATTATGGAATAGTTTTGCATTGTAGTAAACGGTCGTTATTAGAATACTATTTTGAATGAAACTATGATTTCATCCATGAATTCAACAAGGATAATGAACTTATTGGTTTGCATGGAATAATTGAATTTTTAGTAAATGAATCTAAAATAGATTTTCCTGCTGCAATTTAGTTAAATAAAGGGTTTGAGAGGTGCTCGCGGAAATTCCGTACTTTCCTGAAAAGAGTCCCTTGTAGTCAAATCGTTTGTTTTGAAATAATATTTATAAGCAAAATTAAAAATAACTTATTAAAATAACACTACAGTTTGCTATTTATATTTATGGTACTTTTTTATGGATCCTAGACTTTATAAAGCAATCATTGAAGGTAAGCCAAATATCGTTAGGGAGTTATTGAATGAAATTAAAGATATCAAAGATATCAACGAACGATATCAATTAGGATTTGGGAAGCCAGGGCCATTGCATCTAACACTACTTGAAGTTGAAGATGATGATGCTAGATTTTCTATTCTTGAAGCTTTATTAAATCATCCAAACATTAATGTTAACCAGCAAGGTCCAATGAAAAAAACTCCATTGTTCATAGCAGTTGAGGATGGTTTGCTACCAGAAGCTAAATTATTATTACAATATAATGCCGACCCCTCTATAACAAACTCTAGAAAACGTTTTCCTTTAGATGCTGCAAAAAATCTAGACAGTGTTCTCGATAAACCTATAAAAAAAGAGATGATTACGTTGTTAACTAAAGCAACTAAAGAGCATCAAAAAGCCAAGGAAATTTCTGCTTTAGAAAATAATTCTAAATTAATAAGCCCTGAGATGATTATGTTAAACTCAAAAACGACACCCATAGAAATAAGCCAAGTCAAACAGCAGTCATCCCAAAAAAAAGATTCTGAATGCTGTTTAGTAATGTGATTCAAATTTCTTTATTTTAAGCCTATTTCATATATAACTGCTGCACAAACGAGGGTTTATGGCACAGGCTAGTTAACCCTCAAAAATCATCTATATTCTGTATTATAATCGGTCTTATATTCTATGTAAATTAAACCATAGGCTATAAGTTGTAATACAGATTATTTAGAGTTCAGGCATAGATTTGTTAGCTGAACTCTCGAAATTTGATGAAGAATCTTCACTTAAAGAGGTTGTTAGTATTGGCATTTCAGGAGCCGTGGAGACTTGTGGTCTTAATCCTACTGAATCACGTATACTTAAAGACTCAACTACAGAAGTTTTATCCATTTCTGGGACTTTGAAATTATCAAACTTAAGGTCATCATGACTTATTGGAGCCTCAAGAAAGTCTTCTGTTAGTTTAATCATCTCTTCAATAGCAGTTTTTACTCGTTTTTCTTTATCTTTATCCACTTGAGGCCTAAGATTTTCCAAAGTATTTTGAGACAAAGAACTATCAGAGTAGCTCATATATTTATCTAGTTTAGGATTCTTTTGTGATTTTATATGTGATTCTAGAGACTCTCGATCATGAGGTTCATTTTGATGTGAGACGGGAAGTATAAGGGGTTCTGTGGAAGAACTGACAAAAACATACATTTCAGGTTTTTGATCTAATAACGATCCCGCACTTGTTGTTCTAAAACCTTTACCATTGCTGCTATATCAATATTTCCCGCGCTTTTTTTAAAGTTGTACCGGCCAGTAAACAAAATATGCGTCCAAGCAATCGGTGAAATTCGTGCAAACCCATCAAGCGCTTGAGCTGCTGCCTCTGATTGTAACATTTTCTCATAAATTTGGTTTAAGATGATGCTATTGTAAGCGACAATGCAATTAGCCACTAACCTTGCTGCATGAGCGCTGACACGATTATCTACAACCTTTTTGCCTTTGAATATCCCATTGTACACTTTACGAATGAGGCTTTGAAGCTGATGATAGGATTCCGTCCGATTTCTGGCAGTGCGGATTGCTTTGCGTAATGACATGTTGTCGATTAGGTTTAATACATGGGTGCTCTTTAAAATCTTGTTGTACTCGAATAGCGCTGCTTTGAGCCTGGCGTATCGCGCATGAGAATTTAGCTTGCGAATGATGTTGCTTTGCGTGTTTTCTTGCATTATTAAGGATAACAGCACGCGAATGATACCACGCTTCTCTGATTTGATTCGCTCAACGTTGATTTTGCCCTTTGGCTGAAATAGCCCAGACATAGTTTTGGTATTTTCCGTACAGTATAGTTCTTCAGTCGCTTCACGAATATTTTTTATGCTGGGAACATACTCAACGTTGATGGCATCTAAGGCCACAAAGTTGAGTTGGTTCAGGGAGTGTCCGTCACCAGTGACCATATCAATATCGATATCCGTTTTATTACTGTAGATCATGTCGTATAGCGAATGACCTTCATATTCATTGAGGCCAATGTTTTTCGCATTTACTGCCACAAAGTTTGCTATCAATGTGTAAAGGGATATGCCCTTACCTTTGCCTAAATATTTTTTAGAGTACCGTGACTGAATGGTGCTATTGCTGGTTGCAAATTTTTGACCATCGGCATCAGCAAGTAACTTATCGGTCAATAGGTTCCAACGCTTGAAGATAGGCAATGAACCAATAAAGTTACTGACAATGTCATTAACGGCACAAAGCGTATCAACCCGAATAAAATCTTCTCTGGTTGAGCGCAATAAATTAAAGCCCAAGTCGCACATATCAGCCATTTTACTGTGCCCAAAACCAAAAGCTTCAGATAATATGCAAGCATTGACAGCAAGTGCTACGGGCTTAATGCGCTTGAGATAACGTCCTTTGATATGCGCAAACCCATCCCACATTGAAATTATTTCGCCAATAAACATCATCAAGTCAGCGATTTCAACTTTAGGCAGCCCTTTGAAAAATGAGTCGTCTAATTTTTCGCTGGCATCATAAAGCAATGTCCATTGCATAGCGTCTTTGCTGTCGATAACGTTGATGCTTGAATTTTCACCATTATCAATTCTCTGGTTTGTACGTTGCCATGCTTCATCCAGTTCACTTAGTGCAGCATTTAATCGCTCATCACAATAAATGGTAATTTTATTGTACCCGTAATCGGCGGCAATTTCGTAAGCTTGATCAACTAAAGCATCATCTACTAAGTCTTGATCTATATCGCTGTAAGTAATGCTGTCATTGCAAAACAATCGCCCACGATCCACATGGTGGTACATTTTTTGGTAAACAAAAAACTCAAGTAAATACGGATCAAGTAACTCATCGCTTGGCTTGCGTTTCAGATATGAAATTTCATGTTTAGGAATCGTCAGCCCTAAATCATCTGAAAACTTAAGCTGTGCTGGTGTCTTGCCGCTAGCATAATGTGTTTTGATGAGCGCCATTAGCGTTGTAATTAGATTGTCTGGCTTGAAATATTCAAAATCAACCGTTAGTAAAATTGGACGCAAATAAAGTGCCAGAAACCTTGAAGAATCCAGATAAAATTGTCGTTTGGCATCCTTTTTATCAAAGGTACTTCCTTCCAAAAATTCAGCTAACGCTGAAAACTGAGATTGTGGCAGAATATTAAATGCCATACGGTTAAGCTCTTCATGGTTGAGTGTTTTATCGCGGTGTGGAAACCACTTTAAAAATTGCGCGAGTTTAGGGAAATCCACCACCATTTTTGAGCTATATTCCATCAGTGCCAAATCTGCATAAGTTTTGGCAGAATTCATAATAGCTTTGGTATGATGCATAAAGCTGGTGATGAGGTTATCCATAATTTGCTGATAGCGGAAATGCACAAAACAAATCAAGTGCAACCATTGCTGGCTTTTCTTTAACTTCCTAAGACGGGATGATGCGTATTGTTCGGCAATTTCAGCATAATATTGGACGGCATTATTGGAAAGCTTTAGGCGCGGTATAAAGGATTTGCTAAAAACATACAGATCAGCAATGCGTTGTGCTTTTTCCACTTCAGTTTTGACAGCCGTATATTGAAAGTCCTTTTGATCTGAGCGAATGTTGTTTAATTGACTAAGCCCATCGTCACGCTGAATCAATGATATTAACTGAATTTGTATTTGCTCGGGTAGTTCATCAAGCAATCGGTCAAGACGTTTTTCTTCTTCTTTGAAAGCCTCGGTAAACATGTCTTGTAATTTACGGTAGCTGGGCAGAATGGTGTGATGACTTTCAAAGTAAACTAAAAGCTGACGTAGCGCGCTATGCGGCTTTGGATGATAGCGTAGCAATTTTATAAGTTGGGATTTTGCTCGTGCTGCAGATTCACCGTTACATTCTTTGTATCCATATTGCTTTAAAATTTTAGCACGCTGCAAGCGGTACACGCGCACATCAATTTTACCGCCCAAGTTGCCGTCAAAATCTGGAAAGTAAGTTTGCAACAGATAAGCGCCGTCATCTGAGTTTGTTAAATCAGGGCAATAAAATTGCTGCTTTGCCTTGAAATAGCCAAGCGTAAGCAAAAAGCTCACCCTGGCTTTGATTGTACGATATTCGTTGGCTGCCGCTAACGCATTTGCATCAAAATCAAAATATAGCCCTTGCTCAACCTCATTAAATTCTGGTTGGGCATAGATTGAGTCGAGTTCTGTATCGGTTAATAGATTTATCTCTCTTTTAGACATCGAGTTGACTTAAATTATGCTAATTATTCTTGAGTGGTTTGATTGTTGATGAAGCGATAGTAAACTGAGCGCGAAATCCCTACTGCTTTGCAAATTTGATTTACGGACATATCATCAGATCGCCTAAAAGCATTAATCATCTTTGCTGTTTCGGGAGTAATCGATTTGGGGCGGCCACCTTTACGGCCTTTTTCGCGAGCTGAATCCAGCCCTGCTTTAACACGCTCACGAATTAATTCCCGCTCCATCTCAGAAAAGGCGGCACAAATGTTGAAAAGCAACATTCCCATTGGTGTTGTCGTATCAAGGTTATTTTCTAGCGCGACAAATTCTATGCCTTTTGATTTAAACTCATTGATCAGCTCTACCAACTTAATCATACGGCGACCGAGCCGGTCTAACCGTACAACACAGACAACGTCACCTTTGCGCAGCTTCCCTAAAAGGGCTTTTAGTTCTGGACGATTATCATTGGCGCCAGAAATTTTTTCCTTAAATATTTCGTCACAACCAGCTGTTTTTAATTTCCTGACCTGTATATCTAAGCTTTGCTCGTTTTTTGAGACACGCGCATAACCAAATTTCATTTTATCCTCTCAAGCCCACAATTTCGTACCAAAAACATGAAAATACTGCCATTTTGGAACGAAAAGTATTGGAATTAGTTTTGGAACTATATTTTGCTGCTTTCAGGTGAAATTAGCAAGCTAATCAGCGTGTGTTCCAAAAACAGATGTTTCTGGAACTTATAAGTACAGGAATATTGCCATCTATTTTTTCAACAGTATTTGCGTTAATTCGGTTGTGTTTCTTATTACATCTTGTAGGGTGTATTTCTGTAATGTCTGAATGAAATTGTTGGTCGCCTCATGCAAAATATGTTTAAGCTTACAAACAGGTGCAATAGCACATTTACCATTTGTGGTATCAAAGCATTCGACAATAAAAAAATTAGGTTCTAACTTTACTATTAACTCTCCAAGGTTAAGTTTCTCAGGATCGGCATTGAGCAACAGGCCACCGCCTTTACCCCTCAGTGTTTTTAAAATACCAAGCTGGCTTAGACGATGAGTCACTTTCATTAGGTGGTTTCTAGAAATATTGTAGCTTTCAGCAATCTCGGTAATAGTGCAAGTTTTACCATTACGGACGGCCACATAAATCAGCATCCGTAATGAATAGTCAGTAAATTGTGTTAGTTGCATAATTTCACCTCTAAAAGAGTTGCACCTTTCAGTAGAAAGGTATAAGATCCATTTTAAATACATCTTATACTATAGCTGTTATTAGGAGCAATCTGTTATGAGTAATTCTACATTATTTGAAAGATTAGGTGGTGCAACCGCTGTAAATACAGCGGTTGATATTTTTTATCGTAAAGTTTTAGCTGATGATCGTGTTAATTATTTTTTTGATGGCGTTGATATGGACAAACAAATTCAGAAGCAAAAAGGTTTTTTAACGATGGTGTTTGGTGGTCCTAATAATTATACAGGAAAAGATATGCGAGAAGGTCACCGGCACTTAGTTGCAAAAGGATTAAATGACTCTCATGTTGATATCATCATCGAGCATCTTGGTGGAACGTTAAAAGAATTAGGCGCAAAGGACGAAGATATTGTCGAAGTCGCTGCCATTGCTAATAGTGTTAGAGACGATGTGCTAGATCGGTAATTGCATGACCGTTATTCGCTATAACAATCAATCTTATCTTGCCAGCAGTGATGAAACACTGCTTGACACGTTGTTAAAACACGATATTGATTTCCCTCACTCCTGCAAGATAGGTACGTGTCAATCCTGTTTGACGAAGCTAGTAGATGGTGAAATATCCTCTGAAACCCAGAGGGATTTAAAACCAACCTTGGTTGCAAAAAATTACTTCCTTGCTTGCCAATGTAAACCTAAAAGCGACATTACTATAGCGCTACCCGAACAAAGCGATACCGCAATTTCCTCGAAAATCATCGCATTATCAATGTTAAATCATAATGTTTTGAAAGTCAGGTTATCAATCGATGATCCAAGCCTTTTTAAGGCTGGGCAATACATTAATCTAGTTACTCCAAATAATATTATTCGCAGTTATTCAATTGCTAATGTACCAAAACAATATATTGATCTACATGTAAAATTGATGCCTGAAGGCTTGATGAGTGACTGGTTGAGTCATCGAGCCAAAATTAATACATCTGTGCATATTAGAGGGCCAATGGGAGATTGTTTTTACCATAATCCTGAAAATGACTCATTCCCAATTGTTTTAGCTGGAACGGGAACAGGGCTTGCTCCTCTTGTTGGTATCGCTAAGGATGCATTAGAAAACAAACACCAAGGTCAAATTCTTCTAATACACGGCGGGGTATGTGAAGCGGACTTGTATTTTCATGAAATACTCAATCAATTACAGAAGGAATCCGCTAACTTTGAATATGTACCTTGCGTATTGAGAGACAGTGATACTATAAAGCATGCCTCGATTGATACGGTACTTCTTGAGAAACTTGATAATATCCAAAATGATGTACGGCTTTTTATTTGCGGCCCAGAAGAAACCACAAAAAAACTAAAAACAAAGGCATTTTTGTCAGGAGTTCCATCAGCTTCGATCTACAGTGATAGTTTCATAACTGCTAAAAGCTAACCGTCATCCAATAAAGGTTAAAATGTATCTTTTTGTCAGTTCTTCCACATAACCCCTATAAAACCTCTTGTTTCTGTTTTTTTCGTTAACTGTTTTGGCTCTTCGAAATCCACATACCAACCTGAGTGAATACTTTTAGATAAATTACCTGAAACATTACGAGGGTAATAAGCAAAGTAATCTCTACAAACAAGCCTAGGTTGTTCGTTAGTAGCTTCAGGTTGAGACCTTTTATAGCTAAGTGCAAATATAACTTCATTAAATTTATCCAATAAATAATCATCAAATGACTGAGAATCACTGCTTGTTGAAAAACTTTTATTAGCTGAAGTTGATATAGCATCAAATATCTCTTTCGCTTTCTTTTCATCGCCATTATAGATATTAATAAGCTCTGATAATGCTTCTTCTTCTGTTGTTATTTTCTGCCCTGGCATATTTATTTCCTTTGCTAGCTTAGTCAATTTTCAGCAATCTTATATGTTTGATTTATATTATCAATATCCAATTGATCCGTAAGAGCGTGACCTTGTTATATTAATTAATTTTTTATGTGATATTTTTTGAATTTTATATTTTATAACAATTAGTTAATTACCATGTTTAGTTGAAATATAAAAAATGGTTTTAGATGTAAATCTAAACTCTTAAATATCAGCTTTATTGCTCCGAGTGCTGCTTTTTCTATTTTTGTATTTTGATTGAAGATTTTTTGGTTTCTTAATCTTGCATGATGATAAAGAAGCGTTTGATGCAGGTAAGTTATGAAGTGGATCAAAACCTTCAATAAAGACTCGCTTAAGCGTTTTTTTGATTAAACGCTCAATGCTAACCAATTGCTTATACTCATCAGCGCTAACAAGTGAAATAGCTTCTCCTGTAGATCTTGCTCGTCCTGTGCGTCCAATTCGATGCACATAATCTTCTGCGACAGAAGGTAAATCAAAGTTAACAACTTGTGGTAATTGATGAATATCTATACCGCGAGCAGCAATATCTGTAGCAACTAGAACCTGTAATTGATTGTTTTTAAAATCAGCTAATGCTTTAGTACGAGCTCCTTGACTTTTATTACCATGAATAGCGCTAGCATGAATCTTAGCTTGATTCAATTTGCGTGTTAGATTATTTGCTCCATGTTTTGTTTTTGTAAAAACTAAAACCTGTTGCCAACCGTTTGTTTGTATTAAATGTATTAATAGTGCTGTTTTTTGCTTTTTATCTACTGGAGAAATCCAATGATTTACAGTACTTGTTGTTTGATTTGCCGGAGATGCTGATATTTCCACAGGGCGGTTCATAATTGATTTAGCTAATTTAATTATATCGTTTGAAAATGTTGCTGAAAACATCAAGTTTTGACGCTTTTTAGGTAGAAAGGTTATAACTTTCTTAATATCATGTATAAAGCCCATATCTAACATACGATCTGCTTCGTCCAATACAAAGTATTTTAAATGATCAAATCGAATAGCATTTTGTTGATATAAATCTATCAATCTGCCAGGTGTAGCAATTAATATATCAACACCTTTACGAAGCTTTGCTATTTGAGGGTTAATTTTAACGCCTCCAAACACAACGGTTGATTTTAATTGTGAATTTTGTCCATAATGTTCGATACTTTGAGCAACTTGTGCAGCAAGCTCTCGAGTTGGAGTTAAGATCAGTGCTTGCACTTGATTAGCTTGAACTTTAGAGTTTTTTGATAAACATTGAATAATTGGTAAAGTAAAAGCAGCAGTTTTACCAGTTCCTGTTTGAGCTGATGCCATAATATCTCGGCCTTTCAATACTTCAGGAATTGCTTTTTGTTGAATTGGTGTTGGCTTAGTATAGCCTTGTATTTTTAATGCATTAAGCAAAGGTTTTGAAAGACCTAAAGATTGAAAATTCATAATCTCATATATCGTTTTTATAATTAATATTGATAACAACACAAAACTAATTATGATAGTAAGTGTTGCTTTAGCCAAAAAAAGTTAACTTAACGGCGCCTTAAATTTTTTTTACGCCAGTAGCGGCAGGGCCTTTCTGAGTTTTTGTCACTTCATATTGAACTTTATCATTATCGCTAATTATTTCAAGGATATCGTTTTTATGGAAAAAAAGATCCTTAGAGCCATCATCAGGTTTAATAAATCCAAAGCCTTTATCAGTATTAAAAAATTTTACAGTTCCAGTAGTCATTTTAGTAGTCTCTTTAATTATTTGATTTACTTGATTTGCGTTGAGTATAAATTTGAAAAAATAGAAATTCTAAATTTTAGATAAAACATAAACAAAGCCCGCACATACTAACATAGATTTTTAGATTAAGATACAGATATAGTAATTTATGTTCAAAGTAGTACAATTAGCTTTTTATTGGTTAAATCGAAAACATGCAAGCAATTTAAGAGTAATTTTTATGGCAGGAAGCGTTACATCAATTGAAGTTTCTCTAGAATGTTTGAAAGATAAAAAAATTCCTGAGCATATTATATTTGTTCTGTTTGATGGTTGCATTTTGCAAAAACTTAGTGAAAACGAACAACAGCAGGATGAATTCATAAATAACTTACCAAAGAATATTAAACAAGTTAGTTTCTCCGATACTAACCGCAATGGTTATAACCCTAGTGATGAATTGATAAAAAAGATTATAGATAGAAATATTATACTCTGTAGTGACCTTGTTGCTTACCAATTGGTGTACCAAAAATATAACTGCTTAGTATTGGGTTGTTATCAATTTATACAGATGGATATTGATTCATTTAGAGAAAAAATGAATGCTAATGCTAATAAACTTTATATTATGGGTGGGCTAAGCAATCATGATAATGATATAGAATTGATAATAGAAAAATTTAAAATACTCGATAAAAAGTTTACATTCATAGACTTTCGAGGCAATGATTTATTAACTTTTGGCACTCAAAATCTAGCTCGGTTGATAAAGGAACTCCCTAATTCTGTTAAATACGTTAGTATATATGGTAATGGGTTTGATAAAGAGACTGATAAGGATAGAAACGATTTATTTGAATTATTTGAAATTTTTCATCAAAAAAATATTGAAGTCATTGCTGAGCATCAGGTTGTTCATGAGTATCATAATTATTGTAAACAACATGAAAAAATAGTTAGTAGTAACAATAAATATCAGGTAGTTCAAGATTCCAGCAGCAAGCCTCTTTCAAAAAAAGATAATCAAGGATCTTCGTCGCCTCCCTATTTAGTTTACAGCGCAGGATTAATACTTGCAGCTGCCGCTTTTTATAATTTATACATTTAACCTGTTGGTTGTTGCTGATCAATTGCCCAGTCAATATGCTCTAAAACCATTTCATCGGTAATTATCAATTTTTTAGCCTCTAAAGCTTGGATAATCTCCCTTTGATGCGGTGCATTGCCTAAAGCAATAGCTATATTACGTATCCAGCGTAAATATTTGATACGACGAATAGCAGATCCTTCTGTTTTTTTAAGAAACGTTTTTTCATCCCAGTTAAAAACATCCAATAATGAAATGCTGTCTAATTGATGGCGAACTTCAAAGTTTTTAATCGGTGTTACTGTCGCATAACGATTCCAAGGGCAAATTAGTTGACAATCGTCGCAACCGTAAATGCGATTGCCTATGGCTTTTCGATATTCTAGTGGAATAGGGCCCTTATTTTCTATCGTTAAATAAGAAATACAACGTCTTGCATCAACAATTTTAGGTGCAACAATTGCATTTGTTGGACATACTTTAATGCACGCAGTACAAGCACCACACAAATCTTCAGTTTCAGTTATATTCACAGGCTTAAAAGGAATATTCGTATAAATTTCACCTAAAAAAAACCAAGAACCTGCCTTTGTTAAAATATTACTATGTTTACCATAAGAACCAAGGTTCGCTTTTTCAGCGAGTGGTTTTTCTAAAACGGGAGCACTATCAGTAAACACTCGATATTGGTGACCTTCTAATTTTTCATTAATAAGTTTAGCTAATAGCTCTAAACGTTTTTTAATAACTTTATGATAATCTCGACCCCAAGCATAACGAGAAATAGCTGCTTGATCAGATTGTTGTTTTAACTCTTTTTTAACTTCTTTTAAATCATATTTTTTTGTGAGGTAGGGGACTGTGACAACAATAACTCTTTGAGTGCCTTCAACTAATTTTTCAGGATGATAGCGTTTATCGCCATGAGAGGTCATATATACCATATCACCATGATAGTTTTGATTAACCCAATTATGATAGTGCTGAATATATCGGCTTAAATCGCAGTCTGTGACGCTAATATTAGAAAAGCCTAAATCTTTAGCATGATTTTCTATTATTTGCCAAATTTCGGCTAAGTTATTTTTATTCATTTTTATAATATATTATTACTTGTATGTCAGTTATTATATCGTAGGTACTTTTTAAGTACAAATTTATCACTGATTACAATGTTAAGCTTTCAGCCTCTAATGGTTTTTTTTCAGCATATCTAAAGGGAACTTTAGGAAAGTTAAGGTATGAATTTCCATCTTCACTTTTGTAGACAGGGCTTGAAGAATTATTAAATATACCTGAGTTTGCTTCAAATATTTCAAAGTTAAGAGTTTTGGAATCAAATTTGACTTTAGTTATTGGAATACATTTTTCTCTATCTTCATAAGAAACAATATACTGAACATAATCTATCGAAGTTTGTCCAACATACCATACACCAAACCCAAGACTTCGATGAATAGCATTTGTTTCTAAATTACTAATGTCTATGCCAAAAAGCTTGTTTTTCTTTTTACCTACTTGAATAAATGTCTGATTTAAACTTCCGCTGTTATCTTTTTTTGGTGTATATTGCAAGGATATCTTATTTGAACCATTACCTTGTAAAATTGATGGTGGATGGTTTTTTTGGACTTGGATGCATGCATGATGATCATGCCCACTCTGAGTCGCCATGATGCGGACATAGCCACACTTATCTTTAACAGTCGCATATATTTTTTTAAGATGGCGAGAAATAATTTGATTCCAAATATTTAGATCAGCTTTATTATTATCTGACTTGTGAAGCTGTTCTTTTCCTCCTTTTATAATTTCTTCTTTTCTTTGAGCATCTATCTTATTCCTATAAGTTAAGTACTTAAGATACTTGCTGGTGTCTTTATCATCTTTTCTCCCATTTGTATAAGTTTCTGGAGCATGATGTAGACTGATCACAATATTACATTTATCTTTGTATTTTCTTTGAGCTTCAATAAGCAAATCAGCTATATCGTTCGCATAACTTTCGTTATATGGCAGTATTGTGCTATCAACATGCAGAAAAACTAATGTGTTATTTCTATTATTTTCATCAATAACAATATCAGCAAAAGGGGCAGGAAGCGCATCATTATTTATTGGATGAGTTGAAAATCTTCCATTACTTAAGCTAGATAAGTTTTCTGAAAGAAATCTAATTTCATCAGACTCCCTAGAAATATGATGCTCATGGTTCCCATTAACTAAAGATACTAAAGTATTTGGGTATTTATCATAGAAATTTAACCTTAAATTATCAGGTGTGATAGAGTTTCGATCGTAATTAAAATCTCCTCCAAGTATTACACCATCAAGATTTTGCATATGCTGTCCCACAACTTGACCATTTTCACCGCCACCATCAGCCGTAAATCCAAAAGTAGGGCTCCCAAAAGTAGAGTCATAAGTAAAATAATTTAACTTAATTTTGGTATCAGACAGCAAATATTCATTATCTATTGCACCATCATTAGAAACTTTACTAAGTAGCTTCATTTTAAAACCTTTTAACAATTCCTTTGTTAAAAAAAATACTATGCTAACATAATGAAGTGAAAAGTATATGGGGTTTAATTTTAAATAATGCTATATTTTAAAGTCTGTTATAACGTGTTAGTAGGACTTAATTAAAACATGGAACAATTTATTTTAGACTCTCGCTTGACATCAAGTTCTGAGTCAATTATTGAATTAGATTTTGTTGATATACGATTATCCAATAATGCTTTAGTCCCTTGGATTTTGCTTGTCCCAAAAACAGATAAAACCGAATGGTTTGAACTTAACTCTGATTTACAATCAAAACTAAATCAGCTGATTAATCAGCTCTCATCTTATTTAAAAATTAATGAGAAGGTTGATAAAGTTAATTTTGCAGTTATTGGTAATGTTGTTTCTCAAATGCATATTCATGTTATTGGACGATATCGAGATGACTTCTGTTGGCCAGATGTGATTTGGGGGAAAGAGGACTTTCGGGCTTATACTAAAGAAGAAAAAGAAGGACGTAAACAAAGGATATTAAACTACTTAAAAGGTAATGGATTATAAAATGGATGTTAAACTTTTAAAACCACGAGAGAAAAATTTGGGTGGCTTTACCGTTAGACGCATGCTGCCAGTAAAAGAGCAAAAAATGGTAGGCCCATGGATTTTTTTTGATCATATTGGACCAGCAAATTTTGCTCAAGGAGAGGGTATTAATGTTAGGCCTCACCCTCATATTAATCTTGCAACTGTGACTTATTTGTTTGACGGTGAGATTTTTCATAGGGACTCTTTAGGTAATCAACAAAGTATTTATCCTGGAGATATTAACTTGATGGTTGCAGGTAAAGGCATTGCTCACTCTGAACGAGAGCGCCCAGAGGTGAAAAATTCTAATCATAAATTACACGGCTTACAGCTTTGGCATGCATTACCTGAAGAATTTGAAGAAGTTGATCCTGAATTTCACCACTATCCAAAAAAATTAATGCCAAAACTAACTGTTAATGATGTTAGTATTCGAGTCATGATTGGTGAAGGATATGGATTCAAATCTCCTGTTAAAACCTTTATGAAAACATTTTATGCAGAAGCACTTATACCAAAAGATAGTGTATTAGAACTGCCACAACTAGAAGAAATTGCTGTCTATGTTGTTTCAGGCAATATTCAAATAGAAGATAAAAGCATCTTAACTCATCAAATGGCTATTTTAAATAGCCAATTAAATGAAATTAAGGCAACCAGTGATGCACAAATCGCAGTTATTGGTGGTGATTACTTAGGTGATCGACATATTGAGTGGAATTTTGTTTCCAGTCGAAAAGAACGAATTGAACAAGCTAAACAAGATTGGAAAAATGGGGTCTTTCCAAAAGTGCCTGGTGATTCAGAAGAATATATTCCACTACCAGATTAATTATCTTATATTTATTTCAAGACGCGATAAAGCATTTTACTTTATACTTTCTTAAGCTTTCCTACTTTTAAGTGTTTTTCTAAATACTCATCAACAGATTTCTGAGAAGCAATACTTTCTTCAATATGTGCTTTAATTTCTGCTGCAGGCAAGCTTACTCGATAAGCAATTCTTAAAGATAGAATACATAAGATTAGGCCAAATAAATAAATTTGATTCTGAGTTAATAAGTGCAGAGAGCCTTCACCATAATTACCAAGGTAAGACATTAGCGTAATACCTGAAAAATAAATCCATAACCAAATTGATTGAGGGAAATTCCACTGCATTTTTTTCGCGCGGTTAAAGCGTAAAAAATAATGAACAACTAGAATAACAAGTCCTGCTAAAATAACAAAACCTGCTTTTGATACAATATGCCAACCACTCCAGTAAACCATCAATGTGCAAGCATATAAAGCTGCAACAGACCAAATGCGACCAATAACCAGTTTAAATGGACGAGGATAGTCAGGTAGCCTTTTCCTTAATGTATACAAGCCAATAGGCGCAATTGAATAAGTTAATGCCATAAGAGAAGTTAGAAATGTTGCCATACTGTTCCAACCTGGAAGTGGCGCAAAAAATAACAAACCTAAAAAGAAGTTTAAAATAATAGCGAAAACAGGGTTTCCCTCTGGCGAAACTTTCATCAAGATTGAAGGTAAGTAGCCATTATTACTCATGCCATATAAAGACCGCGCTGCACTATTAACATACATTAAACCAGCGGCAAAAGGCCCAATAATAGCACCAATAAAGATAAGGATTAATAGCGGCATTAAGTTATTAACTTTAGCAATCGTTGCAAATGGACCAAACTGATCTTGAATATTTAAATGCTGCCAGCCTTGTGATAGCGCATCATGAGGGATAGCGGCTAAGAAAGCAGATTGCAATAAAATATAAACGATAACACAAATAACAACAGAGCCAACAATCGCTAGTGGCACAGCTACTTTTGGACTTTTAGCTTCACCTGCCATTTCAGCTGCTACTTTAAATCCATTAAACGCAAAGACGATACCACCTGAAGAAATAGCAGCAAAAACACCACTCATCCCAAAAGGAGAGAATTCTGTGTTGGCAGGCTGAGTTACATTGTCATAAGAAAAAAAGTAATAAAGTAAAACAAAACTAATCGTTAATGGGATAATAATTTTTAATATGGTTAAAAAGCTATTAATACGCACCAACCAACGAACTGAATATACATTGATAATAGAAACGAAAAGTAAAAGTATTGTTGCAAAGATAAATCCTTCTGTCGTTAATGACGCATCAGCATTTAACAACCCAGGATAATAAAAAGCTAAATACTGAATCATTGCTTGGACTTCAGTTGGTACTAAAGTTAGATATGACAACCAAATTAACCAAGCAAAGATATAACTAACCAGAGTTCCATGTGTAAAGTGTGGAATTCTTGTGCTTGAGCCTGTAATTGGAATCATCGAGCATAATTCAGCAAACACAAAAGCGACAATAATGACAAGTGCACCCCCAATGATCCAGGAGATCATAGCAGCAGGGCCTGCTAATACACTGGTATAATATGCTGAAAAAAGCCAACCAGATCCTAAAATTGCACTAATTGATGAAAATAGTAAACCAAAAAACGTAACGGAGCGTTTTGACATATAGATAATCCATTAAAAACTGCGTTGCTCTAAAGTTATAAAACAATTAGATAGCTGTTACAAATACTTTATATGTTGCAGCATAACATTTATGACCTTTAAATAGGCAGTTAATTACTATTTTTATCAGGATTTATATGTTTATAAAGATATAGGCTCTGAATAATACAAAATAAAATTAATAATATCATAAGACCAAATGTTTTAAAGCTTACCCAGGCATCTTCTGAAAAGTAAAACATAACATATAGATTTAAAAAGCCTATGACTATGAAGAAGATACCCCACATATGATTAAGTTTTTTCCAGACTTGCGCTGGAAGCTCTAGATCATCTGAAAGTAAATACTCAATTGCTGATTTTTTGAATATATAAGGGGATATTAGTAGTATAAAGCCAAATAACCAATTAATAATAGAAACTTTCCATTGAATAAAGCGTGCATCATGGAAATAGATTGTTGCACCGCCAAAGACTAGGACTAGCACTAACGTAATAATATGCTTTATCTCTACTTTACGATACCGGAAATATAAATAACCAATTTGAATACAAGATGCTATCATCAGTGCAAATGTTGCAATGAATATATTCGCCATTTTATAAACAACAAAAAATACAATTACTGGGAAAAAGTCAAACAATGCTTTCTTCATAATGCTACCAATTTTTAGTTCAATTTAATCTTTATATAGTGTTACAATGCCAGATCTTCAAATCATAATGATTATAAGTAATTTCTGAAGGATTGCTACATGAGTCAGTTTATAGAAATTCATTCTAATAAGCCACAACAAAAGCTTTTAAACGAGTTATGTGATGCTCTAAAAGAGGGCAGTGTGATTGCTTATCCAACTGATTCTGGCTTTGCCTTGGGGTGTAAAATGGGGCTAAAAAAGCCATTACAACGAATTAAGCAAATCAGAAATTTAGATGACAAGCACAACTTTACTCTAATATGTCGAGACTTATCTGAGATTTCACTTTATGCAAAAGTTGATAATCCAGTCTATCGTATTTTAAAGCGCTTAACACCTGGTAGCTACACTTTTATATTACCAGCAACATCCAAAGTTCCAACATTAATGCTTAACAAGTCTAAAAAAACCGTTGGCATTCGTATTCCAGATCATCCAATTCCACTAGCACTTAGTGAAACATTAGGTGAACCAATTCTTAGTACAACTTTGATTTTACCTAATCAGAACGAACCTTTAATTTATGCAGAAGATGTTTCTGAGCATTTAAATTATGATCTTAACTATATTCTTGATTGTGGTTATTGCGGGTATGAGCCAACAACTGTCATTGACTTTTCCACTCAACCATATGAAATCTTACGTCATGGTAGTGGTGATGTTTCTCTTTTGGAGTAACAAGATGATTATTATTTTTTCTAAAATATAAGATATTTTTTCTTTTCAAACCGCTTTTATAATAGCAAAATGGTCACACTTTATGTTTATTTTAAAAAGCACAACAAAATAAATAATAGTTAATAAAGGAGTTTAGTATGATTATTGGGGTTCCTAAAGAAATTAAAAATAGAGAATACCGAGTTGGTTTAACACCTGGAAGTGTTAGAGAATTAGTACATCACGGCCATCAAGTAATGATTGAAAAAAATGCTGGTGATGCCATTGGCTTTCATGACTATATGTATATAGATGCAGGTGCAACTACGGTTGATACAGCAAAAGAAATTTTTGATAAAGCAGATATGATTGTTAAGGTAAAAGAGCCTCAAGCAAATGAATGCAAGATGTTAAGAGAAGGGCAAGTTTTATTTACTTATCTTCACCTTGCGCCAGATCCACAACAAACAAAATTATTAGTTGAATCAAATTCTGTTGCGATTGCTTATGAAACAGTTACTGATGATCATGGTCGTCTACCATTATTAACACCAATGAGTGAAGTTGCTGGACGCTTATCAATCCAAGCTGGTGCGCATTGTTTAGAAAGAGCACAAGGTGGTAGTGGCGTCTTATTAGGCGGCGTGCCTGGTGTTAAGCCTGCTGATGTTGTTGTCATTGGTGGTGGCATTGTTGGCTTAAATGCAATTCGTATGGCAATTGGTATGGAAGCTCGCGTTACCGTACTAGAGCGCTCAATTGAAAGACTAAAAGAATTAGATGACTATTTTGGTCCTAAACTTAATACAATTTACTCAACCGTTGAAAACCTAGATCATTATATTACCAATGCAGATCTTGTTATTGGTGCGGTACTAATCCCTGGTGCACAAGCACCAAAACTAGTCACGCGTGATATGTTAAAAAGAATGAAGCAAGGCTCTGTTGTTGTTGACGTTGCAATTGATCAAGGTGGCTGCTTTGAAACATCAAGACCAACGACTCATGATGAGCCAACTTTTATTGAAGAAGGTGTTGTTCATTATTGTGTTGCTAATATGCCGGGTGCTGTTGCCAGAACTTCAACAATTGCATTAAACAACGCAACCTTACCATTTGTCTTAAAGCTAGCTAACTTAGGTTACAAAGATGCTTTATTAATGGATGAGCACTTAAGAAATGGCCTTAATGTTCACCATGGTCAGATTACTTGTGAAGCAGTTGCTGAAGCACTTAACTATAACTATATTGATCCTAAAGAAGCAATCTCTCAATCTGAAGCTTTTGTTGCGGTCTAGCCTGCATCTTATATTTAATTTAGATATTTTTTGATATACATCAATAGATCAATAACTAGCTATATATTTCTTTTTTTTTACTCTATAAAATAGGCCTATTACTAATAAATAGGTATTTATAATGCTTGCTATATTTAATAAACCAAATAAGACTGAAGAACAAATTGACGCTGAACGAAGAAGAAATATTAAAAAGCATCTTGAAAAAGAAAAAACAAAAAAATCACCCAAACAAGTAAGTACACCGGTATATCAAGAATCTCAAGAGAAAAAGAAAAAATCATATAATTGCTTTAAGTGTTTTGCAACAAAGTAACAACGTTATTTATTAGCAATTTTGCTTTTAACTAACTATATATAGACTTAGTTACTAATTAAATGGAATTAATTTAAGTTACTAATGTCTAGTAAATTTTACTTTGGTGATTTGCATGCTAATGCATTAAAACTATTATTGGTATTAGAAAAAGCAGGCTATATAACAAACCTTCAAGACTATTATGAAGCACTTAAAGCTGCTTATGTTGCTAATGATATCAATACGTTTATAAAAATATGTAATGAAAAGTTAAATTTTGAGAGGCCTGAAGATCCTAACTCACTTTGCTTTATGGGCGATACTTTATCTGATCGAGGGATGAATGACTTATTTACCTTATTGATTTTTAATTTAATGGCAAAAAATAAAGTTGATTTTGAGATTGCTTACTCTAACCATGACGCCGTTTTTGTCAGAAATTTAGCTAAAATACGTAGCCTTATTTTAGATCAAAAAAAAGAAGTAAAGTTTGATGTCAAACTTAAAAACCCAGATAAAAATGCAAAATCTCTTCGTAACTTTATTGAGTTTTTAAAGAATAGATCGGATGATTTTCCTGAGGATGATATTTTAAGTAACAAAAATCTGATTAAGTATATTAATAATTACCTTGATCATTTAAAAATAGCTATTTTGGATGACAATCACATCTTATCTACTCATGCACCACTTAATGAAGAAATTACAGAAATATATTTTAAAAAAGAAGGGCAAACCTTAAAGCAAGTAATTGAAGCATCAAACTTAGAAATAAAAAAATTACATATTAATAGTAAAGTTAGCATTAAAAAACTTAATAAAACCAAGTCTAATGAAAGTAAGCCATCACAAAAAAGTAAATATCTCAAATTTTATGAAAAATACAATGACTTAACATGGAATAGAAAAGAATTCTCTGATGCTGGTGGTTTAAGAAAGTCTTTTGGCTTAAAAGATAATAAGTATATTTTTCATTTACATGGGCATGATAAAAAAGGACTACCTCTTTATCTTTATTCAATGAATTTAGATAATATAAATGGAAAGTTTGAGCCACCTGAAGACTTATTATTAGAAAGTGAAACTTTAGAAATACCTAAAGGCTCAAGTATTGAAGAACTATTAGGTGCTTTTCATCATCAATTTACCATTACAAATATAAATAAACAGTCTTTAGCAAAGCAATTAAGTATACATCACGCAATTAAGCAAGACCTTAATTCACAAAACAATAAAGAAAACCTTAAAAACATGTACTATTTTTTTTATTCATCACAAGCTCAAGAAGAAAGCAGTTTAAATAAACAGATATAAAATATCATCACCCGCCATTTTTTATACATTAAATAAATTTTAATTACTTTTAAATACAAATTATTATATTATATTAAATTGAGGTTGTATTTATGATTGATTTTCTTGGCGATGTGCATGCTTGTACGCCTAAAATATTATGTTTTTTGAAGAAGTCTAAATATATTGACTTTGATGATAAGTTCTATTCAGAGTTAGAAAACGCTTATCATAATAATCAAGTTGACGATTTTAAAGCACTTTGTGATCAACTTAAATTTAATGCGCCAACAGAAGCTCCGAAGCTATGCTTCATTGGTGACGTACTTGCTGATCGCGGTATAAATGATGCAATGACGCTACATATTATCGGCCTAATGGAGAAAAATAATATTAAATTTGATACTATTTACTCTAATCATGATGCTGAGTTTATTCGAAATGCCGAACATATACTTAATGATGAATATGATAAAATCAAAATAATAGAAAATTTTAATGAAAATACGCCTTTTGCAAAATCATTTCATAATTTCATAAAGTATTTGAAAGAAAATCCTGGTAAAAAAGATGAAATAAAAGAACAAATCCGCATTTATTTGAAGCATCTTAAATTAACTACGTTAGAAAAAACTCAATTGGGTAAAATACTGGCAACTCATGCTCCATTAAATGATGAAATTGTTAAAGAATATTTCAGAAAAAGCATGAAAATAGATGACTCAAAAAAAACAAGTGCCACACTCTCATTAGATGATATTACCCATTCATTAAATATGGAATTTAAAGATTTAATTCAAGAAAATCAGTTTGATTACTTGTATCGACAATATAATAAGTTCGTTTGGAATCGTGATACAAAAGCCCAATTTGATCTATCAAAATCATTAGGGTTTCTTGAAGACTTTATACTGCATATACATGGACATCATGAAAATGAGCTGCTATATGAGCAATCCGTCAATTTAAATAACTTAAATGGAAAAGGTGGTACTAATACTCTTACAGACCACTTACTTGAGGAAGATAGTATAACATTAGCTCAATGTAATAAAATAATAAAAATTTACCTAAAAGAAAAAGAAAAACTTAAAAATATATTTAGGCGTGTACTTGATGATCATTCAAAGTTAGCAGATATCATAGATAATCTGAAGCCTGATATTCGTAATATTTTGTTAATAAATGACAATGAAGATAAAAAAATTAATAATATCGTTCTAAAAAACTTATATGACAATATCTTATCAGGTAAGGCTATCAACAAAAATGAATTAATGTGTAAAATTCAAATAAGTGACTTTGTTGAAGATACTAACTTTGTTGAAGATGATTTAAAAAATATTTTGTCTAATATAGATTCTTCTAGTTATAAATCTTTATGTGACAAACTAACTAAACTTTCAAAATCAAACCATAAGCTTGATGTGCAGATCTATGAACAAATGCTATCTGAGCTATCCACCAAACCTCTTGATGAAGATCTCTGGCAAATAATAGAACAAAGTATAATTCAGAGTGTTAAAAATCTTAATTATTTAACAAATAAATATACAGATATTAAGATTGATGCAGTCAAACTTTCTCCTTATATACGATGTGACGTGCTATCAATAAAAGATTTATGTTTACAAAGTAAAATGATATGTTTTATTAATAAACTTACTAACTCAGATATTGCAGAAAGTGACTATGACCAATTATATGATAATTATAAAAACCATATGTGCAGGTTTCTATTTCAACAAACACAACAGTCTAGACATCAAACCAACTCAGCATCTTTGAGTTCTGACTCAAGTCTACAAGGTCCTCATAATTGATTAAGTTTATCTTAAATTGACTGTTTGATAATCCTCGCTTAGTCACATCATACTCAATCACATAAATCTTATGACTTTTAAATTCATCTAATTTTTCTGGATAATAGTAGGGCAGGTAAACTGCATCTTCAATTAGGACAATTATATCATCGCTACCAATTAATGATTTTAAATCACGCAACACTTTATCAGAAGTTGAGTTTAACTTATGTATGATCATGCGATATCCTTTCTTTCGATAAATTTTAGCGCATTTTTTAAAATATCAACATCACTAACAGTTGGTGCATGTTCACTTAGGTAACGTCTAAATTGTCTAGCTCCTGACATACCTTGAAATAGCCCTAAAATATGGCGTGTTATATGATGCAATCTCGTGCCATTTGCTAGTTCTTTTTCAACATAAGGAAAGAGATTTTCCATAATTTCCATACGTTCTGGTTGATGTAATTTTTCATCAAAGAACCTCTGATCAACATCTGAAAATAAATAAGGTGTATTATAAGCTGCTCGACCAATCATAACACTATCGACTTCTTTTAAGTGAGCTTCTGCTTCTTTTAGTGTTGTAATGCCACCATTAATACCAATGGATAGGTGAGGGTAGAGCGCTTTGATTTGATAAACACGTTGATAATCAAGTGGTGGAACCGTCCTGTTTTCTTTTGGACTTAAGCCATGCAGCCAACCTTTTCTGGCATGAATGCAGATATAATCAACATTTACTTGATCTAATAAATCAATAAAATAATGTAATTGCTCAAAACTATCTTCATTATCAAAACCTATGCGCGTTTTAACTGAAACGGGGATACTAACAGCCTGCTTCATTTGATCAACACACTCACAAACAAGTTGTGGGTTAGCCATTAAAGATAAACCAAACTGGCCAGAAGAAACTCGATCACTAGGACAGCCTACATTTAGGTTGATTTCATCATAACCATGGCTTTCTGATATTTTTGCACACTCAACTAAATCTTTTGGGTTATTACCACCTAACTGAATCGTAATAGGGTGCTCAAGTTGATCGTAAGCTAAAAAACGTTCACTATCTTTGCCTTGTAAAATAGCATTTGTTGTAATCATTTCGGTATATAGCATGCAGCGTTTAGAAATTAGTCGCATAAAGTAACGAAAATGGCGATCGGTCCAATCCATCATCGGCGCTACAGCAATGGTTCTACTTTTCTTTACATCTTTATTATTCATTAGTTTGGCTAACTAAACCTTTATTTTTTATCAATTCAATATTCTATAAGAATGATACCGACAAATTGAAATTAGTCGATATAAAGTTTAAAATAATGACTAAAATTTCATCAGTTTTCTTTTATATCTCACCTTAAGAGGCAAACACCATGTCACAAATAGCGTTAAAAAATAATAAAAAGACTAAAGCACCTACATTTGACAAGAAAGAAAGGCTAATTCTTTTAACTATCGCTTTAATTATGATTATGGAATTAATTGATACAACAGTCTTAAATACAGCATTGCCGCAAATTGCTTTTGATTTTAAAATTAATCCAATTGAGCTAAAGGTTGCAATTACCATCTATTTATTAACGTTAGGCATGTTTATTCCTTGTGCGACTTGGGTTGCCGATCGATTTGGTGTTATTCGAGTACTTTCAATTGCAACGATTGGGTTTATTATTTCATCGATTGCTTGTGGATTGGCTCAAGGTGAGTATAGCTTGGTTATTTCAAGAGCTTTTCAAGGTGTATTCGGGGCCTTTACCATGCCAGTTGCTCGATTAGTAATGGTTAGAATTTTCACAAATAAGCTTGTTTCTGCTTTATCATTTATTGCAACAATTATTATTATCGGACCATTATTAGGTCCTGTAATTGGTGGTGCAATTACGACTTGGATAGATTGGCGAGTTATCTTTTTTATTAATGTACCCATTGGCTTATTTGCATTATGGGCAATACATCAATACTTCCCCAGGGTTCGATTACCATTAAAAAATAAATTTGATTTACTTGGTTTTTTAATGCTTAGCTTAAGTCTGGCTTTAATGCTTTTTACGATGGATACTATTGTCGAGCCATCGATTGCAACTGAGTATAAAATTTTAGCTTTAACGATTAGCTTAATATTAATGTTTACTTATATTGTTTATGCCCGCAAAAAAACTAATCCAGTTGTTAACCTACTGCTATTTAAAGATCCTCTATTTAGGTTTTTTGCAACAACCAATATTTTATTACGCTTATTTTTAATGGGATTTAGCTTTTTATTCCCCCTTTACTTACAAACTAAAATGGATTTCTCAGCATTCACTTCAGGGCTTGCTTTATTTCCAATGATCATTGGTAGTTGGCTTGCTAAGCGCTCCGTAAAGCCTTTATTAAGTCGCCTCTTATATAAACGCTTTATGGTAATATTATTATCTTTTATTCTTATACTAAACATATTGCTTGCCTTTAACTTTTTATATTTTAATTTAACTATATTTTTTATTGTTGGGTTTATTATTGGTTGGGCAATGAGTAGCTTTATTACATTAGTGAATACTGGCGTTTATAAAAATCTAAGTGAAGAAGATATCTCAGCTGGTACAACGATTAATAGTGCTATTATACAACTGGGTAGCAGTTTTGCAGTTGCAATCATTGCGGCAGTTCTTATTGCATCCAGTGGTCAATTTAAGCTCAGCTGGGATAAGGCTTTGCCTGATTTTTCTTATTTTATCTATATGCTTGTAAGCTCAATAGGAGTTCTAGGAATGCTTATTTATACCTTAAAATCACCTAAGTGCATCCATGATTTAACAACCAATTGAGTGATTTAATTGATTTTAAGCTTAAATTTTTTATACTATTAATATAAGAATTATAAATTTAAGTTTGTGTTATGAATAAATTTTTTCTTTCTACATTAATACCTTGCTTGTTTTTAGCTGCGAATGCTTCACAAGCTCAAGAGAAAAAAGAAACCAATCAACTAACGATATACTTTAATAATTTATTAGATCAATCTTTTGTTTCTATTCAAACAGCCAAGTGCTGGCAGAATAAAAATACAATTAGCGAATCAAGCACGTTAAATATTCCAAAATCTAGTACAACAAAAATTGTACTGGGGGCAACATGTTTACCGATGAAAGCTAGAAATATTTATAAACTTAGGTTGATTAATAACTCACTTGTTGCTGTTCGTGATATTCCAGAGAAAAATAAACGCTGCCTTGGCCTTCAATGGCACAATTCAGTTTATGATCGTTATGAACAGCATATTTACTGTGGTACTATCAATGAGCTTGATCAAATGGAGCTTCAATTTAATTTTATTACTCCAGAAGAATCAAAAGTTTATCAAATTAAAGGCAACCCTTTAGCCAAAAAACCAACAAAAATAGAGATTAAACCAGTTCACTCTGAAGGGGAGATTTAAATCTCATTCATCAACCATTTGCTTTCTTTTAGCAGACTGATGACGCTCTCTTAATTCAATATTAATATAACGATCGGTTAGCGCACTTGAGCTATGACCAGCATCATCTCTAACATGATCACGAGGTCTGTGTTTAACATCATTAGAAATACCCGTATGACGCAACCAATGAACAGTTGCTTCTAATAAAGTTTCAGCTTCATCAGAAAAGCCATCTTTTGCTAGACTTGCTGACGTTTTATCAAAACAATGCTGAACAATACGCCTGATATGTGTTGTTGTTGTAACAGGACCTTTGCCTCTTAGTTTTGGTATCAATGGTGTTTGATCATTCGCCGTCGGCAGGGCAGAGAGGCCTAAATAACGACGCCAGCGTTTTAGTGCTTCTAGCATTGCATCACTGACTGCAATTTGACGCGTCTTATTGCCTTTCCCAAGTGTGATAAACCACCAATTTCCATCATCATCTTGATGGAAATCATTCATTGTTGGCGTCCATTTACTCGATGCGACTAACTCAGAAATACGTAAATACATCGAGTATAAAGCAGACATAATAAAGTAAGATCGCTCATGCGTACTTGGACTTTCACAAGCAAGCTCATCTGTTGTTTTAATTAAATATTGCCATTGTAAGTCCGATAATTTTCTTAATTTAACCGTTGCTTCATTATTAATTAAAAACTTACTTTTTTGACGAATTAAGGTCACTGGATTTAAAGCGACATAACGCTTATTTAGTAAATAACTAAAAAAACTACTTAAGATCGAAAATAACTCTTTAATTGCACCTTGTGATAAGTCAAAACCTTCGATACTTGGTTTATTACCACGCCGATGTGCAGATTTACTGACAGTCGCAACAAAAGGGCACCAAACTTTATTTGGCACTCTTTGCCCTTCAACTATAATAAATCGAGGCATTCTTTTTAGACTTATCCAGCTCTCTGGAGGTCTTTTACAAAATGTTATAAAGCTTTCAATATCTTCTGGTTGAAGCTCTGGTAAAGTTTTATTTACAACTAACCAACTCCAATGTAATAGACGTTCAATTTCACGACGGTAGGCATTATAAGTTCCAATATTACCGGTATAGCTTTTAAGAAAGCTATAAGACTGTTCAAAGTCATCATTATTAAATTTAGAGTACAAGCTTGGGTTAATCTCTTTTTTAGCTTGTTCAATATTTTCTATCGTATCAAAAATTGCTAAGGGTCTGTTTTTAAGATCCATTTCTATTTATATCTTACAAAAGTTTTTTCACTAGTATATAGTAAATTTAAAGGTTAATCATAAACTTATTAGGGATTGCAATGTCAGAAATAGACTTATTAAATGCAGTAGCATGTCAAGATATTGATGCTGTAAAGCGCCTATTAGAGGTGGGTGAAAATATAAATACGCCCGAATCATTTGGCCCAACACCTTTACATATAGCATGTCTAATGAACAGTTTAAAGATGGTCGAATTGCTATTACAGTTTAATCCTCATATTAATGCTAAAGATGAGAGAGGGGGAACAGCACTAAGCCTAACTTCAAATGAAGAAATTATTAACATAATAAAACAACGGCAGCAGAGTCTTAACGAGAATTTCTTAAAATCAGCAATAATTGGTGATTTTAATCAAGTTAAAATATTATTAGAGCAAGGGGCTGATATTAATACTAAGAACGACCGTGATCAAACAGCATTACATATAACATTAGAAAACAATTACTTTAATATTGTTGAGTTACTCTTAACCAATAAAGCAGACCCAACTTTAAAAGACAAAAATGGGCATACAGCTTTATCAATAACTAATAGCATACTAATAGCAGAGCAAATAAAAGTACGTCCAAATATGCCTAAGACAAAAAGTATTAAAAACCAAAAAAAAGCTTTATTTTATTTTCATCAGAATACTTTAGATAATATATCTAAAAACATCACCGAAAACTCATTACAATAAAATGTCTGGTTATAACTATAACCGAACATTAGAACTTAACTATCTGAACTATCTGATTTGAAGATAAAAATTAATGTTAGTTTCTTCAAATTTTAGAAAGTTTACTTAGTTTTATCTCTTCAACTCAACTTAGAAAAATTTAATTTAGATCTATAAACACAAGAAAAAAGGGCATTTGATAGTACTCACATAAATACATAATTTAACATAATATATATTATGCGAATTAAAATACTAGCCATAAGTATTGCCAGATGATTGATTTTTTCCACTTAGCATAATGTGTTCAGGCATTCTATTTGAGTTACTACGACTATGTTTAAATAAAATCATAAATGTACTAGCTTTCCGGCTATTTTGAGCACACTGTAAAGCTGTATGCCCATTTTTATCTTTTATATTTGAATTAACTCTTTTTTCAAGTAAAAAGGATACCACGTCATCATGCCCATTTTCAGCTGCGTAATGCAGTGCTGTTTTACCATTCTTATCAATAGCATTCAAATCAAAATTCAATAAATTAACTAATAATTCAACTATATCTTTATAACCATTTTTAGCTACTAAGTGCAATGACATTTGACTATTAAGAATATTAATCAGTAACAATTTTATATCTTCAGGAACAATTGATGAGAAAACAGTCATCCAACCTGCTTTCATATTTATATTATTCGTAATGCAAAGAGATAATATTACTTGGCATTTTTGTTCGTCAGTATTTACCATACTTAAAAATTGACTCGTATATCCTGGTGCAAAAATCATAAGTTCAAGCCAACCAATAGCTCCATCTTGATCAGGCAAACAAAGTAAGGAAATTATTTTATCTCGTTCTGCGTCCATTCTTAATTTATTTATAACTGTTTGAAGTTTATTAGGTGAATGCTCTATGATTGTGACTAAACCTAAACTATCTAGCATATCAATAGATAATTTATCATTATAAATATTTTCTATATCTTTATAATTGGTTCCCTCTGTAAATGAAATAAATTCTAAAGAAAATGCAGATAACGACATAAACTTAGTAGCCCATTCATATAGTTGTTCAGCACTATCATATGCACTAACTCCTGAATTTGGCTCAGAAAAATAGTATTTCTTTTCTACATTGTTAAACCATACTCTACAAGAGTGGCTAAGCAAATTTAATAAAATGACATCACTATTTTTTCCATGAGTAATCAATTGACAAAAAAGTTCTCGACTCATATTTCCTGCACATATGAGTCTATCTTTAATATCTAAATCAAATAGATTTAAGAGTGGTGAAGTTAAATCAAGCTGTCTTTCAAGGAGAGATTCTGTCAAATTTTTATTATTATATGCTACCAATGGGTCCTGATTAAATCTAAGGATACTCATAGTTAACTTAAATGCACTGTCCAAAGTATTCTCTGCAATCAACTCCCCATCTTTTAAATTTTTTTCTTTCCTCTCTAGATCTGAAGGTTTACGCTTCCACTCTTTTAATAGTTTATTATCTACTTCTTTACTTAAACTTTCTTTCCTTCCATCCCAATGTATTACTGAGTTTAGTAAAGCCAACCATGATTCTTCTATATTTAAATACTTAACTGCAGCTTCTGTTAGAACGATTCCTCGACATATTCCTTGGCTAATGTCTTTAATAATATCATGAACTTCTATCGAGTTATAGCCAGGCTCACTTTTATGCAACTCAAGATAACTATTAAATTTATCTATTAATTCTTTTTGAATCATTTTTATCTCCCTTGCTAAAAATACTGTATTTCATCATAATCTGAGTCATAAGTATTGACATATACTTCATCCTCACTACTTTGACTAAAAGGTACTTTAGGAGTACTTGCTGGCGCCGATGAAAGTTCACGCATTACCTCTAAAGATTTTTGAGTTAGCATATTTATTATATCTTGGTTTTCTCCCTGAAATGCAGAAGACAACGCATTAAAAGAACTATCATTTCGAATATTAATATCGACATCATGTTCTAATAACTCTCGAACAACCTCTACAAGGCCACCTTGAGCTGCTAAATGTAAAGGTGTATTGCCATTTTCATCTTTTATATTTAAATCAGCTATATTCATTTTATTAATAAATGACTTAGCTCTATTAGAGTAATCTTGCCTTCTCTCAGGCGTTAAGCTCTGATCAGAAGCATGTGTGATTATTAAGTGTAAATATGTAGATCCAGATTCATCCTGAATATTAAGCTCATCAGGCTTAAGAAAGTTGAGTTGATAATCTATAATTGGCATAATGTGGTTGTCTATAACTTGAAGCATCAAAGCATCCATTTTTCTCGGGCTTAGTAGCGCCGTAATATCATCTAAGTTACCTTCTTTTTGTGCAAGCTGTCTTAGTGTTTCACCAGACTCATTTATAATATTTAGATTTGCACCTTGTTTTAATAATGATTTAATTTCAACTAAATTTCCCTGTTTCATTTGATCATGTAAGCTTGAGTAAAGAAATAGTTGATTGTTTATTGCTTCAATTATTTCTTGGTTATCCACTTGATCTCTTAACTGCCCCAGCATCTGAACTGAAAGAGGCATTTTTTTAATCAAAAAATCAAACTTTTTGATTAAACTACTATCTTTTGCAAGTAGATGTTTTATTAACTTTAGATTTCCATTAGTTAGCGCTAAATGCAACGCTTTATCACTAAGTGAAAATGAAGAGAAGTTAATATTAGTTATTGAGTAATTTGCATTAGCTATATCTTCATATAGAGTTTCAAGATTTTCATAAATTCCTTCTTTTCCTGCATAGTTGGAGTTATAACAATAGTATTTTCCTTCCTTAAATCTCAGTGCGCAAGCATGCCTTTCTCCATTAGCATGTCGCAAACCTAGCATTATTATATGACTATCTATATTGTTTGTAATACTATCAATAAAATCTTTTTTATTATTTTGATCAAGGCTTAACTCTATACTTTTACTTTTATTAATACTCAATAACTCATTATCATTTGATAAAATCTCTAATAAATTTTTGTTAGCATTAAATAAGTCATCTTGCCTATTATAATTTTGTATATTAATCGGTGCAATCTGAAAGTAACGAATATAATCAATTGCAGTTTCGAATAGCTCACCTAATGTTTTTGTTGTGCTTTGATTGACTAACTCAAATTTTTCATTTAATGAATTAGAACTACCATCCCAGCCACTCAACTTCTCTAATAAATCAAACCACCAATCTAATTTATCTAAATAAGTAAATACAGAATATGCTACGGAAAATCCATGACAATGACCGCCATCAAACTCTTTTACAATTTTATCTACTTCTACAGAATCATAATACGTCTCAAAGTTTTTGTCTTGATTTTCAGGATGATCCTTTTTAGGGTTGCTTTTCTGCTTGAGTTTTAAATACTCAATAAACTGATTTAAAATCGTTGTTTGATCAATATTAATATTTTCTTTATCTTCTACATCACCCACGATACATCCCCCAAAAAAATCGCAAATTAATAATATATTATATTATTTTTAATGTCAATTAAACGCCTTTGAGATATATAGGTAATAAAAATCAAATAATCTAAAAATATTCCCGAGAACGACTCATCAGGATTTCATCCCAGACTAGGATAGCAAGAGAAAAAATAACAGGACCAATAAATAAACCAATAAAGCCTAATACTTCAAGGCCACCTAAAGCTCCAAATAAAGTAGCCAAAAAGTGCATTCTAACAGTACGCCCTATTAAGACAGGCCTAACCCAATGGTCTGTAATTAGGTTAATCGCAATCCCCACAACAAAAACTGTAACCGCTGATGCAATCAAACCTTGTGCAGCCAAAATAACAGAAATTGCAGCTAGTAAGATAATTAGTGCATAAGGAATCACCGTCACAAGCGCTGTTAGCACGCCTAAAACAACAGGAATTTGCACACCAAGGAAATAATATAGAATACCCATGATGATACCAGTAATTGCACCAATGATTACAAAACTATCAATAACACTACGAATAACTTTTGGTGTCCTTTCTAAAAAACTATGCCATAAAGACACCCTATTTTCACCTAGTTGCTCAATTTTTTGAACTAATAATGGTGCATCTTTTAACATAAAAAATAAGCAAACTAATGTAAAAAAGAAAATAATAAAGTCCCTGACAAGCGTACCAATAATGACACCTGCTTGTGAAAACGGTAAATCAAACTTTGTAATAAAATCTGTTAATGAATGACCTGTTAAAATATATTCATTCCAACCTAAAACAACATATTTACCAATAAAAGGGATCGTTACTAACCATTCTGGCGCTGGTGTTTGATTCGCATTAGCTGATTTTAAGTAATTAATCAGGGTAATGATTTCATTAGTTGCTAATGAACCAAACCAGATAATTGGTAATAATATTATAAATCCAATTAACACAGTAAATGTAACTGAAGCAAAGGCATGGTGCTTATTTAGCAGACTATACCATCTTTTATAAAGTGGCCAAACACCGATTGCTATAATTGCAGCCCAAGCAAATGCAAGCCAAAATGGCGAAATCATCCATAACGCTGCAACAACAATAATAACGCCTGTGGCAATAGTTAAAAAGCGGGAACTTGTCATTTAACAGATCTCCTACAATATATCAATGATAGAAATTACTGATTATAGATGCTCTCCGTGAAAATCCCACTTGGTGCACTCTTAAAATATCAGCGCCCTTCTTTATAAAGTGAAAAGATAAAATACTTGTCTCTAAATCCATCGAATCTTCCATGTCCAAATCAACTAACTTCATTGGGTTAACAACTGATTTTTTACGAGAATGCCCAATTAAAATTGGCACTTCTAAGCGCGCTTTCATTTGTTCAATACAGTTTGTTAAACCTCTGACAGTATCAGATGGTTTTGCAAAGCCATAGCCTGGATCAAAAATAATTTGTGAACGCTTAACACCTTGTGCCAGCAACGTAGCAATTTGCTCTTCTGCAAATGCCATCACACGATCAAAGTCACTGTCTAAATGCGCACCAATATCTGCTAATGGCCCTCGCCAATTGTCCATGATAATATACTGCAGATAAGGATTTGATTTTAATAAATCTGCTTTTAAATAGATATCAGAGCCTGTTACATCATTAATAATCGTTACAAAATCATAATTAACCAGCTTTTGCATTGTTTCATAACGATGTGTATCAACACTAATAATCGGCTTAACTGGCAATCGAGGATATTCTTGCTGCAAATAGTCAAGCATCGGCTCTAGACGTTGCCATTCAGTATCTCGATGAATTGGATTTTTTAATGCATCAAGCGATGTTGATTCTGCGCCAATATCAATAATATGAGCGCCCTCTTCTATTAGCTGATGAAATTGCTTGATCGCATCATCAATTGATTCAAACTGACCACCATCAGAAAATGAATTTGGCGTAATATTTAAAATTCCCATAATTTCAGGACCAAATAATAACTGTTTAATTTTTATAACAGGGTTCAAAGATTCAGCATGTGCAACTAAATCTAATTCAACCTCATTGGGATGACGCCAGTTTGGCAAAACGTCTAATAATGGTTTTAACGCAAATGAACGCTCAAGTAACTCTGCATGTGGAATTGTTAAGCCATCATCTGTATTAAGTGATAAATAACCTGAACATAAAATATCAATATCAATAATTCTAGGTGACCAGGTTTCATGATCAACTGCACGTCCCATATCTGTTTCTATCTCTTTAATCGTACGTAATAGCTCTTCTGGAGATAGGTCTGTATTCACTAAAACTGCAGCATTTAAAAAAGGCAGATCCCAACTAATTGGTGAGTCTTCTGGTACGATTGCTTCAGAGCAATAAATTGATGAGTAAGCTTTAATCTCTAGCTGATAAGCTTTGAGTAAATTAACCGCCTTTCTTAACTCAACTAATGGGTTATTTAAATTACTACCTAAACCTAAAACATATTGACTCATCTTATTTAAGCCTCTGCTGTCATAATAAACTTAGCTTCTTTAATGTGTGATGATGGTGGATATTTGGTTAATTCTAACTGATTAATCGTTGCTTCAGGGTAATGCATTAAAACACTCTCTGTTAAATACCATCCTAAATGCTCAATTAAATTAAATTCGCGATCAAGCAATGCCTCTTGTAAATTGTCTCTTAGTGTTTGATAGCAAATCGTATCATCTAAATTATCACTTTGGCAGGCTTTGATTAAACTTGGAAATGTAATTTGTAAATTTAAACTTATGCGTTGCTGTTGTGCCCGCTCATCATCAGTTGCTCCTAAATAAACAAACAAATCACAGCCATTTATATGTAATGATGTTGTTATTTTCATCAGTATCCTTTTACTTAAATCATAACTTAATCTTAGTTTAAGTTGATAGTATCAAATAATTAACTTATGCCATAGTAAAAGGTTTATATTAATGTTGATACTCAAGGTTACCATCAGGGCCAATATTAATAATCATTCCACTTTGATAGAAAGTTTGTGGAACTTCTTTTTTTTCTTCAAGTTCATTATGAATAGCTAATGCTTTTTGATTATGTAAACTATTGTCCAATAGTTCACTATGCACATCATTAACTTGCTTTTCATGTTGAATATGATCCAACTGTAACTTAGGAAAGATATTTGTTAAAGCGGATACCTTGAAATACGGCTCAACTTTTCCAGCCCAATATACTTCCTTTTCAGAACCATTATATTTTTCACCTTCTTTAAAATACATATAGTTACTTAAATTTCCACTTATATACAAAACACTGTCTATTAATTTTTCTTCTATACCTTTTCCTTTCATTTCTGATACATCTAACATAAAGCTTTCTAGTGCTAAAGCTTGAACACCATAAAGCCAACATAAAATAGACGCTTTAGTTATTAGCGTATCATGTTCAAGCATGCCTAACTTTAATCCAATCGCTTCATTATGATGTGCATTCACTCGATATATAAGCATTTCCGTTTTTTTATCATTATGGAAAGGAATTAATGTTGTAAAATATGGTATTGGACAATCTTCAGCAATAATAATATGACATTTTTTAACACTATCAGCTATCCAAATCTGATCCTCCCGCGAAACTGTAGCCTTCAGACCAGGAACTGGGTCAAATTGCATCAGATGAAACTCAATTTCATTACCATATGTATTGAAAATATCATTAGTCAACCCATTACCTGTTGGCCCTCCTCGACTATGTCCTGCAGCATAAACTCTTTTAGGTCGTGGATTCATACTATCTATTTTAGCCTTTGCATTATCTATATTATTGTTAACACTATTTGGGCCATGACTTCCTGTAATACCCCCACCAACAACTGAAGCAATTTTTTCAAATACACTATGACTATCATCAAAAGTACCTGGTCCATCAAAAACCAAAACATTATTAGGGCCAACTTTTTTCCTTGCCATATAAATCAGGAGACCAAAATAACATTTGGTAATATAATCAGCCTCTTTCATCATGGTTCCCCAAAAAAAAATATAAAGCTCCTCTCCTGAACTCTCACTTAGCATATCAATTCCCTAATATAAAATAAAATCTCATAAGATATCATAGAAATAATAAGATAAACTTTCAAAGCATAAGATTATGATTTTCGTAATAATTTATCATATAAAGTTAAAATTAAGTTTTTAATTTATAGTCGATTTTTATGGGTATTTTTTGAAATGATAATACGCAGGTTTTTATATTTGAGGCTCTAATTTTGCATCCTCTGAATTAATAAATTCCCTGCGTTCTATTTCATAACGCTGCGCAGTTTTAAATGCTTTTTCAAAATGAGCATCATCAAAGCTTTTCATAAACTGTTTATCACATATGCTATTATAAAACTCTGTTCTTAACTTGTCTTCATCAGAGTCTGAGCCATATTTTTCTGACACGACTTGCCTAACTGCAGGTAAATCAATTGAAGTAGCCATTTCTATAAAGGAATGTCCTCCAAGCATATAAGCTAATGTTGATGCTATTCCTCGCATAAAAATCTTTGGGTCAACTCCACTATCTTTTAGCTCTTGAGTAATAACAGGGTATTCTAAAATTAAACCTAATACAGCCAATGTTAAACCAGAAATTCCTCCCTGATTTAATAATGTATTACTATATCTGGGCTCCTGATATGAACTAGTTTGTTTGTTGTAAACAATACAAGTATCATGGGAAAAGTCTGCACCACGAATTGTTGATAAAACGTCATTACCACGAATTACTGAGCCCATTTGAAAGTCATTATGCAAAGATTTTGATAAAAAGTCATTTGCTCTAAAAAGGCCCAAGTGTTTTGACGCGATAAAATTGTTTTTGCTTTTATAACTCCTACCTTTCATGAAAGTAGGATTGATATCTATGCTAGGTATATCATTAAATGCAAAGCATCCCATAGAGCAAGCCCAAAATATAATCGCTTGTTTCAATAAACGATGTAATTCCTTGTTACCTCCAAACTTTATATCAACTATTTTAGATGCATTACTTAAATCAATGTAGGTTCTATGCATGTTTGGATCTGTAGTTAAATCTTCACCGTTTCTAATTTTACTTATTAACTTTTTTCTTTCTTCAGTAAGATGACCAATGAATTTTTCATCCAATAACGTATTATTAATCCTCTCTAGGCAGTCCGTTAACATTGGAACCTCTAAAGGCAATTTTTTTAACGCCTCAAATGCTAAAACACTTTCAAAACAACGTCTTGATGGATCATCAAAAGAAAATCTTAATTGATCTTTAAACTCACTATGCATAACCTTATAAAATATTGAATTAGGATTTGAGTAATCATATTTTAAAGTGTCAAATCGATCATTTTTCTTATATCCAGGCCCGAGAAAATACTCTTTTATTTCGTCAATACTTGGTTCTTCTTTAGATAAAAATGCTTGCCCTAATGTATAGCTTTGCTTAACAGCTTTTTTTCTTTCTTTTCTAGCTAGATAACTATGCTTAATTGTTCTAATAGAAAATAACTTAATTAAATCATTATAACCCAGATCAATAGCAATATTTAATGGCTTTTTTCCTTCATTATCTTTCTGATTATGATCAGCCCCATGTTGAATTAACAATCCAACTAACACTGTATCATTTAAAGAAGCAGCACAATGTAATGGAGTACGTCCAAAGTTATCTTTTTGGTTTGGATCTGCTCCATTCTTAAGTAAAGCTTCTAAGGCAAACTTATTTCCATCCAAAACTGCTTGATGTAATGCATTTCTAGTAATATCAACTAGAGAAGGATTATTGTTGTTACTATTTGAGAGTTCTGTAGCTCCATGATTAGTTAATAGTTGATCCAAACTATGATATTTTAATCTTTGAGCCAATTGTAGTGGTGTATAGCCTAATTTATTTTTGACATTAAAGTCTATTTTAATATTTTGTAAATTAGCAATTTCTAATAAGGTATTGAGAAGCTTTTCTTCATTATTTAAAACTGCTAAATGTAGTATCGTATTACCGTATTTATCTATTTTTTCAAAAATCGCTGTATTTATTAAGTCTAAGCCATCACTATCACTATGCCTTAATAACTCTAAAAATACTCTCAAGTGGCTATTCTTTACAGCTAAGTGTAATGCTGTATTTTTTTCATCATTTTGTAAATCTAATTTTGCAGCACTTTTAATTAATACTTGAACAACATCCAAATGCCCATTCTTTGCAGCTAAATGTAGGGCTGTATCTTTATTACTAGTTTGTAAATTTGGAAGAGCCCCTCTCTTTAACAACTCTTTAACTACTTCTAAATTGCCAGCTTCAGCTACTATCATTAATGCAGTTTCTTTATCGCTATCATTCTGCATATTAACTAAGCTTGCATCTTTATCAAGTACATGTCTAACAATACTGATATTTGTTACTGCCACCAGATGTAATACTGTATTTCTATTAGAATCAATTTCTTTATGGTTAATATTAGTTAGAATATCATCAAACTCATCAATGTTGCACTCACTAGCTGCAACAAATAACATATACAAATTTAAGTAATCTATAACATCATATTTATAGTTATCTTTTGCAACTTCTAAGGCTGTTTTGCCCATGAAGTTTTTAAGGTTTGTATCCACATTATGTTGAAGTAAAACTTCAACTATATTTCTTGCGTCTTTTCTAGCTGCTATATGTAGCGCAGTCTCTTTATCATCATTTAATTTATTAATCAAGCTGGGGTTATGGTTTAGTAAAAGAGTAACAATTTTTACATTTCCTTCCCTTGTTGCCACATGTAAGGCTGTATTATAGTCCATATCGATTAGGCCAGTATCTACATTATGCTTTAATAATGTTTCAACGATTTTTGAACTATTTTCTTTAATTGCTAAATGTAAAAATAGTTCGTATCTATCTTGATTATTTAAAAGTTCATTATTATTTGTAAGTAAAGCATCTACAATTTTTTCATGCCTCTTTTTAATGGCTAAATATAAGGCTTTCTTTTGACTTTCCAAACTATTTTTATATTTTAACAATTCTTGAGCAATCTCTACATAACCATACTCTGCTGCTAAGCTTAATGCTGTATTTCCATATTTATCTACTTCATTAATATCAGAGCCTTGCTCGATTAAAAGTCTAACTTTTTCTAAATTACCTTTTGTTACTTCAGGTAAAATACTTCGTTTTTTAATTAAAAATGAAATAGCTTCTTTACGTTCAACTTCTTGAGTAGCATTTTTTGGAACTTGGTTGTTAACTTTTATTAACAAAGACTCAAGATCTTGACCGTTATATAATATGCTGATTAAAGAAAAATGACCGTTATCAATTGCTAAGTCAAGAAAATCATCTTTAATACCCACACCTTGACTAATTAATTTTTTAACTTGCTCAGAGCTACCTTCCTTTATTGCTGAAATTAGTAAATTTTCTGTATTTCTTATATGTTGAGTTAACAAATTTTTGACACTTTCATGCTTATTTCTAATTGCAATGCTTAGAGGCGTCTGGTTAGAAAATTTTATAGATAGATTAGCTCCCTTTTCAAGTAGGTATTTAACAATATCGTAATGCCCATTGGCAGCAGCTAAAAATAAAGGGGTCTTCCCTTGAACTCGTATATTCGGATCTACCCCTTTTTCAATTAATAACTGTAATTCATCAAATTTATTGTTTTGTGCTGCTATGGCAAGCTGAAACTCTTCACTTATTGGCATTACTATCCCCCCAGAATATAAAACATGAACAAGAAATATACTATTAGTATATTAAAACATAACATTAAAAATAAAAAAACTAATTTTATATTATAATTTGATAATGGTTATTTAGATATTTAGCAGCAACTCTCTAATATCAATAGCCTCAACCATCCCTCTAATAGAATTAATTACATATAACGCATCTGCTTGAGCTAGTTCATCTAAAGTAAGACTTTTTTCTATGATTTGACCTGATTCGAGTAAGACTTCTCGTTTAATACCAGGTAATAACCCATCTGAAACTTTAGGGGTATAAAGTTGATCATTTAATTTAACAATAAGGTTAAAAATAGAAGTCTCTGTAATATGTCCTTTCTCATTAATAAAAATCACATCATCACAGTTATATTTTTCTTTATAGTCATTAACAACTTGAGTATAAAAACCACGCGTTAAGTTTGCGGTTGTTTTATGCTGAAATAGTATATTTTTTGAATCAATGGGTTCTTGTGAAATAGCTAACTTAATTAACTTTTTAAACGGATGGCATTGTTCGTAAGAAATATCAAATTGGCCATTTAATTGGAGTTTAATTTTTACTTTATAACTCGCATCATCTTGAAGCTGAGTTCTACCGTCCATTAAATGATCTAAAATTAAAAATTGATCAAAATTAAAGTTGAATGTATTTGCAGAGTTTTCTAATCGACTTAAGTGCTTATCTAAATACTGATACTCACCCTTTTCAAGTAAAATGCACTCAATAAGATCAAATGGCTTTTCTACTTGTTTAACAAAATTGGCTTTTAGTTGTATTTCTTCCCACTCTTCTTTTACATCAGAGCTAGTTGTTATCGCTCCACCAACGCCAAGTTCACCTGAGTTCTTTTCTGAATCAATAACAAGTGTTCTAATAGCAACATTAAAAACCATATCTCCATTTGGCTTTAGATAACCAATGCTACCAGTATACAAGTTTCTTATTTCTGTCTCAATCTGCCTGATATGCTTGATCGTACTTACTTTAGGTGCACCTGTAATCGAACCGCAAGGAAATAAGCGCATCAAAATATCTTTTAAACCAATTGATTGATCAATAATAGACTTAACTGTTGATGTCATCTGATACACTGTTTCAAATGATTCGATTTCAAATAGCTTCGGTACATCCACAGTGCCTGTTTGTGATATATGCGATAGGTCATTGCGTAACAGATCAACAATAATAACATTCTCGGTTTTATTCTTAATATCATTAGCTAAGAAACTCTTATTCTGCTGATCAATTGATTTATCTGGATGGCGCTTTATCGTGCCTTTCATTGGCTTACAAGTAACTTGACTACCTGACTTTTTAAAAAATAATTCTGGAGAAATTGATAAGACTTGCCATCGCCCAAAATCTAAAAAAGCAGTATATGCTGCAGATTGTTGCTCAATTAACTTAAAGTAAAAAGCTAATGGGTCACCAGAGAACTGAAAGTTATACTTAGACGTTAAATTAATCTGATAAGTCTCGCCATGCTTTAGGGCATACTGCACTTGGTCAAACTGCTTTTTATAGGTTTCATAATCATCAATTAAAGAAAAATTATGAATAAATGAATTATCTTGATCTAAAGCTAATCTTTCTATTAAATCTGACTTTGTTAACTGCTCAATTCGCTTAAATACTTTAAATGCTAATAGTGGAAATTCACTATTAATAAAATAAGAACTTAAAGCCTCATCAAATAAGTACCCTGCTTCAAAATTAATACAGCCAACAACATGAAAACCTTGTTTTTGCAATTTTTCTAAGTGGTCAATTGTTTTGAAAACTTCATGCTTATCAGTACATACAACTTCTTTGACTAGCTGATCAAAGTATAAAATCTTTTGATCTGATGACTTTGCATCATACAGTAATGCAAGCTCAGTACGCTTCATATTACGCCATTTCCAAGCTGTCTTTTAGTTGTTGCTCAACTTGCTTCTGAATAACATCTCTATCTGTTTTCCCCATCGTATTTTTAGGTAATGACTGTACAAACTCTATCATTTCAGGGATTTTATAATCTGCTAAATAAAAAGATAGAAACTCTTTTAGTCCAGCTTCTTGTAATTGACTGCCTGCTTGAAGCACAACTTGTCCATAAACACACTGACCATGAACATCATCTGCAATACCAACGATGCAAGCTTCTAATACTTCTGGGTGCTGATATAAGGCATGCTCAATTTCTAACGGCATAATATTAGAACCATCTCGAATGATCATATGACGCATTCGACCTTTAAAGTGAAGGCAGCCATCTTTATCAAGTGATGCAATATCACCACTTTTTATGCCATTCGCGCCTGGTGTCGCATATAAACCTCTTTCATCTGAATAGTACCCTAGCATATTGCCTGTTGACTGAATCAATAGTTCACCTTTCTCTGAAAGTTGAAGCTTTACATTCGTTAATGGCTTTCCTGCATGTGTGTGGTTATTATCGCTTTTATTTGTTAGCGTATAACCAAAGCATTCGGTCATCCCCAAGCCTTCTCGAGGAACTATATTAAAGTTATGAGCAAATTCATTAGCAATCGCTTTTGGTAATACATCACCTGCTGAAATACAGTCATTTAAACTGTCTATTGTTAATCCATTTTTCTTAGCATACTGACTTAAATAATAACATTGCGCCGGTAATAAGCTAATTGATGTTGCATGATATTGATTAGCCAAATCAAAAATCATTTTCTCATCAAACCCTTTGGCTAGGATACATGGTATACCCATCGCTAAAGCTGGTAATAATTGATATGAAAAAGAAAAAGCGTGCATCAATGATAGGCACACTAATAACCTATCAGATGAGCCATACTCCATATCAAGTGTACGCTCAAATGCATAATCATTAATCTGTTGAAAACTATGTGCTACCGCTTTATAAAGCCCTGTTGTACCTGAAGTGAAATGAATGCAAGCAATATCAGTATCAGAGTATGGGTAGTTTATAATTGACTCTAAGTTGATATTGTCTTCGTATTGTTTTAGTTTTTCAGATAATGACTCAACTGTTTGTAGCTTTAGTTGGCTATCTATCGTTAAAATAGATACTCGTTCATTGGTTGTGATAAACAAGTCAGGTTGAATTACCTTGAAAATTGAAGCAAGCTCATAAGGCTTTAAACGATAATTAACTGGTATAACAGTATTACCATTAATCCAACTTGCTAAATATAATAACGCTGTCTCAACACGGTTATCCAAGTAAATAAATAGCTTACTACCATTAGTTATGCCTTTTTCATTAAGTATCTGAGCTAGCAATTGACTTTGTATTAATAGATCATTGAAAGTGAGCTGACTATCCTTTGTATATAGAGCAACCTTATCTCCATACTGCTTCATCATTTGAAATAAATTAAATGTCATATCTTATACTTCATCAACAATTTAAATTTTGAAACATGATTATATCAAATCAGTTTTTAAAAATCTCTAATTGGTTTAAAGCTCTTACGGTGCTCCTTTAAAATACCATGTGTCATAATTGCATCAATATGCGCTTTTGTTGGATAACCTTTATGCTTTTTAAAACCATATTGAGGATGTCTATCGTCTAGTTCAATCATCATATGATCTCTTGTTACTTTTGCTAAAATGGAAGCGGCACTAATTGCGGCAATTTTACTATCTCCTTTAATGACTGCTTCAGAAGGGTATTCCCAACTAGGTAATTTATTTCCATCAACATAGACAAATTCTGGTTGGATACTTAGCTGCTGCACTGCTCGCTTCATTGCTAACAGGGAAGCATTTAAAATATTCAATTGATCTATCTCAATTTCAGTTGCATAGGCAACTGCATAGCTTAAAGATTTTTGTTTAATTTCTTCAGCTAATCGCTCTCTTTTTTTCTCAGATAGTTTTTTTGAATCTGCTAATCCTTCAATTGGCTGTTTAGGGTCTAAAATGACAGCTGCTGCAACAACCGATCCAATTAAAGGCCCTCTTCCAGCCTCATCAACACCTGCATATAACTTATCAATCATCCTTATTTCCTTGAATCTGTCAGAAACATATCTTGCTATAATAATGGACAAGGTCTAATATGCTCAAGCACAAAGTCTAAATAATTATTTTGGTCTTAATATGAAGTTAAAATTTGTAAAAACAACACTAGCTATTAGCTTAGCATCTGCCCTTCTTTGGGGGTGTAGCCAGTCTGACTCTTCATCAGATGATTCAAACACTATTTCGCATTCAGACTATTTGACCAGTCGCCAAGATTGCAGTATTTATCAACCTGCTCTGACCTTAAAAACCGGCAAAACAGGCGGTGAATTTACTTTTTCAAACTGGACTGAAAATGGTGCGCCAATTATTTTCGATTGCTTTACTCGTTTAACTGGTATTGAAATTGCGAATAGTTATTTTACTGACAATGATATGCTAATGACTAAGATCACAACTGGTGGAGCCTCTGGTTATGATGTCATTGTTCCTGAACTAAACTATGTTCAAAAAGAAATTAAAGCTAATGCACTTCAAAAGCTAGATAAGTCAAAACTACCAAATTACAAATACATTAATAAATCAGTCTATAAGAAAATGGCTGAGCTTGATCCAGGCAACCAGTATGTGATTGCTTACAGCTACGGCACCATCGGTATTGGCTATAATGTAAAACTCGTTAAAAAATACTTAGGTGATGATGTTAAAATCAATGACTGGGATATTCTTCTAAATCCAAAGTATCTTAAAAAATTATCAAAATGTGGCGTTTCTTTAATTGATTCGCCAGAGTATGTTTATGCAGCAACATTGGCTTATTTAGGCAAAGATGCTCACTCTAAAAACCCAGAAGACTATAAACTTGCAACAGAATATCTTGTACACAATGTTCGACCTTATTTAACCTACATTGACACAAACTTATATTTAAATGATCTAGCTAGTGGCAATCTTTGCCTTGCAATGGGTTATTCTGGTGACATTCTAAGAGCTAATCATATTGGTCAAAATGCCAACCCTGATTTAGAAGTTCGTTATGTACTACCAAAAAGTGGTGCTCCAATTTGGTTTGATACATTAGCCATTCCAAAAGACGCACCTAATCTTGAAAATGCATATATTTTCTTAAACTATATGCTAGACCCAAGAGTTAATGCGACTAACAGTAACTTCCTGTTTCAACCAAATGGCGTTGATGGGTCAAAACCCTATATGAAAAAAGAACTGGCCTCTCCAGACATCTCACCTACTGATGAGATGATTGAAAAGCTTTATATCGTCCCGCTTCCAACTGGCAAACTCCAAGAAGAAATCGCCAAAGACTGGTTTTCAGTTAAATATGGCGTGAAGATGTCTTAATTCATTTAACATACTTTTTTAACTCCAAAGTCTCTTAAAAACACCTAAGATATATTAATGCTTTCTATTGTTTAAATAATGGTGTATTATTAGCCTGCCGATTATTTAAGGGGTGTTGAATGGGCGGGAAAAGCAAAACTGTCGAGCATACTGACAACAGGGGCTATACAAATACTGAAGCAAAAATTGCCAGTGAAGGATATACAAGTTATGAAAGACGCTTTCCTGTTGGTGAGCTAACAGAAGCAGTAGTAGACCCACGTCGTATATTAGTATACAAAAACGAAGACTCAGAAGAGCAACCATACATATTAGCGGTATCAGGCTGGAAATTAACTTTTCGTGATTGCTTAGCTTCGGCAGAATATTATGCATCTGGACTGTCTTTAGATGAGTACCAACAAAGAAATATTAACCAAACTAAAAAAAACATAGCTGGCACACTTAAAGATCCCAGTATATTTAGTAAAACTATTCAGGGTGATGCCTTTGGCGTGTCCTTTGAGAAAAATAGAGAAATATTAGCTAACCAAGGGGTTACAAGAGAAGAAGCAGTCGATCTAAAGGTAGAGCCAGGAGATATAATTCTGATAGGTGAAACTGAAAAACCTGACCTTACATATAAAGATAAAGGGGGATATTCCTATCATGCTGAGTATGTATATGCTGTTGAGTATAATGAAGATAAAAAAATTAATCGCATTTTTACACTGTATCAACTTGCTACAGACCAAGATGTAGATTTTTCAAATCTTGATCTAGTTCAACCTAAATATGGAGTCTATAAAGGTTTAAAAGGTTTTTTAAACTACTGGGGCGATGAAGAGAAAGGAAGTTTTTTACCTGAACAAGAAGCTCGTGGTCTTATATTAAAGCCGAAACAGTATGCTCCAGAAATAAAGATGGCTAGTGAGTTAGCTATTAATGACTCTTTGAAAGAAACTGCTAAAAAAGAAGCTACTCCTATTGCCCCCCCCAGACGCTCTACGAGAGGCCAGCAGCAAGTCAAAGAAGAACCTTTAGGCTTTGTTCAACAAGAAATACAAAGAATTAATGGTATAGAAAAAGCTAAGTTTCAAAATAAAAAAGAAGATCGACTACCTATAATTGAAGAACAACCGAAAACCAAAGACAAAAAAAAGAAGACAGTTCGGTTTTCAGACGATGTAGCTGTAAAATATGTTGCAAGGTATATTCGTGATATGGAGGAAGCTGAACAAGCTAAAAATAAAGTATCTATTTCTAGCCTCAGCTTAGCATCATCAGAAGACAGACCTCTCAGGCGTTCAAGTAGATTAAACCCAAGCCAAATAGTTTCAAGTGCTCATGAGCCCCAAGAACTTGAAAAAGAAAAATCTCTGCCTTCCAAAAAAGCTAAAAATAAAGTATCTATTTCTAGCCTCAGCTTAGCATCATCAGAAGACAGACCTCTCAGGCGTTCAAGTAGATTAAACCCAAGCCTAGCAGATGAGCCCCAAGAACTTAAAAAAGAAAAATCTCTGTCTTCCAAAGAAGATAGAAATAAAGTATCTATTCCTATCAGGCGTTCAAGTAGATTAAACCCAAGCCTAGCAGTTTCAAGTGCTCAAAAAAATACCAGAGTTTTACTAAATCAAAAGACACCACTTGAACATCCTTCAAAATTTAAAAAAGAAGAGCCTAGTTTGGAAGCAGACAATTTTTCTTTAGATGATTCTAAAAAAGAAATTCCAAGTCTTTCCAAAGCACCAAACACTAAAAAAGCTAAAGGCAAAAAGACTAATTCTATTAAAGGACTAAACCTAATGACAATTAATAAAAGTCAGGAAACAAAGTTAGAAGAGCCCTGTAAACCAGCATTACAATATGATCTTAGAGAAGGGCATAAATATAAACATTACTACGGGCCTGTTAGATAATTTACTTATGCTTCCTATCAAAATAATACCATTTCCCACCAAATCTTTTAAATTTTGAATGCTCGTGCATTATACGTTGATGGTTATTGATTAAGTACGTCGCTTTAAATTCAACAAAGCCAACTTTATCTTCTTTTTGACCATGTCGCGTACTAACAACTTCTAAGTTCTGCCATTGCGTTTGATTTGCCCAATTTAGAATATCCATATATAAATTATCAGAACGCGTTTGTGGGTGTGTTGTTTCAACAAGATAATCAATCTTTTTTAAATAATACGCACTATAACGAGAACGCATCAACGCTTCTGCTGTTGTTATAGCTTGATGATCTAAGTGCCCTACTTGGCAACAGTCTTGATATTCTTTTTCACTGCCACATGGACAAGCTTGATGATTAGTTTGCATAATTTAGCTTTTTAGTAAAATTTGAATGGCGTTTAATCTATTATATTTTTTATTGATTTAAAAGGATTTTGGATGATTATTATTTATGGTTTATATATAACTATTAGTTTTCAAATGCTTCGTAATAAAATAGGTTGAAACAAAGATAATAAAAGCCACGCCAATAGCTGTTGCACTAATTAAAGAAGCTATTGCCTGTGTACTGTAATCAACTGTAAAGGTTGCAATATAACCTCCGGCAATATTCCAAATTGCTAAAAATAGAAAATATATACCAGTCCCTGTCCCTACCTTATCTTTTGGCATATATCTTGCAACAACGCCTAAACCAATTGCACTAACCAGTAGTTCACCAATCGCATTGGTAATATAAGTAAGGAAAAGCCCTGGCGCATTTGTCCAGTTTGAAATAATAAAACAAGATATGGCAATTAGCGCCGTACCTAAAGCCATCTTGTAAAAGTTATGAATACTTAATCTTTTATAAACACGCAAAAATATTGCGCCAAAGACAACAATTGTTAATGGATTTAAGACTAGAACAAACTGTCCAAATATAGGCCCAATATTTGCCTTTGCCTCAGTTAAAAAACTGGTATAAAGTTGAACGTAAACAATATTAAATGGTGCAATGATAAACATTAAAGCAATCACTGCCCATACACTTGGTGTTTTTAATGCTAATTTAACTAAATAAATAATGGCCAAAATACCGACTAACACAGTCAAACCTGTCAATAATGTTTTATAAGTTAAAATAATTGAAACAAAAAAGCATAAAATAGGAATCAGAAGCGCAATAGATACCAAATATTTTTTATTTAAAGACTTAGCACCACCACTAGTTGAAATATGACCTAAGGTATGACGCATCAAATAAAATGTAACTAGTACTAAAAAACTAGAAATTGTACTAATCCAAAATAGCGTAATATATTCCATATAAGAAAAAGCAATTAGCATTAAGACCAACTTTGCAATTAATGCACCTAAATTAATCGACATATATAACGCAGTAAAGTTTTTATCTTCATCGCCCTCTTTTGTTACTTGCGCCAAAAGAGCGGATGGTGCTGCTTTAAATAAGCCAATACCTACACAGATAATAGATAGTGCAATTACCGCCATATGAATATGCGTTGAGAGTGCTAGCACTAAAAAACCAATACTTTTTGTAAAAAGCCCTATATATACTATACGCTTTGCACCAAAAATATCAGAAATTCTGCCACCTAGTACCATAATGGCATAAGTCATGCCAGAAGTTCCTGAATATAGTAAATAACTGAATTTATAATCGACACTAAATACAGCCATTAAATAAGCAACCATAATGCCGGCTAGTGCTGACCATGAAAAGCGTTCAATAATTTCAACTTGATATAAGTTCCAACGACCAAAATGAGAAATGTCTTTTTCTGACATAGCAAAGACCCTAAATAATAAAACAGTATAATTTTTATATCACAAAATTTTAATAATATGAATTGAGAACTAAAGAAATATAATGTATGAATACATATATTAGGTAGCTGAGCATTTGCTTAGTGCAAATGCTCATGACCTACAGAGACACTCGTTTCTTGATGAAAAGATCTTAGTTGCTTACGCAATATATTGAAGTGGTATAAATCAATTTCAATTGCTTTAACATAAGCGTTATCTAACCAAAGACCACTTGTTTTTAATGATTCTCCATAAGAAATACTGCAGTGCATTTCTGCAATTTTTCTTGCTTCAATTTCATTAGAAGCCTCTATGATGATTGGCTCATAATATGAGCTGTTAGCTCTCCACAATACATCATTCAAGATCTCTTCTCTTGGTAATAATTTATAGTATTTCATAGCAACCTCCCCTACTACGATTCTCATCGAGAGTAACTTTCAAGATAGTTGATGAAATTAGATTTAGCAAAAAGTTTTTTATTATTTCTGGTTTATATATAACTTATTGTCTTTTCATTTTATTTTTAAAATTAAATACTTATTGCATTATCAAATCCACTGGCGACTAAAACCTGTTTAATAAATTCATACTTATGATTAGTATAAGCTTCCCGATCGCTTTGATACATTTGAGATAATTTTATTTTCAATGCCTCATACTCAGACCTAATCTCTGAATTTTGCTTTAAAATATCCCTAAATAAAACAGTATGCACCCATCTTGAGTTATCTTTTGACACAATATGAAGGTGATGCGTACGTTTTTTGCCAAAAGGTGGCATACCTTTAAAAAGACGCAAATGCTGTTTATCTGGATTTTCTTCCCAAAATACATAACCTAGTGCTTCTAAAGGCTTTACCCACTCCAGTGCATCACTAATATTTTCAATGACAACAAATAAGTCAATAACTGGCTTTGATGCTAAACCTTCAACTGCCGTGCTACCAACATGCTCAATTGCTTTATAATCAAGATGGTAACAGATTGATTGAATTGATTTAATTTCCGCATTTGCTAAATGCTGCCAAGCAAAATCATAAGGTACAATTTCAATTTGATCTAACGCTTGCTTTTGTTCTTCTGTCGCTGTATTTGTTTTAAAGTCAATATACTCAATAAATGAGCTTTTTCCTGCGACATAATTCACAATATCACGTGAAAATTCAGAAGCTAGATTAGATTTAATTTCACCATAAGCATAAGCGTAGTTTTTATTTTGATTTAGAAAATCTCTAAATTTGATATGACGTTCAATTTCATTATTTCCTACTTCAAAAATATGAATATGATGTGTTCTTTTTTCTTCAGACTTCCAAAAAAAACGTCTATTTTTTATACCATATTCTCCCATTGGAATATAACCTAAGCCTTCTAGTTGATTATTAAACTGATCAACTAAATTAATATCCTTAACAATTGGCATAATATCAATAATCGGCTTTGCTGGAATATCATGAATTGCTGTGCTACCTATATGATGAATATCAACTAATAAACTGCTTAAAATTTCCTTAATTTTTTCAGACTCATTTTCATAGTCTCTTTGCCAGCTTGCTTGATGATCAACTAAAAAAACATCTCGCATCTTTTCCTTTGAATTAAAATTCATTTGCTATTGACCTTAGTGTAAATAATCAAATGCTTACAATTATATCATCCATTCCATATTATTTATGATTAGTATAGCAATATTTTATATTTTTAATTATTTATGGTTTATATATAACTTAAATGCCTTGAGAAAATCTAAGCTGTCGCCATGCCTCATATAGAATAACTGCAACTGAATTAGATAAGTTTAAACTACGCGAATTGGGCAGCATTGGAATTCGAATTACCTGCTCAGGTGGTAATGAGGCTAAATATGTTTTAGGCAACCCCCTAGTCTCAGGACCAAATAATAAAATATCTGATGACTGATACTCAACTTCATGGTAATACTTCGTTCCATGCGTAGAAATTGCAAATACTCTTTGACTTTGCGTCTTATTTTGAAAAATTTCAAAATTTTCATGATGATTTATTGATGCAAACTCATGATAATCTAACCCTGCTCTTCTTAAGCGCTTATCATCCCACTGAAAACCTAAAGGCTCAATCAAGTGAAGTCCTGCACCTGTATTTGCACATAGGCGTATAATATTACCCGTATTTGGTGGTATTTCTGGTTCATATAATGCTACTTCTATCATAAGCTACTGACATTCCAATCTTTAATCTTAAATACAGTTAAGTGAAAGATAGAAAAATCTCACAAGACATTCTATAATGCAAGTTTAAATTTAAGAAATGATGTTTTAATCAATATGTCAAATCAAGTACGAGCCAGTATTGAAAATCCACATTTAGAGTTTGTTATTCCAGTTTATAATGAAGGAGACTTAATTGAGTCTTTTATTAATTCATTAGTAGAAAAAATTAAAGTCTATACCACAAAATATCGCTTAGTTTTAGTTGACGATGGCAGCACAGATCAATCTGCAAGTATTATTCAAAAATTAGCTAAAAAGCATACGATTACATTAGTCAGCTTTTCTAGAAACTTTGGCAAAGAGCCAGCTATCACTGCTGGTTTAAAAGAAGCTTCTCTTGATGCAAATGCTGTAATTATTATGGATTCTGATTCCCAACATCCACTAAGTGTGATTGATCAATTTATTGAAAAGTGGTATGCGGGTTATGATAATGTCTATGGCGTTCGCTCAAGAGGCGATCAACCATTTTTAAAACGGTTTTTTTCACGTTGGTTTTATAAACTAAATAAAATCATTATGAACATTGAACTACCGCCTGATGCTGGTGACTTTAGACTAATTGATCGTCAAGTATTAAAAGCACTTAATGCATTACCTGAAACCAATCGATTTATGAAAGGATTATATGCCTGGGTTGGCTTTAGTGGTTATGCTATTCCCTATGATGTTCAGCCTAGAAAAGGTGATGGTAAAAGTAAATGGAATTACCGAAAACTATTTGAACTAGCACTAACTGGTATCACTTCATTTTCAGATTGGCCATTAAGAATTTGGTCATTAGTCGGTTTCTTTATTTCTCTTTTGGCTTTTTGTTACGGTATTTTTGTCATTATCAGCACCTTAGTTGAAGGTGCACAAACACCTGGTTGGGCAACCGTTGTTGCAGGCATTTCCTTTTTAGGTGGTATTCAACTAATTTCAATTGGTGTCATTGGTGAATATGTTGCCCGCATATTCAATGAAGTTAAGCAAAGACCTATCTATATTATTAATCAAACAAAAAGCCAAAACTTAAAATCTAATGAGAAAAATAGTGATTAGTAAAAATCATATCATTGTATTTAAGCAAACATTTAAGTTTGGTATTGTTGGCGTTATTGCAGCAGTCGTACACTTTATTATTGTCACACTACTGGTATATCTTTTCTCTTGGTATCCATTACTTGCTAATATCATTGCTTTTTTAATTGCTTATCAAATTAGTTATTTTGGTCATAAAAACTGGACATTCAAACAGGAAGGCAAGATATTTACAAGAAGCTCAAATATAAAATTTTTTATTGTTGCTTCGCTTAGCTTTATCTTAAATGAAGGTCTATATGCAGTTTATCTTACTTTTATACCTTCTTATCAACTTGCGCTCTTTCTAACACTTGCCACAGTACCACCGATTACATTTTTATTAAGTAAACTTTGGGCGTTTAGGTAAAGCTTACTTGGGAATATTGACTTTCAGCATCACTTATCATGTAATATTTAACAACTACTATAGCAAGGTATAATACAAATGAACTTTAAAAAAACAATTCTTATCAGCATAAGCTCACTTTTAATTGCTTCCGCTTCTTTTGCAGCTGAGACAAGTGGCACATTTGATAACACACCTTATGAGGTTTGTTTTACACCATCAAATGGCCAGTGTACAAAACTGATTGTTAATGAGATTAATCAGGCAAAAAACAGTATCAATATCCAAGCTTATTCATTTACTTCAAAACCAATTGTTGAAGCAATCGTTAAAGCGTATGATCGTGGTGTTAACGTCACTCCTATTTTAGATAAGATTGATGCAACAGATAAATATAGTGTCTCTCATGCATTAACCGATGCAAATATTCCAGTCTGGATCGACTATCATCCTAAAATTGCTCATAACAAAGTAATGATTATTGATAATCAAACTGTCATCACTGGATCATTTAACTGGACAAAAAGTGCTGATTATCAAAATGCAGAAAATATTCTAATTATTAAAAACAAAGAACTTGCAAGCAAGTACAATCAAAACTTTAATACTCGAAAGAAAGCGGCAGTTATTTTACCTAAATATTGTGAACTCTCAGGTAAATGTACAACTTGGTGGGACAAGGTAAAAGATACTAGTAGCAGCATCTACGATAATATTAGTCAAGCAGCACAAGATGGCTCAGAATCTGTTAAAAATTGGTTCAATAACTAATATATCATCAATTGCTCAATGGTAGAGACGTCGATTCATCTCGTCTCGGAAAATGCATGTTAGTTAGAATGGTATTTATTTTGTTAGAATACAAAGTTTATTAATTCTGATATAGTGCCTTTAAAACAGCTTCTGGATCTTTTTCAATCACCTTCAAGAGTACAAGAGAAGCACCTGTGGGTACCTTTCTTTTCTGTTCCCAGTTTTGTACTGATTTAAGATTTAAACCAAAAGCTCGTGCAAAATCACTTTGAGTCATTTTAAATTTGCTCCTGATTCTTTTAACATCCACATCACCAATTTCGTGTATTTTTACTGGCTTCCCTTTAACTTTACCTGTCTCAGAATACTCTACTGCTTCCTTTAGGCCTTGTTTAATACTTTCAAAAATACTCATAACTAACCTCCAACACTATTTTTTAGCTTCTGAACCCAATCATAAAGTTCACGTCTCTCTCTAGGCGTTAAATTTATTTTTTCATTCTTTTAAAAATAGTAATCAAATAAACTGGTATTTTATAGTTGTGATAATAATAAATTACTCTTGAGCCACCTCGTTTACCTTTTCCTGACTCTGACCATCTTAATTTTCTAATTCCTCCAGTTCCTTGAATTAAATCACCCGCTTCAGGATTAATAGCTAAATATTCTATTAAATCCTGCTCACTTTCTTTATCTAAACAATCTTTTACTTTCCTTTCAAACTCTGGCATCTCTACTATTGTTAGCATGATCTTCCCTCGAAAAAACGGACACCTAACTTATGAGACCATTTCATATTCAACAGGCGATTTATATCCTAGTGTAGAATGCAAACGCTGTCTATTATAAAAAATTTCAATATAATCA
>JAKJJT010000010.1 GCA_021713395.1 Thiotrichales bacterium 19S9-11 | reverse complement strand
TCCATGTACTTGCGGTGTCTTTTTGATTATACTTTTCACTTAAACTACTCCAATTATTAAATAACTCAAAACCTACTTCACTATCTACTTCTGACTTGATTGCCATTGCAATTTCTACCCATTCATTGCGTGAACAATCTGGCGATATATGCGCCAATGCATTTTTAATTTTGTCTATTTGATTAGCATCCATGGCTTGTTCCTTTTTGAGTATTCTGAACATAATGTGGATCATTTTTTACTTTATTATTTAACTCATCTCTTGAGTGAATTCGATTATCTAACCACTGGTCTATTTCATTTTGAACCCATCCGCTAGAGCGCACACCTAATTTGATTTGCTTAGGGAAATCCCCCTGACTAATCAAACGATAAATGGTTGAGCGTGATAGATTAGTTAAAGACATTACATGTGGAAGTCTTAATATATTTTTATGCATAACATTCTCCTATTTACTGTTAAGTTTCATATGAGTTTTATTGAACTCAACGAGCAATATATGAGGAGAAAAAGTATCTGAGTAGATGAAGTAAGTAGGTGAACCACAGGTGAACTTATTATAAATTGATAGATTAAGATATTGATTTATAAGGATATTATATGGGTAAACTATTATTTTCTATTTTTATTTGCTTTAGCTGTAGCGATGGTGCAGATTCTTTTAAGAGGAGCTGTTTCTATAAATTCTCCATCAAAGTCCTTCTTAGCATATGATGGGTAATTTTCATGAAGCCATGCTTTAATTCGCCTGTGTACTCCATGGTTACTGTTACCATACTTTTGTAAATAAATTGCATGTGATGCTTGTAGAGCTATATGTATTTCTTCTAAGTAGTAAGGACTGTTAAGATTAAAAAACTTATCTGGTAAGTCATGATAAAACTCTGAATTAAGTGCATTTGATAAATTGCATTCAGGGCTCTCATGATCCTGTAAGGTTATTTTGTATAATTTTTCAAACGTAATAAGGTCTTTTTTAAGAACATATAACTGTTTAAAAGGATTCTCAATTTTGAATAACTGATTATCATGAAATGTTTTTAATTTTGTCCCATAGTCTTTACTAAAAAAGTCATCCAATATTATGTTTGTTTGACTATTAACTTGAACATTATAGGTATAATCATTAAGACAGTGCTCATGATTATGCAAGCGTATAGTTTTTGGAGTTTTTACTACTTTATATTTTGATTGTTTTTTATCAAGTTTATCTTTAGTTTCTAAGTTCATAAAGCTTTTTCCAACAGTATTAACTGGTGACTCTTTAGTTATTTTTGATATAGCTTTTTCAATATAAGCAGTATTAGACTTATTATACGATAAAACTTTATCGATAAGGCTTTCCTTCTTATTTGGCTCATCAATTTTATCGATAGTTAAAGATGTGATTTTTGAATTATTATGATCAACATCTTCTTTTTTTACATAGCTAACGTCTATATATTCTACAGTTAGCATTTCATGATCAAAATAAATAGGCAAATCTTGATTTGACCAGTTTAAACAATATTTTATTTTATCTTCATTGGTGTACTGTTTAAATGTTTCTTCAAATTGACTCCATCTGTGCGCCAACTGCTCTAATGATATTTTTTTTGGTAGTGGTAATGCCATATTGTTTAATTCCATTTAATAAATGAGCTAAGTTAATAAATACCTGAAAGATAAAAATGGTACAAGTAAATAAAGTCTTATAAAAGCTTATTATGCTTGTTTTGAGTCTAGATTAACTACATTAGTGCCAAACTTAAGGCTATCTAAGTAGTCTGCCCAAACTTGCATCATACGTCGTCTCTCAACTAAATACTCAGCATGGTTATATGCAGCTTTAATCTTATTACGCTCAGCGTGTGCTAACTGTCTTTCAATGACATCAGAGTGCCAACCAAAATCAGAAGCCATCTCATGCAATCTGGTTGATGCCATATGCCTAAACCCATGGGTAGTAACCTCTTCTGTTGAATACCCCATGCGCCTTAAAGCCATTCTTAAACTTTCACTACTCATTGGCTTATCATCATCACTACGACTTGGAAACATAAAACGGCTAGTATTTGTACATAACCGTAAACCTTTTATAATATTCATAGCTTGCCTTGATAAGGGTACAATATGCTTTTGACGCATCTTCATTCTATGCTCTGCAATATGCCACTCACTTTTGTCAAAATCAACTTCCTGCCATTCACCTTGCGCCAACTCTGTCGGCCTTAAAAAAACTAAAGGCGCTAACATCAAAGCACATTTAATAATAAAGTGGCCATGATACTGATCAATATCCTTTAAAAGCCTCGCAATATCATCAGGGTGAGATAAAAAAGCATAAGGGGTAGATTTAACCGCTTTTAATGCATCACCAATATCACGTGTTGGATCACGCTCGCATTTACCTAACGCAACGCCATAACGAAATATTTGCCCACAAGTCTGCTTAATTCTTTTTGTCGTTTCAATTTTTCCTCTACTTTCTAGCTTTTTCAAAATCTCAAGCATCTCAGTTGGTTTAATATCATTAATGTGCTTGTTTTTAACATAAGGAAAAATATTGCGTCTTAAAGAACTTAAAACCATATCTGCATATTTTGTAGACCACTCATCTTCTTTCATTTGATGCCACTGTAGAGCAATTGTTTCAAATAAGTTTTCACCCTTTTGTTCTGCTTTAATTTCTTTTCGTAAGTCAGCAGGATTGATATCTTCAGTTAATATCTTACGATATTCATCACGCTTTAATCGCGCATCTTTAAGCGAAATATCTGGATATACCCCCAATGATAGTGTTTGCTCTTTTCCTTTGAAACGATACTTAAAACGCCACCAACGCTTACCTGTCTTTTTAACAATCATAAATAATCCCTGACTATCAAAAACTTTATAATCCCTATTATCAGGTTTTAAAGCCAATATTTTAGCTGTATTCAATGCCATTGTGGGGTAACTCCTAAGCTATTTTTTTGAAATTTTATGTTACCCCCAATATTACCCCACTTTATTTAAAGATGCTATGAGATCACAAAAAGCACAAAAAGACATTGAAATGCTTTTAAATCAAGGTTTTAGTTGGTTTTTAAAGATATTATGAAACGTTATAAAACGCCTTTGTGGCGGAGAGGATGGGATTCGAACCCATGATACGTTGCCGTATACACACTTTCCAGGCGTGCGCCTTCGACCACTCGGCCACCTCTCCAAAAGAATGAGTGATCATGTTAACAAAGTCTTCTAATACAAACAAGCAATCTTGGTTAAAAGTCTAACCTTTAAAATAAAAAAGGCGTCAAATAGACGCCCTAAACTGAAAAAATAAGAAAACAATTGTTAAGATTCTTGCTTCTCTTCATTATGTTTATTTTCTTCCTGATTAGAGTTTGACTGTTCATCATTTTTATTTGAATGACGCTCATCTTCTCTATGATTTTGTTCACTCTTTTTATGATTTTCATGATGCTGATCAGACTTATTAGTTTCTTCTTGCTTATTAGAAGACGCTTCACTCTCAGCTTCGTGTGTTTTCTTATCCTCATGAAGATGAGGCTGTTGTTCAGGTTTATTATCTTCTTTGCCAGCTTTATCAACTTCTTGAACCTTCTTGTGATGAGGCTTACGTTGCTGTCTGCGCTTATTGTTATGAGCAGATTTCTTCTGATGTTCTTCTTTTTGTTTTTGCACTTCATTAGTCACATCTGAAGACTCTACATCAAGAGCTTCTTCTTCAGAAGTTTCAACTGCAACCACTGCTTCAAAAGATCCTTTCTCTTCTCTTGATTGATCTTGTTTTTTATTCTGATCTACATTGGTGTCTATTACTGGAGCTACTGCTACTTCTTTTTCCTGAGAGTCAACATCAACAACAATTTCTACTTCTGCCTCAAAGTTCTTTGCCTCTGTTTGTTTATTATCAGAAACATCAATACTAATAACAGCTTCATCACTAACTGTGAAGTCATTTCGTTGCTCAACGGCATCATTTTGTTTAGTAGCATGCACTTCATCAGGCTTACTTTCAAAAGGTTTGTTATCAGGTTGTTTTGCTTTTTCTACTTCTTGCTCAACTTGCTGCTTTTGTGCTTTTTCAAATTCAAGCTTAGCATTTTCAGCTTCTAGTTTTGCTCTTTCAGCTTTTTCCCTAGCTTTTTTAGCTGCTTTTTCTTTCTGTAACTGCTTACGCTTTAAATCTTGCAAATCAACACTTTCAAACTTAAGATATTTTTCTTTATGCCCAGCGCTTAAAGTTTCAACTTGCTGCATTTTTTGACCATCTGTTGAGTTAGATAAAACTTTTTCAACTGCTTTTGTCATACGAGCCTTTGGATCTTGGACCAATTTAGAGGTTGTATTAAACTCAAGTTGTGAAACATTTAATGTACCAACTAAAGCATCAGCTGATTTAATTACTGTCTGCTTTTTACCTTTTTTAACTGGTTGTTTTTTATGTTCAACTGCAGCAGTATTAGCTCCACCTGATAGTTTAACATCAATCACTTCTTCACTTTTATGAATATTTTGACGAGGACTATTGCTGCTCTTCTGGTTATGATATTTTCCTCCGCCCTGACGACGATCACGCTCATAATCACCTTGGCTTTGCTTATTATTACCTCGTTGCTGAGACCGAGCACCATACTGTTGCCCACGTTTTCTTGAATCTGTACGGTTGCCTGAGCGCTGTTGATTATCAGATTTTTGATGCTGGCGATTTTTATGGCCTTGCTGCTTACCTTGCTGCGCTTGCTGCTTATTTTCGTGTCTTGTTTTCTGTTTCTTTGGTTTTTCAGTTACTGTATCATCCGAACCAAACAAACCACTCCAAATCTTCTTAAATAATCCTTCTTTTTGCATAGATGATCCTTTTGGTGCCGCCTCAACCTGTAGTGACTTGACTGCTGGTTGTTGTGGCTTTACTTTTTTAGGTTTAATATAATTCTCAGAGTCTTCCTTTCTCTCTTCAATCAAATTATAACTTGATTTATTTGCGACATAATTATCACCCCAAATACGCTGAATGTAATAATGTGGCGTTTCTAAATTTGGATTTGGAATTAAAACTAGCTTAAAGTCTAATTCGCTTTCAATTTCCTTAACTGCATCACGCTTTTCATTTAATAAATAAGTTGCAACTGGAATTGGTAATTGAACACGAATTTCATTCGTTTTTTCTTTATGCGCTTCTTCTTTGATCAAGCGTAAAATAGACAATGCTAATGAAGGCACTGAGCGAATAATACCTTGCCCTTCACAACGCGGACATGAGATCGTTGCTGACTCGCCCAAAGACGACTGTAACCTCTGCCTTGAAACTTCAACTAAGCCAAACTTAGAAATACGTGTCATTTGTACTTTGGCTCTATCTTTTGCTAACTCATCAATTAAAGCATGCTCAACATTTCTTTGATGTTCATTGTCCTGCATATCAATAAAGTCAATAACAATCAAACCACCAATATCTCTTAGGCGCAATTGGCGCGAAATTTCTTCAGCTGCCTCTAAGTTAGTAAAATAAGCTGTTTCTTCAATATTATCGCCACGAGTTGCACGCGCTGAGTTAATATCAATTGCCGTTAATGCTTCAGCTGAATCAATTACGATTGAACCACCAGAAGGTAAAACAACTTCACGTTTATAAGCCTCTTCTATGCGACTTTCAATTTGTTCTTTAGAAAATAAAGGAACACTTTCATCATATAATTTAACGCGTTCAACAAAGTCTGGACGCAACATTGAAAGTTGACGTTTTAAGCTATCATAAGCTTCTTTACTATCAACAATAATTTCTTGTATGTCATCTTTCAAGTGATCACGAATTGCTCTAACTGTAATATCACTCTCACTATGAATTAAAAATGGTCCTGATGCGCTATCGTAAGCTTTATTAATTGCTTCCCATAGTTTTAATAATACGTTTAAATCCCATTCAATTTCTTCAATCTGACGATCAACACCAGCCGTACGAATAATAACGCCCATACCATCTGGCACTTCTAATGCATCAAATAATTCCTTTAATTTTTGTCTTTCAGGACCTTCAATACGACGGGAAATACCACCAGCGTCTGGATTATTTGGCATTAATACAAGATAACATCCTGCTAATGTAATGTATGTGCTTAGTGCGGCACCCTTTGTGCCCCTTTCTTCTTTATTGATCTGGACAATAATTTCTTGACCAACATCAAGCAAGTCAGTTAGTGGTACATCTTCACCTTGCTTAACTGACTTCCTGAAGTATTCAGGTGCGATTTCTTTAAATGGTAAAAAGCCATTACGTTCTTGACCATAATTGATAAATGCCGCGTTTAAACTAGGTTCAACACGTGTAACAATACCTTTATAGATATTCGCTTTTTTTTGCTCATAATCGACACTTGCAATATCAATATTTAATAACTTTCCATTTTCAACAATTGCAATTCTAACCTCTTCAGGCTGACGTGCATTGATTAACATTTGTTTTTCAACTGTCATAATAATTTTTAACCTCTTTTATCATGCATATTTCTATCGCTACGCATACAAAAGACATATAGACATTATCTATAAGATAAAAGCACTCAATTGCTTTCAAAGAGTAAACACTCAAAAGACAGACCAACTAACCAGTTACTAACTCTATTCGACATCTAAAACTCAACATTTAAGTTTTTCTTTTTATTGTTTTAACCAAATATCTGTTTTATACGTATTTTATTATTTGTTTTCACTTAGTTAATAAAAAATCAAATAAGTTTATCTTAAATTTTCTGTCATCTTTAAACAAAAGCAATCTTTTTTTCTTATGACAACATCTGTCTTGTTGTCTTCTTACTTTTAAGCTTTTACTATATGTTCTATATATAAGCATAACGTTTTTATTCAAAAAGTGTTCTTTATTTAATTTAAGGTTAGTAAAACTAACAAGCTTTTCTTCAGTCTTATCTGTATATTACTGACAGCGCTAAAGTGCCTTTTCACTTTTAAGTGCGTACTATATCAGGTTTTAGCCAAAGTGCAAACCATAACAATCACTGCTTGCTTAGCATTAATCAATTTAAACGTGTATTTCTTGGCTTATTTTCGCTATAATCACATCAAACATAAAACTACAACATAGTAAGCACGCTATGCTAAAACTAGTTTTTAAAAGTAAATTAAGACTTCCTGGAGTTAATGATGACTGATTTAATTTCAACTCAACAAGTCGATCCAGCAGAGCAAAATGAGTGGTTAGAAGCACTAGAGTCTGTTATTGATCGCGGCGGCGTAGAAGCTGGCTTTCAACTTTTAAATGAACTCAATAAAAAAGCACACTCGCTTGGTATCGAAACACCCTATAAAGGCGCTAACTACACTTATACAAATACAATCACACTAGAAGATGAACCAAACTATCCAGGTGATATTGAAGTAGAAAGTAAAATTGAAGCCGCAATCCGCTGGAATGCTGCTGTTATGGTAGCTAAAGCAAATAAAAAAGATGACTCACTAGGCGGACATATCTCTTCCGGTGCTGGCGCAATGACTTTATATGAAGTTGGTTTTAATCATTGTTTTAAAGCACCAAGTGACTCAGAAGCCGGTGATCTAATTTTTTATCAAGGTCATAGTTCTCCAATTATTTATGCTCGTTCTTTTATTGAAGGACGACTTTCTGAAGAACAACTAACTTATTTTCGTCAGCAATCACGCGGTCAAAATGGACTGGCTTCTTACCCACATCCTTATTTACATCCTGAGTATTGGCAATTTCCAACGGTTTCAATGGGGCTTGGACCACTTCAAGCAATTTATCAAGCACGCTTTATGAAGTATCTACATCATAGAGAGTTAACAAACACCAATGGCCGTCATGTTTGGGCCTTTTTAGGTGATGGCGAAATGGATGAACCTGAATCATTAGGCGCACTAACTCGAGCTGCAAGAGAAAAACTAAATAACTTAACATTTGTCATCAGCTGTAATTTACAACGTCTTGATGGTCTAGTTAATGGCAACGGAAAAATTATTGAAGAGCTTGCAGGTATTTTCCAAGGTTCTGGCTGGCAAGTCATAAAAGTCCTTTGGGGTAGCAACTGGCAACCTTTATTTGATAAAGATATTAGTGGCAAGCTACAGCAACGCCTTGCTGAACTTAATGATGGTCAATTACAAAATTGCACAGCTCATGGTGGCAGCGCAATTAGAGAAACAATTTTTGGTGGTGATAGTGACTTAGAAGCGCTTGCATCTGACCTTTCAGATGAAGACTTAGAAAAGTTAATGCGTGGCGGACATGACCCTAAAAAAGTTTATGCTGCCTACCACAAAGCACTTAACGCTACCGATAAACCAACCGTCGTTTTGGCTCACACTGTCAAAGGCTATGGCCTGGGTGAGTTTGGAGAATCAAAAAATATTGCACATAATGTTAAAAAACTGAACGTTGATGGCTTAAAACATTTGCGTGACCGTTTTGGTATTGACTTATCTGATAAGCAAGTTGAAAACTATGAGTTTTTAAAGCTAGATAAATCTGACACCTCTATTAAATACATGAAAAACCAACGCCAGAAATTAGGTGGATTCATGCCTAACCGCGTTGAGCCAAAAACTACGTTAAAAATTCCACACTATACTGATTTTGCAAAACTATTTATGGATTCTAGTGGCGATCGTGAGTTATCAACGACAACAGCTTTTGTTCGCATGCTTGTTGCATTTACTAAAAACAAAGAGCTTGGAAAATATGTTGTTCCAATTGTACCAGATGAGTCTAGAACCTTTGGTATGGAAGGCTTATTCCGTCAGCTTGGTATTTACAATATTAATGGCCAACAATACACCCCTGAAGATAAAAAACAGGTCATGTACTACAAAGAAAGTCAAAATGGCCAGATCTTACAAGAAGGCATTAATGAAGCCGGCGCCTTCTGCTCATGGCTTGCCGCTGCAACTGCCTATAGTGTACACCGCGTGCCGACTATTCCATTTTACATTTATTATTCAATGTTTGGATTTCAGCGCATTGGCGATATTGCCTGGGCTGCTGGTGATTCAATGGCAAAAGGCTTTTTACTTGGTGGAACTGCTGGCCGTACAACTTTAAATGGCGAAGGTCTTCAACACCAAGATGGCCATACACATATTCAAGCAGGCATTATTCCTAACTGTGTTACTTATGATCCAACTTATGCCTATGAACTCGCTGTGATTCTATGGGATGGCTTACGTCGCATGTATCAAAATAATGAACATGTGTTTTACTATATAACTGTAATGAATGAAAACTACCCACATGGCGCAATGCCTAAAGACTCTGAAGAAGGCATTATTAAAGGACTATATTTGCTTAGAGAAAATAAAAAACCTAACAAAGCGCATGTCCAATTAACTGGCTCTGGCACAATCTTACGTGAAGTGGAAGCTGCCAGCGAACTACTTGAAAAAGATTTTGGCATTACTTCAGACATTTGGAGCATGACAAGTGCTAATGAACTCTACCGTCAAGCGATGACCGTCAAACGTGAAAATCTTTTAAATCCTGAGAAAAAACCTAAAGTCTCACACATTGAGAAATGTTTTTCTTCTCGCAAAGGGCCTGTTATTGCTTCTACTGATTATGTTAAGCTTTACACAGAGCAATTAAGAGAGTTTGTACCAAGCCGCTATGTCACATTAGGTACTGACGGTTTTGGCCGCAGTGATAGCCGACAAAATTTACGCCACTTCTTTGAGGTTGACCGCTACTATGTTGCTTATGCTGCTGTTAAAGCACTCGTTGATGATGGTGTATTACCGGCATCCAAAGCAAAAGAAGCAATGAAAAAATACAAAATTGATCCAAAAAAACCTGAACCAATGTACGTCTAAATCACAAGGAGTCTTGTTATAATGGCGATTAAAGAAATTCATGTACCTGATATTGGTGACTATCAAAATGTTGATGTCATTGAAGTTAGCGTAGCTCCAGGCGATGTAATTAATGAAGAAGATTCTTTACTTACACTAGAGACTGATAAAGCATCAATGGAAGTACCTGCTCCATTTGGTGGCACTATTAAAGAAGTTTTAGTTAAAGTTGGGGATAAAGTTTCTGAAGGTTCATTAATTGTAAAAGTTGAGTCAGCAACCGAAAAAACTGACGCTACCTTACAAGAAGAGCCAAAGCAAACCAAAGCAACATCAAGCACACCATCTACTCAGACCGTAGAAGTTAAAGTCCCAGATATCGGTGACTATCAAGGTGTTGATGTCATTGAAATTTCAGTTTCTTCTGGTGATACAGTAAAAGAAGAAGATTCCTTAATTACACTGGAAACTGACAAAGCATCAATGGAAGTACCTTCTCCACTTGGTGGCACAGTTAAAGATATTTTAATTAAAATTGGGGATAAAGTTTCTGAAGGTGATGTTATTCTAACTGTTGACTCAGCAGATTTGGCACCTGCAATAGAAACAAACACTGAAAAAAAATCTTCACCTGCTCAGCAAAGCGAATCAAAACCAACTCAAGCGGCCAGCACTTCAAATGCACCACAGCCAACTGGTGCAATTTTAAATACAGAAGTTTATGCTGGTCCTGCCGTTAGAAGACTTGCTCGCATTTTAGGCATTGATCTTCAAAGAGTACCTGCAACTGGCAATAAAGGTCGCATCACCAAAGAGGACTGCTATAACTATGTTAAGAGTTCTCTTAACCAGGTTCAATCAGGCCAAGTTAGCACTTCAGGTGGCGGGGAGTTAAATTTACTGGCTGATCCTGTTGTTGATTTTAGTAAGTATGGTGAAGTTGAAACGCAAGCCTTAACTCGAATTAATAAAATTAGCGCTAAAAACTTGCATCGCAACTGGGTTAAAATACCACATGTAACTTTCTGGGATGACGCTGATATTACAGAGCTTGAAGTTTTTAGAAAATCAAAAAAAGCAAGCGCTGAAAAAGAAGGTGTTAAAATTACTGCTGTCTCATTTTTAGTCAAAGCCGCTGCTAAAGCACTAGCAGCCTACCCTCGCATGAACAGCTCTCTTTCACCTGATGGTGAGAATTTAGTTTTAAAAAAATACTTCCATATTGGCGTTGCAGTTGACACACCAAACGGTTTACTTGTGCCCATTATCAGAGATGTTGACCAAAAAGGCTTACTTGATATAGCAAGAGAGCTTATGGATATTATCAAGCGCGGTCGTGAAGGTAAAATAAAGCCTGATGAAATGAAAGGTGCATCCTTTAGCATTTCAAGTCTTGGGATCTTAGGTACAACTGGATTTACACCAATCATTAACATGCCTGAAGTAGCAATCTTGGGTGTTTCAAAGTCTCAAATGAAACCAGTTTATGATGGCAAGGGCGGCTTTAGTCCTCGTTTAATGCTACCTCTTTCACTATCGGTTGATCACCGTGTGATTGATGGTGCATTGGCTGCACAGTTTTTAACTTATTATTGCCAAATTCTTGGTGATTTGCGTGAACTAATTTTATAAAAAATAATAAATTGATTAGAAAAGGAAAATAAAATGACTACTAAACAAACTGAAGTTGTTGTTTTAGGCAGTGGCCCTGGAGGTTATAGTGCTGCATTTAGAGCTGCCGATCTAGGTAAAAAAGTAACCTTAATCGAGCGTTATGATAGTTTAGGCGGCGTTTGCTTAAATGTTGGTTGTATTCCTTCAAAAGCACTACTTCATATTGCTAAAGTTGTTGATGAATCAAATGACTTACAAAAGAAAGGTGTTGTTGAGTTTGGTGAAATCAAGTTTAACCGTGAAAAAATCTTAAATTGGAAAAACAGCGTTGTTAGCAAATTAACAACCGGCTTAAAAGGCATGGCTAAAATGCGTAAAGTCGATGTTGTCCATGGCTACGGCAAGTTCATTTCTGATACTGCCATTGAAGTTGAAAAAGACGGTAAAAAAACAACCGTTAATTTTGAACAAGCAATTATTGCTGCTGGCAGCCAACCAATTAAACTTCCATTTATCCCAGAAGACCCTCGTATTATTGATTCAACTGGTGCGTTAGAAATGGCTGAAATTCCTGATAATATGCTAATTATTGGTGGCGGAATTATTGGTCTTGAGATGGCACAAGTTTACCACACGCTAGGCAGCAAGATTACCGTTGTTGAGTTTATGGATCAACTCATGGGTGCAGCAGATAAAGATATTGTTAAGCCTTATGAAAAAATGGTTTCTAAGCATTATGATATTCGCCTAGAAACTAAAGTGACTAAAGTAGAAGCCAAAAAAGATGGCATCTATGTTTCAATGGAAGGCAAAAAAGGCAATGATAAGCCAGAGAAATTTGATCGCGTCCTAGTTGCTGTTGGCCGCACGCCAAATGGCAAGCTCATTGGTGCTGAGAATGCTGGTGTTCATGTTGATGAACGTGGTTTTATTTCAGTTGACAATCAACAAAGAACTAACGTTTCTAACATCTTTGCAATTGGTGATATTATTGGCCAACCAATGCTAGCACATAAAGCTGTACCTGAAGGTCGCCTAGCAGCTGAAGTCATTGCTGGCAAAAAACACTTCTTTGATCCTAAGTGTATTCCTTCTGTTGCTTATACTGATCCTGAGGTTGCATGGACTGGCTTAACTGAAAAAGAAGCCAAAGAAAAAGGCATTGAATACGATACTGGCGTCTTCCCGTGGGCTGCTAGTGGCCGCTCATTAAGTTTAGGTCGTGATGAAGGTCTTACCAAGGTTCTATTTGATGAAAATAATGTCATCATTGGCGCTGGCATTGTTGGACCAAATGCAGGTGAATTAATTGCTGAAGCATCTCTTGCAATTGAAATGGGTGCTGACGCAGAAGATATTGCATTAACAATTCACCCTCATCCAACCTTATCTGAAAGTATTGCTATGGCTACTGAAGTATTTGAAGGTACTGCAACGGATCTTCCAAATAAGCCAAAGCGCAAAAATAAATAGATATTTAATTTAAAAATAATAAACTTACATTTGCTCAATTGTAAAGGCGTCGTTTTATCTCGCTTATTGAATCAAAAAATAGAGCCATTAAATAAAAGTATATTTATATATTGTTTGCGTGTATTATATGGGTTTTAATATTGTTGATTAGGTATGAATATTGCAACTCAGAAAATAAAATTCTTTGACTTTGGCAGGGGCCCTATAAAAAGTGTCATTGAACAATTTGAATCAAGAGAAGAGAACTACTATTCTGCTTGTTCCAAAACATATGAAGAAATGAGCCATATAACAATTGAAACTCTATCAATTGAAGATATACAAATATTTCACAGAAAAATTATTGAAGGCGTCAAAGATACTAACTATAGAAATCAACAACATACAGCAAATGTATTTTATTTAAACTCAATCAACTTTCCTATTAGTCACTTCTCAACAAACCCATCCTCTCTAGAGAAGATGATGTCAATTTATAGTAAATATGGCAGGTATGATTCAATTAAGAAGTTATACATTAGGAAAAAACTGTCTAAAGAAGAAATGATAAATTATATAGATAACCTTCTTGGCAGAATTAAAGCTAACTATCAGTCTTTAAGGATTAACTCACAAATAGAGTATGAACAAAGCCTTAAAAAGATAATTTATGAATTTATTCAAGAATTAGAAATACTTCACCCATTTAAAGATGCTAATTGCCGGTTTTTTTGTATTAATCTATATAATATATTAAGAAAAAACTCAGGCTTGAAAGAAGTCATACTGGCTGACCCTAATTTATTTGATTATCTACCATATGATAACTTCATAGATATACCTAATACTCATTTTGAAATTGATGATAAAGAATGGTCTGAAAAAGAGTTAAAGGAAAATAACCTAAAAGCAATTCAGTGTTATAATAAATTAACATTTTCTGGATTATTTTTATTATTTGTTACAATTAGCGAAGCATCAAGCGAATTAATTTCAGATTATATTGACTTTATTTATGATCAACCAAATCTAAAAAATATTCTCATCCCTCATGCTCATGAAGGCATTTTCACTGGCCCTGCTTTTGCTTTTTACAGACAAAATCAAAATAGCCTAGAAAAATACATCATAAAACTACTATCTCCAAAATTAAAAGGCCTAAGCAAAGAAGACAGACTGGACATTTTCTGCAACCCAAGATTTGACGGTAATAGCTTCATGCACCTGTTAACTCAACCTAATAATAATAATAAAATGTTGTTTGAGCTTATACTTCAAGAACTAAATGAGTGCGATCTTAGCGTAAAGAATAAAGATAATTTAACAGTTGCCCAATATGCTATATTACATGAAAATTATAGCATTTTAAGTATAATAATAAAATACAAATCAATTCATTTCCTTGATGATATAAGCAAAGCATTTTTTGCTGCTTACTCTGGTAATATTGAAATTCTTCAAATATCACTGCCTAATATTGTTGATAAGATACCGACCAACTATACTTCTCTTTTATATATTGCCGCACAATATGGACATGCCAATGTTATTGAGTATATCATAGATAAATTCCCAGAAGAGCTAAGCAATATAAATCTAGAGTCTAATGAAAATAGCAGCAACACTCCATTACATATTGCTGTAGAAGAAAATCACATAGATGTTATTCGTTCACTATTAAATAAAAAAGCTGATCCAAATATAACTAATAGCTTTGATAACACATCATTCCACCTTGCAATTATAAAAAATAACGTAGCAGCATTTCAACTCATGTTAGAATGTAGTCACTATGAAATTAACTTTTCCTCAGAAATAGGTGAACAAACGAGCCTATTAAAGCTTGCTGAAAAACCAGAAAACTCATCATTTTTAAAATTAATCCAAGAGCATCAAGCTAAAACAACTCAATCATTTAATTATATATGGCCAGATAAAAGATTCTCAGATATAGAAAAACAAGTCGAGGAGCAATTACAACCATAAATACTATTAACTAAACAGAAAAAGAAGAACCACAACCACAAGTCGTTTTGGCATTTGGATTACGGATAACGAAATGAGCGCCATCAATGTCTTCTTTATAATCAACATCAGCACCAATCAAATATTGAAAGCTCATTGGGTCAATTAATAATAATACACCTTGATTTTCAATCACAAAGTCATCATCAGACTGAGATTCATCAAAGATAATATTATATTCAAAACCAGAACAACCACCGCCTTTAATACCAACACGAAGCTTTAAGTCAAAATTACCTTCTTCTTCGATTAGCTCTTTAACTTTTAATGCAGCTGCATCAGTAAAGTTAACTGGTGAGGCAGTTTGAACAGCATCACTCATAATTACTGATCCACATCAATCATTGTGAGTTTAACTTTACCAAAACGGTCAACTTCAACAACCTCAACGTTAACGGTTTGCCCTTCTTGAAGCACGTCTGAGACATTCTCGACACGATCTTCACTAATTTTTGAAATATGTAATAGACCATCTCTACCAGGAAGCAAGCTAACAAATGCACCAAAGTCCATTAATTTTTGAACTTTACCTTGATAGATCTGCCCTGCTTCTACTTCAGCAGCAGTTGAGGCCATCATTAGTAGTACCTTATCAAGCATTGGCTTATTCGTTGTGAAAATCTTAACTTCGCCAGTTGCATCATCTAAATCAATGTTTGCACCTGTTTCTTCAGTTATTTTGCGAATATTAGATCCAGCTCTACCCTTAATATCTTTAATCTTTTCAGCACCTGTCTTTAAAATATGAATTCTTGGTGCATAATCAGATAACTCTTTACGAGGCTCACTTAACTGCTCATTCATAATACCTAGAATATGCAAGCGACCTTCTTTTGCTTGATCTAAGGCTTTTGCCATAATTTCACGTGTAATTCCCGCTACTTTAATATCCATCTGAAGTGCTGTTACACCATCTTTTGTACCCGCTACTTTAAAGTCCATATCACCTAAGTGATCCTCATCACCCAAGATATCCGATAAGACTGCAAAGCGATCGCCTTCTTTAATTAAGCCCATTGCAATACCTGCAACTGGCTGAGCTAATGGAACACCTGCATCCATCATTGATAATGATGAACCACAAACAGTTGCCATTGAGCTTGAGCCATTTGACTCTGTAATTTCAGAAACGACACGGACAACATAAGGATACGTTTCTTCATCAGGAAAAACAGCATAAGTTGCACGACGAGCTAAATTACCATGACCAACTTCACGACGTTTTGGTGCACCCATCATACCTGTCTCACCAACACAGTATGGCGGAAAGCTATAATGCAACATATAGCGATTACGATAATCACCTTGAAAACGTTCGATTAGCTGTGCATCACGATCATTACCTAAAGTAGTAACAACAAGCGCTTGTGTTTCACCACGCGTAAATAAAGCAGAGCCATGCGCTCTTGGTAATACGCCTGTTTTAACTTCAATTGGACGAACAGTACGTGTATCACGCCCATCAATTCTAGGCTTTCCTTCTAAAATCGTTGAACGAACATGTTCACGTTCTAGCTTTTCTAAAATTTCAACAATCTCTGATGCCTCTGGTGAACCATCGACATCTTCTTTAACAAAGTGCTCAATTGTTTCTTGCTTGATTTGAGATAATACATCGTTTCTTTTCTGCTTTTCTCTAATTGAAAATGCTGATGCAATTTTCTCTTTAGCAACTTGTGATACTTGATTAATCAAATCCTTATTTTCTTTAGCTGGAACCCATTCCCATGAGTCTTTACCTGCATGCGCAACCAGTTCTTCAATTGCATCGACAATTGTTTTTACATTTTCATGGCCAAATAATACAGCACCTAACATCACATCTTCAGGTAAGCCACGAGCTTCTGACTCAACCATTAACACAGCGTCTTTTGTGCCTGCAACAACCAAGTCCAACTCAGAATGCTCTAAAACTTCAAATGATGGATTTAAAACATAATCACCATCAATAAAACCAACTCTAACGCCACCAGCAGGTCCATCAAATGGAACGCCTGATAACGAAAGTGAAGCTGAAGCACCAATTAACGCTAAAATATCAGTTGGTACTTCCGGGTCAAACGATAAAACACTTGCGACAATCTGTATTTCGTTATAGAAACCTTTTGGAAATAAAGGACGTAATGGACGATCAATTAAACGTGCGGTTAATGTTTCATGATCAGTTGCCCTACCTTCTCGCTTATTAAAGCCTCCAGGAATTTTTCCTGCAGCATATGCACGCTCTTGGTAGTTAACAGTCAAAGGAAAAAAGTCTTGCCCTTCCTTTGCTTCTTTTTTAGCAACTGCTGTTACAAGCACTAAAGAGTCACCCATACGCACAGTAACTGATGCCGTTGCTTGACGCGCAACGTGCCCAGTTTCTATTTCAACCTGTTTATTCCCTAACTGAAATACTTGTTTATATACTTTCACAAATGTTTACCTTTAATATAAATTACTTAAGCTAAGCTATATCATATCGGGTTATCTGGAAACCGCAACACTTAACTTAACGATTAATTTCGCTATTTTTCTTTTTAATTCAATGACAAAAAAAATTAACGACGCAGGCCTAGCTTTTCAATTAGTGAACGATAACCTTCAATATTTCTAGACTTTAAATAGTCTAATAATTGACGACGTTGGCTCACTAAACGCAATAAACCTCTTCTTGAGTGAAAGTCGTGCTTATGCACTTTGAAATGTTCTGTTAAATCAATAATACGCGCAGTTAAAAGTGCTACTTGTACTTCAGTAGAACCACTATCATTTTCACTTTTGCCGTATTTTTTAACAATTTCTTGCTTTTGTTCTGTTGTAATCATGTCAAACTCCTAATTAATAAGTTATTATTTTTACATTAATTTTTAATGTTTTATTGCCCCATGACATAAGAGCAACGAAACATTGTAATCTTTTTTAGATAAAACAACAAGAGCATGGCGAAAAACAAATAAAATAAACAAATTAAGCAGACACTTTATAACTTCAATAAAAAGCTTGTTTAAAAGTCATTGCAAACAGCTGATCACTTACTTTACAATAAGTTAAGATATACTACATTATTTTAAGTTAATTAAACAACAAAGGCTTAATAAAAAGATGCTTAAAAAGAAACTTATTGTAACTCTTACGGCACTAGCTGCAGGCTTTGCTAATCTTTATGCTGCTGATGCAACCAAGGTAGACAGCCATCAAGTACCATTAAATAAATATGGTGCTGTTGATGCCAAGGCTCATATCCCACTTAACGTTCAAGTACCACCTACACCAAGTAATCTTAAACTACCCAGTATTGTTACTGCTGTTGATATTTGGGGACAACAAGTACCACCACAACCATCACTAGATGTCACAAGTTATGTCTTAATGGATGCTAAAAGTGGTAATATCATTGCTGCTTCTAATGCAAACCAACGCATTGCACCAGCCAGCCTAACTAAACTTATGCTTTTGTATATTGTATTTGATCAATTAAAATCAGGCACTATGACGCTAGACACAAAGATACAAGTGCCGACAGTTGCTTGGGCTACCGGTGGCTCTCGTATGTTTCTAAAACCAGGCGAAGAAGTAACCGTAAAAGATTTATTAGAAGGCGTTATTGTTGCTTCAGGTAATGACGCTGCAGTAACACTTGCAACTTACATTGCTGGCACACAAGAAGCATTTACTGATATGATGAATCAATATGCACAAAGCCTTGGTTTAACTAATTCTCACTTTACAACCATCATGGGTTTACCTGCTCCAAACCTTTATTCATCTGCTTATGACCTTGCAAAACTAGCACGTGATATTATTCATGATTTCCCAGAATACTATCCAATGTTTAAGCAGAAAGAATTTACTTACAATAATATTACTCAACCAAACTATAATAAGTTACTTTTTCTTGACCCTTATGCAGATGGTCTAAAAACAGGTTCTACTTCTGAAGCTGGCTTTTCTTTAGTTGCATCTGAAGAGCAACCAAATAAAAATCGCTTAATTGCTGTTGTCATTGGTGCTAACAACCAAAAAGGCAGTGCAAACGCTGCCTATACTTTACTAAAATATGGCAACCGTTTCTTTAATACTGACTACCTTCATATGTCTAATGCACCAATGGGTAAATTAGATGTTTACAAAGGCGAGGCTGAAAATATCCCATATGGTACAAGCGGCTCAGTTGCAATTACCTACCCATATACAATTAAGCCAAATGAACTTAAAACTGATGTTGATATTAAAACACCACTAGTTGCACCTGTTGCCAAAGGACAACATATTGGTCAGTTAACCATTAAATATCAAGATCGCACGCTAGCAGTCACACCTATTATTGCTCTAGATACTGACCTTGAAGGCAATACTTGGCAGAAAATGAAAGGCACAGTCTCACTCTGGTTCTCTTAATTTATAAAAATAAATATTAAAACAACATGAATACTGCAACTGTTTTTTTACAAAACTTAACTGACCCTTTTTATAATTTAGCGGTTGAAAAATACCTATACACCCATATTGCCACTAAAGAACCAATGCTTTACTTATGGCGCAATATGCCTTGTGTCGTCATTGGTCGAGCGCAAAACCCTTGGCTTGAGTGTAATCTCCCTTTTATGGATCAAAAACAAATTCCAATGATTCGCCGTCATAGTGGTGGTGGTACGGTTTTTCATGATCTAAATAACCTTAACTTTTCTTTTATCTCACCCCCTGACTATTATGATAAGAAAAGGCAAATACAAATTATTATTAATGCGTTAAAAGCTTTAGGCATTACAACAACAACTTCAGAAAGAAATGATATTCTACTGCCTCATAGTGGACATCATTATAAAATTTCTGGTAGCGCTTATCGAGAATCAAGAAAAGTCTCACTTCATCATGCAACTCTTCTCGTTGGTGGTAATGTTGATTTACTCAATCAATGCATTCATAGCCACGAAGATAATATCAATGCAAAAGGTGTTAAGTCCGTTCGCTCCAAAGTACTAACCTTACAGCACCTCCAACCAGACTTAACGGTTGATCGTGTCATAGGCGCAATTATTGATTCTTTTCAGCAACAATATAATCATACTAATCAGGTTGAAATTAATGATTACAATCAATTTGGTGAATTTAATCATGAAATCAAAGCAGAGGCTGAACGCTTAAAAGATTGGCAATGGCGCTTTGGTAAAACCCTGCCTTTTGAAAAAACATTTTCTATTAATAACCATCAATATACCGTCGTCGTTAAAAATGGGCTAATTGAACAAATTACAAATGCTAATAATCAAACTATCACCCCTACTTCTGAAATTCCTTTTACTAATCAATCTGATCAAATTGAGGGTTTATTAAGTACCTAAATTTTTTCCATTTTTGATTATATTTCAATCTAAACTGAAATGATATTTATAAAAAAAAATCTTGTTCACCTTATACGAATCAATTTTATTTTTTTATCTTGTTGTTTTTTAATATTATATTTTTTAATTTTACCATTAAAAACTCTAATTCAGAATTGAATTAAATCGAAATATTTCATCTATTTATTTTTAATATTTTTTAAGTACAATGCCAACCGTTAAGAAAAGGTTATCTCGTTTAATAAACAATAAGGAATATGATAATGAAAACTCAAAAAAATCTTGCTGTTGGCAACCCTATGGTCGGTGCTTTTCCATTTGGCTCTACAGCGATAAAAGAATCTCAAAAAGAAGGAATCAGCACATCTCCTCGTAACAATAAAACACCACAAAAAGATAACTACCCTACTCCTAAGTTTAATAGAGAGATGGCCGCTGTAGCCGCTGGAAAACCCTGCACTATATTATAATAAACATTAATAATAAAAATCATCCTTCTCTATTCATTATTTTAAATATATATCAAACAAAACTATTTCAATTTACTTTAAATTAATTTTTTACTCATTTGTTAATTCTAAAATTTCTGCAATACTTAAAATATAATGCCGACATAGCTCAGCGCGGTAGAGCAACTGATTCGTAATCAGTAGGTCGGAGGTTCAACTCCTCTTGTCGGCACCATAAAAATCAATAACTTAGCTACCTGAAAATAATAATTAAAAATTACATACTGAATATTGGGGTACCACAGGGGTAACATACTTTTTTTATATTTGGCTTAAAATTATATTAATTATCACTATCAGATTCTTAATGTTTTTTTTGCTTATGAGAAATTTACTCTTTCTGAACATTGAATACTATATGTCTGAATTTACATGATCTTCACCTCAAGGAAAGTTAATGTTTCATATGCTAAGTGCATTTTCTCAATTTGAAAATGAACTTAGAAAAGAAAGGCAAGCTGAAGGGATAAAAAAAGCGATTAATAATGGCATTAAATTCGGCAGACCTTTTAAAATAACCCCTGAAGTAGCTCAGACAATTTATGATGAAGCTATAAGTGATACTCCGCTACCAATCAAAACAATACTTAAAAAATATGAAATTTCACGTAGAACTTACTATTCCATCAAGAATGGTAACCACCCTGCATTAAAGGTAAACTAGAAGACCTTGAAATCTGAAGTACAACTTTTTGTCATAGAGCTTTTTTGACTCTAACTGTTATAGACACAGCAATGTAGTTGGCTCAACAAATACAAACTTATTTGATTATTTAAAAAACTCATTAATGCTTTGGCATACTAGACGTCGTTCGGTTAAAAATGCCATGACTCATTTATTATCTGCTTTAGCTGCATGGGTAATTAGCCCAATTAAAATTTCAGCCCAAAAGAAGATTACTTATGTGAAAAATTAATTATATTTTAGCTAACTAACTTCCAATAACCTATGATAATTTAAAATATCAACTTCCGCATCATAAAATAAAAGCCCTGCAGCCGCCTTTCTGCTAAGAGCAAATGCATGTGCTGTGTCATATGACTGTTGCTTTCTATCTGCTGTATATAAAGACTCATTAATGCCATTTTCCCCTCTAATTAGTACAACTAGCATGCAGTATTTTTCTCTATCTGAGCCTTCTCCAGTTCTTATATCTCTTATTCTTTGTAAATTCATTCCATCAATTGATTCAAATTTACATTGATGCTCAGGAAGCACTCTAGGATTAAGTAGTGACAATGCCGTGCTTGTCATATCTAAGTTCTGTTTTGATAAGTTTTCAGGAGGTTCTTTACCTCTAACAATTACAGTCACATCAAGCGCTATCTCTAAAATCTTTTTCAAATTATCATCATTAATGTCCATGTTACGTTTAAGTGCTTTATCAATGCACTTAATTAACTCACCATAAACAATTCCTTTTCTATCACTACGAAAATCATCTGAATACCATGAACTTGATTGATTTCTCAACCTACTAATAAAATTCCTTAAACTAACAAGCGTTCTTCTTCTATCTATATCATGTTTTAACTTCTCTTTTAAATCATCAAACTGTATGGCAATTGGACTATTTATGTTACCTTCATGAATACTATTTTTGGCGTAATTATAAGCTGTATTAAAATCTCTGATAATTCGTTGTAATCTTTTATTGTCTGGTGAAGGCTCTACTCTGCTTAATTTTTCACTATATCCAAGAGTGGTAATTACACCAGAAAAAAATCCAGATGGATCATATGATTCTGCATGCTTAATATGCTTTTCCCAATCTGACAGACATGTTACTGCATATATCCAAGGATCAACAATAACAGCATTTTTAAGAGATTTTACTTCACTCAGCTCTTTTAAACCATCAGCATACTTTTGTCGTTTATCAATTTTTGCTAATGCCTCATCTTGGTGGATTAAACAAAAAACATGGGTGGGTGTAAAAAGCGCTGTAATATATACTGGCTCTTCAGTATCAACTGCCATAGAACCTAAATAAGTAGTGACTGTACCCATTTCATCACACACACCAGCTCTATATTTTAAGGCTAACTCAGCATGCTTTCTAGTATGTAGAATATTATTATTATTTAAATTAGAGCGTAACGCTCTAAAGTCTTGACTGAGCTTTTTATAATACTGTGACGATGAATTTACCTGCTCATATAGTGCTGGATTGTTTGTTGAGTATTTAAGATTATTACGTACTGCAAACATCAACCCAACGCATATAGGCACAAATTCTAAATTTGTCATTGTGGTGCAACCCAAAAAAGCTATTATGAAAATACAGAATATCATAATATTTTATTATATTAAAGGCTATTTGCTAATTTCCCTCTCATAGCTACATCACTAGACAGCAATTAGTTTTTCCACTACTATCACTTTCAGCATTATAAATGGGTTGCTCTGGTGATATTGCTTTAATAAATTGATAATTTCCAGGGTCACTCTGATATTTAGCATACTCTTTTGTAAATAATGATTCTTCATCATCCATAAGGCTAATACTACTTTCATGTATTAGTTTAAAAGTATCCTGAATTAACTCATCATCTGAATTATTTAAAAGCTCACCAAAATCATTACCCGTAATATTAATTGAGATTTTTTGCTTTCTTAATTTAAGGTGACGTATAATTTGACAAAATTCATCTAATTTTATTTTTTTTGATAACTGCTGATTACTAATATCTATTTTAGTTTTACCAACTGTAAGAGCTACAAAGTCAACTTCAAATTGCTCAAAAAAATTTTCTTCTGTATTGTCACTTTCAATACTACTATCAGTAAGGCAACGCTCTTCAGCCTCGCTAACTTCCTCTGTCATTGAAGTATTCCTTTTTTAATAAAATTCATTTTAAAACATTATCATCGAAGCATAATAAAAATCTATATTATCACTGAAAATTACATTTTAAAATTTTTTGACATATGGTAAAAATATTGATTTTGAGAAACAATTTAAAAGATATTTTTAGAATAGCAACGGTTAGAGCTATATAGTTTTAACTGATCTTTTAACTTTAATAACCTTTATAAACAATATAAGACTCTACACCAACTAAAATAATCGATAGTGCTGCTGAAATAACACATAAAACCATACTAATTCTAATTAAATCATTTGCTATTTTGAATCTTGCTAAAGCACCTGAAACAATACCTGCAACTGCAATAATTAAACTAATATAGGGTAAATTCCAACAAATCAATAAACTAATAACGCCCAAAATAAAGCATATGACGCTCTCAAATGTTACAAGCGATGTTGGTTTATGATTAATTAAATGCTCTTGACTCATGATAGCTATCCTTTTACTTAATGAACATCTCTCAGTCAAAGTATAGCTTATGAATAACTTATCGTTTAAAAAATTTAAATCTCAACCATTTCAAAATCTTCTTTACTGACACCACAATCTGGACACTCCCAGTCTTCTGGAACATCTTCCCATTTTGTACCAGGCTCAATCCCATCTTCAGGCCAGCCTTCTGCTTCATCATAGATAAAGCCACAAACAACACACATATAACGCTTATAATCAACTGAGGACATATAAAAACCTTTTACTTTTATTATCTATCTACTTTTAACCTTTGAGATCATCATAACAAAATTGACATTTCTTTAAAATCTTCAAATGCTAAAGAAGCTTGATTTATATCATCTGTTTGACCAAAACGCACACCAATACCAATCAGACGTACACTTTTTTTATGCTGATTCATTGCATAGATTAATAATTCTTTAAATTTTTCCTCATCTGCTTCAAACGAAGTACACTCATTTGTTGTTTGAGTAAAGTCTGCAAACTTAACTTTAATAAACTGTTTATTAATTGGTTGATTAATCTTAGATAAACGAAATTCCAATTTTAGCATTAATGGTTTTAAATACTCTAAAGCGCCTTCAACTTTATCAGTATTACGAAATAAAGTATGTTCAACACTAACTGACTTTCTTTGGCGGTTTGGTTTTACTTTACGAGTATCTACACCTCTTGCCTGCTGATATAGTGATTGACCAAAGCTACCAAAAATCTCATTTAAGATTGTTAAGTCATAACGTTGTAGATCTCCACAAGTTTTCACCCCCAAACGAGTTAATTTTTCAAGTGCACTTTTACCAACACCATTAATTTTTTTGACCGGCAAATGATAAACAAATTCTTCAACCTGATCGGGACTTATAACAAACAGACCGTTTGGCTTGTTCCAATCACTAGCAACTTTAGCTAGAAACTTATTGGGTGCAACACCTGCTGAAGCCGTTAATTTTTCTGACTCATAAATACGTGAACGAATACTCTCAGCAATCCATGTCGCACTGCCTTTATATAACGGACAATCCGTTACATCCAAATACGCTTCATCTAATGATAATGGCTCAACGACATCTGTATATTCTTTAAAGATATCTCGTATTCGTTGAGATGCATCACGGTATTTTGTCATATTAGGCTGAATTAAAACCAAATCAGGACAAAGCTTCATTGCTTGATGTGTTGGCATTGCTGAGCGCAGGCCATATTCTCGTGCTTTATAATTACACGTAGCTAACACACCTCTTTTTTCTTTTGTATTGCCAATTGCAACCGGTTCATTAAGCAAACTAGGATTGTCTCTTATCTCAACGGCCGCGTAAAAACAATCCATATCCACATGAATAATTTTTCGCTTCATATCCATAATTTAACTGATCCTTTATCCATTTATTTTTAGAAGAAAAAATACTTTAAAAATTCATTTTATCGCCTTACTAGGCATTTGACAAACTTAAATTTATTGCCAACTTGTTTGATTGCGGCCATTTTTTTTAGATTTATAAAGCAATGAATCTACTCGCTTGAATATTGTCTCAATTGTATCAATATCTTTGACCTCTGTAACGCCAAGCGAGAGAGAAACATACTGTTCATCAGTTATAACTATCTTTTCATGAATGGCTTCCCTTAGCTTTTCGGCAACAGCAATCGCATCCTCTAAGGCTGTACTACTTAAAAGAACAATAAACTCTTCACCACCAATTCTAAATACGTAGTCGCTTTTTCTTAAGCTTAATTGAGTCATTTCTGCTATTTCTTTCAAAATATCATCTCCAGCATCATGACCATAGGTGTCATTTATCCTCTTAAAATGATCAACATCAAACATAATGATGCAAAATGTTGTTTGATAACGCTTATACTGAAGTAAAAGTTCATGTATTTTTAAATTATATGCTTTTCTGTTTTGAAGTTGCGTTAGCTCATCTGTCAATGAAAGTGCTTCTAATTTTTTATTTAATCGATGAAATTCTGTTGTATCTCTCTGAGATGCATAAACATATTTTTTTCCATCTAAATTAATCCCTTTTGCATTAATTTGAACATTGATGATTGAGCCATCTTTACGTTGATGTGTCGTTTCAAATGCTGCTGGATGCTTCATAAGGCGAGCAATGGTTGGCACTAATTGATCTTTTGGGATACTTGCATCCCAATCTGAAACATTGAGCTTTTTTGCTTCTTCGTAAGTATAGCCTAAATTATCGGCAAATGACTGACTACACATCACAACATTACCATTTTTATCAAGAATATGGATACCATCTGAAGCATACTCTAGAAGATTTCTAAACTTTTTCTCTGAATAATACCTTTCTGTAATATCATAAATACTACCAATGGATTTTATTAAATTGCCAGAACCATCAAACAAGTGCTTACCTCGTTCCTCAACATACTTAATATTGCCTTTCTCAGTGATTACTTTATGACTAATAAAATAATCACGTTTTTTATCAATTGATGTTTCAAATTCTTCTAAAACAGCTGCTCTGTCATCTTTATGCACATAATATAAAAAACTATCCAATGTCATTTCTACACTTTTATCATCAACTTCAAACAGTTTATATATACCCTCACTCCAAAATATCTTGGTTGTCTTGGCATCGTACTCCCAAAAGCCAATTTGTGCGATTTTTGTAGCCTGATTCAGTGTGCTGTTTAAGCTGTCTAAACGATCTAAGTTTAATAATTTACGGCTGAAAAATTTAATAATAATAAAAGCAAAAAAAACAGATAAGAAAAAAACCTGAGCCATAATTATGAAATACTCAATATAGAACAAATAGTCAAATTGGTTTATAAAATTATGCGCAATTTCTTTACTTTGATAAATTTGATTATTGATAAGTGCTTCTGAAATAAACCTTTTAATTGCAAGTTGTAGATAAATATGCTCTGCTAATATGATAGACACTGATAGTATAAAGGCAAACGCCATTAATAAAATCCAAAGCCTTCTTTTATTTGTTTTGTATTTCATTACTGTCTTTTTATCATCGTTATAGTAACTTTAAGCATTACTATAAATATAACAGAATACAATAGGATACATAACGATCTATTGTGTTATAATTTATAAGATCATTTATGGTTTATATATAACTCTTAAGCTTTACGGCCTATTTAAATTACTAACTAATCCACATTGCTGTTTTATACTAAAATAAAAACCTCGCTGTTGATGAGTATGCAACCCCAAAGGCTCAATATTACCTAAACGATTATTAATGCTTATTTGGTCTTTAACTTGATCTAGCGTTTTTTGTGGGTTTGTTATTTGAAAATAACCACTATGATCTGTTAGTAAATTCCATATATGTGCAACTTCAGCTGAAACTAAAAGCGTTTTTTCTTTATACCTAATAACTTGCGCATCTTTCCATTGTGTAGAAAGCAAACGCCCTATTTTTAGTTCATTTGAGATATATCGATAAATCTTATATAAGGATTTATAGTGCTTAAGTTCAACAAGCTCAATATCCTCAATCGAACTAAAATAGGAGTTTAACATTTGATGATGCTTATTTCTAATGGCTATTTCAATACCACGATCACCATTAGGGTGCGATGCTAGAAACAGGTTAATTTTATCTTCAAGTGCAAGCTCTGAATTCTTAATTAGCTTAAGATAAATATCTACAGCTTCATAAGCATTATTTGACATTGCTAAATATAAACCAGGCGTTGAAAACTGGTCTTTGGCTAATAATAACCTTAACTTTTCTTGTGATGATATTGAAGCATTAAGAATTGTTTTTGTGTATAACTCAACAACCGCATAGTGATTGTGAATTAATGCACGGTTCAGTAAATAATTTAAACTAATAAACTGGATATTAATTAACAATAACTGATCAACATCAAACTCTGGTAAATCTGAGTGTGTGATTAAATTCACATACTCATTTACAGCATTATTTTCTGTCCCTAATAGTGCTAATAAAAACCCAGGTGTACCATTTTGATCATTTGCCAATAGTAATCTTTTTTTAACTTTATTTTCTAAATTAGATGATAAAACTGCATCAACATACCCTGAAACAATACCACCAAAACCTCGAGTTAATGCAATATATAGACCAGTATTACCATCATCACCTACTGCCATTAACTTTTGCTCTTTCTCTATATCTGTTAAATCTGAAGTTAGCACTTCATTGACAATCAATTGGACATTATTTTTCTGTTGATCAACTGGCGATCTCATCAATGTAGATATCTGATTTTCAAGTATTATTTGCATCTTAAACTCGTTATTTTTATTCTTATTATTGTAATAAACGAGACTATTCTACAATATTTTAAATAAATAATAAACCTTTTTAATAATTAAATATTATTAATGCCTTTGTATGCTTTCTCTTATATTATGAAAATCAACAAATAATGAAATAGTCACTACTGTGTTGTTAAGTTAATTTTATTTGCCGCTAGTTGAGCATTTTGTTTGGCTTGTTTTATATCCTTGTCATAAGCTAGCGCTACCCCCATACGACGCTTTCCATGAATATCTGGCTTTCCAAAGATTCTAATATCTGTTTGAGGGATAGACAATGCCTGATCAATCCCAGCATAAGATGGTGCGTTTGCATCTCCTTCTAATAAAATAGCAGCTGAAGCACTTGGGTGAAGTGTTTCAATCTCACCAATTGGTAAATTTAAAATCGCTCTTAAATGCAGTTCAAATTCATTAATATTTTGAGAAATCAGTGTTACCATGCCAGTATCATGAGGTCTGGGTGAAACCTCATTAAAGTAAACTTCATTGTCTTTAATAAATAATTCAACACCAAACACTCCATGTCCACCTAGTTTACGAACAATTGTTTGTGCAATATGTTGAGCTTTATTCAAAACATCATCTGACAGGCTATGTGGTTGCCATGATAAACGATAATCACCATCCTCTTGAATATGACCAATTGGATCACAGAATGAAATGCCTGCTTGATGAGAAACTGTTAATAATGTAATTTCCACATCAAATTCAATCAGTGTTTCTACAATAACTTTATTGCTATACCCTCTTGCGTTTTCTTGAGCATATTGCCAAACATCACCAAGATCTTTTATTTCTCTAAGTACTGACTGGCCTTTGCCTGATGAACTCATTAAAGGCTTAACTACACAAGGCAAACCAATCATATCAACTGCTTGCATAAACGCTTCATAGTTATTTGCAAACTGATAATCTGATGTTTTTAATCCCAAATCATAAGCAAGCTTTCTAATGCCCTCTCGATCCATGGTTAGTTGAACTGCATTTGCTGATGGTATAACGCAATAATCTTCATTTTCTAACTTAAGTAACTCTTCTGTTGCAATTGCTTCAACCTCTGGAACGATATAATCAGGCTTAACTCTATTAACTAGCATATTCAATGCATGCGAATCTTGCATATCAATAACCGCTTTTTCATCCGAAACTTGCATTGCTGGCGCATGGTCATATCGGTCAACTGCTATGGTATAAATACCAAGTCGTTGTGCTGCAATAACAAATTCTTTACCTAACTCACCTGAACCAAGCAACATGATTTTTACTGAGGTTATATTTTTCATGCCCAATCTAAAATCACCTTACCACACTGCCCTGACTTCATAATTTCAAAGCCTTCTTTATAATCAGCAACCGACATTTCATGAGTAATCACCGGAGAAATATCTAAACCACTATCAATCATACTTGCCATCTTATACCAAGTTTCATACATTTCTCGGCCATAAATACCTTTTAGTTGCAAACCTTGCCAAACAACTGTATTCCAATTAATTTCAACATTTGCATGACTCGCTATACCTAAAACCGCAATGCGTCCACCATTATTCATGGAATTAATCATTGCATTAATCGCATGATGATGACCCGACATTTCAAGTCCAACATCAAAGCCTTCAGTCATATTAATTGATTGCATTACTGCTTTTAAGTGATTCGCTTGCTCAGATGCTTGAACATAGTCTTTAACGTTAACTGCAACATCTGCACCCATTTTTTTAGCTAATGCCAAGCGGTAATCATTAATATCAGTAACTACTATTTTTCTAGCACCTACATGACGTGCAATGGCAACAGCCATAATACCAATAGGCCCTGCGCCTGTAATTAAAACATCTTCACCAATAAGATCAAATGACAAAGCTGTATGAACAGCGTTACCTAACGGATCAAAGATACTTGCAATGTTATCAGGAATAAAGCCTGGTATTTTAAAAACATTATCTTGCGGAATGACCAAGTATTCAGCAAAAGCACCTTGACGGTTAACACCAACACCAATCGTGTTTCTACATAAGTGTCGTTTACCTGCGCGACAGTTTCGACAATAGCCACAAACAATATGCCCTTCACCTGAAACTCGATCACCTATTTTATAAGCACTAACTTCGCTACCAACTTCTATTACTTCACCAACAAATTCATGGCCAACAGCCATTGGCACTGGAATCGTTTTTTGTGCCCACTCATCCCATAAGTAAATGTGTAAATCTGTACCACAAATTGCGGTTTTCTTAACTTTAATTAAAACATCATTATGACCTAATGTTGGCTCTGGAATATCAGTCATCCAAACACCAGGTTCTGCTTTTAATTTAGATAACGCTTTCATCGTTTAGATTATCCCCATATCTTTAGCTACTGTTGCAAATGCATGAATTGTTTTTTCTATTTGTTCTTTTGTGTGTGTTGCTGACATCTGTGTTCTAATTCTAGCTAAACCTTTAGGAACAACAGGGTATGAAAATGCGATTACATAAATACCGTATTCTAGTAAGCGATCAGCAAACTCACTTGCTTTTTTCTCATCATAAATCATTACAGGAATAATTGGATGATGGCCAGGGATTAAGTCAAAGCCTGCTTTTTCCATGCCTTCTCTAAATAACTTCTGATTTCTCTCTAAGTTCTCTCTTCTATCGTCAGCACCCTTTGCTATTTCAATTGCTTTAATTGAAGTTGCAGCAATTGCAGGTGCTAAAGCATTTGAAAATAAATAAGGTCTTGCTTTTTGCTTCAGTATCTCAGCAATTTTTCCTTTCGCTGAAACAAAACCACCTGAAGCACCGCCTAATGCTTTACCAAGTGTACTAGTAATAATATCAACTCGGTCTTCAACACCACAATATGCTGGTGTGCCTCGACCTTGATCACCAATAAAACCTGTGGCATGTGAGTCATCAACCATGACAAGTGCATTATATTGATCTGCTAAATCACAAACACCTTTTAAGTTTGCAATAATACCATCCATTGAAAATACACCATCAGTAACAACTAACTTAAAGCGGCTACCCGCCTCATCTGCTGCTTTTAGTTGCGCTTCCAAATCTGTCATATCATTATTTTTATAACGAAAGCGTTTTGCTTTACAAAGTCTAACACCATCAATAATACTTGCATGGTTTAACTGATCACTAATAATTGCATCTTCTGCTGTTAACAGAGACTCAAATACGCCACCATTGGCATCAAAACAAGATGGAAAAACAATCGTATCATCCATTTTCAAATAATCACTAATCGTATTTTCTAGCTTACGATGAACTTCTTGCGTGCCACAAATAAAACGTACAGATGAAACCCCATAGCCATAATCGCCAAGTGCTTTTTTTGCTGTTGTAATCAAGTCTGGATGATCTGCTAAACCAAGGTAATTATTTGCACAAAAATTTATGACTTCACTGCCATCAGTTAAGCCTATTGATGTACTTTGCGGAGTTGATATAACGCGTTCTTTCTTATACGTTCCTGCTTCTTTAATTGCTTTAATTTCATTTTTCAAATAATCATAAAAGGATTGATTCATTTGAGATTCCTTATTATCATTTTTAGATCACATTTTGATGGCATGGATTATAACGACAGGCAAATGAAATAACAATTTTTATACGCACTTAAAAATTAAAAATCACCATCAAAAAAAGCTTTTTTACCTGCTTGATCATTTTGCTGTTTATATGGGTTCACTGGTTGGTCTTGGCTTTGATTAGATTGAGATTTAGGCACAGCAACAAGACCATTAGGAGTAGAAATATACTCTGGCTCCATGCCCATATTTTTCATTACAACACCTGATGTCACAGCAATCGCATTTTGCGAGGCGCTAATAGCCACAGCCTCAGTCACGTCACTAGCAACAGCATGGCTGCCTAATAATACTAAGCTCAAAACATACAATGAAACTTTACTTTTTGCCATTAAACTAACCCTATTAAACTTAAGCTTTAAGAATATAGTATTTTAAGCAAATTGTTCTATAATATTTAAGGTATTTTATTTGAATTTTAAAAACACTTAAGGTTATGCACCGTGCATGATAAAAATAAATCAAGATTATTTTACTCTATCGGCTTTTTAGTTGCTCTGGCTTCTATCTTAGCTGCTTTATATTTTCAAATTTTTGAGCACTTAAACCCATGCCCTTTGTGTATTATGCAACGCATTAGCTATATTTTGGTTATAATCATTTCCTTTATCGCCATATTATATGGACCTAATAGCAAAAAGAGTCATCTAATATGTTGCACTCTTTTGTCTGTTTCTGTTTTATTTGGCATTTTCATCGCTATCAGACAGCTTTATTTAGAAAACTACCCCACAACAGAGGCAGGTGGTTGTGGTTTAGGTATTGGCTACTTATTTCAAAATATGCCATTAAAAGACTTTTTATATCTAATGTTTAATGGCAGCAGTGATTGCGGGCTTGTTTCATGGCAATTCTTAGGGCAATCTATGGCGTTCTGGAGTATGATGGTACTTTTGGGATTATTGTTACTTTACTTTTTTAATGCAGTACGTATGATTAACAAGTTTAGATAAATTTTCTAGCAATTAGTAATAAAGAGGGAAGAAAAGATGACAGATTACGAACAACCACAAGAGGCTCATGAAAATCAGTTCTCTACTAGAGATCTGATTAAAAAGCCGATTTTTAAAGAAAGAAAGTTTATTATCTTTGCTAGTATTTTAGTCGTCTTTCTTATCGTCTTATTTGGCGGTATTTTTGGCTTTGGTCACATGGTTAATTCTAAAAAGGCTGAGGCACTTGCAACGATGATATTCCCACCAACACAAGTATCTGCTAAAGCAGCCGAAGAACAAAAATGGCCAGTCTATATTGAATCAGTTGGAACAACTGCTGCAATTAATGGCGTTAATGTGACTTCCCAATTATCAGGAAAAGTGACAAAAATCAACTTTAAATCAGGCCAAATGGTCAAAGAAGGTGACTTATTATTTAAGATGGATACAAAGCAATTAGAAGCGCAACTAAAACAGGATAAAGCATCTTTAGAGCTTAAAAAAATCACCTATGATCGTGACTATGAGCTTTATCAAAAAAATGCAACATCTAAGCAAGAACTAGATCAAAGTTATGCAGCATATCAAGAAGCTATTGGCATAGTTGAAGCAACGCAGGCACAAATAGATTATATGCATGTTTATGCGCCATTTAGTGGTGAGATAGGTATTCGTCAAATTAACTTAGGTGAATATTTTCAAGCAGGTAATAATGCGGCTAGCCTAAACCAAATTGACCCAATTTATATTAATTTTAATATTACAGAAAATGATATTAGTAAAGTAAAACTAGACCAAGAGGTACAAGTCTTTACTAATAGTTTCCCAGGAAAAACATATACTGGGAAAGTAACAGCAATTGACTCACGCTTTTCAGATAAAACATTAGGCCTTGAAGTTCAAGCAACAATTCAAAACAGTGATAAAAATGCCCAATTATTACCAGGCATGTTTGCAGAAGTTCACTTAATGTTACATAAAGATAAAAATGTTATTGTTGTCCCACAAAGTGCAATCACTTACACATTATATGGTAATAGCGTTTTCATCCTGACTCCAGATATGAAAGATGGCAAGCCAGTTAAAGGTCAATATACAAGCTTTAAAGGTGGCCAAGCATCCATCGTAACAATGAAAGAAGACCAGTATACTGCTAAGAGTGTTACCATCCGTGAAGGTGAAATTAGAGGCAATGATGTTATCATCATCAATGGAGTAAAGCCTGGTGATCTTGTTGCAACTTCTGGCCAATTAAAATTAAAAAATGGTGCAAAAGCTGTCGTTAACAATCAGGTTAAGTTAGACCAGAAGGACTATGAAGCTTCAGAAGAGGCAACTGGCATAAATGACTAATTATTGGCTTAAGGGTTAATCCATGAAATTTACTGATATTTTTATTAGACGTCCTATTCTTGCGACTGTCGTTAGTTTACTGCTTGTTGTAGCGGGCATTGGATCTGCATTTAAGCTACAAATTAGAGAATACCCTGAAATGACAAACACCATCATTACGGTGACAACGTCATATCCTGGCGCTAGCTCTCAAGTGATTCAAGGCTTTGTTACTACTCCTTTGGAACAATCAATTGGTAGTGCTGATGGTATTGACTATATGACATCTAGCAGTGACACAGGCCTTAGTACAATCACTGTTTATGTCAGACTTAACTATGATCCTACCACCGCTTTAACCGATATTACGGGTAAAGTAAATGCCGTCTTAAACCAACTCCCTGAACAAGCAGAGTCACCAACAATTGTAAAAACAACTGGTGATACCTTCCCCTCATTAATTTTAAGTTTCACTAGTAATATCTTAAATAATGAAGAGATTTCTGCTTACTTAAACAATGTCTTTGTGCCTAAAGTTACAGCACTTGGCGGTATCTCACAAATCGTTGTTTGGGGTGATAAACCTTATGCGATGCGTATCTGGCTTAACTATAAAAAAATGGCACAGTACAATATCACAACAACTGAAATTACTGATGCACTCACAAAAAATAGTGTTATCTCAGCTGCTGGCGATTTAAAAACCAACTTCCAGAATATTACCATTAATGCAATGACTGATGCTCATAGCGTTGAAGAGTTTAAAAAGATTATTGTTGCAAATAATAATGGCAATCCAATTCGCTTAGGTGATATTGCAGAAGTTAAGCTTGGCTCACAATACTACAATGCTCAAGTATCTTATAACGGCCTTCAAGGAGTCTTTACAGGTGTGCAAGTTGCACCAACGGCCAATGAATTAGCGGTTATTAATAATGTTATTGCAAATTTACCGGACTTAAAAGCACAACTACCTGATGGCCTTAAACTTGATATTGTTTATAATACAACTGAATATATTAGCTCATCTATTGAAGAAGTGGTTAAAACACTGATTGAAGCAATTATCATTGTTACGGTTGTTTTATTTGCTTTCTTTGGCTCTCCAAGAACATTAGCTATTCCAATTGTTACTATTCCACTATCTATGATTGGTGCTGCCTTCTTAATGGATATGATGGGCTTTTCAATTAACTTATTAACACTACTATCAATGGTATTAGCCATTGGCTTATTAGTTGATGATGCCATTGTTGTATTAGAAAATATCTATCGGCATGTTGAAGAAGGCAAAACGCCATTTGAGGCATCGATTATCGGTGCGCGTGAAATCGCAATGCCTGTTATTGTAATGACTTTAACACTTGCTGCAGTTTATGCGCCTATCGGTATGCTTGGAGGCCTAACTGGGAATCTCTTTACTGAGTTTGCCTACACATTAGCAGGCGCTGTGATCATTTCAGGTATTGTTGCTTTAACACTATCGCCTATGATGTGTTCTAAAATGATTAAGCCCTCAGTTCTACATAGCCCTATGGTTAAATTTGTTGATAGAGCCTTTGATAAACTTAAAAACCTCTATCATAAGTTACTGATTACTGTATTAGACTATAAAATCTTAATGATCATACTAGCTGCTGTTGTATTAGCCAGTATTTACTTTTTAATGAATGGTACTAAATCAGAGTTAGCTCCAACAGAAGATCAGTCTTATATTGGTGTTATGGGGCAAGCACCAACTTCTGCAAATATTAATTATCTATCAAGCTTTAATAAACCACTTGAAGAAATATTTAAAGACTTCCCAGATAAGCGTGCCTTTTTTATCGTTGATGGCGTTCCTTCAAGCTCACAAATCATGGGTGGCGTCATGCTAAAACCATGGGATGAACGCTCAACAACACAAATGGAGTTAAAACCTATTCTACAAAATGAAGTTAAGTCAATTGCAGGACTTAATACTTTTGTTTTTGAACAAGCGCCATTACCTGGTTCTGACTTTGGTGCGCCAATTCAGTTTGTGCTAACCTCAACTTTAGGTTATGAAGAACTAAATACGCTATCTCAAGATCTCATTCAAAAAGCAAAAAACAGTAAACTTTTCTTGTATATTGATAGTGATTTGCGATTTGATAAGCCTCAGCTGAATATAACTATCAATCGTGATAAAGCATCACAACTTGGTATTAATATGCAGGATATCGCTTCAATGCTAGCAAGATTTTATTCTGGTTATTATACCAACTACTTTAGTATGCTTGGCTATAGCTATCAGATTATCCCTCAGCTACCAGATAGCTTAAGACAAACACAAGAGCAACTTGAGAACTTATATATTAAAACAAGTTCTGGCGAATTAGTTCCTTTGTCTTCTATTGTTAGCTTCAAAGTCTCTGCTGAGCCTTCAAGCCTAAACCGCTTTCAACAGCTTAACTCTGTTACGCTGCAAGGCGTTATGATGCCAGGTGTTACGCAAGGTCAAGCGCTTGGCTTTCTAACCCAGAGCGCCAAAGAAACTTTGCCAAAAAGTGTTAGCTATGATTATGCATCGCAATCTCGTCAATATATGCAAGAAGGCAGCACCATGGTGGTTGCATTTCTTTTTGCAATGATTGTGATTTTCTTAATGCTTGCTGCAAAATTTGAAAGCTTTAGAGATCCTATTATTATCCTAATTACAGTACCACTATCAATCTGTGGTGCAATGATTCCGCTATATATCGGTTCTCACCTAGGCGTTGGATTTGCAACGATTAACATATATACACAAGTTGGCTTAGTTACCTTAATTGGCCTAATCTCCAAACATGGTATCCTAATGGTTGAGTTTGCAAATCAGCTACAAGAAGAAGGTGCGACTAAGCGTCAAGCGATTGAACAATCAGCTGCAATTCGTCTAAGACCAATCTTAATGACAACAGCAGCAATGGTTGTTGGTGTATTGCCACTCTTATTTGCAAGCGGTGCTGGCGCTGAAAGTCGCCATGCCATCAGTATTGTCATTGTCTTTGGTATGCTGATTGGTACGTTATTTACACTTTTTGTTGTGCCATGTTTCTATCTATATCTTGCCAAAGATCGTAAAGCATTTATGAAACTACAGCATAAAGAAGAACAAATCATAAATCGCATTAATCAAGAACTAAAAGATAGCAAATCTCACTAATAACTTGCCAACAGAAGCAATTTCAATAAATACTAAGGCGCGATAAACTGAGGCCTCTACAATCTTTTATATAATCAGTTTAATTAATGAACGGCTTGACCAAATAAGGTCGGTTTAGTTGAAAGAAAAGTTTCAATCTTTTGAATCCCTTCTGCTAGTGAATATGAAAAGCCTCGTGATACACATAAAGCTGCTGCTGCGTTTAAAACCAACATATCACGCTTTGGCCCCATCAAGTCCCCATTAATAATTGCCATTGACTCTTTGACATTATGGTAAACGTCTCCTGCCTGTAATAACTCAGGCTTTACACGCTTAAAGCCAAGTTGCTCTGGGTGAACTGAATGTTTTGACAGCCTTCCATCTTTAATTTGAATAACCTGATTAACACCACAAACGCTAAATTCATCCATACCAGCGCCGAACACAACATAGGCATGCGTAATACCTAGCTCATGCAGTGCGATTGCCATAGGCTCTACCAGTGCTTCTTCATAAACACCAACAAGCATTCTTTTTACTTTTGCTGGATTTAATAATGGCCCTAAGACATTAAAAATAGTTTTTTGCCCTATTTTGGCAAAATGCTTTCTAATTGGTGCAATTTCTTTAAAAACTGGATGAAAATAAGGTGCTAATAAAAAAGCACTTAAATTTTCATTAAACGTGCTCTGAACCTCTTCTGGTGTTTCAGGCAAGTCAACGCCAATTTGCTCTAGGAAATCAAAACTACCACAAGCACTGGTAACCGCCTTATTTCCATGCTTAATAATTGGCACACCAAATTTAGATAAAATCAAAGCAGCAAGTGTAGAATAATTTAATGTAGAATAGCCATCACCACCCGTTCCAACAATATCCATTGTATTGTGAGGCAACGGATTAAGATTAACTTCCACTGCCCTGTCCAAAAAAAACTTAGCTATCTGAGCTAAAGCATGGCCATCATGTTGAAACTTGTTAAAGCGTTTTACTAACTTTACTTTCTCTTCCAAAGCAACTTCTTCATCTAAAAGCTGCTCTAAGCGTTCATTTATCATTTAGCGCCATCTAGTTATTTAATTTATATACAAAGCATATTCAAAAGCAATTAACAAGCTATTGCAACTCTTTTCATCTATTTTTAAAAAATTCCCTTGTGCATCGCAGAAATATTCGCTTGACAGGTTTTACATTTTTTCTTAGACTTCAAATGTCACATATCTTTGTGCGTCGCAAAATTTAATGGATTAGATTAAAGAGGTAGCCCTTATGAATACAAGTGATTATTTCAAAACGTTCAGCAACTTTGGGGAAAAATGGGTAGAGCTTGCAAAAAACTTCTATGAGCCAGTCACGGAACTACAAAAAATTACAACTGATGCTATTGAGCGTACAGCTAAAGCACAAATTGAAACGACAGCTGAGCTATTCTCTGCAGCAACTGAAAAGGCTAAAAAACTTGCAAGTATTAAAAAGCTTGAAGACCTTACAGGCTTTTATCAAGATACTTCTAAAGAAGCCAATGATAAGACGCTTGCTTATACAAAATCGTCTGTTGATAATGCACTAAAAACTTCAACTGAATTTAATAAGTGGGTTGAAAAAGGTTTTGAACAATTTAAAAAGCAAACAACTAAGCCTTAAAACTAAATAAGCAACTTATGGATATCCAATTAGTTATATTAGATCGCGATGGTGTCATTAATGAAGACTCCGATCAATATATTAAAAATAAAGATGAGTGGCATGCCATCGATGGTAGCATAGAAGCCATTGCGAAACTAACTAACAAACAAATTAAAGTAGCTGTTGCAACCAATCAATCTGGCATTAGCCGTGGTTTTTTTAATACAATTACTTTATATGAGATGTTTGATAAAATGCTCAAGCAAATCAAGGCAGCTAATGGCTTAATTGACTATATTGCTTATTGCCCACATGGGCCAGATGATGGTTGCCACTGTAGAAAACCAAATATTGGTTTACTTAATGAAATCTCACAAAAGCTAAATATTCCACTTGGCCCTCATGTTTACTTTATTGGGGACTCACATAAAGATATGATTGCTGCTCAAAAAGCAAATATCACCCCTATTTTGGTAAAAACAGGAAAAGGTTTAAAAACACTAAATTCTCACCCCGAGCTTGAAGATGAAGTTCAAATCTATGATAATCTAGAAGACTTTGTTAATCATATACAATAGAGGCTTTAATGAAATTTCTTATCAACTTAATCTTAAGACTAAGGCAGTGGGTGTTTATCCTATATACTGCAATTATAACCATTATATTTAGCTCATTAATCATATTACTATGGTCAGTTAAAGCACCAATTCTAATGAGGCTTTCTATCGCTCAACTATGGTCATATCTCATTAGGTTTGGTATGTTTATTTTTTTATGGCTTCGACTTAGAATTCATAACCGCGAAAATATTCCTAATTATCCTTGTATTTTATTATCCAAACACCAGTCCCCATGGGAAACATTTATCTTACCTAGCATCGGCCCAAGGTCATGCTATGTACTAAAAAAAGAGTTACTTGCAATTCCTTGGTTTGGCTGGGGATTGCGTGCTGGTGAGAATATTGCAATTGATCGCTCACAATCAATGAAAGCACTGAAAGATGTTATCGCACAAGGGAAAGATCGTTTAAGCAAAGGTGTCTCAATTACTGTATTTCCAGAAGGGACTCGTGTACAACCAAAAACTAACCCAAAGTTTCATAAAAGCGCCCTATCATTAGCAAAAATGACTAAAAGCACCGTAGTTCCAATTGCACACAATGCTGGTAGTTTTTGGCCAGCTCGTGGTGGCATTATCAAACCTGGCACCATTGACCTTGTTATTGGTACCCCTATCGACTCAACTAAACTTTCTTTAGAAGAACTTTCTGATCAATGCTACCAATGGATGGTTGATGAAATGAGGAAGATTGAGGGGTAAGCTTAGGTTATTAACGTTTTCAACTATTCACCTATCTCTTTTTTAAGAGCCAATACGATTGATTTTTTAAGCCCTGTGTGTCTGACTACCGCAGTGACTGATATATTATCAGCTAGCATGCTACGAGCAGTTTCTTCTGCTTTTTGAGCAACACCTTGTTCTATACCCTGTTCTATACCCTGTTGCAAGCCTCTTTTAATAGCTTTAGCTTCTAACTTTTCTAGATATGTCATAAATTCACCATCTGTATTTTTACCAATAATTTTTATTAACTGCTGAATTGACTTCTGATTAACATTTTTTCGACTTTCTATATACAATAATACTTGGTTTAGTAGTTTTTTACTAGCACTTAAAAAGTAAGCAGATTGATTTGGGTGATCTGATAACCACTGAACTAAATGATCAATTAAATTATCACGACTGTACTTTAGTAAATATTCAAATAAAAGCTCTGGATTAAGTTTTTCTAATTGCTTTTCATTCATAATCGTTAAATCAATCAGTTCAAATTTTTTAAAAGCATATTGTTTAGCAAGAACTACATTTTCAAAAATATCATAAATGCAGGCCGAATAAGGATAAGGCGTATCTTTTCCGTGGTAATAGAGTATTGGCACAACAATGGGTAATTTATCATGACCTTTATCTAAATGCATTTGCATAATTTGAACCTCATAGGTAAGCATTCTAAAAGGCATCAAACAGTCAGGTGTTGATTGGTGCTCAAACAGCTGATAAATATAAGCATCTTTTTCTTTAACCTTAACCGAATAAAGCACATCCGTTACTACTTTACCTAAATTTTGCTTGATAAACTCTGTTGGCATTGGTTCTAATGTAGAAAAATCGAAGTGCTGAATGAGTGATTTTGGTAAATGTGTTTTTAATGATATTTCTACTTTCTTCTTATCACTTAAGTTCGCTTTAAATAAAGCATCATGAGGTGTCGTTGTTAGTTTTGATTTTCTTTTTTTAGCCATAACAACAATCCTTTATTATTAATAACTCTTTTTGTAAAGTTTATTTATATTTTTTATGTTATTATAACTCTGCATTTCATATCAATAAAATACATTAATATTTTTTAATTTAGAAAATATCGCCAATGGATGGTTAATGAGATGGGGAAGATTGAAAAGTAGTTAACAATTTAGGAAGTAAGTTCTTTGTCATGACTATCCACATTAGTCCTATTAATAAATAAATCTTTTGGCTTTTTAGCTCCTTGAGCCAACTTAAAATTATTTATTTTGGAAATAGCATCATAAATACTATGCAATTTACCATAATAAAGGCTAGAAACCTTAGGCAAAGATTTAAATAACTTACAAAACTCCTGGCACGTAAGTTTAATATGCTGATCTTGAAGTGAAGTACCATATTCTCCTACACTATTTATCATATTTTTATTTAAAACAAACTGTCTTTTAACAGAGTCATCAAGGTCTTTCTCATTTAAACCATTACAATTCACAAGAACCTGAATACATTGAAGTATTTTAATAAATGCTACTAAGTTTTTACCATTCAATATAAATTCATCAGGAAAGATATTTTTAACTTGGTCATTTGCAATCTCAAATGGGGTTATATGTTCTTTATCTAGCAAACTAATATCTGCACCTTGATTGATTAGATAAATAATAAGTTTTTTAAATTTATCTCCTTCTATTTGAGCTTTATTCGCTGCAATAACAGCCATGTGAAGCGGTGTTTTACCATCCTTATTCTGGGCATTAACCATAGCACCATTTTTTATTAATAGCTTTACCTTTTCAATGTCACCTAACTGAGCAGCATGATGAAGCGGTGTTGTATCATTGGTATTTTTATAGTTAACATCTGCACCTGCTTTGATAAGCATTTTTAAAATTTTTATATTACTAGAATAAATAGCATCGTAAATTACAGTATATTTTTTTTCATTTTCTGTATAAATATATGGCTTATTAATAACTTCTTTCTTAGCTTCTTTAGTTGTTAACTTCGAAAGAATTAACGCTACTATCTCTTTTTGATTACAGCACACAGCATAAGATAGTAAATCACAATAGTCTTGACTATTTTTCTCTTTTTCATAAGGGTTAGCCTCAAGTATTTTTTCAACAGCGTCTTTATTGCCTTGCTCAATATAACTATAAATACCCATAAACCTCACCCCCTAATTGTATAACACATAATAATCTAGGTGAGATTTTAAGTGATTTTTAGTTATAAAAAAAGCATACTTTTGTTTCATTCTAAACGAGATATTTACCTCTATAGAAGATAGAATTAAGCAGTTATAAGCTATATTTTAATTACAATTTTTAGCCAAGCTCTAACTTTTTATCATTTACATCATCTTCTGCTTTAATAAAAAATTGACCTGGAAAACTTGAAGATCTTTTAAGTATGGGTCTAGTCAAAGCCTTGATACTATCCTCTTTAGCTAAAGCAAAAGGTATCTTGCCTTCCTTATCTTTAGCTGTTTTATCTGCACCATTTGCTATTAACAACTCAACAACATCAGCTCTTCCTACCTTAACAGCTAGATGAAGCGGGGTACATCCATAGTGGCTTACTGAGCAATTAACATCGACATCATTTCTTTTATTCATCTCTTTTTGAATATGTTTTACGGCGCCATTAAATGAGTTTTTATATGCAATATAATAAGGAATACGATCTTTAATACCTCGGTTAATATTATCTCTAACTTGAACTGATGTTACATCAAAAAGTTTTTTGCCATTAGCATTTTTAGAGCCTGTGCTTGCTCCAGCACATACTAAGTAGTAAACAATAGGACAATAAGCTTTGTTTTTATTTGCAAGCTCTACTACGGTATGTAGAATACTCTGGCCATTATATCGAAGATTTGGATTAGCACCGCTTTTCAAAGCATCAGAAACTTGTTTTACATCTAGGCTTTTTATTCCATCAATTAGTTTTTGATCTTCCTCTATCCCAAATAGATTTTGAAGTGCTTTATATTGAGGAGATTTTATAAACTTTTCTTTAATTTCCTCTGGCTCTACTAGATCAACAAATTGAGATAATTTTTCTTTAGGGTCTGCTTTAGTAGGTTGCTGCAAAAGTATAGGCATGGCATGTTTATCAAAATTAGGTGAATCTTTAAAAAAGGTTGAAAAATTACTATTTAATTGTTGTCCAACTAAAATCTCAAAGAATTTTTCATATATTGTATTTTTAGAGATATCTATACTACTAGTCTCAAGGAAATGATTAAATTCTTTAGCAATATTAGAAAAAATATCAAATAATGTACGTTGCATCGCAGTTAAATCTCCGTTTTACTTAAAATACAACGACTAAGAATACAGTTTTAACTATACTAGTTAAAGGAAAGTTTTGTTACATCTAAAAGTTAACTATTCGCCAGGAGCTTTAAACTTATTAGTTACCTGATGAAATTTTTCTTTAAACTTCTCTTTAGTTTGCTGGAAGTGAGACGGTGGTGCTTGATGAGAGCTAGAAGAACTAGTAGCGAAATCAGCATTAATATTTTGTACATTATTTAATGAAACTTCTTCTGACTCATCAAAATCAATCCTAACTTTATTGGTTATAAAATTAGTAATATTCGCATACTGCTGAGAACTAAAAAAAGAATTAGCAACTGAAGCTGGTGATTTATCTGCTACAAGACTAGAAAATTTATCGAAAGACTCTGAGTAGTTAACTGTCAAGCTTGTATATTTTTCATTCATTAATAACTGATGATTAATATTATTCTTAGCTCCGCCAAATGTAGCTAATTCTGCATCATTTTGAATTAAGTTTTCATAAACCCCAACATAAATACTATCTTTATATGCATTTATAACTCTATCATCTGGCATATATTGATATTTTGCTTTTGTTTCTTTGCTCGTCTTTAGTTGTTTAATAAAAGCTTTTTCCCCTTGAGAGTTGATAAAAGCTTCAAGATTTTTACTAACTTCATTAAAAAACAAATATGCATTAGACATTAATAGCTCCCCTTCTATTTTTAGTTAAAAACCTTCTAATTTTAAACTGTTATTATATTTATTAAAACTTAACTTTTAATTCATTATTTAAGGATATTTTTCCTTTTTAAAATAGATTCTTATATTAACTTTTAAAATAAAATAATTTCAGATTTGTTTATTTTATAGACAAAATTAATAGGCAATCAAACTTGAATTAAACCTTTTACTAACTGATAACAACGATCCATCTGGTGAGCCAATCGATGATCATGAGTGACAATAAGAAAGGCGGTTTGTTTTTTCCTGGCTAAATTAAACATCAATTCTTCTATCAGTCGTGCATTATCCTCATCTAAATTACCGGTAGGTTCATCGGCAAGCACACATTGTGGATCATTAACCAATGCTCTAGCAATGGCTACGCGCTGTCTTTCACCCCCAGATAGCTCTGACGGTTTATGATATAAGCGATGAGATAAGCCAACTTCAGTTAATAGTTCAATTGCTTTGTCTTTAGCCTTACTAACAGCGTGATTACGAATTAACAACGGCATCATGGCATTTTCTAATGCACTAAACTCTGGTAAGAGGTGATGAAATTGATAAATAAACCCTAATGATTGATTTCGAAGCTTAGCACGCTTATTCGAGTTTAACTTACAGAAGTCATTGCTATTAAGAAAAACTTGACCTTCTGTTGGTCGATCTAAGCCACCTAATAAGTGTAACAAAGTACTTTTACCTGAACCTGAGCTACCCATAATAGAAACGAGTTCACCTTGATGAACTTCTAAATCGATACCATGTAAAACGGGTGTATTTAACTTACCTTCCTTATAAGTCTTTTTTAAATTTTGGCACGATAAGACGATAGAATTACTCATAACGTAGTGCCTCCGCTGGTTGAATTTTAGCTGCCCGCCAAGCAGGATAAAGGGTCGCTAAAAAACTTAATATAAAAGCGACAATACTAATATTGATCACATCTTTAAGTTCTAATTGTGAAGGCAGAAAGTCAATATAGTAAACATTTGCTGATAAGAACTGCACATGAAAAACTGTTTGTATCCAGTTAACAATCTCTGTGGTATTCATTGCTAAAATAATACCTAGTACAATACCGATAATTATACCTATCATACCAATAATAGTGCCTTGTACAATAAAGATTGACATAACTTGTCGTGAAGAAGCACCAAGTGTTCTTAAAATCGCAATGTCAGATTGCTTGTCTGTTACAACCATAACAAGGGAGGCAAGCATATTAAATGCAGCAACGGTAATGATAAGCACCAGAATAAAAAACATCATCGTTTTTTCCATCTGCAATGCTTTAAAAAAGTTAGTATTTTGCTGCGTCCAATCAATTGCCTGATAAGCTGGTAACAGCATGTTGTTTAAACGTTTTGTAGCATTTGGCGCATCAAATGCAGACGGAAATTTTAACTGTAACCCCGAAACTTTACCATCCATTTGTAATAGTTTTGCTGCATCATGAATATTTAAGAGCGCATAAGAGCTATCAAACTGATAACCAACTGAGAAGATCCCAACAACTTTAAACTGTTTTAATCTTGGTAAAAAACCAACCGGAGAAAATGAAGCTTTTGGCACAACTAAGGTTACTTTGCTACCAATCGTTGCACCCAGTGAATTAGCTAGGTCTTTACCTAAAATAACGCCAAACTCACCTGCTTTTAAATTAGCTAAATCACCTTGTGTCATTTTACTATTAATTGGTGAAACCGTATTTTCAAGTTTTGGGTCAACACCCATTAAAATACCAAAAGCTGAAAATCCTTCTCTTGTGATCATCGCCTGGCCTTGTATATAAGGTGCCATGCCAATAATCTGATCTTTGCCTTCTAGCTGCTTATATACTTTTTGCCAATCATCCAACTGACCATTCCATCCACTAACTGACGCTTGTGGCACCATTACTAACATCCGCTCTCTAATCTCACGATCAAAACCATTCATCACCGATAAAACGGTAATCAAAACCGCCACACCTAAAGCAATACCAATAAACGATGCACCTGAGATAAAAGAAATAAAGTGATTTCTCTTTTTTGCTCTTAAATAGCGAAGACCAATAAATAATGATAAAAAACGCTTCATTAAAACTAAGTTATCCTTTAAGAAAAAATATCCAATTCATTGACGATTATAGCAACTCGATTAGCCAAATGACCAACTAAATTTCTCAGATTCTTTTTAAACTTTCATAGCACTGTTATCATATAATCCGATATAATTGCACTATGCTTTAAAATAGACTGATGTAAGGATATAACAAACGAATGCTAACCTACCCTCAAGTTGACCCTGTTGCATTAGCTATTGGCCCAGTTAAAATTCACTGGTATGGTCTTATGTATTTACTAGGATTTATTAGTGCATGGATTTTAGGAAAGTACAGAGCAAAAAAACCTTATTCACCAATTCAACCAGAGCATGTCTCTGATGCTATTTTTTATGGTGCTTTAGGTGTAATTATTGGTGGCCGTTTAGGTTATATGCTGTTTTATGATTTTAGTAACTTTATTTCAAATCCATTAATTATTATTCGAGTTTGGGATGGCGGCATGTCTTTTCATGGTGGCTTATTAGGTGTTATGACTGCACTAAGCTTATTTTCCTATCGTAAGAAGCTCAATGCATTTGATTTATTAGACTTCTTTTCACCGATGGTACCAATAGGCATTTTCTTTGGTCGCATTGGGAATTTTATCAATGGTGAATTGTGGGGGCGTGTAACAGATTCTCCAATTGGTATGATATTTCCAACGGGTGGGCCATTACCCCGCTACCCTTCTCAATTGGTTGAAGCTATGTTAGAAGGAATATTATTATTTATTATTCTTTGGGTTCTATCTATGAAGCCTCGCCAGCGATTAATTATTTCAGCTAGCTTTGCGCTATTTTATGGCTTATTTAGATTTTTAGCTGAGTTTTTACGCCAACCAGACCCACAGATGGGCTATGTTTTATTTGACTGGATGACAATGGGGCAAGTGCTGTCACTACCTATGATTCTTTTTGGAATTATTATTATTATGTATCGTGTTACATCAAAAATAAAAGTTTACACACCAAATGCTCGTAACTATTTATCTCAGCTCGGAGGTGCTTAATGCAACAATATCTTCAATTTCTAGATCACATCTTAACTCATGGTGTTAAAAAATCAGATCGTACTGGCACTGGCACAACGAGTGTTTTTGGTTATCAGATGCGATTTGATTTAAATAAAGGCTTTCCATTAGTAACTACCAAAAAAATTCATCTTAGAAGTGTTATTTATGAACTTTTATGGTTTCTTAAAGGTGAAACAAATATCAAATATTTACAAGACAATGGTGTTCGCATTTGGAATGAATGGGCGCTAGATAATGGAGACCTTGGCCCTGTTTATGGAAAACAATGGCGCTCTTGGAATACTCCAGATGGCAAAACCATCGACCAAATTCAAGAAGTACTAACTTTAATTAAAACGAAACCTGACTCTCGAAGGCTAATTGTTAATGCATGGAACCCAGCAGTACTACCCGATGAGGCTATTTCGCCACAAGATAATGTAAAAATGGGTAAAGCAGCTCTACCACCTTGTCATACTCTATTCCAGTTCTATGTTGCTAATAACAAACTTTCCTGCATGCTGACACAGCGTTCTGCTGATGCATTTTTAGGTGTGCCATTTAATATTGCATCTTATGCTTTATTAACTCACATCATGGCTGATCAAGCAGGTTTAGGCGTAGGTGAGTTTATATTTTCAGGTGGTGATTGTCATATTTATCATAATCACCAAGAACAAATTCAAGAACAACTGTCTCGCACCCCCTATGCATTACCCCAATTAAATATTAAAAAAACCCCTGAGCAGATTGAAAATTATGACTATGATGATTTTGAAATTTTAGATTATGAATATCATCCCGCCATAAAAGGTTTAGTTGCTGTATAATTAAATAATAAGCATAACTTTTTAGTTAATCGCATTGGACTTAGGTAGCACATGAAACATTCTTTAGATAAAGATAAAATTAAAGTTTTACTACTTGAAAATATTAATCAACAAGCCGTTGATACATTCAAACAGTCTGGCTACCAAAATATAGAACATATTAAAAATGCACTCTCTGAAGAAGAGCTAATTGAAAAACTTCAAAATGTACGACTATTAGGTGTTCGCTCTCGGACTCAACTAACTGACAAGGTTTTATCTAAAGCGGAAAAACTAATTGGTATTGGCTGCTTTTGTATTGGTACCAATCAGGTTAACTTAGAAGCTGCTGAACAGTGTGGCATTCCAGTATTTAATGCTCCATTTTCTAATACACGTAGCGTTGCTGAACTTGTCATTGGTGAAATGATAATATTAATGCGTGACATTCCTGCTAAAAATGCATTATTGCATCGAGGCATTTGGAATAAATCTGCTGATGGCTGTCATGAAGTAAGAGGCAAAACACTTGGCATTATTGGCTATGGACACATTGGCACTCAAGTTAGCATTCTTGCTGAAAGCTTAGGCCTTAACGTTATTTTTTATGATATTGTTAATAAACTACCATTAGGTAATGCAAATGCTGTTTCTTCGCTAGATGAGTTACTTAAACTTTCTGACATTATATCGCTACATGTACCTGAGACAGAACAAACAAAAAATATGATTGCCGATCAACAGTTACAACTAATGAAAAATAGTGCGATTTTAATTAATGCCTCTCGAGGCTCTGTTATTGATATTGATGCATTATGTTCTCACTTAGAACAAGATCGATTTCTTGGTGTTGCATTAGATGTTTTTCCAAAAGAACCTGAATCAAACGATGAACCTTTTGTGTCTAAACTAACTGAGTTTAATCGTGTCATTTTAACACCACATATTGGTGGTAGCACGAAGGAAGCACAAGAAAATATTGGCCTTGAAGTTGCTAATAAGTTAATTCATTACTCTGATAATGGCTCAACAATTTCTGCTGTTAACTTCCCTCAAGCTGCCTTGCCAACTCATGAAAAAGGTTCACGTATTTTACATATTCATATTAATCAGCCTGGCATGATGAGACAAATTAACCGTGCATGCTCAGAATCTGATATTAATATCTTGGGACAATATTTACAAACAACAAATCACATTGGTTATGTTGTGATGGATATTGAATCAGATAAAAGAACAGCAGAAGACTTATTAGTTAAACTCAAATCAATTGATGGCACCATTCGCTCGAGGATTTTATATTGAATGATATTAACACCTATCTTAATGAATTTTTAGAAAAGCACCCAACCAAACATATTGCTGTTGGTTTCAGTGGCGGGGTTGACTCTATTGTTCTACTAAATGCATTAGTAAACTTAAAGAACCAACATCAATTTAGTTTATCCGCCATACACATTAACCACAACTTACAATCTGTTTCTAAAAAGTGGGAAGAATTTTGCAAATCTTTTGCTCAATCAAAAAACGTTCCATTATATAGCACTTTGATAACAGACAAACCTCCAAAAGGTGAAAGTATTGAAGCTTGGGCAAGAGAAAAGCGTTATCAATTTTTTGATAAAATCATGAAAGATATCAAAGCAGAGTACTTATACCTTGCTCACCACCAAAATGATCAAGCAGAAACATTTTTACTTAATCTAATGAGAGGCAGCGGCATCAATGGACTATCAGCAATGCCTCAAGTAAGACAACGCAATCAATACTATATCGCAAGACCGCTACTGCATATAACTAAAGAGCCAATCAAAACATATGCTAAAGATAAAAATCTTAGCTGGGTTGAAGATTCAACAAATTTAGATACCAAATTTGATCGAAACTATGTGCGTCATCATGTTTTACCAAGCCTTTCTGAGCGCTTTAGTGCCGTAAAGCATATTGCACAGTCAAGCCTATACTGCCAAGAAGTTGCACAACTATTGGAAAAGTATTTAGAAAATGATTTGATGTTAATAACTAATGAAACAAATCAAATAGATTACTTGAACCTACTTCAATATGATGAAATAAAGCAAACTTACCTGATTCGTTTATGGCTTAAAAAATCTCAAATAAAACCTCCCAGTCGACGAAAAATGGCAGAATTTATAAAATCAATCAAAAATGCTGAAAACAATTGGGAGTTTCACTGGGAACAGCACGTAATCATTCTATATGATAATTTGCTTCAATGTTATCCTATTTCCTCTGAAATACCTGATGACTTTAAATGCAAATGGACTGATAGAGACAAACTATTAAGTCTATTTTCATACCATATATCTAAAACTGACTTGGCATATTTAGGGCTTGATATTGATCAGATTGATTTCAACCAAGTCACCTTAAGAGCTCGCAAACCTAAAGATCGCTGCCAACCTCTAGATAGAAATAAAAGCAATACCCTAAAAGTTATTTTTCAAGAAAAGCAAATTCCTAAATGGTTACGCAAACGAACACCTATTGTTGAATATAAAGATAAGATTATTGCAGTTGGGAAATTGTTTACTTGTATTTAAATTATTAAGCTTAACTTTTTACATATTACTCCTATTAACATCAAGCAAAAAAAAGCGATATAATAATTGGTAAGACTAACAGCATAAAAAGGTTTAAATCTTATGTTCAAGGAATTTGCCAAATTAGAACTACACACGCTACCTAACCATATTAATTACTTTCACCCACAACGATTCACTGACATTGTAACAACTGATTCTCCAGCCTTACAAACCTTCACTGATTTTCATGTGCGCCCGCCTGTGACAACTGTAAGCTCTGCATTTGCACATCAAGCACTTGAAAAAATGAAAACTTCAGAAATTCGATGCCTATTAGTTATCGATAATAATGACAAGGTTATTGGCTTTATTAATAGCGCGCAAATTCTTGGCATTCAGTTAACTCAGGTAGCCCAAGCAAATGATATCAACCAAACTGAAGTAACTGTTAGCATGTTAATGACACCTATTTCTGCATTAAGAATATTAAACTACCGCGACTTAAGCAATGCTCGAGTTGGGCATATTGCTCGAATTCTACATGAACACAGCCTCTCTCACTTACTAGTTTATGAAGTTGACCATCTTGAAGAAGTCATACTTAGAGGTATGTTTTCTACAACTCAAATCTCTAGGCAGTTAGGTATTGATATTGGCAATAACCTAGCATCTGAAACAATTGCTGAAATGTCAAAGCGTATATAATAAATTATCATTTCTTAAATAAGCTTAGTATTTTTTTCTTCACTTCTTGAATCTTACTTTGCTGTTCTTTTTCTTCCTTATCTATATCTAAGTTTTTAAAATTAAACTCATCTTCTCCTGATAAAATAAACGCTTTTATAGCTTCTAAATAACCCACATTGTCTTCTAACACTAGCTCTAAATTAGCAAGATACTGTATAACATCTTGATATTTAGATCGAGCTAACTCATCAATAAACTCTTCTGCTACTTCTTTATCAATTTTAGCAAGTAAGTTATAAACTGCGACAAGTAAATCATCATCTAAGTTTTGATTTGCTAATAATGATTTAATAATTTCTGTTCTATCTACTTTAGATTTAATATCCAATATCATATGAACGCTTAAATTGACTAATAAGTCTTTTTTCATACCTGATGCTATTAACTCACCCACTACTAACTGAACAGATTGATTTATACTACCCATATCAAGTGATGCCGTTAATAATCTAGAAACAATATTCTCTAGAACTGGCTGTGGTTGCTGACTATTAAGCGCATGATTAAAATCATCTCCAGCTCTTTCAACACTCTGATCAGAAGTATTTCCCCATAAGTGAGTAAAGCTATTCTCCCCTGGGAATAAAGCAATATAATCTGACTGTTCTAAATTCACTTGATTATTTAAGTTCTCAGCATTTTGCGAGACTTTAATGGTATAATAAACTTCTTCTACTTGATCGTTATTAGATAACCGAACTTTCAGTTTAACTTCTCCATTAAAGTTTGGCTCTGCTGTAATAAAGATATCATTTTCATTAACATTAACTAATAAATAAACAGAACTTTTATCTAAATTAATACCTGATATTTCAATATCAGTATTATAGTCTTGGAATAAAGCTGCTAAGAAAACTTTCTCAGCGCCTGATGCATTAAGAATATAAGGATTTAACTCACTACCTGTTCCTTTAATGACCTCTTCACTTATTCGAATGATTAAATCTGAATTAGTAGTAGCACCAATCAACGACCATAATATATTATCATCAGTTTCATTTTCTACATCTGGCTGTGGTTCTGCTTGTACTAATACAGCAGCTCCCTCTGATTCCTCTCCATTTACTGCCACATCCATAATCTGAGAAACTAAGTCTATATTGATGGCAAAACTATATACTTCACTATAAGACAAATCAACTGTATAGCTATTTACAGTGGCACCTCCATCTAGGCTAACGAAGAACGTAAAGCTATCTGGTAATAAATCTACACCATCATTAGTATAGCTAATATAATTAAAGTCAATATCTGCTTGAGTAAATGTATCATTAACGCCTAGATTGATATTAAGGTTTGTATTTCTTATCGTACCATATTGAGGCTCTTCCATAATTGTATATATTGTTTCAGGTGCCGTATTAGCGCTAATATCAAGCGCTGATGAACTGACTGTATATATAACCTCTCCAACTTCAACCTCTTGAATAGCACTTAAATCAATAACCTTTTCTACTGCTACACCAACTGAGGCATTATTTAGCTTGTAAATATCAACAGTAAGCGTACTACTAACCGTTGACTCTATACTGCCATCACTAACACTAAACTCGAAGCTATCATAGCCAACAATGCCAGTATTACTTGGTGTTGGGCTAAAGATTAGTAATCCTTCACTGATATCGCTAGCTGTGATAACTTGATTTAAACTAACTGCATTACCATCTAAATTTAAAGAACCATAATTACTTAATGATGTAACTCGAATACTCTCTAAAGTATCACCATCCACATCAGTAAACTCAAAGTCTGACAAGCTAAAGGTATAACTAGAATCCTTATTAAAGCTAATCTTACTTAGCGTTGCGACTGGCGCATCATTAACTGGTGTAACATCAACTGTTACTGTACTTGTATTCTCTGATTCAGCTGTACCATCGCTTACACTAAATTCAAAGTTATCATAACCAAGGCCATTGCTATTTTCTGTTGGGCTAAAGGTGAGTAACCCACTACTAATATCGCTGGCTATGATAACTTGATTTAAACTAACATCGCTTCCATTTAACTGTAAAACACCATCGCCACTTAAAGAGGTAACTCGAATACTAGATAATTCATCACCATCTACATCCGTAAAATTAAAATCTGATACGCTAAAGACATAAGTTGTGTCTTCATCAAATGTGATATCACTTAAGCTTACAATTGGTGCATCATTAACTGGTGTAACATCAACTGTTAATGTACTTATATTTTCTGATTCAGCAGAACCATCACTTGCTCTAAACTCAAAGCTATCATAGCCAAGGCCATTGCTATTTTCTGTTGGGCTAAAGGTTAGTAATCCATCACTGATATCGCTGGCTATGATAACTTGATTTAAACTAACATCGCTTCCATTTAACTGTAAAACACCATCGCCACTTAAAGAGGTAACTCGAATACTAGATAATTCATCACCATCTACATCCGTAAAATTAAAATCTGATACGCTAAAGACATAAGTTGTGTCTTCATCAAATGTGATATCACTTAAGCTTACAATTGGTGCATCATTAATTGGCGAAACATTAACCGTTACTGTAGTTGTATTCTCTGATTCAGCTGTACCATCGCTTACACTAAATTCAAAGTTATCATAACCAAGGCCATTGCTATTTTCTGTTGGGCTAAAGGTGAGTAATCCATCACTAATATCGCTGGCTATGATAACTTGATTTAAACTAACATCGCTTCCATTTAACTGTAAAACACCATCGCCACTTAAAGAGGTAATCCGAATACTAGCTAATTCATCACCATCTACATCCGTAAAATTAAAATCTGATACGCTAAAGACATAAGTTGTGTCTTCATCAAGATTAATTGTACTTGGAATAGCAATTGGTGCATTATTATCTGGCGCATCATTTGTACCTGTGATTGTGATGACAACATCCTGAGTATCAGACGCTGGCGTACTATGATCATCAATTAAACTAACCGTATAGGTTAAGACTAAAGTCTCACCTGAAGCTAAATAATCAAACGCTTCACCATTTGAGTTAAAGCTCCAGCTTAAACTATCTGTTGTCTCTGCACTCGTTAAATCACCTGTGATGCTAAACATACTTAAGAAGCTCGCATCACTTATACTATTGACATTACCACTTGTGCCGATCGTCGTTGCCCCTAACGTGACAACATCCGTTAAATCAACATCCGTTGCAACCAACGTGCCTGACGTTGAAAGCGTCGTATCAGTCTCTGTTAAGCTTTCTGCTGCTGAACCTCCACCGATTGTGATATCTGGCGCATCATTTGTACCTGTGATTGTGATGACAACATCCTGAGTATCAGACGCTGGCGTACTATGATCATCAATTAAACTAACCGTATAGGTTAAGACTAAAGTCTCACCTGAAGCTAAATAATCAAACGCTTCACCATTTGAGTTAAAGCTCCAGCTTAAACTATCTGTTGTCTCTGCACTCGTTAAATCACCTGTGATGCTAAACATACTTAAGAAGCTCGCATCACTTATACTATTGACATTACCACTTGTGCCGATCGTCGTTGCCCCTAACGTGACAACATCCGTTAAATCAACATCCGTTGCAACCAACGTGCCTGACGTTGAAAGCGTCGTATCAGTCTCTGTTAAGCTTTCTGCTGCTGAACCTCCACCGATTGTGATATCTGGCGCATCATT
>JAKJJT010000001.1 GCA_021713395.1 Thiotrichales bacterium 19S9-11 | reverse complement strand
CGTACGACTTGCATGTGTTAAGCATGCCACCAGCGTTCAATCTGAGCCAGGATCAAACTCTTCAGTTTAATCTTAAAATCTCTCTACTCAAAAAAACGTAAGTGTCTACATATCAATCTATTTTTAAGCTTCTCACCGCTTGAACACTCTCAAGTGCGGCGTGGAATGAATATTACTGGATTTGGCTATAGCCGTCAACTGTTAATGCTGTTTTTTTTAATATTTCTAATACTTTTTCTTTAACTTGGTGAATACTCTGGTTTGATGTATCAATAACAACTGCATCTTCTGCTGGCCTTAAAGGTGCAACTGTACGGTTTCTATCTTGATTATCGCGGGTTATTACTTGCTGTAAAATATCTTTATGATGTACTTTCACTCCCTGCCTAACTAACTGTTGATAGCGCCTATTAGCTCTTACTTCACTTGATGCATCTAAAAAAAACTTAAACTTCGCCTCTGGGAAAATAACTGTGCCCATATCCCGACCATCTGCAACTAGCCCTTTTCCTTTATCAAATTGATGTTGTAACTTCTTTAAGTTATTTCTAACTTTCTCATAAGCACTGACTTTTGATGCTAACATTCCCATTGTTTCATGACGAATGATATCTGTTATGTCATCACCCTCTATTAAGACTCTTGTATCATTTTTTTCTGCTTGAAAGGTAATTGGTAAGTTTAATGCTAACTCTGCAAGCGCATTTTCATCATCTTCATTAACATGACTTATCTGACTGTAATAAGCCAATGCTCGATAGATAGAACCACTATCCAGTAAGTCCCAGTCTAAATAATTAGCTAGAAATCTTGCCAAAGTGCCTTTGCCTACACCACTTGGACCATCAATTGTAATTACTTTATTTTTCATTTAGTTCATAATCCTTTAAGTAATTGATTAGTGCATCAACTGCCTCAAGAGAAACTGCATTATATAGACTCACTCTAAAGCCTCCTAAACTTCTATGGCCACCAATACCATAAAACCCGTCCGCCTCTGCTTGCTTAACTAGCAAATTAATTTTATCGTGATTAGCATCATGACGAGTAAAAACTGCGTTCATCTTTGATCTAACCGGTTGTGCGACTAATGGTTTAAATATCTCACTATTATCTAAATACTGATAAAACATCTCTGCTTTTTGTTGATTAATTTTTTCAATCTCGCTAACACCCCCTTGTGCTTTCAACCATTCAAATACCAGGTAGGTGGTATATAAAGCCATTACTGACGGCGTATTCATAAGAGAGTCTTTTTGACTTGCTTCATAGTATGACTGAACCGTTGAGATATGATCTAACTTTTTAATCATATCATCTCTAACGATAACAATTGCCAAACCTGGGATGCCTAAATTTTTCTGAGCCCCTGCATAAATAAGTGAAAACTTCTTAACATCAAAATCACGTGATAGCAGATTAGATGACATATCACAAACTAGCGGCACATCTTTAGTATCAGGAATATATTGAAACTCACGTCCATCAATTGTCTCGTTATCAACATAATGCAGATAGTCATAAGATTTAGATATTTCAAAACATTGCCGCAAAAACAGCTCATCAAACGATGGTGTTAAAACATCGACATCCAACACTTTAGATGCCTCTTTAATTGCCATTTTTGACCAAAAACCACAATCTAAATAGATTGCCTTACCCTGCGACTTTAGATTTTCAGCAATACTATAAAACTGAGTTGTTGCTCCACCATGAAAAAACAGAACTTGGTAATTTTCAGGGATATTTAAAAACTCCCTTAATAAGGCTCTCATCCGTAAAATTATTTCTCGAAAGCGGTCATCTCTATGACTAAATGATAAAAGTGAAACACCTGTATTATCAAAATTTTCAATTGCAGCTAACAGTTTTGCTTTGACAGGCTCAGCTAAAACTGCCGGTCCTGCACAATAATTAAATGAACAACTCATAAAATTTCCTAGTTTACTACTTTATATTATTGGCAATGCTTAATATAACTAAATACATCACCAACTAATTGTAGTCAAATAGTAAACTTGATATTCCTTATAATATATAGCGACTTAAATCTTGATCTTTCACTAACTCAGCTAGATATTTGTCAACATAAGCTTTATTCACTTTAATTGGTTGCTCTTTTACATCCGGCGCATTAAAGGATACTTCTTCTAATAAGCGCTCCATGACGGTATGAAGACGTCGAGCACCTATATTTTCCACTTCTTCGTTAATTTGCCAAGAAATTTCAGCAATACGCTCAATGGCTGATTTTTCAAAAACAATCTCAACCCCCTCTGTTTTTAGCAAGGCTTGATATTGCTTAACAAGAGATGCATCTGGTTCAGTTAAAATGCGAACAAAATCTTTAATTGATAATGACTTAAGCTCCACTCGAATTGGAAGTCTACCTTGTAGCTCTGGTATCAAATCAGATGGTTTTGCCACATGAAATGCGCCTGAGGCAATAAAAAGCATATGATCTGTTTTTATCATTCCGTATTTTGTTGAAACTGTACTACCTTCAACCAGTGGTAATAAGTCACGCTGAACCCCTTCACGAGAAACATCCCCACCTGTTGCATCAGAACGTTTACATACTTTATCAATCTCATCTAAAAAAACGATACCATTTTGCTCAACTGACTCAACTGCTTTTGCCTTAATTTCATCCTCATTAACTAAACGACCAGCTTCATCCTCAGCCAATAGCTTAAGCGCATGTTTTATTTTTGTTGTGCGCTTTCTTTTTTTATTACCTGAAAGAGATGAAAACATATCTTGTAATTGACTTGTCATATCTTCCATACCTGGAGGCCCCATAATCTCCATACTCGCTGCCGGTTGAGTTACTTCAATTTCTACTTCCGTTTCGTCTAGCTCACCACTTCTTAGTTTTTTTCTAAACATACTTCTTGCCGAAGACTCTGATTCATTTGATGCTGCAGTCGTTGTTACAGGCTCATTTGCAAAGCCAACTTTACTTTCTGATGAAGATGGTTGTGGCAATAAAATATCTAATATTCTATTTTCTGCTGCTTCTTGCGCTCTTAGCTTAACTTTTTCTTTGGCTTCTTCTCGTGTCATTTTTACTGCGATATCAGCAAGGTCTCTCACAATTGAATCTACATCTCGCCCAACATAGCCAACTTCTGTAAACTTCGTTGCTTCAATTTTTATAAATGGTGCCTTGGCTAATTTAGCTAAACGTCTAGCAATTTCTGTTTTACCAACACCTGTTGGACCAATCATTAGAATATTTTTCGGTGTTACTTCTTGACGCAAATCATCTTCTAGTTGCATTCTTCTCCAACGATTTCTTAATGCAATAGCAACTGCTTTTTTTGCTTCATCCTGACCTATAATAAATCGATCTAATTCATGAACAATTTCTTTTGGTGTCATCTGAGACATAACTAACTTACCTTTTTATTATTTTTTAAATTTTTACTACTTGTTATTTAAACTACTTTTTTAATGATTCAATGATGAAGTTATGATTAGTATAAATACAAATATCAGCGGCAATCGATAGGCTTTTTTCAACAATGTCTTTGGCTTTCAAATCAGTATTTTTTACTAATGCTCGGGCTGCTGCTTTTGCATAGGCACTACCTGAACCAATTGAGATAACGCCATCTTCATCGGAAGCCATCACATCACCAACACCTGAAATTAAAAGTGATGTTTTTTTATCTGCAACTATAATCATCGCTTCAAGCTTACGTAGCATTTTATCCATACGCCACTCTCGAACCAATTCGACTGCTGCGCGTTCTAATTGCCCTTGATACATATCAAGTTTTGCTTCAAACTTTTCAAACAAAGTAAATGCATCTGCCGTTGCTCCTGCAAACCCTGTTAAGACACGATCACCATAAAGGCGCCTTACTTTAACAATATTATCTTTTGCAACCATATCACCCATTGTTGCTTGACCATCGCCTCCAACAACGACCTCATCACCTCGTCTTACACATAAAATCGTTGTACCATGCATCTGCATTTTGTTATTCTCCAATTTTCTTTGAAAGCTTTGGGTTTATATATTGTGCCATTTCATTAAAAGACAAGCATAATTTTTATTTTTTTAAATATTCTTGAGAATTCTCTTGATTTAAAAGAAAAAAAAGTTAAGATAAAAACCGTCATTTTAGTCGCGTAGCTCAGTTGGTTAGAGCACCACCTTGACATGGTGGGGGTCGTTGGTTCGAATCCAATCGCGACTACCAGATTTTCCTAAATATGTATAAAACCAATTAAAATCATCAAGCCTATATTGAGTTTTTAGTTAAGTTCATTGAAAATAATAAATATGTTTTATGTATCAATTACTTTATTATGGAAGATAATACAAGCTTACAAGCTATTTATAATGATCCAAAGCCTATTATTTGGAATGATATTGATCTTCCAGATAGTTGGAGTGATCAATATAAACTTAAAAAACCGACTGATTTGTTTTATTTACTAAAGCATAGTGCTTCAAAAAAAAGAAGGCGCATTGAACTACCTGAAACACTCTATGGTAAAGAAATTATTCCACCTTATGCACAACAAGAATTTCATAATCTACCAAATGGCAATTACTCAAACACCCTAGCAACTGGTTATATTAAAGGCTTTGATATTGCCATGCTTGGGTTTATGAAACACTCAAGAAAACAAATTTCCCAGCGATTAAGTCATTGTAAAAGTGCCCTTGATCTGGGCACAGGTGGTGGCAGAACAATCAGAGCTATTTATGATATTGGCATAAAGGATGCTTGGGGCATTGATATTAGCCCTTATCTTTTAAAGCAGGCATCCATTCGAAACCCAATGATTCAATTTATCCATGCTAAAGCTGAAAACTTGCCATTTTATAATCAACGCTTTGATGGTGTCAGTGCCTGCTATCTACTACATGAAGTACCACCTAAATATATCAATCAAATACTAGATGAAGCCCACCGAGTCTTAAAAAAAGATGGCACTTTTGTTATCGTTGAGCCCTCGCCTATTCACTACTATGGCAAATATTTCAAATTATTAAGACAATATGGCTTAAAAGGTATTTATTTCCGATTTTTATCTCATTATGTCCATGAGCCATTTGTTAAAAGCTGGCATAAGTTAGACTTTAAAAAATTATTAAAAGAAAAATCATTTGAAGTAGTAGAAGAGATTAAAGCAACGCCAAATTGCTTATGGGTTGCCAGGAAAAGATAAAAGGGCTAGTGATAAACAGGAAATTTTTCACATAAAGATAAAATATTACGTTTTACTTCTGCTAATTTCTCTTCATTAGACAAATTATCTAAAACATCACACATCCAGTTTGTCATCAGTTCGACTTCTTCTTCTTTAAAGCCTCTTGTTGTAATTGCAGGTGTCCCCACACGTAGCCCTGATGTCACAAACGGCGAACGCGTCTCATTCGGTACTGTATTTTTATTGACCGTGATATTGGCACGTCCTAAAGCTGCTTCTGCATCTTTACCTGTAATATTCTTATCTGTTAAATCAATTAGACATAGGTGATTTTCTGTACCACCTGATACAACTTGATAACCCCGTGATTTTAAAACTTCAACCATTTTTTTAGCATTTACTAAAACTTGTTTTTGGTATTCTTTAAACTCATCAGACAGGGCTTCTTTAAATGCAACTGCTTTTGCTGCAATAACATGCATCAGCGGACCACCTTGTGTTCCTGGAAAAACTAACGAATTAATTTTCTTTTCGATTTCAGGATTTGATCTTGCTAGAATAATACCACCTCTTGGGCCGCGCAGTGTTTTATGCGTTGTACTTGTTACAACATCAGCATAAGGCACTGGATTTGGATAAAGGTCTGCTGCAATTAATCCTGCAACATGCGCCATATCAACCATTAAATACGCACCAACCATATCGGCAATTTCACGAAATTTCTTCCAATCAGCTGTACCTGAAAAGGCAGAAAAGCCTGCAATGATTAATTTTGGCTTATGCTCTTTTGCTAAACGCTCAATCTCTTTATAGTCAATATCACCTGTTTCAGGGTCTAAGCCATAAGAAATTGCATTAAATAATTTTCCTGAAAAGTTAACTTTAGAACCATGAGTTAAGTGACCACCATGTGGTAAGCCCATACCTAAAATGGTATCTCCTGGTTGAATCAATGCAAGCATAGCTGCTTGGTTTGCTTGTGAGCCTGAATGTGGTTGAACATTCGCATAATCTGCACCAAATAATTCTTTAACTCGTTCAACTGCTAACTCTTCTGCAACATCAACATATTCACAACCACCATAATAACGCTTTCTTGCATAACCTTCAGCGTATTTATTTGTTAAGACAGATCCTTGTGCTGCCATCACATGCTCTGAAGCATAATTTTCTGAAGCAATCAACTCAAGGTGCTCTTCTTGACGGCGTTTCTCTAACTCGATAGCTTCATATAACTCTCGATCATACATAGCAAATGACTCCTTTGATTTAGAAAACATTAATAATTAACTCCAAAGTTAAAATAATCTATTAAGATGTACATTATGATAATCTTGCGCTAAGTACAAGCTTTTAGTCAGTTGATTATATAATTAAGCATTAATTTTTTGGATACTCTATAAGGTTATGACTCCTATATAGAGCCATCTACATTATAATGACTCTTAATGTTTTTTCTTTGGAAAACTTAACCATAAGATAAAATAACCAATCACCGCACAGATAATTGATGCACTTAAAATACCAACTTTTGCTTCTATCATTAATTGATCACTAAAGCCAAAGCTTAACTCTGCAACAAAAATAGACATTGTAAAACCAATACCTGATAGAATACTTGCAGGCAGAAAATAATATAACTTCATGCCATCAGGCAGGCGCGCTATTTTAAATAAAACACACAATGACACTACTAAAAATATGCCCAACGACTTACCTATAAGCAAACCTAAACCTATCCCTAAGGTTACAGGTGATGAAAATATTTCAGAAAAATTAATTCCATTAAGCATAACTCCTGCATTTGCTAAAACAAAGATTGGTACAATATAATACATCACTGGCACATGTAATTTATGCTCTAAACGTTCAAGCGGCGTTTCATAATAAGTAACTGCTTTTTCTAATGTTTTTAACACAGCATGTGAAGATTCGATAAAGGCTTCACCTGTTTTTTCTTTTAAATGATCAAACTTCATAGTTAAATGCGCAAGCACTTTTTTAACTTCTTCTGGATTATGCATATCTTTTGCTGGGATGGCTAAGGCGATTAATACTCCTGCAACCGTTGCATGAATACCTGCATACAGTAACGCATACCATAAAATAGCCCCAACTAATAAGTAAGGCCAAATAAGACGCACATTCATACGATTAAAGACAAGTAACACACCCATCATGACAAATGCTAAAGATAGATACCCCCAAGCTAATGTTTGAGTATAAAATATGGCTATAATAATAACTGCTAAAATATCATCAACAACAGCTGCAGCTGAAACAAAAATAAATAGTGATTTAGGCACCCTAGATCCCAGTAGTGACATAACACCTAAAACAAAAGCCAAATCTGTTGTTATCGGTATTGCCCAACCTGTAACTGTCGATTGGCCTGAGTTTATCCAAACATAAATGATCGCTGGCACAATCATACCACCTACAGCTGCAACAATTGGCAGCAATGCCTTAGAAAAGGTTTTTAATTCACCTGCAACAATCTCCCGTTTAACTTCAAGACCCACCAATAAAAAGAAAAAAGCCATTAGGCCTTCATTAATCCAATGATCAACTGTTTTCTTCAGTGAAAATGAACCGAGATCAAGCCCAAATATTATTTTCTGAATTCCAAAATAACTTAGCTGATATTGTGTATTTGCCCAAATCATTGCAATGATTGCACAAACAAATAGAATAATTGCACCTGCAACCTGGCTTTGAGTAAATGATTCAAAGACATCTTTTACTTTGAGTAATTTTTTAAGCCTTGAAACTGCACTTTGATTAAATTGATATTCTCTCATATGATAACTCTTCTAAATTCTCTATTCCCTTAAAGAATAACAACAAGCCTATTTTATTTCAGCAAGTTTTGCTATGCTATAGTCAAAAATTAAGCCAAATAAATACTCAACCCTTATGACTAAAAAAGAAGAAGATAATTTAGATAGTACAAAAAGTAAAACTCAAGTAAAAAAAGAACTACTTGAGATTACTAAATTAGGTGAAATGCTAATTAGAGAATCAATTGAAGTTTTAAAAAAACTGCCATTGGAAACTATGATATTTGATGCTATTTGTGATGCAAAAAAAATGAAACATATTGCATTAAAACGCCAAATAGGTTACATCGGCAAGCTCTTAAGAAATAGTAATGCTGATGAAATAAAGGCTGTATTTGATGAAATTAAACAGGTTGAAGGAAAAATTGATTTTTTATTTCATCAAACTGAATCCTGGCGAGAGCGCTTAATTAGTCATAATCAAAAATTAGAGCTTGAGGCATTTTTTAATCAATTTCCTCATGCTGATAGACAAATGATTCGTCAATTGGCAAAAAAAGCAAAGCTTGAGTTAGAAAAAAATCCAGAGAATAAAAAAGTCTATCGCATGCTATTTCAAGAAATCAAATTACTCTTAACTGCCGAAGATACGCTTAACAACTTAGAATAATCTTAACAATTGATTGAAAACTTTTATCTACTTGTTTAGATTGGATAAACCAACCAAATAACAACTGATCTTCTAACTCTAATAAGCAATGAAATGACTCTTTTTCTTCATCAGAAGCATCAAGGTAACGCTGATCAATATATCGATTAAAAACCAAATCAAGTTCGAGCATACCTCTTCTTGCAGCCCAACGTACTCGATCTAATGCTTTTGCTTCACCTACCCTACTCACAAAATCAAACCCCGCTTAAATAATAGCTAAAAATAAACAACTCATTATATCGTATGTTTGACTGAATAAAATAACTTGTTATACTATTTTTCAAATACTTTGCCCAAATTAGCTCGAAAACGAGAAATGTAAGAAACATATAAGCTATAGAACCAGCTGATTCCATGATTCATAAAAGCAATTAAAAAAACACTTAAATCTAAAGGAGCACATATATGGCACGTCCCGGTTTAACTTTTGAAGAAGTTGCACAAGCAGCACAACAACTGCTTGATGAGGGAGAAAACCCAACCATTATCAGAATAAGAGAAGTTCTTGGTGGAAAAGGTAGCCCGAATACAATTAGTAAATTTCTAAAAGAATGGAAACTAAAAAATCAACAAAAATCAATGGGCATTGAAATAAATGAGCCAACACAAAAACCATCATCAAATGAAAGTTTAACAAGTGAAAAGCCGGAGATGCCTAAACCTATGACACAAGCAACAACACAATCTAGTAAAACATTTAAAATTGATACTTCATCTGATAAAAATATCCAAACACTAATTACACACGCACAAGAATTTAGCCAAGAAATTTTAGCCTCTATGTCAAATGAGTGGGATAACATCTTAAATGAAAAAGATGATAATATTAAAATTAGACGTTTACATGCAGCACTTGTTAAAGAGCAATCTCGCCGAGAAGCTGCTGAGCAAATTGCAAGAGAAACTAAAATTTATGCCTCTATGATTAAAGATCAGATTAATCAACGTATTCATGATGTAAAAGAATCCTTAGAGGAACAAATTATTTTCTTGAAAAATCAGATTAAAACTCTTAAAAAAGAGTCTGAAGAAAACCTACTTTATTATCGAGAGAAACTTAATAAAGCAAATCAAGCGTTAGAAGATAAGTTAAAATAATTTAAACAAATCATCTGCTTCTTAAAATAAAACTAAAAAATTAGTTTATCCTATATTAAAATTTTAATCAGTGGGGATCATTTTATTTAAGGAGCAACCATGGCTAATTTAAATACCCATCTAACGACAAGCGTCAGTTTTTCAACTGTTGCATCGATTTGTCTATATAACACAGAAGTTATTTCACTTAACCAATCAATTGATTTAACGCTACTTGGTATCTTTGCAGGACTACTTGCAGATCTTGACTCAGATACGCCCTATGCCTCTCAATTAATCTATAGCTTATTAGGTATGATTGCTGCTATCGGCATTATCCTTAATTATTCCTTAGAACAGTTTTCCATTTTAATGAATATTATTATCTTCTTTTTTATTTATGCAGTTAGCCGCTTTGGGCTATCTAAAGTCATGGTAAAAATAACACAACGTCGTGGTGTCTTTCACTCAATCCCCATGGCAATTCTTATCTCTTTAGTTACGGTCATTATTGCCACACATATTACTCACTCAAGTGCTGAATTTGCTTGGTGGGCTGGCGTTTATGTTTTATTTAACTACCTACTACATTTACTGTTAGATGAAATTTATGCAACAAACCTTGCCAATGAAAGTTATCGCACACGCTTTTTATCCTCATTTAAAATTTTTAGTGCTAGACCTTGGTGGCCATACTTGATCGCTGATGTTTTAATTATTGCAACACTTTTCTTCTTACCAAGCTTCGATGTTTTAATTAATGATGTACTAGCCCCTTCAACCTTTCAGCAAATTTGGAATGGGTTGGTTTAACCTGTTTTATATTCTAAACTTTTACTATCTTGAGGTTTATGATGAAAAAATGGTGTTTTTTCGCTTATAACTTGTAGGGTAGCATTTATACTTTTAAAAAAACTCTTTATCTGATCATTCCCTTCTGGGTCCATCGCTACCTGATAAGGCGTTACTTTTTCAGCATCTTCTTTATATAGGCTGCCTTCTTTTAATTTATTAACCAGTAATCTAGTAACATCATTATGTTTCATAGTTACTGCTATATGAAGTGGTGTATCACCATTAGGAAGTGCTTTTTCTAAGTCTACCCCCTTTTCAATTAGAGCTTCAATAACATCTACATACCCCTTATAAATAGAAACATGTAATGCTGTTCGACCCAATCGATCTACACAGTTTACTTCAGCACCATACTGCAGTAATAACTTAACTATTTCAGCATTACCATTAGATGCAGCTACATAAAGTGGTGTTATTAAAGCAGTAGAATTATTATAAAAATGAACTGGCATGCCTTCGCCTTCTAATAATAGCTTCTCAACTTGAGAGTAGTCATTGGTATATACTGCATGCCATAACTCTGCACACTTTGTTCTTTTTTCTTTTTCTGTCACAAACCATCCTTAGTAATGTTAGCTTTACGATAAAAGCTTGCTTGATTATAAAATGACTGTTAAGTTAATCTGTGATTAATATTTATATAACTGAAGGTTTTTACTAATGGATACCATCTACTCACAACTAACTAACTCATTGAGTCATATTAGTATTATATTTGGCATTTTAACGTTAATTGTCAACTTAATTTTTTCAGCTGGTGTTGCAAAAGATATTGGAAATTTAAATAGTAGAGGCATACCGCCACAATTTGTCCCAGGTTTTGCTTGGGTAATTGCAACGATTGCCTTAGGTGTTTGGGGTGCCTTAATTTACTGGCTAATGCATCATTCGTCACTCGCCCGTAAATAAAGCACATTTATTGATTAGGTATTTTAGCAAGACTGTCCAAAGTCAAGTACTGCACGACGATCTAAATCATAAGCTCTTTTTACATCGCCATCAACGTCATCTGGACTGACCGCTGGGTTTGACTCACCAAGACTAATTGTACAAATTTGGTTTTTGTTAACGCCTTGTTGTACTAAATATTTCTTAACACTATCAGCACGCGCCTTACCAATTTTTAAATTATTCTTAGCATTTCCTTTAGGGTCCGCATGACCTTCAATTCTTAACGTTTGCATTGGATACTTTTCTAATAGTTCTGCAACTTCATTTAACGCTTGCTTTGTTGATTTTTTCAAGCTTGTGCTACTAGAAGAAAAATAGACAGCTGTCGGCATTTGAGCAAGCTTTTTCATCAACTCACTTCTTTGCTGCCAAGTATAGCTATTAGAATTACTAACCATCTTCTCCAGATTACTTCCTGAAGATGTTTTATTTTTAGCATAAGCTACCATGCTATCACCTGGTCCTGCCGGGCCACCTTTATTATAAGCACAGCCAACCAGTACAGCAAAAGCTAATGCAGTTGATAGTAGTTTTATTATTGTATTCATTTTTGAACCCCCTATACTAAATTACAAATACAAATGTAGTACATTTAATTAGTATAGCATCAAAAAAATAAATAATGATATATTATAATATATTTGCAATCACCGCTGTCTTAATATTTCATATAATGCAATACCAGTTGCAACAGAAACATTCAAACTTTCAACTTGACCTAGCATCGGTAACTTAACCAAATAATCACAAGTCTCCCGTGTTAAACGCCTTAAGCCATCTCCTTCTGATCCCATAATTAAACCTAATGGTATATTAAGATCATGCTCATATAGTGAGTCTTTCGCCTCCCCTGCCATTCCCATTAACCACACGCCTAATGATTTTAACTCTTCTAGTGCACGCACAAGATTTGTAACATAGCAAATAGGTATAACCTCAGCTGCACCTGAAGCAACTTTACTCACCGTTGCATTTAAAGGTGCTGATTTATCTTTTGGTAAAATAACACAGGTTACATTTGATGCTTCAGCACTTCTTAAACAAGCGCCTAAATTATGTGGGTCTGTAATACCATCTAAAACCAACACCAAAGGATTGTGAGCGTCTTTAACAAGCTCAATCACTTGAGATTGATCAATTAAATTATTCGTTGACTGACAAACTAAAATAACACCTTGGTGAATACCATCTTGTGCTAATTGATCTAGCTCCTTACGCTCAATAAAACGTATCGGTAATTTTTTTGACTTTGCTAGTTCAATTACGCTTTGTAACTTTGGGGTACCCTTTTTAGATGAATGAATGAGCACTTCTTCTATACTTAAAGGTGCTGATTTTAAGCGAAGTTTAACGGCATGAAGGCCATAAATAATTGATTTCATGAAAATTAAGTTCCATTAACTAAAGATTTAAGATAGGTAAATAGGTTATTGTTTTTTCTTTACAAGATATAAACTACGAATTGGGATGTGATATAAGTGCAGCTGTTCAATGATTTGATCTAAATAGCCCTGACAAATTTGGCGTATCTCAACTTCATAATAACCATCTTCTAGCAACTGTTCTGCAAAGTCATTAATATAACGCACAATCTCTGCTTTAAGCTGATCTATTCTCTGCTGAGGACTATAAGAAAATGCATGGTTATTTTTAGGCTGAGACCAGGCTTGATAACGATCATTTAAATACTCAGCAAACTCTTTAATTGATTGTAGCAGCGCTTCAGATGCTTGGCTACCTATCTCATCTTGGCGCTTTAGTTGAAGCAGTGTTGCCTGTTTTTGTTGATAAACATAATCCTGACTAACCGTTTCAATCGGCGGCATTTCAGTTGAGGTATGCTCGCTAGGTAGCTCACTAATTCTCTTTCTACCTGCTAATGTCGCTCTCTTTCCTCTGGACATACAATTATACCTTTTGATCCTATTTTAAGCTTATAACTCATTCTCAGTATACTTTAAATAATATCATAAATTAAAAGCATGCAGTAATTTTACAAGCTTAAACTAACATTTTCTTAATTTTTTTGTAAATTCCATCAAATGAACCATTACTCATAATCACAATATGGCTTGGCTTTTGGATTACTTGTGGCAGGTAGGCAACTAATGTATCAACATCATGAAATATTTGACTTCGCTGCTGTGCGCCATTAAGCATATCAGACCACTTTAACTGAACACCTTCTGGTTGAAATAGTAATAAATAGTCTGCATCATTCAATGAATCAACCAAGCGCTGACCATGGGTACCCATTTTCATCGTATTTGACCTTGGTTCTAAAATTGCAATTAATTGCTGCTTTCCAATATTTGCTCTTACTGCATTTAAAGTTGACTTTATTGCTGTTGGGTGGTGGGCAAAATCATCATATACCGTAACACCATCATCCGATAAAATTTCTTCTAAGCGTCTTTTAACACCTTGAAATTTAGATAATGCATCAATTGCAACGTCTGGTTCAATGCCTGCTTGAAAACTTGCTGAAACTGCAGCTAACGCATTATAAGTATTGTGCAAACCAATTAAATCCCACTTAATCACACCTTGTTTTTTATGTTTAAAATAGATTTCAAACTCACTTGCATCTTCTTTTAAAAGCTTTGCTTGCCAGTTACCAACAGATAAACCAAAGCTTATTACAGGCGACCATACGCCTTTAATTAAGACATCTGCAATTACATCATCTTCTGCGTTAATAATAAGACAACCATTAGGCGGCACTGAACGGATCAAATGGTGAAACTGTCGTTTAATTTCATCTAAATGGTTAAAAATATCGCCGTGATCAAACTCAATATTATTAATAATGGCAATTTCAGGAAAATAATGTACAAACTTAGAGCGTTTATCAAAAAAAGCGGTATCATATTCATCTGCTTCAATCACAAACCACTCTGAATCTGTAACTCTTGCAGATACATCATAATCGTTTGCCACACCTCCAATTAAAAAACCAGGATTAAGCCCTGCATGCTCAAATATTTTTACTAACATTGAAGTTGTCGTTGTTTTTCCATGGGTTCCTGATATAGCAATTACACGTTTATACCTTAGAACATTTTCATAGAGCCATTGTGGTCCTGATTTTAATGGAATTCTTCTTTCCATCATAGCTTCAATAATATCAACACCCCGCTTCATGGTATTACCAACAATCACTTCATCTGGCTGATAAATTTCAAGCTGCTCTCTATCATAGCCTTTAAAGACTTGAATGCCTTGAGCTTCTAATAAGTCTCCCATTGGTGGATAGCTTGCAATATCAGAACCTGAAACTTCATAACCAAGTTTACGGGCAATTAAAGCAAGTGAGCCCATAAAAGTACCACAAATACCTAGAATATGAATTTTTTTCATCTGTTTATTCATCCAGAGATTGTATTTTTTGAATAATCGTTGTTGTTGAGCGGCCTTCTGTTAGCGTAATTGTTTTAACCTCACCCCCATTATCAAGCACTTCTTGTGCACCTGCAATATCCTTAATTTCATAGTCTGCTCCTTTCACTAATATATCAGGTAAGAGTGTTGCAATTAGGCGTTTGGGAGTTTCTTCATCAAATGCAACAACCCAGTCGACACATTCAAGTGAGCTTAATAATTCCATGCGATCTTTTAATGGCACAATTGGGCGAGAAGGTCCCTTTAGTTTTGTAACTGAGGCATCTGTGTTAACACCGATCACTAGTCGATCACCCAAAGCTTTTGCTTCTTTTAGATAATCAACATGACCTTTATGCAAAATATCAAAACAACCATTGGTAAAAACAATTCGTTCACCTTGTAAATGTGCTTGCTTCATTGCTTGTTTAACTTCTTCTTCAGTTAAGGCTCCTGATAAAATTTGAGCTGATTCATTTAACGCATGATAAAGCTCTTCTAGACTTAATGTTGCTGTTCCAAGCTTACCAACAACAACACCAGCAGCAGTATTAGCTAATTGAATTGCTTCTTGATAGTCAATGCCTTGTGCTAAAGCCATCCCCATAACTGAAATGACTGTATCACCGGCACCTGTCACATCAAATACTTCTTTTGCTTTTGTCGGAATGTTATAAGCTATGCCTGTTTTATGTACTAGCATCATACCTTTTTCACTACGGGTAATTAGCATTGCTTCAATATCTAATGTTTTAATCAAAGCAAGCGCTTTTAGGCGAATATCATTTTCATCCTTACAAGCACCAACTACTGCCTCAAATTCTTTCATATTAGGTGTAATCATTGTCGCGCCTCGATAAGGCTCAAAGTCTTTCCCTTTTGGATCTACCAACACAGGAGTTTTATGTTTTTTCGCAATTTGAATTAAGCTTCTAGGGTCACTCAAAGTACCCTTTGCATAGTCAGATAAAATAACTGCATCAACATTTTTTATTTGCATTTCAACTTCATTAACCAAAGCTGACTTATCTATACCATGAAAACCTTCTTCAAAGTCAAGTCGCAATAACTGCTGCTGCTGTGAGATAACCCGAAGTTTAGTAATTGTAGGTAGCTTTGTCTTTGTAAAATGCACTTGAACGCCTGCGTCAGTTAATGCATTTTTTAAAGTGTCACCTGCTTCATCATCTCCAATACAACCGCAAAGGTAAGCTTTACCCATTAAAGCAGTAATATTTAAAGCAACATTACCTGCCCCACCTGCACATTGCTCTACATGCCCAACATGGACAACAGGCACAGGGGCTTCTGGTGATATGCGTTTGACCTTTCCTTCCCAATAACGGTCTAACATGACATCACCAACAACTAAGACACTCGCATTTTTAAGTGACAAACTCATCTATAAGCCTTAAATTATGTTAGAATAATTTCACTGTGATAATTTTACGTGAAAATAGCACGAAGTTACACCCTAATTTAAACCCATATTGAAAACTGAAGGTCATAAGTTAAAAAATGAGTATCTATATTATATCTGACCTACACTTAAAGCCATCAGACCTTAAAGCTTTTGAATCATTCAGATCACTACTAAATGATATTGCTCAGCCTCAAAATACTTTATTTATTCTTGGTGATTTTTTTGAATACTGGATCGGAGATGACAACCTAGATCCATTTTATCAAAAAGTTACGCTACTACTAAAAAATGCAACAAATAATGACTTTCATATTTACTTTATGCATGGCAATCGTGACTTTTTAGTTGGCAAACAGTTTGCAAAGCAAAGCGGTGTACAACTAATATCTGATCCTTATTATTTAACTTGGCAAGGTAAAAAAGTCTTATTAACCCATGGTGATTTACTTTGCACCACCGATCGTAGTTATCTACGTTATCGCTATCTTGTTCAATCACGCCTATTCAAATGGTTATTTTTACATTTACCTTTAAGTATTCGTTTAAAGATAGCAAAAAAAATGCGAGCACATAGCAGTCAACGTGGACCTTATGTGCTTGATGTTGATGCGACAGATAAAGGACTAAAACAATATGCTAAAAACTGTGATATTGTCATACATGGTCATACACACAAACTGAATATTCATCATCATGGTAATCTGGCACGCTATGTTTTAAGCGATTGGCATGGTAGCCGCTATAGCTATATTAAATTTGATAATGAAATTACACTTAAGGACAGTAATGCCTGAACTACCTGAGGTTGAAACCGTTAAACGGGGGCTTTGTCCTTATCTTGAAAAAAATACTATAAAATCAGTTAACCTATATCATCATACACTACGTTATCCAATACCTAACTTAGATCACCTAAGTAATCAAAAAATTATCTCTATTAAACGCCGAAGTAAATATCTAGTTTTTGAGTTCTCTCATGGTAACTTAATTGCACATTTAGGTATGAGTGGCATCTTTCGCCTTTATGAGTCTCCTTTTCCAGAACGCATTAAGCACGATCATCTGGAATTTTATTTTGATAACTATCTATTACGCTATCATGACCCTAGGCGATTTGGCGCTATACTTTGGACAGATCAACCGCTTAGTCAATATCCGCTGTTACAATCACTGGGACCAGAGCCACTATCAGATGATTTTCATGCTAACTATTTAGCAAATAAATTAAAGCAGACGAAAAAAGCAATCAAACTTGCGATTATGGATAGCAAGGTTGTTTGTGGCGTTGGTAATATCTATGCAAGTGAAGCATTATTTAAAGCTAAAATTCACCCTAAAACACCCGCAAATCAACTTAATTCTACGCAATACAAAACACTAGTAAATGAAATTAAATCCATTTTAACCTTAGCCATTGAACAAGGTGGTACAACCTTAAAAGATTTTAAAAATTCTAATGGCAAACCTGGCTACTTCACTCAAAAGTTAAATGTTTATGCTAAAGATAAAAACCCATGCATACGCTGTAAAACTCCCATAGAGAAAATCACTCTTGGACAAAGAAGTACATTTTTTTGTCCGAGGTGTCAGGCTAGTTAATATCGCCTTATATTTTTGTTCTTTTATCTCATTTAAATTTAATAAAATCGCACGTTGATTTGTAAAACCAGATAATAATACAGATTGATAATTTATAACAAATTCAGAAAAAAAACTATGTATAGGGAGAAATAATTATATGCGAAGTCTTAACTATGTTTGGATTTACTTAAACTCAACCACTACAATGTTCTATTAAATGCTCGTTTTGGAGGACAGATATTTGAATGAAATTGAAAGTTACTTCAGATAAAGAATATTTTGAAAATAGGTAAGTCTCATAATTTTATACATTGATCTAAAAGATACTATTGTATAAATGACAAAGGCTTCCGAAGAAGCCTTATACACAACATCAGTGAAAATTGTCATCTTCTCACTGAGTCGGCTACACTGGGCGTACCTTTGTGTAGTCTCGAATGCCTGACGCACATTAATTGCACGGAGCAGGTTACACTAATAATTATACAATAAAACTTAATAATAATAAAGCCCTATATTTAATCAGTCTATGCCAAGTAGCTTATAAATGTTGGGTTAATTGGTTTAAATTCAACCCATTTAATACACATTGTAAGACTATTTTCATTTGATCGCGACTAAGTCTTTGTTGAAAGTAAGCGCGCTTTCCTTGAGCATTTTTCTTACCTAATCGTATTAAGTTGAGCCGATGAAACCCAACAGTATATAACATATCACCTTTAACCCAACTAGAACTATTTTGAAATCTTCCGATCATTGGCATAGATCTTTTAGGTATTTCATAGTGATATGGTTGTATTTCTGTAGGCTTCTTTGTACTTAATGGCACAACTGTAACTAGATGTGATCTACCCTGTATTGATCCTGTTATTACAATAACAGGCCTCTTATTTTTTACCATTTCAGGCTCTTTAAATCCTTGAGAAAAATCACACAATAGAATTTGCCCAGGTCTAGGATGAAAAGTAATTGCCATTAACAACACCTTAAAATTAAATTATCGACATTCTACATCAAGATCTTAATTTTGGAAGCAACAATATTAGTAATTCAAGCTATATCAAAATTTACAGCCCTATAATATTAGTTTTTATTAAAAGTACAAAAATCTGTTAACTGTCCTATAAAACATTCGTCTTGTAAGACACCTAAAATAAAAGACTTTCTAATCATAATCTCAGTGGCCTCAATGTTAATGCTACCCAGCTTGCGCCCCTTGAACTTGATATGCAAAAATCAAAAGAAGAAATTCCATTACCACTAGCAGAAAAAAACTATAGTGGTAAATTTATGGTAAGAGTAACATCAGAAACACATCGAAGTTTAGCTATTCAAGCTGCTGAAGAAGGCATAAGCCTTAACCGACTTGTAAGTTCAAAATTAGCAGGATAGCTCAATAATTACTGACATAATTAAATTAATGGCGCATCAGCTTTTGCAAAGCTGACTTAATTAACTCTTCTGTTGTTGAAGCTTCATCTTTTACTTTATAAAGTACTTTTTGTGCTTCATTTTTACGATAGCCAAGTGCCATTAAAGCTTCTGTTGCCTCACTAATATCATTTGAACTTTTATTATTTGTTACTTCATGATCTGAAACATCAATTGTATCTGTTAGTTGGATATCAGATAATAAAACCATCATTTGTGGGATCTTATCTCGCATTTCAACAATTAAGCGCTCTGCTGTTTTTTTACCAATACCTGGAATACTAACTAATAGCGCACTATCATCTCTTTCAATACAGGCTAAGACGCTCTGTGCATCCATACCTGATAGAATGGCAAGAGCCATTTTTGCACCAATACCATTAACTTTAATTAATTCTTGAAAAATTCTACGATCCGTTTTACTGATAAAACCATAGAGTTGTTGTGCATCTTCTCTCACAACAAAATGGGTATATAAGATAACTTCTTCATCAACTTCTGGTAGTTGATAAATTGTCGTCATCGGAGCAAGTATCTCATAACCAACGCCACCTGTTTCAACTAACAGCGTTGGTGCTTGTCTTTCAATAAGTAAACCACGAATCCTTCCTATCATCTTCTTAATCTTCCTCTTACTGTTTTACTTGCACCTTGAATATGGCCTAATGACTGCGCTGTATGATAATGGCAAATAGCAACCGCTAATGCATCTGCAGCATCAGCCTGAGGCTTTGCACTTAAATTTAAAAAATTTTGCACCATATGCTGAACTTGGTTTTTTGCGGCATTACCTACACCAACGACTGCTTGCTTTACTTGTTTTGCTGAATACTCTGAAATTGCCAATTGATGGTGTGCTAAAGCGACTAATGCCGTACCTCTTGCTTGACCTAGTTTTATTGCTGACTGTGGGTTTTGAAAAAAGAAAATTTGCTCAATTGCAGCCTGATCCGGCTTATAGGCTTCAACAATCTGACAAATTCCATCAAATATTTCATGTAACCTTTCTGCTGTTGTCTCTTTTTTTACTCGAATACAGCCACTGGTTACATATTGACAAGATTTATTTTCAATTCTAACAATACCAAATCCTGTTACAACAGAGCCTGGGTCTATCCCTAAAACTAACATACTATTCACTTAGTTGCGTTAGTATATCAGCTGAAATATCTGCATTGCTATAGACATTTTGCACATCATCTAAGTCTTCAAGACGATCAATCATATTAAGTACTTTTTCAGCTGTATCTTTATCTAATTCAGCCTTAGTTGAAGCTACCATAGTAATTTCTGCATTTTCTGCCTGGAAACCTGCTTGATCCAATGCATCTTTCACATCTGAGAATGTCTCAACCGTTGTTAAAACTTCAAGGCCATATTCATCTGATGTAATATCTTCAGCACCTGCTTCTAAAGCAACTTCCATAATATCATCTTCATTAGTATCACTTCTAAAGCTAATCACACCTTGCTTTGTAAATAAATAGCTAACTGAACCATCTGTGCCTAAATTACCACCTGCTTTAGTAAAAGCATGCCTTACTTCTGCAACCGTACGATTACGATTATCTGTCATACAATCAACCATTAGCGCTACACCACCTGGACCATAACCTTCATAACGAATTTCTTCTAGCTGCACGTCATCATCACCACCAGTACCTCGCTTGATTGCTCGATCAATCGTATCTCGCGTCATATTTTGACTTAGTGCTGTTTGAACTGCTGCTCTTAACCTTGGGTTTGATGTGACATCATCACCGCCTAATCGCGCTGCAACAGTTAACTCACGAATTAATTTTGTAAATAACTTACCTCGCTTTGAATCTTGCGCTGCTTTTCTATGTTTAATATTTGCCCATTTACTATGTCCAGCCATTGATGTATCCTAATCTTAAATGCTTATATACAAATTGATAATTATTGTAGCAAGCTTGCATGACTTTGAAAACTAATCTAGTCTCAAAGCTTTATGTTTTAACAAAGTAACATTGATGGTAAGGTAAATAAAACATGGATACGTTATTAAAAGACATTCTTAACCCAAATAAAAAAGTATTTATTATAAAATCTGATGACACGCTATTAACCGCTGCAAAGCTAATGGCAGAAAATAATGTTGGTTCCTTATTAGTTGAAAATGGTAGCGGTAAATTTCAAGGTATTATTACTGAAAGAGACTTTGCTTTTAAAGTGGCTGCAAAGTCAATCGATATAAAAAATACTGTTGTTAAGCAAATTATGACACCTGATTTAATCACGATGAATCACAATGCAACTGCAAAGGACGCATTTAAAGTAATGACGCAAAAACGTATTCGACACTTACCAATTTATGATGACAATAAAAAGTTCTTAGGGCTTTTATCAATTGGCGACTTAATTAAACACATCAGCGAACGTTATGAAGAAAAGCACGAAGAAGTAGAGCATCTCTATCAATATATTACACAGTAAATTCAACATACATCGGATTATGATCCGATAAACGAAAACAATCTAATACCTTTGCATACTCTAATTTAATACCGCGATATAAAATATGATCTAATGGCGCTTTAAAAAATCGCTTAATTAAACGATCTGATTCAAACTCAACTTTCTTTAAGCTTAATTCCTCCATTAACTGATTAAGTAATGTTAATCGCCTCTGTCTCCAACTATTAAAATCACCTGCTAAAATTAAAGGCCCATCATGTTCAGATGCAAATGTTATTAACTGCGCTAACTCTTTTTGATAAACACCCAAGCCTCTAAAATTAATCGCATGAATATTAATAAGCATTAGTTTCTTACCAGATGACAGCGGATATAAGCTTACTAAAAATGCCTTATGCGTACGCAAAATAAACTCTTTGTACTGACTTAAAACATAGTGGCTATGAACACTTTCTACCGTTGATGCTGTTAAAAGACCAAAAGATTTATATTTAAATTGTAGATTAGAGAAATAATACTGCTCATAAGCACCAATTTTTATAACATACTGATCTATTGATGAAAGTTTTGGTGCTTCTTGAAATGTTAATAGCTGAGGTTTGTGATTTGCTATTATATGATTCAAATAGGTTATTTGCTTTGATCGATTAAGCTTTTTATAAACATTCCAACTAATCAGTGAAAATTTCCCATACAATTCTTTTGATAGGCTTTTAGGCGCATAACGTGTTAATTCAATTGCTGGCTTAATCATAATAAAGGTACGACAACTTTCATTATATTTTCAAAAAATTGTTTAACTGGGCCTGATTGTTTTACTTGATTACTTGAATTTAGGATAAAGCCTTCCATCCATTTCTTAATTTCATTTTGTGTTTCTTTAGAGTGAAAAAAAACACCCAGCTCATAATTTAAAAAGATACTTCTATAGTCAAGGTTTACTGAGCCTAACATTACCACATCATCAAATAAAATAGCCTTCGCATGGACCATCTTACCTTTAAATAAACAAAGATCAATATTTGCATCACGTAATGTTTCTAAATAACTCTTTCTGCCGATATCTGCTAATAAATGATTTGATTTATCAGGTGCTATCAACTTAACATCAACACCTCTTAATTTAGCAATAATTAGTGCTCTAATAATTTCTCTTGGTGGAATAAAATAAGGGGTCATAATCCAAATTTTTTCTTTTGCTGAATAAAGTTGATTCATCAATACATTGTATAAAACATCATTCTCTACATCAGGACCTGAAGGTGCAACTTCAATACATTGATTGCCATCTAATGGCCTTATCTCTAATGTATTTAGTCTTTCTCCCGTTGCAAAGAACCAATCACTTAAAAATAAATCTTCAAATGATTTAATAACATTACCCTCTAAAGAAAATAAAATATCTTGCCAGCGAGAAGTCACATTTTCATCTGGGCCTAAGTACTCATTACCTAAATTCATGCCTCCGGTAAAAACAATATCGTTATCAATTAAATATATTTTTCTATGATTCCTCAGATTAATTGCATTTCTTAACGGGTTTTTAAAAATAGGCATAAAAAACTCTAAATCAATGCCTCCACGCTGTAACTTTTTTCGCAACATCCAATTTAAATAAACTTTCCATGAACCAACACTATCTGCCAATAATTTAACTTCAACGCCAGATTGTGCTTTTTCTTTTAATCGCTCAAATAAGATTTTTGTCATTTGATCATTTTGTAAAACATAGGTTGAAAAGTAAATTCTTACTCTCGCTTTTTTAATTGCTTCAGTTAAAGCCTGATAAGCTTCAACACCATCGGTGTATAATTTAAACTTATTATTGCCACTTGCTGTATTAAAGCCATAGTGTTGAAACAGTGTTGGTATCTGACAATCTGGTTTAAACTTTTCTGTTATGTTATTTAAAGTCAGTTGCGTAATTTCTTTTCTCTTTCTAACGCCAATAATAAAGTATAATGGCGCAGAAATATAAGGAATAAATGCAAGCGCTAAAATCCATGCAATTAGACTTGTAGGCGTGCGTTGTTTTTGTGCAATAATTCTAAGAAAAGCAATTAAAGATAAAATATGACAGATCAATAAATAAAGGCCCCAAATATCCATACAACACTATTCCAACATCATCTTGAATTTTTGTTTAATTATAGCACTTTTAGATTTTAGTTTTATTTAATTAATCATTAGACTTTATCTGATGAATATTTTTTGTATTACTTTATTCTAAAAAGTTTGAAAACAAGATAAAAAGAAGATACATTAGTGCTCCAAATATTGGGGGATAAATATATGACTATTTTATTTGACGGTTTAACAAAAGAAGAAAAACTGGATTTCTGTAGATTACTTTTAGATGTTTATAACTCAAGCTCAAAAGATAAAGAAACGTATTATAATATCCAACATCAATATGCTTTGTTACTAAAAGAATTTAAATATGATGACCGATTAGACGCATTATATGACATGGTTCAAACAACAAAAGAAAGAGCTTATCCTAATAACTCAACAGAAGAAAACATACCTCATAGTTTATCCGATGCTTTAAAGATATCTGGCGAATCAAGTAAACTAAAAAAAGTGGCAGAAACCTCTGATGAATTGAACATACTTTTATTTTTATTAATGTATCTTGAAGCTTTTTTTGGCGCTATTTTAAATAAACTTGATATTGTGCTATCAGATAAAGATGCCGTCAGTCAAATCAACTTTGGATTAAATAAATTATGGGTTGTCTTATTTTTACCAAGCTTTATTCGTGAAATATTTCTTTCTATAAAACACTTGTCAGATGGTAATACACACTATTTAAAAGAGCATGCTATTGACTTAATCGGTAAAGCTTATTGGATTATGACTGGTGTTTTAGGAAATATCCCACCTGTTGCTGCTATTATCACATCAGTTATAGGCCCTGCGGGTGCTATTATCTACGGATTAGACTCAATTAGTGTTGCAGTTAAAGCTTATCTTCAAATTAGAGAGATAAACACTTTTATAAAACATCTAGATAATAAAATACAACAACAAACAGAAAAGATATCTAATCTTAAAAATGAAGTAGAACAACTTACTGAAGAGATTGATAAATCCAACCATAATACTGAACATATTAAAGACCTCAATGAAAAGTTTAAAGCCACTAAAAAAGAGCTGGAACCAAAATTAAAAAAAATACACAAACAAAATCAATTAGCAGTCGAAGAAAAAAAACTAGAAACGTTAATTGAAACAAAAGAACGACTAATTTGCAGAAAATCCTATATTAAAAAAAGCCAACTGATTAATTTTGCAACAAGTGTTGCACTATTTGCTGGCGTGGGTATTTCTTTTATTAATCCCATTGCTGGTGGTGTTATTATTATCGCTGCTTGTGCTGCACAATATTATGTTGATAACTACTACTTACCAAAAGAAGAAGTTCGTCTAAGTTATAATCCACTTGAATTGCTACACCACCGTCTGCTTGATCATGTTGAGGCACAAATACTAAGACTATCATCAGAAAAGCAATTGGATAAAAAATGTCAAGCTCCTCATCCTAATCCTAAGCTTACTGCTTATATGGATGTCAGAGATAAGCTATTTAAATGGCAAAATAATCAACCTAGGGATGAAAAAGAATTATACCAGCTGTTAGAGATTGTTATCAAAGCGAGCGAAATGAAAAGAGGAGAGCATGCGCCAAAAAGTGCTGCTGAACTTAAATATGACTTAAGGGCATTTAATACGAATTGGAAGTATGCCACGTGTGAAAACAAAGAGTCATTTATTTCTAGAATTGATCGCTTCATTAACGATAGGCCTGAGAAAGTGAAAAGTAAAATTACTTATCCATCGCCTTCCCTATTCTTTGAGAAAAGCAAATTTAAACAAAATATAAATCCAACACTACCTAATATCATATAGGATATTAAATCAAAATTAGTCTAAGCTAGTACAACTTAACGCTCTGCTAGATTTTGAATGATAATTAAAGCTTTTAGTACATTTAAAGCTTCATTAAGTTGATAGTCTTCATGTACAATTTGTTTTTTGACTTCTCCGTCTTTACTTATCTTATTTGTATACTCTTCAACAATTTTTTCATCGTCTACTTCAACAACTTCTGTCTTTTCAACACTTTTCTTTTGACTTAAGGCATGTTGTAACTGCTCTTCTCTAACTTCCCATTGTGCCATAAGTTTTGACTTTTCTTCATCAAATGGCACCTCAAGCTCATTAACAACAATATCAGGCGTCACTCCTTCAGCCTGAATGCTTCTACCTTTTGGCGTGTAATACCTTGCTGTTGTTATTTTAACAGCAGACTTACCATTATCTAGTGGTAATACTGTTTGTACCGAACCTTTTCCAAATGTTTTCATTCCAATAACAATTGCTCTCCCGTGATCTTGAAGCGCACCGGCAACAATCTCTGAAGCTGAAGCAGAACCGCTATTAACAATAACAACAATTGGTAAGCCCTTTGATGCATCAGAAGTTTTGGCTCTGCCCTCATACTTAGATGATTTCATTCTTCCTTCAGCCGAAACAATGAGCTTTTTATATTTTAATTTATTTGCCTCTAGAAATAGATCTGATACTTCAACAGCAGCTTGCAAAATACCACCTGGGTTATTTCTTAAATCAAGCACTAAGCCTTCGAGCTTTCCACTTGTCTCTTTTTCCAAGTCACCTAAAGCCTTTAATACATTTGCCTCTGTATTATCCTGAAAAGCACTAATACGAATATAGCCATACTTGCCATCAATCAATTTAGAACGAACACTAACAATTTTAATAGTATCCCTAACTAGTTTAAATGTAATTGGCTCAGAAGTTCCCACCCTAACAACTGTCAAGGAAATAGGAGCCCCCTTAGCCCCACGCATTAAATCAATTGCTTCAGTTAGGGTCATCCCTTTTACTTGGTGATTATCAATTTTAACAATCAAATCACCTGCTTTAACGCCTGCTTTCTGAGCTGGTGTATCATCAATTGGTGCGATAACTTTTACAACACCATGCTCCATTGTAACTTCAATGCCTAAACCACCAAACTCCCCTTTCGTTGCTAAGTTCAAATCTGATAGCTCTTTCTCATCTAAATAAGTAGAGTGAGGATCCAATCGCTCTAACATGCCTTCAATTGCATTTTCAAGCATTTCTTTATCTGTAATATTTTCAACATAAAGCGTACGAATTATTTCTAAAACTTGTGTAAATTTTTGAACTTCCTCAACTGGCAATCTACCTTGTTGCGATTTAGAAGTATTCTTATCTGCAGCATACAAACTAAAAGGAAATAAGCTAAAAAATAGCACAATCAGAATACAGCCTAATAATCTCAGGTGTATTAGCATAACTCAACCTCCCTTATCAATTTAAGGGTAAACTTTTAAACCCATTATAATAAATTATAGCGCGTCAGTTATTTAAAAGTGGTTTTTCTTTCTATCTAACGCTACTTGTACTTTTCCTTTAAGTTTTTGACCCGGCTTAAATGTCACAACAGTCCTTGGTTGAATTGGAACTTCTTCGCCTGTTTTAGGGTTGCGTCCTGGGCGCCCTGATTTTCGACGCAAATTAAAGTTACCAAAGCCAGATAGTTTAACATCTTTTCCTGAAACTAACTGATTGACAATATCCATATAAAACTGATCTACAAACGCTCTTGCTTGGTCTGGTGTCATATGACATGACTTTACAACAGCATCTATCACTTCGGCTTTTGTCAATGTATTCATGTGCTTACTCTCTTAGTGTTGCTTGATAGGTTTCTTCAAGTTTAGTCATAATTTTTAAAACTACTTGATTAATATCGTCATCTTTAAGTGTTTTCGATGAGTCTTGTAAAATCAAGTTAAATGCGACACTTTTTTTATTTTTTGGTAATGAGTCACCTTGATATAAGTCAAAAACAGAAACATCTATCAATATGTCTTTATCTTGCTTTAAAATAAATTCATTAATTTCGCCAACGGGTATATTCTTATCAACGACAATTGCAAGATCTCTTGATATAGATGGATATTTTGACCAACTTTTAAACCTTGGTCGTTGAGCTTTATTTAATTTATCTAAATTAACTTCAAATACAATTGGTGCCTTACCTTTTAGTGACATTAGTTTTTGAGCATTGGGATGCAGTTCACCAATCACACCAATAATTATCTCTTCTTTGTTGACAAGATAGGCACTTCTTCCAGGGTGTAAATAAGCAATATCATCTGCTATTTTAAAAGCAAATTCTAAATTAGTTAGACCTAACACTGCCATTAAGTCACTTTTCAAATCATAGAAGTTAGCTTGCCTTTGCTCTGACCACTGTGTCTCTGTTGTATCACCAATAGCAACACCTGCTAACATCATTGTTTGATTTAAATTGCCCGTTTGGTCATAAATAAATGCATTACCTAACTCAAATAAACGCACACGATTTTGCTGACGGTGTATATTATTTGTTAAAGAGGATAATAAACCTGGCAATAGGCTTTGTCGCATAACAGCCATATCTGATGAAATTGGATTTTTAAGCCTTAAGCTTTCTTTATGCATTGCAAAATATTGATCAAACTTTGGATCAATAAAGCTATAGGTAATTGCTTCACGGTAGGACCTTGATATAAGTAAATCTTTAATCTTTTGAAAATTAAGCTTTTCTTCAGAAATACCAACCAAAGGCATAATTAAGCTTGGTAAACTTTGAGGTAAATTTTCATAACCATATAAGCGCGCGACTTCTTCAATTAAATCTTCTTCAATGGCAACATCAAATCGCCATGATGGTACGCTAACTTCCCAACTGTCTTTTGAGATTTCTTTAAGCTTAAAACCTAATCCAGTCAAATAACCAACCACTTCATCTGATTTAACTATTAAGCCTAATAGTCGCTTAATTTTCTCTAAATGTAATTTAATTGGTAACCTTTCAGGCAGAAATTGCGCATTCTCTGCTACATTAATATCACTTGGCTTTCCTGATGCATAGCTAATTATCAAATCCGTTGCACGCTCAATTGCCCTTTGTGCAAGATTTGGGTCAACACCTCTTTCAAACCGGTGAGATGAATCCGTATGAAGTCCAAATTTACGAGCCTTACCTGCTATCATTTCAGGGTTAAAATAAGCACTTTCGAGAAAAATATTAACGCTTTTATCAGAAACAGCACTCTCCACTCCACCCATGATGCCTGCTAAAGCTAGTGGCTTTTTGTGATCAGCAATAACAAAGCATGTTTCATCGAGTCTGATCTCACTATCATCTAATAGGGTTATTGACTCCTGCTTCTTTGCTTTTCTAACAACAATGCCACCATTAATTTTATCAAGATCAAATGCATGCATTGGTTGGCCTAACTCTAACATCACATAATTTGTTATATCAACAATGATACTAATTGGGCGAATACCACAGCGTCTAAGCTTTTCACTAATCCATAATGGCGTTTTTTTAGTTGGGTTGACACCCTCAATTGAACGACTTATATACCTTGGGCAAAAGTCTTTATCTTTAATTTCAATTGGAATATTATTTGAGATAGAGGATGCAACTGGCTTAACATCAACTGCTTGATAAGTTGTTTGATTTAACGCTGCAACCTCTCTTGCAATACCTTCTAAGCTTAAACAGTCCGCACGATTTGGTGTTAAGTCAACCTCAATTGTAACATCATCTAACTTTAGATATTCACGGATATCTTTACCAATCGGAGCATCATCATCTAAGGCCATAATACCATGACTTGATTCTGATAAACCAAGCTCACTTTCAGAGCATAACATGCCTAATGATACCTGCCCACGAATTTTACTTTTTTTAATTTTAAAATCGCCTGGCAATTTAGCTCCAACCCTTGCAACAGCAACTTTCATACCTTCTTTTACATTAGAAGCGCCACAAACAATATCCAAAGTTTCATTACCCGTATTTACTTTTGTTAATGATAACTTATCTGCATCAGGGTGTTTTTCTTTCTGAACAACTTCACCAACAATAACTCCTGAAAAATCCAATGCAGCAGGTTCAATGCTATCAACTTCCAAACCCGCTAATGTTAACTGTTCACTTAATTGTTTTGCTGATAGCTCTGTTACTACCAACTCATTTAACCATTGATAAGATATTTTCATTTAAACCTTACTCCAAGAAATAATATGACAAATAGAATGTCTAGAACTGCTTTAAAAACCTTAAGTCATTTTCAAAAAATAATCTTAAGTCATTAACGCCATAACGTAACATTGTTAATCTCTCAACCCCCATACCAAAAGCAAAACCTTGGTATTTTTTTGAATCCACTCCGCATGCCGATAAAACATTAGGATGAACCATGCCACAACCTAGCACCTCTAACCATCCTGTTTGTTTACAAACACGACAGCCATCACCGTTGCAAATAACACATTCTATATCTGTTTCTGCTGAAGGCTCTGTAAATGGAAAATAACTTGGACGAAAACGTATTTTTATTTTTTTTTCAAAAAAGGCATTTAAAAACTGTTGAAGTACGCCCTTAAGATCTGCAAATGTTACAGCCTCATCAACCCATAGGCCCTCAACCTGATGAAACATAGGTGTATGCGTAACATCAGAATCACAGCGATAAACACGCCCTGGTGCAATAATCCTAAGTGGTGGTTTATTATTTTCCATATAGCGAATCTGTACATTAGAAGTATGCGTTCTTAATACTGAGTTTTCTTTAAAATAAAATGTATCATGCATCGCTCTTGCAGGATGGTGTGCTGGAATATTTAAAGCCTCAAAATTATGAAAGTCATCCTCAATCTCTGGACCTTCTTCAACTAAGAAACCCGCTTGAGTAAAAAATGACTCAATACGGTTAAGCGTTCGACTAACTGGGTGAAGGCTACCTAGCTCATAACCAACTGGCCCAAGAGAAGTATCAATTTTTTCTTCTTTTAGCTTTTCTGATAACTCTTCATTTAATAATGTTGTTTTTTTACTATTTATTGCTTGATGTATTTTTTCTTTTACAACATTAACAGTTTGGCCTGCTTTAGGACGCTCTTCTGGTGATAATTTTCCTAGTCCTTTTAATATATCAGTTAATACGCCTTTTTTACCTAAATATTCAACCCGGATATCGTCTAATTTTTTACTATCCTGAGCTTTGCTTACAGCATCTAATGCTTCTTCTTCAATCTCAACGATTTCTTGCATCTTCAACGACACGCCTCACTTTCATTTTTATGTGTATTTTTAAGCTAATTGAAAGATTATAGCGTGTCTAAGCTAGAAGCACTAGAATAAAATCTATGCACTGATTTATAAACAAAGGAGTAAATGCTACACCCTAATATTATTTATAGCTCAACAAAGTCTTTTAACAGTGATTCTATCACCTCTTTATTTGCTTCTGGTAGCTGATACTTATTTATTTTTCTAAGCGAAACCCATAAAAACTTCTGTCCTTCATTTGGCTTAATATCGCCCTTATACTGATTAATTAAATAGAATGATAATAAAACTGATCGCTCTGGGTACTCGAAGCTTAAAGTTCTATATAATTCAAAATCAGTTGGTATAATATTAATTTCTTCCTGAAGCTCGCGAGCTAGTCCTTCTTCATTTAACTCATTGCCTTTAACCTTACCACCTGGAAACTCCCAAAACTCTTCTAAGTGCGCGCCTTTTTTCCTTTGTGTTAAATAAACTTGGTTATTTTTAATGATAATGCCAACAGCAACTTTTAATATCATCCTAAGGTGCCTTTTTTTCTTTATTAATCATATAGCCAACACCACGAACGGTTTTAATCAGATTACTGCCAAATTTTTTCCTTAGATGGTGAATATGAACCTCAATGGCATTAGAATCAACTTCTTCAGACCAACCATATAAGCTTTCTGTCAATTTTTCTCGAGTAATCACACGACCAACACTCTGTAATAAATAACTTAAGGTTGCAAATTCACGTCGTGATAACTCAATTTGCTTGCCATTTTGATAAACTTCATAGGTGGCTGGATTTAATTCTATATCTTGATGACGAATGACCGGCTCTGCTCTCCCACTTGAACGACGAAGCAATGCTCTTAATCTTGCCAAAAGTTCATTAATTGCAAATGGCTTTGTCAAGTAGTCATCCGCACCAGCGTCTAATCCATCAACTCGATCATCAATGGAATCTCTAGCTGTTAATAAAATAACTGGAATTCGAAATCCTTTACTTCTTAATCGAGATAGTACTGTGATGCCATCAATACTCGGTAAGCCAATATCTAAAACAACTGCATCAAAAGACTCCATTTCAAGTGCTGGCATTACTTGAACGCCATCTTTTATCCAGTCAACCGCATAATTTGCTTGTTTTAGGCCTTCACAAATGCCATCTCCTAAAACCATATCATCTTCAACCAATAATATACGCATAAATTTTGCCTTATCTTTAGTCAGTTTGGCTAAATACATTTAATGCATCGACTGCATACATCATTGAGGGCCCCCCGCCAATATAAACAGCCATACCCAATAATGCTAATATTTCATCACGTGTAACACCCAATGTTTTTAATCTTTTAGCATGAGCCCCAATACAACCTTCACAACGAACAGCAATACCTAATGATAAAGCCACCATCTCTTTAACTTTTGGCTCTAAACTTAGCTGCGTTTTAGGCTCAATCGACTTACTATGGTCTGTATGAACCATTTGCCCATAAGTATTGATAAGATAATCATTTAACTCATTAATAATTTCTTGATACTCTTGATCCACCATTAATATCCTTAAGCATCTTATGACTCTATCATTATTACATTTCTAAGCATGCAAAAAATCTGGACCTAGTGCAAGTTTTGGCAGCAAAAATTCTTCATCATAACCAACATCAACAAAATACAACCCACAAGCTGGCGCAGTTTTTCCTGCTTTGGTTCGATCCTTTAAATCAAGTAATGTCTTAATCCATGTCACTGCTTGATTGCCCAAGCCTATTTCTAATAAAGAACCTACAATATTTCTAACCATATGATGTAAAAATGCATTACCTCTGATCTCAAAAATAATAAAAGAATTAAGCTGAGTAAACTTTACTTCCATAATGTTTCTATGCACGCTATTTGATTGGCATTCGGCTGCTCGAAAACTACTAAAATCTTTTTCACCAAGTAAATCTTTTGCTGCCGTCTCCATTTTTTTTATATCCAACGGCTCTTTTACCCAAGTTACTAAATCACTTAAAATTGCAGAAGAGCAATTTCTATGATAAATCACATAACGATAGGTTCGCCATTTCGCGGAGAACCTTGCATGAAAGCTATTATTAACTTCCTTTGCCCAAAGAATTTTTATATCTTTTGGCAATAATGCATTAGATCCTTTTATCCAAGCACTTATTGGCCTATCTTTACTAGTTTCAAAATGAATAATTTGAGCTGTTGCATGAACTCCTTGATCTGTTCTACCTGCACAAGTAACCTCTATCTTTTCATCTGCAACGTAACTTAAGCTCTTTTCTATTAATGATTGCACTGAAGCGCAATGACTTTGACGCTGCCATCCGTGATAATTTTTTCCCAAGTATTCTATTTGGCAAGCAATCTTCATTTATTTGTCTCTCGAAAAGCCTGACGATGATATGGGTGTACTATATCATTTATTTTAATCTGTGTATTGCCACAATAAAAACTTATATTTGCAAATGCCTCAAAATAGCAGGGCATATTGACTCTTTGATGAATCAAAGGCTTATTTTCACCGACTTGATACACAGTCAATTCATAGTCATTTAATAGCCAAACCAAACCATATCTAACACTTGCACTTTTAATCACATTAGGCACAGCTTTCTTCCAAGCCTGCTTTAAATGATCAAATGCTAAATCTACTTGATAAACTAAAAACTCATTAGTGAAAAATAAAAATAATAAATAACCATTTGATTGATTATCAACAACAGAAAGATCAACTAATTTATTTTTGTATCTTAAGTTTAATACTTGATGTTTTTCTAACTGATCATCATAGTAGCTTAATGTCTTATCTTCATTTAATGCTAAAAAACCACTCGTATTTAAATTAAGTTTTTTAGAAATAGAAAACACTTGACTGATTGGCACATCCTTTTTAGTTTTAATTAAATGCTTATCTTCTTTTATCATATCTAGAGACAAATAAGCCCAAATAGTTTGATCATTTTTAAGCTTTACTTGCGTTAGAATATAAGATGTTTTGGATATGTTAAATAATAAAAACACATCTAAAAATTCTCCTTGGTATAAGTCACCTTCCTTTTCTAAATTTAGATTGACAGCCAATGTTTGATAATGGCCCAAATCTAATAAGGCACCAACTGGCAATGCCCAAACCTTTAAGTGCTTTATACCCTTAACGATTATAACATAAATATATTGGTTGTTTTGATACCTCCAGCCTGATTGGATATGACAACTTTCAAGGTGACAGCTAAAACCAATTGGCCACTGATTAATAATAGATTTAAATTTATTTGATGATTTAAGCACAAGCTTATTGTCATTAATGAGTATCTGAAGTCGACCAAATTGCTTCAGTTTTTCAAATGTCTGCTCATACGCTGACTTTTGTAATTCATCTAATTTAGAAAAATCAATTACAGGCGGCATAATAACAACTGATAATAAATCTTTTGTTAAAGCATAAAAAGATAGGATTTCCCAATAATAGCCGTCATATGATAGCGCCTGATGGCTATCTCCCTTAGCATAAGTTAAAGACTTTAGATCAAATACATAGTATAAGCTACCATAAAAATTATCTAAATTATCCTTTAGCACATGACTTGGCATAAGTTGGTAATCTTCAACAAACTGCTTATTAATATAATGCTTTTTTTCACCCTCTATATAATAGTTTATGGGATTTTTAGAAAGTTTTGCTTCAAGTGTCATATAGTTACGATATGTTATCTTTCTTATTATATCATTAGATTTTATCATCTGACTTGCGTTGAACTTCTCATTAACTACATAGGTAAGTACAATTGTCAAAAGGCTTATCATTGCTGATATCATAATAACGCCAGCTAAAAGACTACCTTGTTGCTTATATTTACTTTTCATAAGTTATTTTTAACTGCAATAATACGTTTAAGGGGTTGATTTGTATCTCCAACTACCAATTCAACTGCTTTAATTTTTGTCCAATCATCAACATGGGAAGCATTTACCCATTCAGAACTAACTAAAAACTGAAATTTTAAGTGCTCAATATTAGACACAACTTCATAGCGTCGATGATGATATTTTATATAAAGTGACTTAATTGTATTACCTAATTGATTTAAACGCTTTGTAAGCCCAATATAAATAACAACTTTAGAGATTTTAGATAAATAACTACCACGCAATACTTGATTGTTAATTGGTTGCTCTAATTCAACTTGGTTTTTTCTTTTTAAACTCGGTGTGACTTTTTTTACTTTTAGCAACTCCGTATGGTCATGTATTGCAATTGCTAATGTATCACTTGGCTTTAGCTTTAAACTTGAAGGCAGATAAATTATGCGACTGGATTTTTCAATATTTTCATCTAACTGATAATCATAATCTCTTAAATAAACAACAAGCACATCATTTCCTAAAACATATTGCCCACTACCTTTTTTGCTAAGGCCTAGTTGTTCTATTTTTATTGACTCAGTTGAATCTATGCCTGAAATCAAAGAAAAGTTAGATGCCCCTTCAATAAATGAGCTTTTAGGTAAATAACGATTAAATAAGTCATCACTAAAAGCCATAAATCCAACATCATTTAATACTTGTTGGATTACATCAATTGCTAAAAGCTCAGAAGATAAATAATCAAATGTATCAATTTGCTTTTGGTATTGCCTTGAGAAAAAACTATACCCTCTAATGGCCAATGCCATAACAAGACTACCAAGACTTATTGCAATAAGAATTTCAACTAAGCTAAACCCACGATTGCTTCTCATTGGTAGTTGCCCATATTAACTCTAATTGATTGGCATTATCTAAGTTTTGTTTAATAATTTCTTTTGCAGCACTAGAAGCAATAACTGCATTAACCTGCACTTTAATAAGACTTGAAAATGTAATTAATATAAGACTTAATGCAACTAATACTTCAACTAAACTAAAGCCATATTGATTATTTTGCTTAAGCTTAGATATGTCCTTCAAAAACACCAATATAAGCCTTCATCGCATCTTCTTTGCTCATACCTTTTAGGCGTTCCCAAGCAGTATATTTTGCTCTTTCAACAAAATGAGCCATTGAAGGCTTATCGCCATTGACATCTCCTTCTGTAATTTGTTTATATAGCGCATATAGCTTCAGCTTTTCTTGCTGATTTGGACGATACTCCATATCTTTATTTTTAATACGCTCTAACAATGTGTTAAATTCATTTTCTAAATTTTCCATATATTTTTATCCTTCTTTATCTTGATTGAGTTATTTTACAATTGTTTTATAAACGCTGCTACCCTGTTATAAAAAATTTGCATTTCATGTGGAATCAATTTACTAAAATTAATAAAACCATGGATTAAATTGTCAAAATGATAATGCCGCACAGTTACGCCCGCTAATTTTAATTTTTCTAAATAAATTAACCCTTCATCACGAAGTGGGTCATAGCCAACTGTCATAACGAATGTTGTTGGCATCTGATCTAAATTATTAACATATAAAGGTGAAGCTTCTGGTGACTTTTTATCCATGCCTTCTGGTAAATATTGTTTGTTGTACCAACTAACTTGATCTGATTCTAACAAATAGCCGTGTGCAAATTTTTGCATTGATTTTGTGGAATGACTAAAGTCAACAGTTGGATATGATAAAATTTGCGCTGAAATATCAATTGGTTCTTTTTCTTTAAGCCTTGAGGTTGCCATAGCAACTAAATTAGCTCCTGCACTATCACCCATGACAACAAATGACTCATTGGTTGCTTTTATGTCATTTGCATAATGATATGCCCATTGAATAACCGCCTCTACATCTTCGATCTGTGTAGGAAATGGATACTCCGGAGCTAAATGGTAATCAATTGACAAAACAACTCGATTTGTATGTAATGCCAGTTCTCTTAATGGGGTATCAAAGCTATCTAAGTTACCTGAAACAAAACCACCCCCATGCGCATAAACAATAATTGGTAAATGCTTTTCTGGATTTGGGTGGTATAACCTTACTTTTACCAAGCGTGAACCTGCTTTAACTGTAAATTCACGAACAGACTTAACTTCAGGTGCTTTATCTGCATAAAAAACCAAAGAGTCTGCATTTTTGCGTACTTCTTCTAGAGTTAACTCCTTTTTGCCTGCTTTATGCTTATTGATAAAGCGTAAAAAGTCAGCTAGCTTTTTAGGCAGAGGTGAAGTGCCATGATAAAACTCATCATCACTAATATCTGGTTGAGTTTGACTTTCTTCTTTATGCGCATTGCTACTTGTAATAACACTAACCCAAGCTTTTTGATTCGGTGTAAGCATTTCTTCAGGCGTTGTCAATGCAGCTGCTAGTCCATCATCAAAGCAGTCATTTTGGGCATATTCGCATAAGTTATTTAATGCACAATTAATTATTGATAATGCCTTTGCTTGATTTTCAAAGCGAATTTGTAATACAGACTCAAATGGGTGATGTTCTGTGCTCCAAGGCACATAATCAACAACAAAGTGACATGGAAGGTAATGTAGGCCGGCTTCCCTTGCTAAGGCATACTCTGGAAATGCTGTCGTACCAATAACACTACCGCCCATAGTCTGATAGCAGCGAGCTTCAACCATTGTCGGAAATTGAGGACCTTCAATACAAACATAAACTGAGCTAAAGTGGCTTTGAAAATCTAATTCTGTCCGAATTTCTTTTAACTTTTCTGCTATCTCTTCTGAAATTGGCTGTGATAATGAGATATAGCCCAATAAGCTATCATCACAAAAAGTACATTCTCTTAATGCTTTAGTTCGATCAATATATTGATAAGGTACAACAAGATCACCAGGCTTGATTGTACTTTGAATACTCCTGACAGAGGATAGGGCTAAAATAGCAGTTGCTCCATACTTCTTTAAGGCAAAAATATTTGCTCGATAATTAATATGTGATGGTAAAATATTTTGCTCATAACCTGTACGACACAAAAATAATGCATCTTGGTTTTGGTATCTAACTCGCTGCAATCCATTAGAGCATAAACCATAGGGTGTCTCTCGCGGCAGTTCTTCTATAACTTCAAACTCATCAAAATGTTCAAACCCACTAGATCCTATAATTGCCCACATAAACAATCGCTCCTTTATTTAAAAAAATAATCGATACGTTTATTTGCTATTATTACTGAGTTTATTTGATTGTGCTACTGTGTTTAAGTGGTATTGAAACGTAATCTTATAATCTAGCAGTTGTTCTTTTACCTGATTTTTCTAATGAATTTAGATAAGCATTATTTGGATAATTTTCTTTAATTACTGTTGCCGTTGAGTTAATTAGCTTCGTTAAATTTAGCCTTTGATACGATTTGAGCATAATAACTAAAGCACCTTCTACTTGTGGTGTTTTTGGATATTTTTCTACAATAACTTTTGCTCGGTTAATTGCAGATACATAAGCACCTTTATCTAAATAAAACTGGGCAATATTCAGTTGATATTGCGCAATGATATTTTTCAAATAAATCATGCGTCTTCTTGCATCATCAGCAAACGGTGTATTAGGCGCTAAAGTTAATACCTTTTGAAAATTTTTAAATGCTTCTTTATAACCTGTTGTATCATGTTGATCCATATCATAAGGTAAGTATTTTTGTAAGAAACCACGACCATTATCACTGTAGATAATACCAAGCATATAATAAGCATAATAACGATCTTTAGCTGCTGGATATAACTTTAAATATTGCTCAGCGATTGCTAACGCCATCGGATCATCACCTTTTTCATGATATGAATAAATCAAATCTAGCATACCCTTTTGTGCATAATGCTCAAATGGATACTGTGCCATTAAAGAACGATAGGCTTCAATTGCATCTGTATAGTAACCTTCTACCATATAATTATGCCCAGTTGCATAAATGAATTTAGCAGAGTCTCCTTGATAGAGTAATCCTTCTCTTTTTGAACAACCTGCAATTAAAATAGCCATTGCAAAACAAGTAATAGCGAATATTTTTCGCATCATATCAACCTTTTTTTTCATTTTGTCACTAATTCGATTAAAATACTCTCATTCGAATTAATGGAAATCAATACTTGTGGTAGAAAATAATAAACAATTTGAACGCATACAGCAAAACATTATTGTACCAAATACACTAGCAGGCAAACGGCTTGATCAAATTCTAGCAACACTTTTACCAGAGTATTCAAGAGAAATGCTAAAACGTTGGTTATTAGATGGGTATATTCTAGTTAATGGTAAAGTTGAAAAACCAAAAACCAAACTCTATGGTACTGAAGAAATATCCATTAACGTTAAATTAAACCAGCATCAAGAGCATATCCAAGCACAAGAAATGAATTTAGACATTATCTATGAAGATGAGCATATTCTAATTATTAATAAACCCGTTGGATTAATTGTTCATCCAGGGGCCGGCAACCCTGATAATACCTTACTAAATGCATTGATCGCCCATGATGAAAAGCTTAGTTTAATCCCTCGCTGTGGCATTGTACATCGTTTAGATAAAGATACTTCAGGCCTACTTGTTTGTGCAAAAACATTAAAAGCACATACCTCGCTTGTTGAACAACTACAACAACGAACCGTTAAGCGTCAATATGAAGCCATTGCTTGTGGGCACCTTATATCAGGACAAACAATTGATGCTAACATTGCTCGACACCCACATAATCGCCTTAAAATGGCAGTTGTTAGTGAAGGCGGCAAGCCTGCCGTAACTCATGTCAATGTGATTGAACATTTTAGAGATTATACTCGTATACGATGTCAACTAGAGACAGGAAGAACACACCAAATTAGGGTTCATTTACAACACATAAAACATCCATTGGTTGGTGATCTAACTTATAACCCACGATTAAGAATCACAAAAGGCACATCAGAAGCACTCGCTACATTTTTACATCAATTTAAACGTCAAGCCTTACACGCCTATCATTTATCATTTATTCATCCAGAGACGAAAGAAACTGTCTCTTTTACACAAAATATGCCGAAAGATATGAAAGAACTCATTCGATTGCTAAGAGAAGACATGGATCAATTAAAAGCAGATTACTACGAAGATGATTATGATTTTAATGATGACTATTATGAGGATACTGAATAAATGATTGGACTAATTCAGCGAGTAACTCAAGCACAGGTTATTGTCAATCATGAGATCATTGGAAAAATTGATCAAGGGATACTTGCTTTAATTGGTATTGAAAAAAAAGATAATGAAGATTCTGCAAAAAAACTTTCACATAAACTAATTAATTATCGTATTTTTTCTGATAAAAATGATCAAATGAATTTAAGTATCTCTGATATTAACGGCGGGCTGTTATTAGTACCTCAATTTACATTAGCGGCTGACACTAAAAAAGGTTTAAGGCCTGGTTTTTCAACCGCAGCAAAACCAGAAGATGCCAAAAAGCTATTTGAAACATTTTGTCATATTGTTAAATTACAGTACCCAAAAGTTGAATGCGGCCTATTTGGTGCTGATATGAAAGTCAATTTAACAAACGATGGTCCAGTTACCTTTTGGATTCAAGTCTAATGAATAATAAAAATTATCATATTGCAATTATCGGCGGCAAAGGCCAAATGGGTCAACTCATCTCAAATTATATCAAACAGCAGAGTAACCATAAACTAACGCTCATTGATAAAGATGACCGAGTCAGTGACTATAAAATATTTGACCTAGTCTTAATCTCTGTACCGATTGATATAACAGCCTCTGTTATTAAAGAGGTTGCCCCTCTACTATCAGAAGATACGATCCTCTGCGACTTTACCAGTATCAAAGAAAAGCCACTGGAATTAATGCTTAAATACCATAAAGGCCCAACACTTGGCTTACATCCCATGTTTGGCCCAACCATTACCAATAGTAGAAACCAAGTGATTGTTCACTGTCCTGGTCGCAATCAAGAGCAATACCAATGGTTTTTAGACCTATTACATAGTTTTGGCTTTACTCTTGAATCATTAAGTGCAGAAGAGCATGATATGCTAATGAATTTTATTCAAGGTATTGAACACTTTAGCACCTTCTGCTTAGGCAGCTTTCTTAATCAGCAAGGTGTCAATTTAAATCAACTACTAAAGCTTGCAAGTCCCGTTTATCAAATGGAATTAAATATTGTTGGCAGACTTTTTAATCAATCAGCTGAACTTTATGCTGATATTATCGCATCAGATGAAAAAAGAATTCAACTACTAGAAGATTATGCCAACCACGTAAAAGAAACTGTTGAATACTTAAAAGCAAAAAAGAGAGACCAGTTTATTAATACTTTTAATGATGTTAAAAAATCAATGGGTAGCTTTTGTAAAGCTGCTTATGAAAAAACAGATCGGAGTTTATGTAAAGGATAGTTTTACCAAAAAAGAAAGATTTGACTTGATATATCAAACACTATAGTATATCAAAAGATAAAAATAAAAACAAAACCATGTGGAATTCTTATAATGTTTATAAAAAAACTTTGCTTTACTGCTTGCCTCTCAGCTTTAACTTGCTCTAGCTTATATGCTGATATGATGACAAATAAAATTAGTGGGCTTTATGATACGGAAAAAGCGCCAGGCGCAAGTAATGTTGTGTTATGTATTAAAAATGATGATACCGGCATATTTGTAGCGTGGGATTATGGTACTGAATTAAACCCAAATGCAATTAGCAGAAATGACTACTATTGGGGTGCAGCTGTACGCACGGGTGGTTGTAGTTATTCGGATGCCTATTATGGTTACTTAAGTAGTAGCTTTGATGGTGCAACAGGCAAATATCAAATGACATACGAACCTGTCGAAGGATCTCATATTGTTTTAGAAAACTATTATATTGATGATAATATTGTTCATGGCAATTTAGGCTATAGTTCAATTGCTTATAATGACGAATTATCTCAAAGCCCAAATACTGGAAATAGAGATTGGCTATCAGGCATTAACCTATCAGGTTTAGAGTTTTCAACCATGCCAAACTCATCTGTTATTCCAAGCTTATCCTATACTGATAGCACAACTGACTATACGGATTTATCTGCTACAAATACCTTTATTGAACAGGGTGCAAATACCATACGTTTACCTATTCGCTGGGCTTATATGAATCCATATGGTTACACAATAAACTTAGCAGAAAACCCTTATTTTGATACTGGTTACTTTGATAAACTTGTATTACCAACTATACAAACTATTATTAACAGTGGTAATTTTGTCATATTAGACCTTCATTCTTATATGCACTATTCAAATGTTGGTACTCAGGTTGCTGGCTGCGGTAACGGAACAGCATGCCCAGATGGTACTTTAGTAACAAATCCTAATGCTCATGTAAAAATATGGAGCCAAATATGGGATCAAATTTCAAAATATAAAGGTAGCATCGATACAAGCTATTTATACTTTGACCTAATGAATGAACCAGCTACTAAATCTGGTGAGTCACTAACTCCAAAACAAGCATTTGATGCTCAAGTTGCAATTATTAAAGCGTTAAATGCAAAAGGCTTTGATGGTTATTACTTAGTTGAAGGCATAAGCTGGACTGGCCTACACAGCTGGTCACATTCAGGCAATGCTGCGCAATTTACCCGCGCTAACTTCAAAGCAGCAGGTTTAACAAATGATGAAATTAATCGAATCATCATTAATGTTCATCAGTATCTAGACTCTGACTTTAGCGGTACTCATAATACTTGTATCAGTAATATTACTGAGGCGGATAATATGGATAGCTTTGTTCAATACTTAAAAGAAAATCAGCTTAAAGCAATGGTAACTGAGTTTGGTGTTGGCACAGATGAAGCAACTTGTGCACCAGCGTTAGATGCATTTTTAAATCAAATGAAAGAGAATGCCTACACTGCTGAAAAAGATTATGGCTTTGTTGGCTGGACTGTTTGGAGCACAGGCCATGGTTGGGGAAATTATAATTTAAGAGTTACCCCTGGTGACTGGAAAAATAGTATCTTACAACAGTATTTTCAAAACTAAACACTGACCTCTCAATTAATTTAAACACAAAAGGCGCCTCAAAGCGCCTTATTTTTTATAATATCGTCTACTTAAACCTCTTAACTTATCGCCGAGACGCGATAAATCGACGTCTCTACATAAGCCAATTTGAAAATAGTTTATTACATCATATTTTTCAAAACGGTTTGTAAGATCCCGCCATTTTTATAATAATCAACATCAATATCTGCATCTAGACGAGCCAATACGTTGAATTTAATAACAGATCCATCATCTTTTTTAGCTTCAACTTCAACATCTGAACGCGGTTTAATTGATGAAAGTTTTTTAATACTAAAGCTTTCACTTCCATCTAAACCAAGTGATTTTGCACTGTCACCAGCTTTAAACTGTAACGGTAAAACACCCATACCTACTAAGTTACTACGATGAATTCGTTCATAGCTTTCAGCAATCACAGCTTTAATGCCAAGTAGGAACGTTCCTTTTGCAGCCCAGTCACGTGAAGAACCAGTACCATATTCTTTACCAGCTAATACAATCAATGGTGTATTATTTTCTTTATACTTCATCGCAGCATCATAAACATACATTTGCTCACCTGTATCATGATACTTAGTAACCCCGCCTTCAACACCTGGTGTTAATAAATTACGAATTCGGATGTTAGCAAAAGTTCCTCTCATCATCACTTCATGGTTACCACGACGTGAGCCATAAGAGTTAAAATCTTTGTGATCAACATTATTTTTAATTAAATATTGGCCTGCTGGATACTCAGCTGGAATTGCACCTGCTGGTGAAATATGATCCGTTGTAATACTATCACCTAACATTAACAATGTTCTTGCATCTTTAATATCAGAAATTTCACCATTTTTCTTAGCAAAGTCTTCAAAAAATGGAGGACACTGGATATAAGTAGAGTCATCACTCCACTCATATAACTTGCTATCTGGTGCTTCTAAGCTTTGCCAATCTTCTGTTCCTTTAAAGACAACTTCATAGCAGTCTTTAAACATCTGAGAATTTAGTACTTCTGCTTGAACTTCAGCAATCTCTTCATTCGTTGGCCAAATATGTCTTAAATAAACCTCTTCACCCTCTTTATCCACACCTAAAGGATCTTTCTCTGGATTAAAGTCAACGGTTCCTGCTAATGCATAAGCAACGACATGAATTGGTGATGCTAAGTAGTTTGCTTTTACATGTGGGTTAATTCTTCCTTCAAAATTACGGTTACCACTTGATACAGAGGCAACAACCAAATCTCCTTCTTCAATTGCATCAATAACCGCTTCTGGTAGTGAGCCACTATTACCAATACAGGTTGTACAGCCATAACCAACAACATTGAACTTTAATGCTTCTAAGTAGGCTAAAAGACCTGCTTTATCAAGATAATCTGTTACAACTTGTGATCCTGGTGCTAGTGATGTCTTTACATAAGGCTGAACGGTTAAACCTCTTTCAACTGCTTTTTTTGCTAAAAGTCCTGCGCCAATTAAAACTGAAGGGTTCGATGTATTTGTACATGAAGTAATTGCAGCAATTGCAACTGAGCCATGACTAATATGGCATCCCATACCATTAACCGTTATTTTCTTTGATAAACCACTTTCTAAGCCAAACCCATGTAAACCTTGCTCATTGGTTAATGCTTCTTTAAACTCTGATTGAAGTTTACGTAATGGCACACGATCTTGTGGTCTCTTAGGGCCCGCTAAAGTTGAATCAACGGTTGATAAATCTAGTGATAACGTTGCTGAGTACTCTGGCTCTTCATGTGAATCATGGCGATATAGCATTTGCTCTTCTAACACTAATTGTACTCGTTCAATAAGATCTTCACGATTTGACTGCTTCAAATAATCAATTGTTATTGCATCAACTGGGAAAAAGCCCATGGTAGCGCCATATTCTGGTGCCATATTTGCAATTGTTGCACGATCAGGTAATGACATATTTTTCACTCCTTCACCATAAAACTCAACAAATTTACCAACCACACCATGCTCACGTAAGAGCTCTGTAATGGTTAAAACCATATCCGTTGCTGTGACACCTTCACGTAATTTACCCGTTAGATTAACACCAACGACATCTGGTAATACCATATAATAAGGCTGACCAAGCATAACAGCTTCTGCTTCAATGCCGCCAACACCCCAACCCATCACACCAATGCCATTAATCATTGTTGTATGAGAATCCGTTCCAACTAAAGTATCAGGGTAAGCTAACTTTTCACCATTTTGATCTTTTTCAATAACTACTTGTGCTAAATACTCAAGATTAACCTGATGGATAATACCCATACCTGGTGGTACTACTTTAAAATCATCAAATGCTTTTTGCCCCCACTTTAATAAACTATAACGCTCTTTATTACGATGATACTCAAGCTTAACATTTAAATCTAAGGCTTGTGGGCTTCCAAAGTGATCAACTTGAACCGAGTGATCAACAACCATTGCCGTATCAACAAGTGGGTTAATTTTATCTGGATTACCACCAGCATCTTTAAATGCTTTGCGCATTGATGCCAAATCAACAACCGCTGGCACACCTGTAAAATCTTGCATCACAACACGTGCAGGCATATGTGGAATTTCAGGGCGATTAGATGCTTTAGCATCCCAATCTAATACTTTCATTAAGTCATCTTCTTTGACTTTATAATCATCAATATTACGCAGCTGATTTTCAACTAAAATACGAATGGAATACGGTAGTCGCTCAATTGACTTATTGGTCTCTTCCTGAAGTTTTTTTAAACTATAGGCATTCATACTGCCACCTTCAGTAAGCTCGATCTTTGTTTTGGTCTTTTTCTTAATATCCGACACCACAAAACTCCCTAATTATATTGCTCTGATAAAAGAATGCGATTATTCTAGCGAATAAGCTCTAAATTGTACAGCATCACGCAATTTGCAATTAGAGTGGCATTCTTTTAGACTAAAATGAATTGAACATTAAAATGCATTATAGCTGTAAATTAGTATAACGGTATCATTAATTATCTTGAAATAAAGTTTAGAATTTCTAAAGGCAAATAAACTCATGCATACAAAAGAATCTCGCTATCAAATTAGCAAAAAAGTAACCTTAGTTGGCTCTGGTATTAATTTAGCACTGGCTGTGATTAAAATTGTTATTGGTAGCTTTGGGCGCTCAAGTGCTTTAGTTGCTGATGGTATTCACTCCTTATCTGATCTATTAAGTGACTTTTTAGTTTTAATTGCAGCAAAATTTGCTAAAAAAGATGCAGATAGTGATCACCCTTATGGCCACCAAAGAATAGAAACACTTGCAACAGTTGGCTTAGGTATTTTCTTAATTTTAATTGGTTTTGGTATTATTTATGATGCAATTTATGATCTATCTTCTGGTGAACTTAGTCGTCCTGGTTATCTAACGATTGTTGCGGCAATTATTTCAATCTTTGCTAATGAATGGTTATTTCGTTATACCATGAAAGCTGCAGATGAAATTCACTCAGATCTTTTAAGGGCCAACGCTTGGCATAGCCGAAGTGATAGTTTATCGTCTGTTATTGTTTTAATTGGCTTAATTGGCTCTATCCTAGGCTTACATTTCATGGATCCAATTGCTGCAATTATTGTCTCTATTTTAATTATTAAAATGGGGGTTAAATGGGGCTGGCGTGGTTTATCAGAACTTGTTGATACTGCCGTTGACTTACAAATAGTTGAAGAAATTGATCAAATTATTTCAACAACCGAAGGGGTTATTAGCCACCATCAAACACGAACACGTTTAATGGCAGGACATATATTTTTAGATGCGCATATTTTAATTAATCCACTTTTAACTGCCTCAGAAGGTCACTACATTGCTGAAGCAGTCCGTGCACGTTTAGGTGAAAAAATAAAAAATATTGAAGATGTTACGATCCATATTGATGTTGATGAGCACCCTGAAAAACTACCAGAAACAACCAAACTTCCGCCATCAAGAAGCCAAATTACCACAGTACTTAAACCAAAACTTGAAGCATTAATTTCATCTAAAGCGATTGAGCGCATTGACTTATATTATGTTAAAGGTAAAGCAAATGTCAGTTTAATTTTAAATACTGAGCACTTATCAAGCCAAAGCTCATTTGATGTCTTAAAGGCACAAGTTAAGAAAATTGCCAGAGAAATTGACTCAATCCAATCAATTCAGATTTTATATCTTGTCTAAATTATTCTAAACACTTTGTTTGATTTGAAATACTTATCATTTGCAACAGATTATATACACCTGACTTTATCTGCTTTTTAAACCACTCAATCTGAAACAATACTCAAATAGCCTAATTAAACTCAATCACTTAAGCTATGCCCTGTTATGACTTTAACGGAATATTTTTTAAAGATAAAAGGAGTTTATGATGAATGGTGGACTAACCAACCCAAATACCCAACTTTCTGAAGAAGAAATAAAAAAAATAGAAAAACAAGCTGAACTAGAAGCTCTAGCTGAAATAGAAAAATCGATGAAAGCAATACAAGAAAAGCCTGAAGAAGCTAGCCCTGAATCAGAAAATGATAATAAATTCATATCTAAAGATGAATTAACTAACCAAATTGTTAATATAATTTTGCACAGAAACTCAGATGAATTACTTAGAAAAAGAGTTATACCAATACTAAAAGTATCAGATGATGAACAAATAAGACGTAATTCGGAAGAATTATCAAAATTATTAGAAACGGCAGCTATTAGAATGATATCAGAAGCTAGGGAAAATCACTTAGATCCTAGCCAATATACACTAACAATAACTGAAGAAGTACCACGAATTATTGACAAAAAATTAGCAGACATAAAGAAAAAAGCAGAAGAAGAATTTGATATGGATTTCGAACTATATGTCGCTGATGCAAATGATGATAAAGAGTCATATAAAACTCTTAGTAATGATCTTGCACAAGAACTCAAAAATAAAAATGAAGAGAATTCTAAAAAAGATGAAGAAATTGCCATATTAAAAGCTCGATTAGAGCTTGCTCAAAAAAAGCCTGAGCTTGTTAAAAATGCTATCGAAGAAACACTAAAAGATAAAAACTTACTAAAAAGTATCATTTCAGGAATAGAAGAAAATCAGAAGAAAAATCAGCCAGGACAACAGACTGACTCACAAAACACTTCTAAAGAGTCTCTAGGGTGGTATGAATGGACCACTAGTTGGTTCTATAGTAATGACTCTACTTCAACATCTAATAATGAAACTGCGTTTAATAACTTAGCACTAGGTTCAAATGAAGCTACCATTTCAGCTATCTCAAAACTATTTGAAAATAAAGAGCAAAAAGATCAACCTCAGCCAAAATTTACTAATGAACGCGCTATGCGTCTTCTTGTTCAACAAAGCCGAAATAATGAACGTACATTTAGTGAAGAAAAAAGTCGTGAAGAACACCCTTATGCTTTACTAGCAGAGGTAATGAATAGACTAACTCAGGATGAAAACCTTAAAGTAAGTCCAGAAGAAGCTAAACAAATTGCAGATAAGCTATATCCCGCTCCTGAGATGCATCAGATACAAAAACAAGAGGCAACAGAAACAGTGACCAAACCTGCTCCATCTACACCAGCTAGTCCATTTCAAGCTAAACATGATAATTCAGAGCTCGAGAAAAAAGAAGAACTTACCTTATAATAAATAATATTCTCTCCGAGACGCGATGAATCGACGTCTCTACCATAGAACAAACTAAAAATTAATTTTATATCTAAAACTATTAACCAAAAACTCAAACTCTCCATTTCATTTGTAATATTTTATGTTTATTTTCTACGATTTAATTTAGAAATTTATGATAAACACTAGGATTTTGATATCGTTGATTTTGAAATAACTTTCAGATAGCTGATTTATGATTTATTCGTTAAGCTGTTTTATTAAGCAATATGGATTTTGTTTTTTATTTAAGCATGGAGGAAGGTATGCCATCGAAGTTATCACAAGAAGTTGAAAGTCAATTAACAAACATTCGAAATGATATAAACGCACTAGAATTAAAAGATGGAAGCGACAAACAAGCACTTGCATCACTTGATAAGTTTAAAGAGTATTTAGAGCAAAAAGTAGATGCACTCAATCCTTATACATATACCGTTCTATTACTACAAAAATCGATTGATATAGAAAGAATTACATCAAGTCAAAGTATTCGCAAAAGTTTAGATAGAGTAGCAAAAACACTTCCCCAAGAACTAAGCGCCATAAAAAAACAAGAGATTCAAACAAAACAAAAAACTAAATCACAAGAAAAAAAACCACTTCAAATTAATACGCACATTGATGCCATAGAACTACTCCAATCATCATTAAACAATCCTAAAGAATTTAGTAAAGCACTTTCAAAATCTTTTGTCCCAGCCATGCGTGAGTTTGACAACCTTCATAAGTACACTTATGGACGAGATGATAATTTATCTAAAAAACTAAGTATAGGGCATAACGCCTACCATTATTTAAATGATGAAAAAAATCTAACTAGCTTACTACAACGCATTAGTGAAGCTCTAATTTTGATTGCGAAAGATACTCAATGGAGCGCTCAGTCTCTTGCTACCTATTTTTATAAAAAGGTATTTGAAAACCTAGGAGCACCATTACCTGAAAACACTGCTGAAAAAATTGCCGAAGCAGTAAAAAACCATGTTCTCGAGCAACTTGCAAATAAATTAAACATAGAGCCAAAAACACTAGAGTTAAGCACAAATAAAAAGCTCTATCAGTATGTTGATTATCAAAAGTCTAAGGCTTTTATGGAAAAATATGAAGAAGAACAAACTCAACAAAAAAGTGGTAAAAAAGTTTCAGAAGGAATAGCAACCTCATTTGAACAAACCAAACATGCAGGCATTACTCCATCAAAAATTAAGGCTACTCCTAAAAAAGTAGATCCTACAATAAAAGATATAATTGATAAAACGAACTTATCTAACCTCTCTCATTCACCCACACATTCAGCTGCAATTATAAGCTCTTCTTCAAGTAGCTCAATTAACCCTACTCCAGTAATGCAGCAGACTGGAGAAAAAAGAAAAGAAGAAGCTAAACTAACCAGCAGTCAAGATCATACTAGTTAATGAATAAACTAAATTCTGTAATAAAACAACCTTCACTTTTTCATATCTTTTGCCTGTAAGCCTTATAATTTAATATTTTGATATGCTAAATTTTGTGAAATAACTTTTAAATAGAATATCTTAGCGAAAATCTCTAATCTATAAAATATGCTTTAATTAATGGAATATGGGCAGATGGGAAAGGAAGTAGAAGAATTAGCAAGAAAAGCTGAAATATCAAGCATAGCCACTCAGTGTAAAATACCATCAAACGATTTAATTGATTTTACAATAAACTACGATATCAAGGTTGAAAACCTAAAAAATTATATGCCTCTATTTAAGATATTTAATAAACATAAGAGTCAAGAAAGTACAGCTCAAGAAAAGTTAGAAATTCTTTCTGAAATTGACAGGGCACATACGAATCATGATAGCATTTCAATAGATCAACTATATCGCCTAAATATTGAACTCGAGATTACTTCTGCTGAAACCTTAAATAACATATTACAAAAACTAGAGGGTTATGCCGTTAACTTTGATTATACATTAGCAGCAATTATTGGTTTAATTACTGATCTTAAAATGAATCTAGATGAAATCAAAGCCATTAATGACTTAATTAATGAATTTGATTTTGTATCATTTGCTGCTTTTGATAGTTTACGTTCATCATTAAATTTAAGTATGTTTGATACAAAAAATTTACAACAAAATTTCAAGGTTATTGACGATGCTGAAAATGGTAACTTTACTCGTGATAATACAATAATAATCCTAAATACATTTAAAGATGATCAACCAACTTTAGAGTTAGTACAAAATACTCATTCACTTGCAACTCAATTTGGTATGCCTGTTGAACGTTTCTGCCAACTGGCACAAGCACTTAGTATATCAGCAAAGGATGTTAAAGAAGCGATAGTAGAAGGAAAAATAGAACAAAAGCAAGATAATGTAGAAAAAGAAGAAAGCAAGCTTAGTGGCACTTTGAAGTTATTAGATATTATATTAAATAATAAAGAAATAGATACACCATTAGATCCCCTAATAAAAGGATTACCACTGCCTACTTTAGAATTTGGAAACTTTAGGTCAAATGAATTATCAGAAGAGAAAGTTAAAATGCTAGCTCAGCATTTGTTGACTGAAATAAATAACAACCCATTATTATTTTTAGTTACTCTATCTGCTCTTATTTTGAAAGAACTACCTAAATTTGAAGATAGCCGACAGCTTGAAAGTCTACTTCAAACACCAGATTTCATAGCAAGATACGGTAATGCAATTGCTGCAAATGAAAAAATAGTAGAAAATATAAAAACTAATGATAACCTAACGCCACATGCGGCATTGCAAATAGCTTTTTTAAATGGTGAAAACTGGAACAGTAATCAAGAATCAACGTATCTAAAGATGACTTTAGATTATACTTCTGGCTGGTTTTTTAGTTCAGGTCAGGGAAAAAACTCTTTTGTTGTTGAGTTAATGAGTTCACTATTACAATTCTTCACAAACAAGTATGATCAAGATTTCCAGTCTATTTCAAAGTCTGTTTATATGAACTATATCGAGGCATATAGTAAGCAAAGAACAGAAGAAATAAAACAAACAATGCGCTCAATAGACACAAAAAAGCCATTTTTAAAATTAGAAGGTATCACCACAGAAAACTCAAGCCTTATACTTGATAAATAAAACATCTAAACTAAGACTTCTTATAAGTAATCGAATACTTCCTTGAAGCAACCGCTGCTAAGAATAAAACTAAAATATTTGCAACTAACGCAATAAGTGCATACATGCGATTATATTGTAAAGCATCATAGATTGGGCCTTGACCAATTAGTGGCTGATAAGATGGTAGTTTTGGAAATTGATATTTTTCGATTAAGTCACCAACATCTCTTACATTGACAACGGGAATACCTTCTTTTAAGAAACGAACAGCCACATCATCAACTTTAATTAACTCAATTGGTAGTGAGGTAATCACCCCAATGCTGATTGATTTTGGCTTAACTGGTGATTCACCAACTTGTTTTAAGCCAATTGATGTCATCGCACCACCAACGTTGATAAAAGCTTTAATCTCTTTACCTTTTGAATGCTCTTTAAATAATGCCATTCGTTGATTAATCCCATCGATAGTACCTTTACTATCAATAAAATGATAACCTGATTTTTTAATCGTATCTCTAATAATCTTTTGACCTTCTTTTGATAAACCATAGCCATAATCTCGACTACCACCCATTGCAACACCAACAGGCTTATACTTAAAAATATCTTCTTTAACTAAGTGCTGATAAATATCAATCCAAGTAAATCCTGGGATATTCGCACCATAGTTAGAAGCACCAACAGTAAAAACAAGCATTGGGTTAAGTTTTAATTTTTTAATTGCTGAAAGCATCGCTATATCAAGCGCAGGATATGAGCCTGTCATAGTAACTGCAACTGTATCACCCTCTTTTAGTTCTAAGTCACTTTTTAACCACTGAACAAAAACAGCTGAAAAATTAGGGTTAATACTAGAAATTTTTGCATAAATCGAGCCATAATCTGTTGTAATTGGAGACTGCTTTTCACCAATTAATCCTGACTCTGCTGGGTCTATCTTTTTATCAATCGGAATATCTTTTTCTTTTCTGAAGCGCTTAACTTCATTATATGCTTTATAAGTTGTTTGTGCTGCATCTAATTTATCATAGAAATAATCACTATATTGCTCTGTTTTAAAGGTCTGAACCAAATATAAGCTTGTGAGTGAAAATAAACACAATAATAAGATAATTGAACTTGGAAATACTTTTCTATGCCAATACATTTTTTTCATCGTTTTAAATCCTTAAACCACAGAAATTGCTGATCCCATTAAGATAATTAATAATAATCTCACTAAAACTGATGCAATTAAAAGTGAACCTAATGTTTCAATAATGCCTTGTCGATCAATCGATAGTGCAATTAATCCTGGAATAATATAACCAATGACTTTATATGCATCACCAAAATCTGAAACAACAGCAGTCATTGCAAGAAGATCATTCATTAAAACACCAATAATAAATGCTAATAAAACCGTTAATGCAATCCGCCTTCTACCATAAATAATTAAAAAATTAGATAAAAAACGGACGATTGCATAAATCACTAAAGCTGATATAAAGGTTACAACGACATTACCGGGATGATTCATCTCTAAAGCAATATAGCCTGGCACAACCATACCACCTGCTGATAGCCCAAAAAAAGAAACAAAAACCAAACCAACAACCAGGCCAACGCCAATTGATAGGGTTAATATATCCATTATTTATCCTCTTAATCTATTGTATTTTGTTCATTAAAATAATCTATCAGTCCTAAGCCAACACCATAAATATTCCCAATCCCAACAAGCAATATTTTTTGATCTGCAAAGTGTTTACTTATCGACTGAAGAATGGTTTGCTCGCTTTCTGAACCTAAGTCAATGACTTCAACTGATTTTTTTGCTTTACGATAAAAAGCTTTTGTGAATACTTCACAACCGGTACCGATTAAAACAATTGCTTTTGGCTTTTGCCATTTTGGAATAACATCAACAAACTGTAAGGTACGGTCTTGTCTGTCATCTCGGCAATTAAGCATTAAAATTGGCGTATAATCTTGATGCTCGCTTAATAGTCTATTCCATAAAATTTCTGTTGAGACAGGATCATTGGCTGCAAAGCCATTGGCAAATAAGATTTCAGTGGAACCATGAGTAATCTCATGTTTTGTCATCGCACCTGGATCAGGTTTTGCTTGCCACATCCCTTTTAATGCTACATCTTTTGACACACCTAAAGATGCACATACTTTTAATGCTAAAGCAATATTTTCTTTAAATTCTGCATAACAAAAACCAGATAAATCTTCATCTGTAATATGATCAACATCATCTTGATTGATATGAAATAGCTCACTTTTTCTATCTTTTACCGCCATTTGAAATGTGGGTAGCTGTATTGTCTCTGGTGTGAAAAACTTACCCTTTACTGGCACTGTTGCAGCCAGTGCTAATGCAACATCTTTATCTTCTGGCCCCATAACATCTAGATGATCTGGCCTTGCATTGGTTAGTACGCCATGGGTTGAACGAACGATTTTTAATTCACATAGTGATTGTAGTAAAGGCTGTAATGCCATACATTCAATGACTAAGGCTTGAGTATTTAACTTGGCTGCTTTTCGAATAATATTAACTTGCTCAATTACATTGGTAAAACCAACTCGAAAAACTGGTGCTTCATTACCTTCTGTATCAATAAAACGTGCTAAAGTCCCCGTTGTTTTACAACAGGTTTTAATATCACCTGCTCTTAAACCTGCCGCAATTAATCTTGCAACGGATGACTTCCCGCGTGTGCCATTAACATGAATTCGATAAGGAATCTTCTTTAATGTATATAAATGATAAATCTCTTCTAATACATAAAAAATAATTAGAATCAAAAGTATTGAAATTAAAATCAATAAAATTGGCTTAAACTCGAAATAAGCAAGCATTCAACAAATTCCATCTATACAACAGTTATTTAAATTCTTATGCTAAATGTAGCACAATCTTAATATTAATTCATTGGAATCTTAAAAATGAAAAAGGCGCAGTGATTTGCGCCTTATGGTGATCGTTTATTAGCTTCTAACTTATTGATCGTTAGAAACTGATGAGTTTTGATCAACTGGTGGTCGATGATAACCCATAACAGATTTCGGGTTGCTAGCTGCTTGTGATGATTTTTCAGCTACTACAAACGTTTGGCTCTCTTCCTTAGAAGCATTCTCACCTTGCTGTTCAACTCCTAAACTCAGTATTGGCGGAGAACTAGAGCTAAGAGTTGCTGCTTTTTCTGCTTCTTCTAATTTAGCTTCTAATTTAGATCCTTCTTTTGGCTGATCAGTTAACTCTTTTTGACCATCAGCATACACCTTATCCATCGTTACAGTATATGACTTTAATAATTTAAATTCTTTGTCGCCATGCAAATTACTTACTGTAGTTATTTGACCAGTATCTATTTTTTTGGCAAGTGATTCAACACAAATTTGCCTTTCATTAGCTAATTGATGTAGATGCTCTCTATATAAATGCCTAGCATCAATTATATACTTGTCTTTGTGCTTAAAAAGCTCACCATATAGCATAGCCTTTGTTTGAAACGTTGTAACCCGATCTATAAAATGATTAACAATCCGAATAGCTTTTTCAGAATCATTAGGATAATTAGCTTTTAAGGTCTTTAGCAGTTTGCTCATAAAATTAACAAACTCTACATTTGTATCGCCTTGTTTACAATGATCTGAAATTGCTTGAAACTCATTAAGATGAATAGCATTATTTACCCCACTTTGAGCTTTATGTTTATCACTACTGGATGTTGCTGTATTTGGTCCATTAAAAATAGCACCTCTAAGCTTATGCGCAGCTATTAAGAGTGGTGAATTTTTATGTGTTGGATTAAAACGAATACCATCCATAACATCAAGAAAGTCTACAACTGAATTCTTAGCGACTGCTTTAGCTAACTTATCCAATAGTTCAGGATTGCTTTTCAATACCTCTAAAAGGTGAGCTACAATATAGTCATGATCTATCTTTGAAAAGAACTCCTCATCATCAACTATACTTGTACCTATATTCTGTTTATGTAAATCATACTCCATCAGTAAAGCGGTATAAAATAATACCGATATAAATCCAGGTGGGATTTTTAATGACTCTTCATTTAACATGCCTGCATAAGGTTTAAATCCTTTTAAACCCCTTGATGCAAGACCTACAATTTTTTCTTTTCCAGCATCATCTGTTTCTGTAACTAATAATGATTCTGAAGCACGCTCACCAATAAAGAATCGCCAAATATTTGCATAAGCAATTTCTGCAATAGCATCTTTTCTCTGCGAATCTATTGTACTTTCATTAAATTGCTTTATAAAATAGACGGGGCCTTTCGACTCTTTGAGATTGGGATAGTCATCCTTACCCACATATGGCTTTACTTCATGAGCTGATTTAGCTACCTTAGCTTCTGCTTCTTGAAGACCTAATAGATCTATTTTATTGATTCCGGGCTCTGTTATTCCCTGTATCTTAGGTGCAGCAATACTCTTAGCTGCATTTAAAATGCAGTTTTTAAAGGTCTTGTCCGTTTGACTTAATTTAACAAATAATTTCGCACGACTCTTGGCCTCTTCCTTATTCGAAGGATCTATTGTTTCTAAAATATTTTCTAAATCAGTCTGATTTTGGTTTAAAAAAGCTGCAATAAGAATATTTAACCTATTTTCACATGAAGACAAGTTAATATATGCTTTAAATAATTCAATGTTTTGTTTTCTTATAGTCTCTATAGGTTTACTAAGATCACTTTTAATAAATATGTCGATTGCTTCAATTAATATTTGTTTTTTCATCGTGCGACCCCTTTGATCTGTTTTGTATGATTATCAAATATCCTAACATATTTAATATAATTTAAAATAGCAAAATAACATTATTATCATAAAAATATCAAATATTTTATAACAACAAGTTTAAATTAAAAGAATATAGAATAAAAAACCGCCGCTAGTGTATTACTAACGACGGTTTTTAGATATATTAAAATGTATGATAAGGCTTATACTTACCAGCCAGTAACTTCTGCTAAACGTTGGCCAATCTCTGCTGGAGATTTAGTTGTAGCAACACCTGCTTTTTCTAAGTGTGCAAACTTCTCAGCAGCAGTACCTTTACCACCTGCAATAATTGCACCGGCATGTCCCATACGCTTACCGCTAGGTGCAGTAACTCCTGCAATATAAGAGACAACTGGTTTTGTAACATTTGCTTTAATAAATTCAGCTGCTTCTTCTTCCGCTGAACCACCAATTTCACCAACCATAATGATTGCTTCAGTTTGAGGGTCTTCTTGGAATAAGCTTAATGCATCAATAAAGCTTGTACCTGGAATTGGGTCACCACCAATACCGATACACGTACTTTGACCAAAACCAAGTGCTGTTGTTTGGTTAACGGCTTCATAAGTTAAAGTTCCTGAACGAGAAACAATACCCACTTTACCTGGTTTATGAATATGTCCTGGCATAATACCAATTTTACACTCACCAGGGGTAATAACACCTGGACAGTTTGGTCCAATTAAACGAGAACCAGTTGATTCAACATAACGCTTAACATCTAGCATATCTAACACTGGAATGCCTTCTGTAATACAAACGATTAGAGGAATACCCGCATCTGCTGCTTCAATAATTGAATCTTTACAAAAAGGTGCCGGCACATAGATTACCGTTGCATCTGGCTTAACTTGATCAACTGCATCAGCTACTGTGTTAAATACCGGTAAACCCAAGTGTTCTTGGCCACCTTTACCAGGTGTTACACCACCAACAACTTTAGTACCATACCGAAGCGCTTGCTCTGAGTGAAACGTTCCTTGTTTTCCAGTAAAACCCTGACAGATTACTTTCGTTTCTTTATTAATTAATACACTCATGCTTGTGCCTCTTCTTTTACTGCTTCAACTACTTTATTGGCAGCATCAGTGAAACCACTGGCTGCAATAATATTTAATCCACTATCTTTAAGCTTTTTAGAACCTAATTCTGCATTCGTTCCTTCTAAGCGAACAACAACAGGAATAGTAACACCCACTTCTTCAACTGCAGCAATAATACCCTCTGCAATCATATCGCAACGAACGATACCACCAAAGATGTTTACTAAAATCGCTTTAACATTATCGTCAGATAAAATAATTTTAAATGCTTCTGATACACGCTCTTTAGTCGCACCACCACCAACATCTAGAAAGTTTGCAGGCTTACCACCACAAAGTTTGACTAAATCCATTGTTGCCATTGCAAGACCCGCACCATTAACCATACAGCCAATATCACCATCAAGTGCAACATAGTTTAAGTCCCATTGTGCTGCTTGTTGTTCACGCTTATCTTCTTGAGATGGGTCATGCATCGCTTGAATTTGTGGTTGACGATAGATTGCATTACTATCAATATTAATTTTTGCATCTAGACAATGTAAATTACCTTCTTCGGTAATCACTAATGGATTAATCTCTAATAATGCTAAATCTTTTTCTTCAAACATCTTAGCTAAGCCTAAAAAGATCTTAACAAATTGTTTAATTTGGTCACCTTTTAAGCCTAATTTAAAAGCAAGACTTCTACCTTGGTAAGGCTGTGCACCTACTAGAGGGTCAATGGCCTCTTTAAAGATTTTTTCAGGTGTTTCTTCTGCAACTTTTTCAATCTCAACACCACCTTCAGTCGATGCCATAAAAACGATACGGCGTGTTTGACGATCAACAACAGCCCCTAAATAAAGCTCTTGATCAATATCAGTACATGACTCAATTAAAATTTTACTAACTGGCTGGCCATTAGCGTCTGTTTGATAAGTTACTAACCTTGTTCCCAACTTATCATTAACAAATGCTTTAATCTCATCTTTCGATGAAACCAACTTAACACCACCTGCTTTACCACGACCACCGGCATGAACTTGAGCTTTAACAACCCACATATCACCACCGATTTTATCAGCCGCTGCTAATGCTTCCTCTACACTGTCAACAGCATAACCTTTTGAAACAGGTAGACCATATTCTTGGAATAATTGCTTACCTTGATACTCATGTAAATTCATTACATCTCTCGCTTTCGTTTGATTGATTAAAATCTTTATTTTAAAAACGTAGGCTAGTATAAAGGATATTAGCTATATCGTTAACCTTTTTTTGTATAAATGTAAATCAAAGTATATAAATAGGTAAATTTAAAATTAGAAAAATTTACTATATCATTTTATACTTGAAACGAGTCCGATCAAAATAATAAGGTTTATCGCCAAATGAATAATGATCAAGCACAAACGAAAAAAGCGTTATTAAAAGAAAAGCTTAGCCGCCTTAAGCCTTTGATTCTAATTATTATTTTATTGATTGTATTGATGATATTTATTGAGCAAATGTCAAACCAGCAACGATTAAATCAAATTTCTCAAAAAATTGAGAAACTAGCTAAATCAGTTCAACAGACAGAAAAAGCGCAACTTAAAACTGAAAATACGATTAATCATCAAACATCGACTTTAAATACTATGAATCAAACACTCAAACAAATTAGCCAATCGGTTGCAAATAGTGCACAGAATCAAAGCCATCTAGAAGCTAAAATTAGCCAGCAAATAACAAAAACATCACAGAATACAGATAAAAGTATGCAAACACTTGAGCATATTTTAAAAATCTTAAACACACAGCCCGAACACTTAGAAAAGTCTTCCAAAACTCATATGATCAGTTTTTCTCAAGCGCCAGAAGGTTATCAAAAAACCGATCAATACACCTTAAGTGGTGTTGCTCCTTACGGTGTTATCTTACAAGATAATAAAGGACACTTTTTAATTGCCCAGATTAATAAACAGTTATCGGTTGGTGTTATTTCTGTGATTACTGAGCATTATGTAATTGCCGGAAAATATGTAATTACCAGTGCTCAAAAGTAGATACTATAACCTATTTTTTATATCTAAAGAAATCTTGAGCATGCATCAATAATCTTATCAGTCGCATCAACTGTTGCAGCAGATTTAATTTTTTGTGGTAACTGCATCAACTGATTCTCATTATTTAACCATTCTCTCAATGCATCTGATAATGTATTAACTGTTAAATCTTCTTGGCGAATACATTTTGCTAAATGACTCTCAACTAAAGATTTAGCATTATAGTACTGATGATCATCAACGGCATGCGGATAAGGAATAAAAATAGCAGGTAAGCCACAAGCTGAAACTTCTGAAACCGTTAATGCGCCACTTCGACAAATAATCATATCAGCCCACTGATAAGCTTCAGATACTTGATCGATAAATGCGACAACATTAACTTGATAAGGCGCACCTTCATAGGCTTTTACTGTTTCCTTTAAATCAAGATGACCTGACTGATGATAGACTTCAAATTGAAATTTTTCTGCTAACACGTTCAGTGTTTGAGGTACAATTTGATTTAAAGAGCGAGCCCCTTGGCTACCACCTGTAACTAGAATACGTCGAACTCTACCATTAGGCAGCTCTTTTTCTTGTTGATACAGGTTTAATATCTCATCTCGTATTGGATTACCAATAATTTTTGTCTTTTTTGATAGACGATCTTTTGTAAATGCACTAAACGTCATATTAGCAATTTTAGACAGTAGGCGATTAGTTAAGCCACTTTTAGCATTTTGCTCATGAATGATTAAAGGTTTAAAATAAAGCTTAGCTGCAATACCACCAGGTGCTGCTACATAACCACCAAAGCCTAAAACTAAATCAATTTTATTTTTCTTTAGTATTTTATAGGCTTGATAAACTGACTTTAGTAAAATCCAAGGCATTAATAACAAGCGCTTAATCCCTTTATTTCTAATGCCTGTCATCGACATATAAGAGATCGGATAGGTGCCCTCAATTATTTTTTTCTCTAATCCTTTATTTGTGCCTAACCAAAAAATATTAGCACCTTGTCTTTCTAGTGCCTTAGCAACTGTTAATGCTGGAAATATATGTCCGCCTGTACCACCAGCTAAAATCATAATCCGTTTGTGATATAGCTTATTTACGTCATTTTTCATATTACTTTAATCTTATCCTTTGAAAATTTCTCAATTTAGCCTAACATATCCATTGATTAGCAACGAGTAAAACAAACTCAGTTTGAGTAAAAAAGTGAGCGCTATATGAAAATTCTTATTGTTGGTAATGGTGGCCGTGAACATGCTTTAGCTTGGAAATGCGCCCAATCAGAATTAGTTGAAGAAGTTTTTGTTGCACCTGGCAATGCAGGTACAGAAAAAGAAGAAAATGTATCAAATATTGACATTAGTGCAACTGATCTTGAAGGCTTAGCTAAGTTTGCCAAAAAAAATAATATTGACTTAACCATTGTTGGCCCTGAACAGCCATTAAGTTTAGGTATTGTTGACTATTTTCAGGAAAAAGGCCTAAAAATTTTTGGTCCATCACAAAAAGCATCACAACTTGAATCTTCAAAAGCATTTTCAAAAGACTTTATGAGCGAGTTTCTAATTCCAACCGCCGTTTATGAAAAGTTTAATGATCCAAATCGCGCTAAAGCTTATCTTTCTAATCAAACCTTTCCAATTGTTATTAAAGCAAGTGGTCTTGCTCAAGGTAAAGGTGTCGTCATTGCACAGGACTTAGATCAAGCAAGAAATGCTGTTGATGAAATGTTATCAGGTTACCGATTTGGAGACGCTGGAAAAGAAATTATTATTGAAGATTTCCTAACCGGTGAAGAAGCAAGCTTTATTGTATTATGTGACGGTGAAAATGCAATTCCAATGGCAACCTCTCAAGACCATAAGGCTTTAAATGATGGTGATGAAGGACCAAACACAGGCGGCATGGGCGCTTATTCACCTGCGCCTGTTGTTACAAGCCACATTCATGAAAAAGTCATGCGTACTATTATTGAACCCGTATTAGAAGGCATGAAAAAACACAATACACCTTATGTTGGTTTCTTATATGCAGGCCTTATGATTGCACCAGATGCTTCTATTAAAGTATTAGAATTTAATTGCCGTTTTGGAGATCCTGAAACTCAGCCTATTATGATGAGACTAGAATCTGATTTAGTTGAATTAATTCTTGCAGCACTTGACGGTAATATTGATAAAGCGAAACCTCAATGGAGCAACCAAAGTGCACTAGGTGTTGTATTGGCCTCAAGAGGCTATCCTGAGACGTACCTAAAAGGTGAGGAAATCCTAGGCATTTCTAGTGATAATGGCAAAACAAATAAGATCTTTCATGCTGGCACATCAATGCAATACCATGCCGTAGTTACTAATGGCGGTCGTGTCCTTTGTGTAACAGCTTTAGGTGATGATATTCAACAGGCACATGATAATGCCTACAAATTAGTTGAGCGTATTCACTGGGATAGCGTTTATTATCGAAAAGATATTGGTATGAAAGCAATCAAACGCCACAATCCTAGCAATCTTGATTAATCACCATCTAATAAATTAATTATTTTTTTATATAAATCATTTGCATTGTTTGCACTAAAGTCTGCTAACTTCATAATTTCATCACGCTTAACATGTTCATTATAGTAAAGAAAATAATCAGCAATATTTGCTTCTTTTAATTGATAATCTGTATAACCATCCCCAATAATTATGGTAGGCTTAGTCCATTGATTAGCATAGCCTTGAGCTGCTTTTACTTTTGAGTCAAGCGCCGCTGATTCAATCAACTTAATAAATTCACCTTGCATATCCCAAACTGCTTCAATGGCTATAATATGGTTGATATCAATTCCTAAATATTCTGCAAATGGCTCAATAACCTTTTTTAAGCCGCCACTAACAATCCACAAATCAACTTGTGTCTCTTTTAAGCTTTGACATAAATGTTTAAAACCTTTTGTTATAAAATTAGGTAGTGCTTCTAACTTAAAAGATTCAATATCAGATAATGTTGGTTCTGCTAATTGAAAACGTTCATTAATTGATTGTCGAAATGGTATTTTACCTGTCATGCCAAGATTCGTAATGTCAGTTATTTTATCTAATAATCCAGGCTGTTGTTTAAGCTTCTGACTTAACATCATCTCAAATGACTCACCTTTAATAACTGTTGAGTCAAAATCAAATAAAACTGTTGCCTTAGTCATTCAATCATCCTTAAAAGTATACTTTACTTTCTTATTGCTAATTGGCCAGCATCAATATAAATATCACCATTTTTTTGTTGTTGTTTTATTGCTACATTTTGATAAGCACTTCCATAAACTAACTCAATCATAAGCTCTGCTTGATTGTTATGGTTTAATATTTTCTGATAAAAAGACTTTAGTGTTTTATCATCTAAACCTTCAATTGCTAATACTGGAAAGATTGTTACTAAATCAAGCTTAAATTGAGCATCTGTTTTATAAGTATAAATAATTTGTTCTTGATCCAATACGGAGTCTTTATATGCCAGTGCCTTTAATTGATCACCTAAATGATGCATATCAGTCCAGCTAGCGGGTGCTTGCTCTACTTGAATAAATGGATTAAATGTCATTGGGCCAATGCTTGAAAAGTAAACTTGTCCCTTATCTGATAAGCATTTTTTTAAGTTTTCTAAGTGTCTTTTTGGTTGGTCAAAATGATGTAAATATAAATTTGATAAAATCAAGTCATAATGCTTATTTTCTAAACAACCTTGATCAAAATAATCAATCGTTGAGTCAACATAACTAATACTTATCTGTTCAATTGCCTGATCTGACCAAAAACCTATCAGTAATATTTTACTAAATTTTGCTTGTACAAACGTTAGCTTATCAAGTAAACGAAATGAGACTTCATTGATAAAATCATACACCAATTGATTTTTATTATCTTTTTGTGTATTAATTTTCTTATATAATTCAAACATTAATAGATAAACCCATGCCTAATTTAAGTCCTATTATAAAAAAGTCTTTTTCAATAGTAAAATCATTCGTCTTTGAAACGCTTTGCATCTGCTGCAGTCAGTACTCTAAAAACTTATTATGTGATTACTGTTATGATGAAATTATGCCTCTAAAATTTCCTCTAAATAGCTGCTATGGTTGTGGCTTAATACAACGTACATATAAAACATATTGTGAGCAATGTCTCATATCACCCCCACCTTGGAATAGGCTTTTTATTAGTTATCAATATCAAGGATTAATTGAAAAAATTTTCCAACAATTTAAATTTAAAGCCAATTTTAAAGCACAAGTTATTATTTGTAAGCTACTAACTGAAAACCTTAATAACGAATTAAATAGCCTTAATTTTAACTGCATTATCCCTGTTCCAATCCATCGAATGCGTAATATTAAACGTGGCTTTAATCAAAGCCAGCAATTAGCAAAATCACTATCTAGCAAGTTAAATATTCCAGTTGACCCATTTTATGCTAAACGTATAAAAAAAACCAAACCCCAAACATTGCTAAAAGGAAAAGAAAGAAATGCAAATGTTACTAATGCCTTTGAAATTGTATCAAATAAAACTTATGAGTCTGTTCTTGTCGTTGATGATATCTTTACAACTGGTAGCACACTTAAATCTTTCTGTCATACCCTCCAGTTAACAGGGGTAAGAGAAATTTATACAATCACTTTCGCCAGAAGAATTTATTAGTTTTTATAAAAAATAATTAGCATGCCTACACTTCCAATTAATAATAATAAAAGCATAAATAAACTAACACCATAACTAGGGTCATAAAATGCTAAAGTTTCGGCAATAAAAGGTGCAAGTCCTGCAATTGTATTACCAATACTATAAGATAAAGCACAACCAGTTGTTCGCCATTGTTGATCAAAAACAGCTGCAAACAAAGGCGAAACAGCCCCCTGCATCATCGTCATTAATAAAGTAAAAATACTTAATGCTAAAAAAATCAATAAACTCGCCTTTGTCTGAATCAACCACATCAATGGTATAATAAAAATTAATAATAAAATAAGCGCTAATAAAAACTGCTTTAAATAACCAAAACGATCAGCTAAAAATCCAAAAACAGGATAACCAATACAGGCTAACACTAGAGTTAAAGTATTAATAAAATAAGCACGTTGAGGCTTTATTAATAAATAATCAATTTGATAACTCACAAGGTAAGTAAAAACTAAAAAATAAAGTGATGCTGCCATTGTCGTTAAACAAATAACAGCTAAAATCAAGCGCCATTGCAATAATAAAGAAACTACTAGCTGTCGATCATTTCTTTGATAATTTCTTTTTATTGGCTCTTTTATCAACCGATAATTTAATCCAAGATAAATTAAAAATAGAATTGCACTTGAAGCAAATGCAATTCGCCAAGAAAACTGATTATTTACATCTGGCATCCACAAGCTCATCAAATAACTCACAGCAGATGCTAATAAAAAACCCAAGCTTGAAATACTAAAAACTAAACTAATTGCAAATGCTTTATGTTTACTATAATCATCAACTGATAAGCTGATTAACCCTGGAAACTGCCCGCCAACTGATATGCCTTGAAGAATACGAAATAAAACCAAAACAACTGGCGCATAAATGCCAATTTGCTCATAGGTTGGTACAAATGCGATTAAGAAAGTTGTCACGCCCATTAATATCACACAAAGATTAACAGCAAATGTTTGGCTTAAACGATCAGCAATCACGCCCATTAAAAAACCACCTAATGGTCTTGCAACAAACCCTAAGAAGAATGTAAAAAAGGTTAATAGCATACCGGTATGGTGATCTTCTGACGGAAAAAAACTAACAGTAATACTATTAGCAAAATAGATATATAGTGAAAAATCATACCACTCAATGATATTACCAAAGGATAACTTAAAGAAGTTAGTTAACTTTTTTTCCTTCATTAGAAATTATATACTAATGATAATTGTGTTGTTGTGTCTACTTTTTTCAATTGTGACCCATTACTTTTCGTTGGGGGGTTTGAGTCATAGCTTAGCGTAAAAGATGGTTGCAAACCAAAACTGTTATAGATTGAGGTTGTTAATGCCATGGTTAAACCAACTGTATAATGCCTTGGCGTTTTAATCCACTGCAAAATTTGGTTATAATTGCTCTTATCATTAAGCTTCCATTTATATTGTGTTTTTACTTGCACTGAAGGCTCATTAGAAAAGCCACCACCTGTATCTTGTGTTTCTCTTGTTTGCTGCATACCAGGACCAAAGAATAAATCAAATGACATGCCATTACGTTGATATAGCCTACGTCTATAACCAACGTTTTCATTAATTTGATAAACATAACCACTTTTCTGGTCATTTAAATACTGAAGGTTAGCATAAAGACCATTATACTGGTTGAAGTTGTATTCACTCTGCGCACTAGCAAAGAACTTATTTGTCGTTGTTTCCTCTGTATCATAATCAAATGCATTCTGATAATTTGCAGTTAAGGTATGTAATACTTTTTTTGACTGTTTATAATTTAAATTCATCGCTGCTGCAATATTTCTCTGGGCTGTATTTCCTGTATTATACTGGGCTCCTAGAGAGGCATTAGTACCACTAAATGGACTTGCTGCTTGCTTTTTCGCAATCTCATCTAATGTTTGACTACCGCCTGCCTGCTTCTTCATTGTTGTTTCAGAAACCTTTTCTTCTTCCTTATCTATCTGACCACCAGATGAATCTGTTAAACTTTTTGCTAAGTCTTCATAGTACTTAGCAAGTGCTTGATACTTGATGGCTAAATTTTTAGCTTCTTGGGCACTAACATTACTTGCTGCTAAACTTATCGGTGTTATATAACCAAAGACAATGACTAACCCTACAACTAAAAATCTCACTTTATGAACAACCCGCATGATGAATAACTCCTTTTATTCAATCTATTATTATTTTTCTGATGCCTCAGAGTTTGTTATTGAAGGTTTTTTTTGTTGCTCCACATCTTGAGGTGTTTTTTTATCTTTTGGTAAATACAAAGGCCCTATCTGTCCACAAGCAGTAAGATGAATTGAAATTACGCTTAAGCAAATAAATTTAAAAAACTGACTCATATTTCCCATTCAAATTGTTTATAATATAAAACCGATTGAAAGCATTCTAACGAAATGGACTTGTCTATTCAACCAAGCTTTAAAAAGAAATATTAAGATTCTTCAATAATCTTATATAAGGAGAGTTCTATTGAAACGGCTAATTCGCTGGTTTATTTATATTTTATTAACACTCATTATTCTCTTACTAATTGGCATGTCAATTCTTTGGTTTAGTCTTGATTTAAATCAATATAAAAAAGAAATTGAACAAATGGTTAAAAGATCAACTGGAAAAACACTATCCATTCATGGTGGTATCAGTTGGCATTTTAATGGGAAGAATATCAGCATTGATATTGGAAAATCCTCACTATTAAATGATTCTAACCAAACAGATGTACTTGCATCATGGCAATCAGCTGAAATTCAAATTAACCCTTGGTCTATGGTAAGTTACTACTTTGATACTTCTAAGCAACAAGTTATTCCTATTACAAAAATTGATATTCCTAAAGCCATCGTTAAAGATACACCTATATCCTTAGCACTTCAAACAACTGTCAATATTTATCAAAATGAAATTATGCTAGATAATATAAAAGGAGAACTGAAACTAAAAAATAAGCTAGATAACATAATTCGCTTTCATAGCTATCGTATTAAAATAACACCTAGCATTCTAACAAGCCAAAAAGTTGAACTTATTATTAATAATCAATTTGATATTGACTTAATTAATAGTAAATACCTTATTGATCAGTCAAGTTACTACGGGCATATTTCAATGAAAGGTGAGAGCCTTAATGAATTAACAAAGTTATTTAATTACCAACTACCTAAATTTACAAATAATAATGCTACTAGCATTGATAAGCTTACCTTCAATATTAAAGGCAGCCCTAAAGACATATCACTTAATCAAATCAAGGGTAATCTTGGAAAAAGCCAAGTTAATGGTAATCTTGGTATAACACTAGAGCAAAAAATAACAATTGACTACTCAATTGACCTTAAACCTTTTATTATCAGTGACTATATAGATTTAAAAGGCACTCTATTTAGCTTAAGCCTACTACATAGCCATGGGAAATTTGATATTAGTAAAGCGTCAAATGATCAATACTATATCTATGGTTCAAATATAATTAGCTCACCAAAGGGCATACTTAAAGGTATTAATTTAAACCAAATTGCAAAGGATATGGATGAGTTAATACAATCCATTCACTCATGGTCTAAATTTCAATCATCCTTAGTTAAAATTAATCATCAAATGAAACCTTTATTATCAAACCAAGGGCAAATTAACTCAAATAATGGTTTAACAACTGAGGTTCAAAATATCAACATTACCAATAAACTTGAAAAAGAAACGATTAATACAACAGAAATTTCACTTCAAGGTGACAATTTTTACCTAACAGGCAATGGCCATTATTATTTAGATCAAAATGCATTTGAATATATTATTAATGCTTACCCATACAGCCCTCAAACAAAGCATAGACAAAATGATAAAGGCCAACCATTAATTTATATCCCTTATGCTATTTTTAAGAAAAATCATCAAAGCCAAATACGCTCGGGGATTCAATTTAATACGTTATTAAAACAAATTGAGCCGCTTCTAACAAAAAACTTACATATCGAGTTAGGCGGTCAACTAAAAAATAATAAGGAACTCAATGATAAAATTAATCAGTTCTTACAAAACCTGTAAAAAGATAAACAACATAAGGTAACCTATGAATACACTAGATCAAATCAAAGGTATTGGCACACACATGCTAAGAAAATTTCAAAAACTTGGCATTCAAACACTTGATGATTTAGTATTTTATTTGCCTCGAGACTATCAAGATCGCACAAAATTAAGCTTAATCAAAGCGCTTCATTATGACCAAAAATCGCAAGTTGAAGGCACCGTCATTCAGGCTCAAGTAATTCGAGCTCGAAAGCGAATGCTTAAAGTTTTTATTCAAGATCAAAGCCAATTACCTTTAGCGCTTGTTTTTTTCCATTTTTATCCCAATCAAGTAGCACAACTTAAAGAAGGCACACGTGTTCGTGTATTTGGACAAGCAAAATATCAAAATGGATTCTGGCAAATGATTCATCCAGAATATCAGGTTTTAAGCACAAAAAAACATCACTCACTACCTAATCAGCTAACGCCAATTTATCCTGTAACTGAAGGTATTAGCTCACAAACGATTGCTAAGTATATTCAAATAGTACTAAAAGAAAATAGCAATCATTTAGATGACCTATTACCCAAATGGTTATCTCAACAACATGGATTTTCTGATCTATATGAATCACTTAACTTTATTCATAGTCCACCTAAAGATACCGACATTCAGCGTTTAAAAGCATTTCAATACAAATTACAACAACGTTTAATTATTGAAGAATTAATTGCACACAGACTTAGTGTTCGCCTTCTAAAAGATAGCCATAATGACGCATATGCTTATCAATGCACTGATAAGACACTTCTAAAAAAGCTCTTTAATCAAATTCCTTTTAAACCAACAAATGCACAAATTCGTGTGATTAATGATATTAAAAAAGACTTAAGTTTGTCTCACCCAATGGCAAGGTTAATCCAAGGAGATGTTGGCTCAGGAAAAACTTTAGTTGCTGCTGCTGCATGTACAATGCTGGTAAAATCAAAGCTCCAAGTTGCAATTATGGCACCAACTGAAATTCTAGCTGAACAACATGAGAAAACATTTAAGCAATGGTTTAAGCCAATGGGCATTGATATTGCTTTAATTACAAGCAAAACGACAGTCAAACAAAGGCAAAAACTAGTTGATAAATTAAAAGATGGAACGATTGATATTCTTATTGGAACGCATGCAGTCTTTCAAGATGATATTTTATTTAAACAGTTAGGACTTATTATTATTGATGAACAGCATCGCTTTGGTGTTAAGCAGCGCTATGACCTATTAAATAAAGGTGTTATTGACAAATATAAACCACATCAATTGATCATGAGTGCAACACCAATTCCAAGAACATTAACAATGACAATCTATGGCGACTTAGAAGTCTCTATAATTGATGAGCTACCTAAAGGCAGACAGCCAATTCAAACGGTTGCTTTTTCCAATGCAAAAAGAGATGAGTTAATAAAAAAGTTAAAACATGAGTTTAAAAAGGGATTACAAGCTTATTGGGTATGTCCTTTAATTGAAGAATCTGAAGCTCTAAGTGAACTTGAAGATGCTCAAAATTTACTACAAATACTACAAAACGCATTTAAAGGCATTAATATTGAACTAATTCATGGCAAACTAAAACCAAAAGAAAAGCTTAATATTATGCAACAGTTTAAAGATGGAGAAATACAGCTACTGGTTGCAACAACTGTCATAGAGGTTGGCGTCGATGTACCCAATGCCTCAGTTATGGTAATTGAAAACCCTGAACGCCTTGGCCTGTCTCAATTACACCAATTAAGAGGTCGTATTGGTAGGGGTAGCTTAAAAGGTACATGTATTTTACTTTATCACCCTGACTTAAGTGAAACAGCAAAAATGCGCCTAAATGTGATTAGAGAATCAACTGATGGGTTTTATATTGCTGAAAAAGACTTAATGCTAAGAGGCCCGGGTGAACTTTTAGGTACCAAACAAACCGGTAATATTAACTTTAAAATTGCTGATATTATTAGAGATCAAAAGCACCTAAGCCTAGTCACCGAGTTAACTGATGCTATTTTAGAAAAACAACCTAATATTATCCCAAGCCTGATTCAGCGTTGGTTAGGTAGCGGCTTGAAGTTTAAACAGAGTTAGCGTTTATTATTACTAAATAGCACAAACCCACAAATAAAAGTCCATCTCACTTGCTAATGACTTTTCCTTTGAGTATGGCGTATCAATCCGCTACAATATTTCTCATTTATTGATACTTTCAATCTAACCCTAGGAGTTATTAAGCTTATGGATCGCAACCTTGCACTTGAATCTGTTCGTGTCACTGAAGCAGCTGCACTTTCTGCTTGGCGTTTAATGGGAAAAGGCGATGAAAAAGCAGCTGACCAAGCTGCTGTTGATGCCATGCGCCGCGCACTTAATGGCTTATCAATTGATGGCACTGTTGTTATTGGAGAGGGTGAACGAGATGAAGCTCCTATGCTCTATATTGGTGAAAAAGTTGGTACTAATAATACTGGCCCGCAACTAGATATTGCGCTTGACCCCCTAGAAGGTACAACAATCACAGCAACTGGCAGACCAAATGCACTGGCTGTTATTGCCATGGCTGAAAAAGGTGGCTTCTTAAATGCTCCTGATGTTTATATGGATAAAATTGCTGTTGGTGGTAAAGATACACCCAGTGATCTTGTTGATCTTGACTACTCTCCGGAAGAAAATCTTAAACGTCTAGCTCAATATAAAGGTGTACCAGTTGAAGCATTAGTTGTTTGTATTTTAGATCGCCCTCGTCATGAGGAACTTATTCAAAAAGTACGCACAACGGGTGCTCGAATTGTTTTAATTGATGATGGCGATGTCTCAGCTGTTATTGCAACAGCACAAACTGATAGTGGCATTGATATTTATATGGGAACAGGCGGTGCACCTGAAGGTGTCCTAGGTGCTGCTGCACTTCGTTGCCTTGGCGGACAAATGCAAGGACGACTGTTATTTAGAAATGAGCAAGAAATTGGGCGTGCACATCAATGGGGCATTACTGATCTAAATCAAAAGTATGGCTTACATGAGCTCGCTGGTGGTGATGTTTTATTTGCGGCAACAGGTGTTACAGATGGACACTTACTTGATGGTGTGCGTCGTGATGGCAAAACTGCAAAAACACACAGTATTGTTATGCGTTCAAAAACAGGTACAGTAAGACACATAGAAGCTGAACATAATTTTAACTTTAAACATGGATTTGAGTATTTAGATAATTAACTTTTTCTTATCTATAACACCAGCGCTATTTCATATTATTTGACTTACAATTGACAGATAAATCTACTATTTAAAGGCGTTGGAGTTGATCTATGTATATAATAAAGTATTTCACAAAAATCATTGCGTTTACGCTACTGGCAAGCCAAGCTGCTTTTTCTTTTTGGGCAACAGGACATCAGCTTATTGCAGAAATTGCTCAAAATAATTTAAGTGAGAAAAGCCAATTACAAATTAATCAATTGCTTAATACAAAACCAAGTGTCCCTATCTTAAGTGATCGTTATCAACAACCAGAACCGAGTATTGATAATTTGTATCAAGAGTTTAACTATATTCAAGCAGCTGCAACCTGGCCTGATGATATTAAAAACTATTACTGGCAAGATAAGTCTCTTAAATATCGTTATTCTGACTTACACTTCGTTGACCCTGATATAGATGTTACACATCAGGGCGAAGCCAACTACTGCCAAAATCATCTGACAAAAGAGTACTTGAATGAAGTAACAGATAAAGTACCACTAAATTTAATTAATGGCATTAAAAGTTCTATTAATACTTTGGTTTCTAATACTACTTCAATCAATGAAAAATCAACTGCATTACGTTTTTTGATTCATTTGATGGGTGATCTTGGACAGCCTTTACATGTATTTAACCTTACTTTCAATGATCATAGTAGTTATGGTGGAAACTATGTTATCTTTGAAGAAAATAAAAAACCAACCTATCAGCAAATCATTGGTGAAAATCCCTACTTTGATACCCAAGTATTATCATTTTCTAATCTACATGCCTATTTTGATGGCATGATTGGTCAATATAACCAACTACAAGAAAATATGAATACTAAATATAGTCCACATGGTTATGAGTTATGGCAAGACTATCAAGTAAGCTACTTGAACTATCTAACAGATCTTGCATCTCAAGTCGGTATTTTTCAAGATACGCAAGCACCTAGTATTACCAATTGGGCTTTAGAGACAAGTAAACTTGCTTGTGATATTTTAGTTACAAATACCGATGTGATTACATATAAAACTGATGAGAATAGCCGCTACTTAACCATTCTCTTTAACTCTCAAATTTTCAGACAAACTTACGCTGAAGACTTTAACCAGCAAGCATACTTTTCAGGTTTAAGGTTACACTACTTACTAGAAGCTATCTTTAATCCAAATAGCCAAAATGAAATCACTCAAAGTTATCTTAACTTTATTATTCTACCAATTAAGCATGATGATAGTATTAAAACATTAAGCCAATTGACAAGTTAACACATTGGTTATTATTCTTCTGCTAGATTCATTTTGCTTGAATCTCTTTCAAATGTTAAGCTATGCTTAAAATCGTATAAGAAACGTTTACTTAAATAGAGATCATATATGAAAATCAGATCAATCAAAAAATCAATCACTATTGGCTTAGTCTTAGGTATTACAGCGGCTATTAGTGGGTGCTTTTCTTCAGAGACGGCTAATCCTAAAAAAGCAGAGCAACTCGTTGATAAAGTAACTTACGGCCAAGCAAAAATTATTAGAAGCTTTGATGCAAACCCAACACTTTATGGCTTTGTAATTCAATCAACTGGCGGCCAAGAAGGTATTTTATATGTCGCTAAAGATGGTAGCTTTTTATTTAGTGGTGCTTATTATAATGCTGAAGGCGTTAATCAGCAACGTATTGATTATGAACAATATATCCAACCAAAAACTGCAGTAAAGGCTTTTAAAGAGGCAAAAGATACACATTACCTGGAGCAAGGAAATGCCAATGCTCCGCATAAAGCCTATGTTATTGCAGATCCTAATTGTCACTTTTGCCATAAACTATACCAGTCACTTCTACCTGAAGTTCAAAGTGGAAACTTAGCCATTCGTTGGATATTAATCGGTGCTGTTAAGCCAGATAGTGCTGCAAAAGTAATGGCCATATTTGATAATAGTCATCCACTTAAAGCACTTGAAAATAATGAACAACAGTTTAATGAAGAAACCGAAGAAGGTGGCATTAAAGCACAAGCAGAACCTTCAGCAAAAGCGAAAGCAAACTTAGATAAAAACATGCAGTTTATGATGGAAAATAAAATGTATGTTACGCCAATTATTCTTTATAAAACGACAAATGGCTTAGTTAAAATGGATCAAGGCATGCCACAACAAAACCTAAAAAATTTAATTAATAACTTAAGCAATCACTGGGAATAAATTGATGTATTTTTTATTTATTTATGCCCTTATTACACTGATTGCTTGGGTATTAGCACTAAACGTTCGACCAGAGCGCTACCCAAATGCAAGTACTGAAGCGGTGTTAGAATGGAAGTACAAACGAATTAAGAGTGCGAAACAATACGCATTTTTAACCTTGATTTTTTTATTTGCCTTAATTGCCTTAAACTATATAGCAAGTCACTATGTCCCTGAAAGCACACTGGCTCAAAAAGAAACTCAAATACCAGTTTTTTTAAGCGTTTCTGTCTTTGCAATGTATCTTTATATGGCTTATATGATTTTCTTTTTATGCTTTAGCACATTTAAAAACCACAAACTAGCCAAAGACTTAGGTATTTTATGAATTACTATCTTGGCTTAATGAGTGGGACAAGCCTTGATGGGGTTGATGGGGTTATTTTATCTTTAAATGAAAAGCCTGAGCTTATTCATGTGGGGTCCATTTCATTTCCTGATAAACTATACAAACAATTATCAGAATTAATTATTAAACAACAAGGCACACTAAAAGAAATTGGCTCTTTAAGCGCTCAACTTGGCCAACTTTATGCCTATCTTGCTAATCAATTAATCAATCAGGCAAGTCTTAGCCCAAAAGATATTATTGCCATCGGTTGTCATGGTCAAACGATTTATCATAAACCAGATGATGCTTATCCATTTACTTGGCAGCTAGGTGATATGCATCAAGTTGCACAACAAACTCAAATTACAACTATTGGTGATTTTAGAGGATTAGACATTGCCTATGGTGGTCAAGGTGCGCCTTTAGCACCTGCCTTACATCAAGCGCTTTTTAGTGACAATAATATAATACGTGCCATTGTAAACTTAGGTGGCATTTCAAATGTAACTTGCTTAAATACATCAAATAATGACATTATTGGCTTTGATACTGGCCCAAGCAATACATTACTTGACTTATGGTATCAACAACATCATAACACCGATGCTTATGATATCGATGGCCAATGGGCACAAAGCGGTACAATCATTAAGCCATTATTAAATGAAATGCTTAATGACGAATACTTTAAACGCAGTGCACCTAAAAGCACTGGTAGAGAATATTTTAATTTAAACTGGTTAAATCAATACCTAAATAAATACCAATTAAACGATCTAAATAAAGCTGAAGATGTTCAAGCAACATTAGTCGAGTTAACAGCAATTACCATTAAAAAAGCAATCGAAGCCTATCAGCCTAATACACAAGAAATTTATCTCTGTGGTGGCGGCAGTCTTAACCTTTATCTTATTGAGCGTATTAAAGCCCAACTTAGCCCAATCAAAGTAGATTCAACCTCACAATTAGGCATCGAACCTCAATGGGTTGAAGCCGCTTTAATTGCATGGCTTGCAAAAATGCGATTAGAACACTCTCCATCAAATATTCCAAGCGTGACGGGCGCTAGCGAACAATTAAGCTTAGGCGTGATTTATCTTCCCAAGTAACTCAGGTAAAATGTACGCTTATATACAATCAATGGACTGAAACATTCAGATATAGCTTAAATGACAGTAGAGACAACTTACTTAAATCAACCGCTTGATCTTGGATTTACCCAACTTAAAAATCGTATCATTATGGGCTCAATGCATACTGGATTAGAAGAAGATAAATCACTTTACCGACTGGCCAAATTTTATGAAGAACGAGCTAAAGGTGGTGTTGGACTTATTGTAACTGGTGGTATCTCACCTTCCAGGCGTGGCTGGTTAATCCCTTTTGGTGCTAAACTAACAACTAAAAAGGAAGCTAAAAAGCATCAAGTGATTACTGATTGTGTTCACGAGCATGGTAGTAAAATACTACTACAGATTCTTCATGCAGGACGTTATGGTTACCATCCTTTAATTGTTGCACCTTCAAAAATTAAAGCACCCATTTCTCCTTTTACGCCAAGAGCACTAACACGTTTTGGTATTAATCGTATTATCAAACAATTTGCACGTAGTGCTTATCTTGCCCAACAGGCAGGTTATGATGGCGTTGAAGTGATGGGTTCAGAAGGTTATTTAATTAATCAATTTTTAGTCAGTAGAACCAATCAAAGAGATGATCAATTTGGAGGTAACTTTAATCATCGTATGCGTATTGCTGTTGAAATTATAAAAGCAATTCGTGCTACTTGTGGTAATAATTTTATTATTATGTTTCGCTTATCCATGCTTGATTTAGTTGAAAATGGTTCCAGTTGGGAAGAAGTCGTTGAACTTGCCAAAACACTTGAAGCAAATGGTGTAACGATTATTAATACGGGCATTGGCTGGCATGAAGCAAGAATTCCAACCATTGCAACAATGGTACCACGTGCTGCATTTACACCGATTACTAAAAAGCTAAAACCTTATGTTTCAACCCCTTTAGTTGCAACAAATCGCATCAATGACCCTGATGTCATTGAGTATGTTTTAAAAGAAGAACACTGTGACTTAATTTCTATGGCACGACCTTTTTTAGCTGATGCTCAGTTTGTTAATAAAGCGATCAATCATAAAAAAGAGACAATTAATACTTGTATTGGCTGTAATCAAGCCTGTCTTGATCATGTTTTTGCTAAAAAAGAAGCTTCTTGCTTAGTTAACCCTCTAGCTTGTCATGAAACTGAATTAAAAGTTGAAAAAGCAGATAACCCTAAAAATATCGCAGTTGTTGGTGCAGGTCCTGCTGGTTGCGCTTTTGCCATTACAGCAGCTGAACGCGGTCATAAGATAACACTTTTTGAAAAAAATAATAGCATTGGTGGGCAGTTTAACTTAGCAAGTGAAATTCCAGCAAAAGTAGAGTTTAAAGAAACCCTACGTTACTTTAGTACCCAAATTGAAAGATTTAATATTAATTTAAAAACAAATACAGCTGTTACTTCTAGTATGCTATTAGATGGTAATTTTGATGAGATTATTATTGCTAGTGGCGTTAAACCTCGCATACCTCAATTAGAAGGTGTTAGTCACCCAAAAGTTGCAACTTATATGGAGATTTTAACTAAGCAAAAAGTACCAGGTAAAAAAGTTGCCATTATGGGTGCTGGTGGTATTGGTGTTGATGTTGCTGATTATTTGAGTTATAACCATGTTGATAGCAAAGATCACCTCTCAGCCTTTTATAAAGAATGGGGCATTGATATTAATGCCAATCATCGAGGTGGACTCATGACACCTCAAATAAGCCCTTCTCCTTATGAACTTCACCTATTACAGAGAAAAAAAGAACGTATTGGAAAGCGTTTAGGTAAAACCACTGGTTGGATTCATCGTATGAATCTAAAAAATAAAGGCATCAAGCTATATTCAGGTGTTACCTATAAAAAAATTGATGATCAAGGCCTTCATATTCATATTGATGAAAAAGATCAATGCTTAGATGTTGATACGATTATTCTATGTACTGGACAATTATCTGTAAATGAGCTTTATGACGAACTTAAAGATAAAGTTAGCGCGCATATTATCGGTGGCGCAGAACTTGCAAATGAATTGGATGCTAAACGTGTAATTGATCAAGCAGTACGATTGGCAATTAGTTTATAATAATGCTTTTATAAGCATCTTAGCTAACCATTTTTCATAATCATCAGGTAACCATTTTTGCTCAATGACAAATAAACGATAAAGATCTCTTCCTGTTAATGCCCAAAAAATATCAAGTGCTTTTCTCTGTGTTAAATTTTTATCTAATACCTTTGCAGTATACAGTTCACCTATTGTTTCAGATAAGCGCTCATGTCTTCTCTTTTCACGCTCAGTTTCAAGTTGCTTAAATTCTGGAGATAAAATACTAGCTCCTTGAAATAAAGCCATTTGACTTTGTTCAGCCTCATAAATACGCCGTGCAATTTTTGCAGAGATAGCCAAACGTTTTTTAGGATCTTTTTCATTTTTAGATGCTTCTACTAATAGACTATGTTCTAATTGGGGGAAGCATTCATCCATAATAGCACGCAAAATACCAATCTTTGATTTAAATAAAGCATAAATTGTCTGATCAGAGACTTCAGATGCCTTAGCTATATCGTTAATTTTTACTTGTTCAAAGCCTTTTTTTATAAATAACAATCGAGCTTTATCTAAAATTTTTATTCTAGATTGTTGGGCTTTTTCTTTTCTACTTTCTGAATTATATGCTCTTTTTTGAGTTACGCTCATATTTAATATAGTTCACTACATCTAATTTGACATTTATTTAACTATAGCTTACTATATTTAAATCATAAATAACAATAAAACCAAAGGCTAAATCATGAAAATCATTCCTAACCTGCAATTAGTCTATGTCTCTGACATTGAACAATCAACCACATTTTATAAAAAACTATTTAATACTGAACCTAGTTTTTCTAGTCCAAGATATGTCACTTTTTCTGCTAGTGGAGAGGCCCTATTCGCATTATGGTCTGGAGGCGATAAACCTGAAAAGTCAATCCAACGCTTTTCTGAAATTGGAATTATGCTACCATCAAGCCATGATGTTGATCAATTATTTGAACAATGGCAAAACGATATTAGTATTGATATTATACAAAAACCTTCAACAGAAGTTTTTGGCCGAACTTTTTTAGTAAAAGACCCTGATGGTCATATTATTCGAGTTTGCCCATTTGATAAGTGATAAAATGATTACGATTGATTTATTAAAAAACCACCCTGAAAGTATTCCAAAGCTTGCCAAAATATGGCATGAGTCTTTAGGTAAATTATACTTTCCTGATACACCAATGAGTAAAATAGAGTTTTGGTTTCATGAGTGGTTAAATGACTCCATTCCACTAGCTCATATTGCCATTTGTAATAATGAGTATATTGGCTCATGCTCACTACAATACTATGATGGTATCAGAGAAGACCTAACACCTTGGTTAGGCGACTTAGTTATTGATCCTAACTATCGAAATCAGGGTATTGCTAAAAAATTAATTGATGCAACCAAACATAAAGCAAAAAGTTTAGGATTTAATACCTTGTATTTATTTACGCTAGATCAAACCATTCATCAATACTATGAATCTCTAGGTTGGCAAATAATCAGTAAAGACCAGTACTTGAATCAACCGGTTACTGTGATGCAGATAGAATTATAGAACCTAACGCTATTATCTAATACTTAAAAGAGTTTCCGTCCAATACATAGTCTATTCTGAATTAGTCGCGTCCACTTCAAAGAAAACTTTGTTTTAGTCGATATTTTCTATTCAAATAACACTCAAATCAAACTTTCTATTTTTCTCATTCTTTCTACTTGAGAACCATAGATTTCAATGATTTTTGGTTGATTATAATTAGGAAATAAATGATATTGATCATCTCGATAGATTTGTTTGAAATAATAATCAATTGCTTCTCGATATTCTGGGTTTTCCTCTGTGTATTCTATTTGGTGCTCATTTGTCATTGGTATAAAAAATATTAAGTCTAGCGTTGCTAAACTTTCTCTAATCTCTTCAAATAAATCACTTATTTCAGTTTCTTCTATATCAATACCATCATGCTTTAGTGCACACATTGCATAAGCAATAAAATCAACTGGGCAACGATCAAAAATAATATTCTCTTCTTCTCTTGTATCAAGCTGTTCAATGCTAAATTGAAGTTGTGCCAATGCTTGATCAAAACTTAAGCCCACTGAAGTATCAACATCCTCTTCTTCAATTAACTGATAGTATGGTTCTTCATCAAATATATAATCCGGATATTTATGAATAAAATCGTCTATCAATGTTGTCTTACCCATGAAGTGAGTTCCAGATACAGCAATACGCATGATCATCCTTTAAATCTAATAGAAAAAATAATAAAAACTATGATACAATCTAAGGCGATTAAATAATAATACTTATATTCCATTAACAAAAAATATTTTAAATATCATGAGTAAAAAAGTTATATTAGGCTTATCTGGTGGGGTTGATTCTTCTGTCTCTGCCGTTAAGTTACTAGAAGCAGGTTACGATGTAACCGCTGTCTTTATGAAAAATTGGGAAGAAGATGATAATGATGAATTCTGTAGTGCTTCAGAAGATATCGCTGATGCCGAAGCTATTTGTCAAAAACTAGGAATTCCATTTAAAAAGATAAATTTTGCAAGTGAATATTGGGATTATGTTTTTGAATACTTTTTAAAAGAATATAAAGCAGGTAGAACACCAAACCCTGATATTTTATGTAACAAAGAAATTAAATTTAAAGCTTTCCTAGATTACGCTAAAGTATTAGGTGGTGATTTTATTGCCACAGGTCATTATGTTAGAAAAGATTACCATAATGGCAAATACCGCTTACTTAAAGGCTTAGATCCAAATAAGGATCAAAGTTACTTTTTATGTGCACTTAATCAAGCGCAATTAGAACCGGCCCTTTTCCCTATTGGTGAAATAGAAAAGCCAAAGGTGCGCCAAATTGCGGAAGAGAATGGACTAATCACTCACAATAAGAAAGATTCAACTGGTATTTGTTTTATTGGTGAGCGCAAATTTAAAGACTTCTTAAATCAATACTTACCAGCACAACCTGGAAATATTGAAGATGAATTTGGCAATATTATCGGTAAACACGACGGTCTTATGTACTATACAATTGGCCAACGTCAAGGCTTAGGTATTGGTGGCGTTAAAAATCGACCTGAAGCACCTTGGTTTTCAGCAGAAAAAGACTTAGAGCGAAATGTATTAATTGCCGTTCAGGGCAGTAATCATCCGCTTTTATTTGCAAGCACACTAACAGCTAACCAATTTAACTGGATTTCAGGTAAACCACCAAAATCAAATTTTAATGCCAAAGCTAAAATTCGCTATCGACAAAGAGATCAACTGTGCCAAGTTAGCGTACTAGACTCAGGTATCGTTGAAATATCATTTACCGAACCACAACGTGCAATCACTGAAGGCCAATCTGTTGTTCTATATAACGATGACGTTTGCCTTGGTGGCGGCGTAATTATTAATAAACAGAAATAAGCTTAAATCTTTTCAGCACAACGCTTTAACTTATCGCTAAACATTTCTCCACGCTTACCTTTATTTATTTTATCGACAAGCTTTGCAACACAGTTAGTTGTTGTATTTTTAAACATAAAAGGTAAAATCGCATGAATAATACAAAAAAAGCCTGCTATTAAAAGAATAACGCCAAACATCAAAGCATTTTTCATATGAGCAAAATAACTTTCACCTACACTATGTGGATGGTCCGTAAAAGGGTTTAGCATTAATTATTCCTTATTAATATTAACAAACATGTAAACTCTTTTTTATCATCATCTTGATAAATTGTCAAAAAGACACCCCATAAATATTTTTTACTATCTTAATGTTTTTCAAATACTTATTTATCATTTGTTAGTGAAATTTATTAGATAAATCATATAGTTTAAAATCTGCAACAATGATGGATTTTTATTTTTTTATTTAAAAAAATTAATATACTGATATAATGCTAAAACAAACGATTCATATAGAATAAACTATTTATCTAGCGAACTCTTTAATAACTCCATGAATCAAAAACATTTTATTAAAAAAACAAGAAGATACTGATGAACTCAACAATAACATTTAATGAATTAAATCTTGCCCCTTTCCTACATCAACCATTAGAAAGTTTAGGCTATGAGGTTCCAACGCCAATACAACAAGCAAGTATTCCCGTCTTATTAAACGGAGAGGATCTACTTGCCCAGGCACAAACAGGGACAGGAAAAACTGCAGCATTTGCACTACCTATTTTATCTCAAATCAATACAACAACGAATACAACCCAAGCAATTATTGTTACTCCTACGCGCGAGCTTGCTATTCAAGTTGCTGAAGCATTCCAACGCTATGCTCAAAAAATGAAAGACTTTCATGTCACCGCTATTTATGGTGGCGTTGACTTTACTTCTCAATTAAAACTACTCAAACGAGGCGTTCATGTTATTGTTGCAACTCCTGGACGTTTAATTGATCATATGAAGCGTGGCAAAATTTCAACAGATAGTATAAAAACACTCATATTAGATGAAGCAGATGAAATGCTGAAAATGGGATTTATTGATGACGTTGAATGGATTATTGATCAAATAGATAACCCTCATCAAACTGCACTTTTTTCTGCGACAATGCCAAAAAGTATTAAAACAATTGCAAAAAAACATTTAAAAGACCCACAAGAGATTTATATCAAACCGAAAGAAAACTCAATTGATCTAATTGAGCAAAGTTTTATTCGTATTCAAAGTCACCAAAAAATGGATCTATTGACTCGCATCCTTGAAGTTGAACCTATTAATGGTGCAATCATCTTTGCAAGAACAAAAACATCTTCCCTAGAAATTGCTGAAAAGCTTCAGGCTCGAGGTTATCAAGCAACCGCATTAAATGGTGACATGAATCAGGCTTTAAGAGAGAAAACCATTCAACGTATGCGTGATGGCTCTTTAGATATCATTGTTGCAACTGATGTTGCTGCAAGGGGAATTGATATAGAGCGTATTAGCCATGTTATTAACTATGATATCCCATATGACACAGAGTCATATACGCATCGTATTGGTAGAACGGGACGCGCAGGCAGAAGTGGTAAAGCGCTTTTATTTGTTACGCCAAGAGAGTTTCACTTATTGCGTATTATTGAGCGTGTAACGAAAAAGCCGATTAAAAAAATTAGCCCTCCTTCTGTTAGTGATATTAAATCTTCACGTAACCGTCGCCTCGTTGAATCCGTCAGTCAGCTTTTAAGCGATGATAAAATATTAAACCAATACGACAAAGTTGCTCAATTAATCCAAACTGAAACAGGCTGTGACATGAAAGAGCTAGCATGTGCTTTATTGTACAAGCTAAATGGCCCAATTGATGAAATCACCGAGATTAAATGTGAAGATAATAGAGATAAGAAAAAGAAAAGAGATCGATCAAGATTTGACCGATCCACCAATAAACAAGCAAATAAAAAAACAAGTTATAAAACAAAGCGTAACCCAGATAAAAAATACACGCGCAGTAAAAAATAGCCAATCCTTAAAATAACAATTGCCAAATACAGCAAAACTCGATAAAACTGGATAGGTTATTTTTAAATTTAATTCAACTTTAAAAGTTAAGGAAGGATTCTATGAGTTATCATATGAACACCGAAGCTAATCCAAATCAACGCTATTACCCATTACCATTTTGGGTTGCATGGGCCATTGAATTATGGGAACGGTTTGGCTTTTATGGCATGCAAGCAATCATTGCATTATATTTTGTTCATAGTCTTGGCTATTCCTCACAAGAAAGCTTTTATATTTTTGGCTCTTTTTCTGCCTTCTGCTATGGATTTGTATGGATTGGCGGCTTAATTGGTGATCGTTTTCTAGGTGCAAAACGAAGCATCATTATTGGTGCTATTTTTCTAATGTTTTCTTATGCCGCAATGGCACTTGCAACAAAAGAGACCATATTTTTTGCTTTAGCTGGTGTCATTGTTGGTAATGCACTCTTTAAAGCAAACCCTTCATCATTAATTTCTAAAATTTATGGCCAAGGTAACCCCCAACTTGATGCAGCAATGACTATGTATTATGTTGCTGTTAATGTTGGAAGCTTACTATCAATGTCTATTACCCCTATTATTGCGCAAAAATTTGGCTGGCATTATGCATTTTGGGTATGTACCTTCGGCTTATTACTTGGTTTAATTAATTTTTGTATCTTTTTACCAAAAATGAAAAGTCTATCAACAACTGCAGGCAAAAGACCATTTAGCATCATACGCACCTTCATTGTTATTTCTGGCGCTATTATTGCAACAATTATTATTGGAAATATACTTGAGTATACCACTGTCATAACTGCTGCAACATTCATCATTAGTGGATTATGCTTTATTTACTTTTTATATGTTGCCTTTCAGCAACCAAAGGATACTCGAAACCGCATGATTATTGCGCTTGTTCTAATGCTACAGGCAATTGTCTTTTTTACACTTTATCAGCAAATGCCAACAAGCCTTAACTTCTTTGCTGCACATAATGTTGATCGCACGTTAGGCTCATGGGAAATTCCAGCTGCTGAGTTTCAACTATTAAATCCTTTGGTTATTGTACTTATGGCGCCTGTCTTAGCCTTTTTCTATCGTAAAACACCTGGCACGCATGCAACAAAATTTTGCTTTGGCATGACACTCTGTGCGCTTGCCTTTCTAGTATTGTATATCCCTCAGTTTACAGCAACTGATGGTTTTGCTTCTCCTTGGTGGTTGGTTTTATCTTACTGGTTACAATCAACAGGTGAATTACTTGTCTCAGCACTTGGCCTTGCAATGGTAGCAGAACTATGCCCCGCTGCAATGAGTGGTTTTGTCATGGGTATTTGGTTTTTAACTTCAATGCTAGCAGGCCCAATTGGTGCCTGGGTTGGCAATATGACTCAACCTGTTGGCGATGATATTCTAACACCTATTGAAAGTATGAGCGTCTATAGCAATGCATTTGGTGAGATTGGCTTAGCAACTGCTATTATTGCAATGATCATGTGGGCAATTAGACCGATTCTAAATCGTTATACTAACCCTGAGATTGAGCAGCAGCAAGTTTCACAAAGAATATTTCAAGCTGAGCCAGCAACTAATTAAATGATACTAAATATAGCTAATATCAATTCCTAAAAAGTTTACTGGCCACAAATAACTTCCAACAGTATACTCTAAAAAACTGCATCTAAATGAACTCTTCTTATGACACATATTGCTGAAGTTGTTGTAAATGGCCCCTTTAAGGAAGGGTTGGACTATCTAGTCCCTAGCACCTTAAATATCTCAATTGGCACTCGCATTATCGTTCCACTAAGAAATAGAAAAGCAATTGGTTTCGTTATTAATCTAAAAGAGAAAAGTAAATTTAGCTTTAAACAACTCAAACCAATAATTAGCGTTATCGATTCACAAATAATTTTAGGTGAGAGTCAAATTAAGCTACTAACGTGGCTTGCTCGTTATTATCATGCTAGCTATTATGATGTACTTCAAAGCATGCTACCAAATCTTATTCTAAAAGGTGATTTATTATATAAAAAGATAACTTATTGGCGATTAATATCTAAACAAGAAAATAACTTAATTTCTTCAAATGCTCATAAACAATTAAAAGCCTATAATCTTCTAAAAAAATCAGCAAATGGTTTATCACAACAGGCACTTAAAGAGCTTAAGATTGATACCAGTACGTTAAATAAGTTAAAAGAAAAAGGACTTGCGCTATCATATCAAATACCACAAAAGGTTGGATTCCCAAATAGAGAAATTATAACTAGTAAACCTGACTACACATTAAATGAAGAACAACAAACAGCAATTACTCAAATACAAAACAAATTTAATCAACATCATGTGTTTCTACTTGAAGGTGTTACAGGTAGCGGAAAAACAGAAATTTATATTCAAATTATCCAAAAGTTAATTAAAGAAAATAAGCAAGCCTTATTACTTGTCCCTGAAATTGGCCTAACACAACAACTTGTTACACGCATTGAGTCTCGATTCGGCATTCCCGTTATTACCTTTCACTCTCATTTAAGTGACACTGAGCGTCTCAAATCATGGCACCTAACTCGACAAAATGATGCCAAAATTATTATTGGTACTCGATCTAGTATATTTCTACCATTTCAAACACTTGGTGCTATTTTTATTGATGAAGAACATGACCCATCATATAAACAGCAAAATCAACTAAGATATCACGCTAGAGACACTGCAATACTAATGGCTAAATCTCTTAACATCCCTGTTATTCTTGGTAGTGCAACGCCTTCCTTAGAGTCATTACATAACGTTGATTTAAAAAAATATTCAAAATTAACACTTACCTCAAGAGCGGGTAATGCTGAAAAAGTTACACCTTATATTATTGACATGCGTCATAATGCAGTTCATTCAGGAGTCTCTCAACCACTGATTGATAAGATATCAACCCACCTGGAAAAAGGTAATCAAGTTCTATTATTTTTAAATCGGCGTGGTTATGCTCCAACACTTTTATGTCGCACTTGCGGACATATTGTAAAATGCCTAAAATGTGATGCACCTTATACTTATCATATAAACCCTCAGCGCTTAGTCTGTCATTTCTGTGAAACTAAGAAATCAATCGTAACTCATTGCACTGAGTGTCAATCTGAAGATATTGCTTTACTTGGTGAAGGCACTGAACAAGTTGAAGAGTATTTATCAAATATCTTCCCAAATTATAACGTTATTAGAATTGATCGTAACTCTACAACCACACAAGCAAAACTCAATGAATCATTTAAACAAATCAATGAGAATCAAGCACAAATTATTATTGGTACGCAAATGCTTGCTAAGGGGCATCATTTCCCAAATGTGACATTAGTTGGCATTATTAATATTGATTCAGGCCTTTATAGTCATGATTTTAGAGCACTGGAGAGAACTGCACAATTAATTACACAAGTTGCTGGACGAGCAGGCAGAGAGACAAAAAAAGGTGAGGTTTACTTACAAACACACACACCAGATCACCCGTTAATTACGACCCTTTTAAATCAAGGTTACACTGCTTTTTCAGAACAATTAAAAAAAGACCGAAAACTTGCTCATTGGCCACCCTATAGTATATTAAGCCTAATTAAGGCAGAATCAAAGGACCAAATAAAACTGGAGAGGGCTATTCAAAACATAAAAGACAAAGCACAACATTACTGTCAAAATGAACAGCTTATTATTGGCCCTTTCCCAGCAATTCGCTACAAGCAACAAGAACGCTACCGCATGATGTTATTGGTTCAAGCACCTAACCGTGTCTTAATGCAACAAACGCTTTATCAAATTGAACATCTAATCAATCAGCAAAAAGATTACAATATCCGCTTTAATCTTGATATTGATCCATCAGATATGATGTAACTTTCACTGTAAGGCCCCATGACAGTGCTTATATTTTTTGCCTGATCCACAAGGACATAATTCGTTACGGCTAATTTTACGTTCTTGTCGCACAAAAGGTTGCTGCTGCTCTTGAGGTGCTTGCGATTGTTGCTGGGGTTCTGCTACTGGAGGTGGCATCTGTTCATTAGTAGCAGACTTAACTTTTTCATCTATTGACTGTACTTCGTCATGGTTAAATTCCAGGTTATCAACCGAGTGACGCCATTGATCTTCAACTTGACTTACCTCTTCTTCTGGGTGCTCAAAATGAATTTTTGTCAATGTTGAAACAACATCATATTTGAAATTATCTAACATACTTGAAAATAGCTCAAAGCTTTCACGTTTATACTCTTGTTTTGGATCTTTTTGAGCATAGCCTCGCAAATGAATACTATTTCTTAAGTGATCTAAACTGCTTAAGTGCTCGCGCCAATGATTATCTAAGCTTTGTAACAACACAACTTTTTCAAATTGATGAACAGCCGCTTTATCTAGTTTAGCAATTTTTTCGTCATAAGTGCCCATCAATGTCTTGGTGATTTTGTCTTTTAAAGTTTCTTCATGCAAGCTCTCATCCTCTTCAAGCCACTGCTTGATATTAAGCTTTAGCCCAAAGTCACTTTCAAATGCTTGCTGAAGTCCTTTTACATCCCACTGCTCTTCAATACTCTCTTTTGGTATATAACTATGAAAAACATTTTCTGCAACATCATGCCGCATATTTTTTAGAACGCCTGTCACATCTTCTGAAGATAATAAAATATCTCGCTGACCATAAATAACTTTGCGCTGCTCATTTGCCACATTATCGTACTCTAAAACATTTTTACGCATATCAAAGTGGTAAGCTTCAACCTTAGCTTGTGCTTTTGCAATCGCTTTTGTAATCATTTTGCCATCGATTGCTTCCCCTTGATTTTTCATCATACCCTTTATCATTGAAATCATTCTAGGTGGCATAAAAATTCGTAACACATGATCATCCAATGACAAATAAAAAACACTTTCTCCTGGGTCACCTTGTCTGCCCGAACGTCCTCTTAACTGATTATCAATTCGTCTTGAATCATGACGCTCAGAACCTATAATACATAACCCGCCAGCATCAATAACCGCTTGATGTCTCTCTTTCCATGCTTCTTTAATGCGAGCTACATCTAACTCCATTGGTTCCTCTAACTCATTAATTTCTTCTTGCCAATTACCACCTAAAATAATATCAGTTCCTCGCCCTGCCATATTAGTTGCAATTGTAACATTGCCTGGCTGGCCTGCTTGTGCAATAATTTTTGCTTCTCTTTCATGCTGTTTTGCATTTAATACATTATGCGCTATTTTCTTCTTGCGCATCATTGTTGATAAGATTTCAGATGTTTCTATTGATGCTGTACCAACTAATATGGGCTGTCCTTTTGCCGTGCGTTTTTGAATATCTTTAATAATTGCTTCAAATTTGTCCTTTTGAGATGCATAAATTAAATCATTACGGTCATCCCTTCTTGGCGGTTTATGCGTTGGTATAACAATAACTTCCAAACTATAAATTTCATGGAACTCTGCTGCTTCGGTATCTGCTGTACCTGTCATACCTGAAATTTTATCATATAGCCTAAAGAAGTTTTGAAATGTAATGGAAGCTAATGTTTGATTCTCAGCTTGAATTTTCACACCTTCTTTTGCTTCCATTGCCTGATGCAAACCATCCGACCAACGTCGACCAGGCATTGCACGCCCCGTATGTTCATCAACAATAACAACCTCATTTTTAACAATCATATAATCTACATTTTGCTGATATAATGTATTGGCTCTTAAAGCTGCATTTAAATAATACATCTTTGTTACATGTTGTGGGCTATAAAGGTTTTCCCCTTCTTGTAATATGCCTTCCTCTATTAACCATTGTTCTATTTTTGCATGTCCCTTTTCAGTTAAGTGTGCCTGCTTTGACTTTTCATCTAACGCATAATCGCCATCTTGGCCATCTTCTTCTACTGAAGGCTCTAACTTTTGCACCAGTCGATTAAATAATAAATAAAACTCTGAAGAATCCTCTGCAGCACCTGAAATAATTAACGGTGTCCTTGCTTCGTCAATTAATATAGAGTCAACTTCATCAATGACAACAAAATTTCGACTACGTTGTACCTTATCGTCAACTGAAAAGGCCATATTATCTCTTAGATAGTCAAAACCAAACTCATTATTCGTTCCATAAGTTACATCACAAGCATAAGCTTCTTTTTTTTCCTCTGTTGTAAGTCCTGAGACAATGACACCTGTTGTTAGGCCTAAAAAACGATATAATTTACCCATCAACTCAGCATCACGAGAAGCTAAGTAATCATTCACCGTAACAACATGAACACCTTTAGATGTCAGAGCATTCAAGTAAACTGCTAATGTTGCGACTAATGTCTTACCTTCACCTGTACGCATCTCAGCAATCTTACCCATATGTAAAACCATGCCACCAATTAATTGGACATCATAATGCCGCATTTCTAAAATACGCTTAGATGCTTCTCTAACAACTGCAAAGGCCTCAACTAGAATATCATCTAGTTTTGTTCCTTGAGCTACCTGCGCTTTAAATTTATTGGTTTTGTCTTGTAACTGTTCATCAGAAAGCTTTTCAAACTCTAGCTCTAACTCATTTATTTTTTGAACTTTCTTTTTAAGTCGCTTGATGATACGATCGTTTCGACTGCCAATAACCTTAGTTAGTAGCGCTTTGGTTAACATAATTTAACTTACCCTATTAATGTTCTAACATATACAATTTCGTATACTAATTTCAAATAGCCTCAAGTATAATCTAAGTTGAAGCATAACTAAATGATCTTTTACCTATGAAATTTAAAAAAACAAACCTTAACACATTAAATAATCTGATAAAAAGAGAAAATTTTTTAAGCAGGTTAGCTCAAAAATCAAAAAAAATAAACCATGCTCAAGATCAGCTAAATCAACTTAAAATTCCTCTATTTGAACACATAAAAGTTTTAAGCTATGAAAACTCAAACCTTTTATTAGGCACAGAAAGTCAAAGCATTATCGCTAGATTTCATATGCAACGCAGTGAAATTCTAAAACAACTAAGACAGCAACGTGAGTTTTGTGATTTACTATCTATTAACATTAAACTTTTCTTTGAACCAATGGAAAAAAAAGAAAAATTATTGCCTAAAAAACAAATTGATATACCAGATCATATTTCAATTGATGCATCAGATAAGTTAAGTGATGTGTGCAAAAAAACAAAAAAGAAAAAACTCAAAGATGCTTTAACCAAGTTTTTAGCTAAACATGGTCAATTTAAAAATTCCCCCTAGGCCTATAGATGATTTACAGGAAATATGACTCCTGTTAGTATTAGCATTGAAAATTTAAACTGAGTGCTTAGGATTTAAATATATGGATATCCATGTTTTACATACGGAATGGGCTGACGGCTGGGGAGGCCAAGAAATCCGAATATTAAATGAGATGCTTGCTATGCGTGAAGCTGGTATCAATGTTATGATTGCTTGTACTTCGCACTCTAATATTAATCATCACGCTAGGGCAAATAATATACCGACATTTAATTTCCCATTTACAGGAAACTATGATCTTAAAACATTACTTGGCCTTAGAACATTAATTAAAGATCAAAAAATAGATATTGTTAATACACATAGCAGCAAGGATACTCTTGTTGGTGGCATTGCAGCAAAACTTGCTGGTGCTAAATTTATTCGCACCCGACATCTATCAGTTATAAATAAAAAAACATCCATTATGAACCGAATTGCAGACTATGTAATTACAACTGGTGAGTCTGTTAGAAAGAATATGATTCTTCATACAAAGGTCAATCCAGATAAAATAAAATCAATTCCTACAGGCATTGACCCTGACCGCTTCAACCCGAGTTATTTTGACAGAAAAGCACAACGAGAGCAACTTGGCTTAAAAGATGATGATATTGTTATCGGCATGGTGGCTGTTTTACGTGGCTGGAAACGCCATGATCGCCTACTAGAGTGTGCTAAAAAACTTGTTGATCTTGGCTATAATATTAAAGTAGTACTTGCTGGTGACGGTCCAAATAAAAAAGGCACAGAAAAACAAATCATTGAAAATGAACTCTCTGATCGAGTAACAATGCTAGGTTATGTTAAAAACCCTGAAACAGTCCTACCTGCTTTTGACTTTGTTATGTCATGCTCTGATGGTAAAGAAGGTGTATCTCAGTCTGTTATGCAAGCGCTTTTGATGGAAAAAGTTGTACTTGCAACCGATGTTGGCAGTATTACTGACTTATATCATAATGATAACTTTATTCTACTTGAAAACGGCAAAGTAGATGACTGGGTTTTAACGCTAAAAGATTTAATTGATCACCCTGAGAAACAAAAAATATATCAGACTAAAGCTCGAGGCTACGTACTTGAGCACTTCTCAAAGCAAGCGATGGTTAAACAAATTTTAGATATTTATTATCACTTACTTAAAAAAAAAGAAACTTCCCTTAGACAATAAAGCTAAGGTACTATCTGCCTCTTAATCTATTATTACAAAACTTTAAGAACCATTTAAACTGATCACCTAAACTAATTATTTTATTTTGAATCCAAAATGGGTCTGCATTAACTCTATAAATTAATTGATTCTTCCCACCCCAGCTAAAATTACTAGCATAGCTAATACGCATAATATAGCGATAAATATCGCATGCTTTTTGATGTGTCTGTTTTAAGTAATGACCATATGGATAAACTAATGTATCAATAGGAGTTTCAAGCTTTTTTTCAAGTATTTTTTTTGAATTTATCATTTCTTTAGATAGGTCAAAGTTTGGATCTTTGACACTCATATGACTATGATGGTGAGAGGCTATTTTAACCCAGGGACTTTGAGAAATTTCTCTTAACTCTTCCCAAGTACAAAATGGTGCATTTAAATAATTATCACCTTGCATTGCTTGTGATTGTATAATATCCATACGCTTATCAGAGGAGCAGTTAGTTGAGTCAATAATATAAGCCGTTGGCACTGCAACAATTGCTGGAATTTTATGCTTTTTTAATAGCGGGTAAACCTTAAAATAAAAATCTGCGTATGCATCATCAAAAGTTAAACATATAGATAGCTGATGAAATGGTAATTTGTCTCCTGGCAATACAAATGAATATTTTGATTTTAAATAAAGCAAAAAAGTCTCGAACTGTGCCAAACAGTCTGACGGCTCTGTGACTTTATGAAACATCAATACCAGGAGCATAAAATCGTAAACACCTTTTAATCGTTAAATAATTAGCGCACTTTATTCATTTCTATTAACTTGACATAACGATAGAATGTATAATCAGCAATATAATAAGCTAATATAAAGCCAATCTTACCATCTAAAAAGCCAAGCTTAATAACATAGCTTCGAAAAAATGCCCACTTTGACTTAAACCATGCATAAAAAAATGAAGACTTTTTACCTTGGTTATATCTAGCCTTAGCACCTGCAATAGCATAGCGGCTTAATTTATCAAGCACATCTTCTAAGTTAGCGTAAGAGTAATGATCTATTCTACCCTTAAGCTTACCTATCTTTCCTTGAATAATAAGATTTTCATGAAGCTCAGCTTGATCAAAAGAACCTTTTTGTCTCTTAAATAGCCGAATGTGTTTTTCACCTTTCCAGTCACCATGCTTAACGGGTTGGTCTAAAAAATATGATTGAAATGGAATTTGAAAGGCGTCATGATCTTGTTCTTCAAAATTATGGAATAAACCTAAAATCTCATTTTTTAATGCTTCTGTTACTACCTCATCCGCATCAAGTGATAACACCCAAGACTTTGTTGCTTTTGACAATGCATATTGCTTTTGTCTTCCATAACCTTGCCAATCATGAAGAAAAATTTTATTAGTATAATTTTTTGCAATAGATAATGTCTGATCTGTACTTCCTGAATCAACAATAATGATTTCATCTGCCCACTGAACAGATTCAAGGCAGCGCTTAATATCTCGCTGCTCATTTTTTACAATTAAAATAACACTTAAATCAGCGGGCATCTTATTTCTTAATTCAACAAATAAACGTTACTATACATCTATATTTTTTACATTTAAGGCGTTTTGTTCTATAAATTCTCTTCTTGGCTCAACTTGATCGCCCATTAAGGTTGAGAATAACTCGTCGGCCTGAAGTGCATCTTGGACTGACACTTGAAGCATGCGACGTGTTTCTGGGTCCATGGTTGTCTCCCATAGCTGATCTGGATTCATTTCACCTAAACCCTTATAGCGCTGAATGCTTTGGCCACGTTTTGCTTCTTTTAATAACCACTCAATCGCTTGCTCAAAATGATCAATTGGTTGTGACTTCTCTCCACGCTCAATACGTGCCTTATCGCCAATTAGCCCTTTCAGTTCATCACCTAATTGACAAATCAATTTATAATCTTTGCCTTCAAAAAAAGTAAATGGAATAATATATGGCGTTTCAACGCCATGAAAACGACGTTTTAAAATAAGTTGATGAACTTCTTGTTCATCTTCTTCTTGACGTAAGGCTGTTGTACATTGGTAGGACTCATAGCTTAGTGCTCTATCATTTAAGTGCACTTCTAAAGCTTGCCACCACTTATCCAAAGCTTTACTTTCAGAATTCCAGTCAGGCTCATAAGCCTCATAATAAACCAATGACTTCAAAAAAGACTCTGGATAGCGTCTAGACAAATGAGAAACAACTTGCATAACTTTCTGATATTGAGTATATAATTTCTCAAGACCTATACCTTGAATTGGTGGCGTCTGATCTTCGGGGTATAGTTTAGCACCTTCCAAACCTATCTGACCTAAATACTCATTTAGCTGAAGATCATCTTTTAAATACATCTCCTGCTTTCCTTTTTTGATTTTATAAAGCGGTGGCTGGGCAATATAAATATGCCCTCGACTAACTAACTCTGGCAGCTGGCGATAAAAGAAAGTCAATAACAATGTCCTAATATGAGACCCGTCAACATCCGCATCTGTCATAATAACAATATAATGGTAACGAAGTTTATCAGGATCATATTCATCTCTTCCAATACCACAGCCTAATGCTTTAATTAAAGTACCAACTTCTTGTGAAGAGAGCATCTTATCAAAGCGGGCTTTTTCAACATTTAAGATTTTGCCTTTAAGCGGCAAAATTGCTTGAGTGCGTCTATCACGAGCTTGTTTAGCAGAGCCTCCGGCAGAGTCTCCCTCAACAATAAATAATTCAGATTTTGCTGGGTCTTTCTCTTGGCAATCAGCCAACTTGCCTGGTAATCCTGCAATATCAAGTGCACTTTTTCTTCTTGTTACTTCTCGTGCTTTTCTCGCTGCTTCTCGCGCTCTAGCAGAATCAATCACTTTATTTGCAACAATCTTTGCTTCACTTGGGTTTTCTTGTAAAAACTCTGATAATTTCTCATAAACCAATGACTCAACAATCGGCTTAACCTCAGATGAAACAAGTTTATCTTTTGTTTGAGATGAAAACTTTGGATCTGGCACTTTCACTGATAGCACTGCCGTTAAACCCTCTCTTGCATCATCTCCAGTGACATTAACTTTATGACGCTTTGCGAGACCTTCTTGGTCTATGTATTGATTAACTGTCCTTGTTAATGCTGCTCTAAACCCAGATAAATGAGTGCCACCATCTTTTTGAGGAATATTATTTGTAAAAGGAAAAATACTTTCTTGATAACCATCATTCCACTGCAATGCTAGCTCAACAACAACACCCTCCTTCTCACCTCTAACAAATACAATTGACTCATGTAACGGTGTACGCTTTCGGTTTAAATGTTCAACAAAAGATTGAATTCCACCTTCATATTCAAAAACTTGCTCTTTGTCTTCATTTAAGTCTTTTAAATGAATTTTTACACCAGAATTTAAAAAAGCAAGCTCTCTAATTCGCTTGGCTAACACATCATACTGAAACTCAACCTGACTAAATGTAATTGGGCTAGGCTTAAAGCGAATCATCGTACCTTTTTCTTCTGTCTCACCTACTTCTGCTAGCGGTGACTTTGGTTCACCATCAAGATAGTTTTGTTGATATGCTTTGCCATTTTTCCATACTTTAAGCTCTAATGACTCAGATAACGCATTAACAACAGAAACACCAACACCATGTAAGCCGCCTGATACCTTATAGGCATTATCATCAAACTTACCACCTGCATGCAAAACTGTCATAATAACTTCAGCTGCTGATCTACCTTCTTCCGGATGCGTATCAACTGGAATACCTCGACCATCATCTCTAACAGAGACGCTACCATCTGTATGAATAACAACTTCTATTTTTGAACAATAACCCGCTAACGCTTCATCAATTGAGTTATCTAAAACCTCAAATACCATATGATGCAAACCTGAACCATCATCAGTATCACCGATATACATTCCAGGTCTTTTACGTACTGCATCTAGGCCCTTTAAGACCTGAATACTAGAAGAATCATATTGTGTCTCTGCCATAAAGTCTCTACTCCACTTTGCTTGCTCAAATTAGGACAAGCATACTTACAAAATCAGCAATGATCATATTTTAACAGAAAATGGCCTTAGATACCTGTATAAATCACCAAACATCATAAGAAAAAATAACAATGCAATTTAAACTTTAGGAGGCATCACCAATGCTTCTCCTTCTAATACAACTATCCCTTTTTGATTTATACAAATCGTTTTTAAACATACTTTGTTTTTTTCTAATATAAGCTCTATGACTTCAACTGTCGCTTTAATTGTATCACCAATAAAAACAGGCGCTTTAAATTTCAGTGACTGCTCTAAATAAATACTACCAGGCCCAGGTAAATGCATACCAATAACAGTTGAAATAAAACTTGCCGTTAAGACGCCATGGGCAATTCGTTGTTTAAAACGACTTGCCTCTGCTGCTTCTTGATTAATATGCGCTGGATTAAAATCACCACTAACTCCTGCAAACATATAAATATCTGCTTCTGAAACTGTTTTACTAAATGATGCTTTCTGTCCCATTACTAGCTGTGTAATACTTAAACCTTGCACTTTGAATCTCCCTATCCTTAACTTAGCTACAATCATTCCTGATTATTTTCAAGCTGGTGCCATAAATTTTGCTGTTTTGATTTTTTATTTAGTAATTCAAGATATTTTTGATGCTTTTGCGATGCTTCATCTGATATATCAAGTACTTTTAAATTTAAGTTTTTATATGATTTATTAATATTTTCATCTTGATTTTCTTTTATCTTATTATCTTCATTTAATGCAAGCTTGGTCTGACCTCCAGTCATAGCAAAATAAACTTTTGCCAATAATTCTGCATCTAATAATGCGCCATGTAATGATCGCTCAGAGTTATCAATCATAAAGCGCTTGCATAAAGCATCTAGCGAGTTTCTTTGACCTGGATATTTTCGCCTTGCTAAATATAAGCTATCTGTTATCTGGCAATACTCATCAAGCTTACCCCAGTGATTTTCAGATAACCGACCAAGCTCATAATTAATAAAAGGAACATCAAAACCTGCATTATGAATAATAATTTCAGCATCCGTTAGAAACGTCATAATTTCACTGACTTTTTCTTCAAATAAAGGTTCATTTTCAAGACGCTCATTTGAAATACCATGAACCTCAAATGCTCCTGACTCTATTTCAATATCAGGCTTAAAATAAAAGTGTAATGTTTTACCCGTTAATTTTCGATCAATTGCTTCAACTGCACCAAACTCAATAATACGATGCCCATCTTTAAACTCAAAACCACTGGTTTCTGTATCTAAAAATATTTGCCGCACTTCCATATAAACCATAATCCTCTTTATTCATTTACTCTATTTTTAGCGTTAATACTTCAATTAAGCTAAGCTTTTTATTCCTTTGCCAACTAACTTAACTAGTCGATGACTTGCTTTATTGCCATAGACTAAAACATCTTCATGAATAATTGGTTCATCTGTTATACCTGAAGCCATATTAGTGACAGCAGCAAAACCTGAAACTTTAAGCCCACAATGACGCGCAACAATAACCTCCGGAACAACTGACATCGCAACAACATCTGCCCCTAAAAGTCTAAATGCGCGTATTTCTGCTGGCGTTTCAAATGAAGGTCCTAGCACTGCTAGATAAACACCTTCTGGCAGCACATAACCATCTTCTTTTGCAATTTTTTTAAATAGATCTCTCGTTTTTTTATCATACGCTTCTTCCATTGGTACAAAACGCGGGCCAAAGCGTTCATCATTTGCTCCAACTAGTGGATTACCCGGCTGTAGATTAATATGATCCTTTATCATAATGACATCACCTGGTTTATAATCAGGATTTAGAGAGCCTGCTGCACCTGTTACAATCAAATGCTTTATACCCAAGCCATGCATTACTCTTACAGGCAAGGCAACTTCCTGAAACTTTGCACCTTCATATAAATGAACACGCCCATTCATACAAATAACTTCAATACCCTGATAATAACCAATAATATATTCCCCCGCATGACCTTCAACACTAGAGACAAAAAAACCATCTAATGATTGATAAGGAATTTTTGCCACAACATCTATTTGATTGGCAAAAGGTCCTAAGCCGGAGCCTAATATAATACCAATTTTAGGCTTAAATGTGCCTATTATATGTTGAATTTCATCTAGTGCAAATTGATAATAATCCATAAAGCTACTCATGTATTGTTTTATATTTTTAAAAGCAGTATACATGAATTTAAGGATGAGTTAAAAATAAAAAAGCCACTTTGGTAGTGGCTTTTGATATATGAAATAACAGGTTTAATGCTATCTGTATCTCTAATAAAATTAGAAGTATACAGTTGCATCTCCCATGATGATGTTAGACGTTTGTAGAGATTTAGCATTAAGCTTACCACTAGCAACGTTATAGTTTAATCCCACCCATAATGTATCAATAACATTTGTGCGAGCACCAACTGTAAACTGATACATATTGTTATCGCCATCTTGATACAACTGGCTATAGCTACCAAAGAAAGTGGTATCATGACCCATCATAGGCATGCTATAAGATGTATTAACTGCCCAAGATTGTACAACTTTACCTGAGTCAAATGCACTTGTCATTTGGCCAGTATAACCAAGAATCCATGGCAAGCTATATAAGCTAGTACCATTTGTTAATGTTGAAGCAGTTCTTGGATCAAGTCCACTAACACCACCTGTAACCGCACCAGAAGTTACATCCGCAGATGTATTAATACCACGGACTGAAGCAGTTGTCATAGTGTAGTCAAACATGACTTTTAAGCCAGCAACATCAATACCACCAAACGTAGTCCAAGCACCAACACGATCACTATTTAAATCACCATGGAAGCCTGTACCATTAATGTAGCCTGCACCCATATGATAAGTGAAGTTACCATCTGTTGTTTGCTCAAATTTAACATTTGCAGCAAAGTTACTGATTGCGCTTGTGCTGCCTTGGTTTGATGTATTAGTGTCGCTTAAGCCAGAACCATTCATTAATGTAATCGTTGTTGTTAAGCCCATTTTATGGAAACCAAAACCAACTTGGCCTGCTTGCGCTAAGAATGCCGCACGAGATAGCGTTGGGATATAAGTATTAACCATATCATAGCCACCAAAGTCGACAGTCTTCTCACCACCCCACATATAAAGTGGGCTTTTATCTAGATTACCTAAAACAAAGTAGGCATCTGGAAGTACGACATCATGCGTTACCGGGTTTGTTACAGATAGATTTGCATAACCACTAATCCAATCACCAATTGTTGATGTAAAGATAACATTCGCATAAGGAAGATTAATTGAAGTTGTATTACTTGTCTTAAGTTCAGCATTACCTGTTGCATTTGAATTACCTGCACCAACAGAACCCATACGACGATAAACTGCCTGAACCTCGCCTTTACCACCAAGATAGATTGAGTTTGATGTTAACTGGCCACTTTGACGTGCTTTCAATATATCTAATTCACGGTCAATGCCTGAGTCTTGGTTGTTTAACATTTTTTGAGAGTAATTTGCATCATATTTTACAAAAGACACTCCACTCATTCCATTCCCTGACTTCATAGAACCAGAATTACCATTCACTTGTGCTTGAAGTTGCTGAAGTTGTTGTTGTAGGTTCGCAATTTTTGCATCCACATCAGATGATGCTGCCATTGCTGATCCTGAAACAATCATACCGGCAGTCAACGCAGTAACAATTGTTTTTACTCTCACGTCCTTTCTCCTCATTTTTTATTTAAAGTTAACCAAAAGTCTTCTTTTGATTTGATAACTGATTCTATGCGTCAGATATTTCAATTTCAAGCGAAAATTGACGTTTTTGCCGCATTAACACCACCTAACTTAGTTAATAACTTTATAAAATGCAAGCTGAATTACATTAATTAGTTATTTTTTTGTGATATTAACGTTTTTGTCACCAAATCCTTTGTTTTAAACGCTCTATTTTATTACGATAAAACAGAATTAAAATAATTAAAATTTAAACTTAAATTAAAGCTCTTCAGCATTGCTTTTCAAGTAGCTTGCAACGCCTTCTGGTGATGCGGTCATTCCTTTATCACCTTTATTCCATCCTGCTGGACAAACTTCGCCATGTTCTTGGTGAAATTGAAGTGCTTCAACCATTCTAACTAGCTCATCCATGTTTCTGCCTAATGGTAGATCATTAATCACCTGATGTCTAACAATACCATCCTGATCTATTAAAAACGAACCACGAAAAGCAACACCTACTTGAGGGTGTTCAACACCATATGCTTTAACAATACTATGATCAATATCTGCAACCATTGTATACTTCACCTCACCAATACCACCTTGATTTATCGGCGTATTTCTCCACGCATTATGTGTAAAGTGTGAATCAATAGACACCGCAAAAACCTCAACACCTAATGATTTTAATTGGTCAACACGTCGATCTAAAGCAATTAGTTCTGATGGACAAACAAACGTAAAATCTAGTGGATAAAACACAATAATTGCAAGCTTACCACCACGTGCTTGATTAAAGTTCAATGTTTCAACAATTTCACCATTACCAGTGACTGCTGGCGCTGTAAAATCTGGTGCCTGACGCCCAACTAAAACAGCCATTTTCATCTCCTTAAAATAGTTTCATTTTAACTATCAAGCCTACTAAAATTTGTAGGCTGAATCTCTGGGTCTTAGTTTCTACCAGCACTTTTCAATTGTCAATAAAATTGCTACAAATTATTTGCTTAAAAATATAAGTTTAAATGAGAAACACCCTCAATATATCAAACAATAAAATATATTAATTACAATATATAAATAAATATTGATTATTCTTGCTTGTTTTTGTAACTTTGCTTAGCTTCATATTCCTTTTTTGACTTTTAAGTTATATTGTTTTGCTTTTAGTGAGTAATAAAGCGCTAACTTTAAAATTGCAACCAAAGGCCAAATAAAAGCTGTTACAAATATGGTAATAACCTCATCTATGCCAAAAACAAGTGAGCTATCTAACCCCATTGATTTTTGAACTAACCACTCAACAACAGATGGAACATTCAAAAGAAAGTAGCAAAGTACTGCGATTGCCAAGCTACGACCAAAAGCTAATATCGTAAGCTTTAGACTTTCCTGCAATGAAGACAGCGCTTTTTTTTGATCATATAAAATTAGAGGAATATAAACGATAAATAAAGCATAAACTACTAAAGCTAGAAGCCCCATAACGATACTAGAGACCATAACAGCAATTAACAACAATATATAAACCATAACCGTTGCGATGACAATTATAACCATTTTACTTAATATAAACTTAACATGCTCTGTTATGCTCTGACTTTTTTCCTGCCAACTAACATCAACAATATTTTGAAATAATGCAGTTGCAAATGGCAATACCACTAGATAAAAGAAAATACCAATTGCAACGACTAAGTGCATTGATGCGGTGGTTTGAACTGATACTTCTTCTGTTAGCATTTTTCCTTCTGCATTAGACTGAATCACTTGATAAACTAAGTTAACCAGTCCTGATTGCCGCATAAACATAATAAATAACTGATATAAAACTGAAAAAATTAATGCTACAACAAACAACTGCTTTAAATTTTGTCGATATAACTCCCAAGCTCTCCGAATAACCTCACTAAAGCTTGGCTCATTTAGCAACTTCATATGTTCCTCGTTTGACCTTTAATGCATATTATGGCAGAGTACCGAAAGTTTAGTTAATTATCAATAAGCGAAGGGTAAATTATGCTTTTAGGTGAGCGCGTAAAAGAACATTTTTCAAACAGCATTCAAACACTGATTGCTTCTGCAGATACCTTAAGCGAACCCGTTGCTAAAGCAGGAGAGCTTCTTGTTCAAACACTTTTAAATGGTGGAAAGATTCTCACTTGTGGTAATGATGGATCTGCCGTTAGCGCTCAGCACTTAACCGCAAAGCTTCTCAATCGCTATGAAATGGAGCGCCCCTCACTACCTTCTATTGCGCTGACATCTAATGTTGCGACACTAACTGCAATTGGTAACGGTTATAACTATCGAGATATTTTCTCAAAACAAATTTATGCTTTAGCCTCAGAGCTAGATGTTTTAGTTGCTGTTATCACAGATAAGGATTCTGAAAATATTTTAGATGCAATCCAGGTTGCTCATGAAAAAGGCTCAAAAGTTATTGTACTAAATGGTAATAATGGCCTAGAAATAGAACATGCACTAACAGAAGGTGACGTTCAAATTACAGTACCCCATAAAAAGTCTTCACAAATCCATGAGTGTCATACCATTATCATACATATATTGTGTGATATTATTGACCAAAAGTTATTTGGCTCAGAGAGTTTTTAAAAATTCATTTATTTAGCTTTTTTTGTTGGCATTGAGAACAAACAACGTAGAGACAAAGACTGTGATCAACTAACTGATTCCCACCACTAAGTGCTATTTTTTTCTGACGCTGCTCAATAACTTCGTCATAAAACTCTTCTACTTTACGACACACAACACAAACCATATGATCATGATGACAATCAGATACTAATTCATAAACTGCTTGATCATCACCTAAATTTAAGCGACTCACCAAACCCACTGACTCAAACTGACTCAAAACTCGATAAACGGTTGCAAGCGCAACCTGCTCTCCTTGTGTTTGAAGCTGATGATGAATGTCTTCAGCAGAAAAGTGACAGTCTCCTTTGGATGCTTCCAGCAGCTGTAAAATTTTTACTCTTGGCTGCGTTACTCTTAAACCAGCAGCCTTTAACTCTTTATCCTTTGACATATAAAACTCTCTTTTATTCCATCTTTGTTTAAGGTTGTTGTCTCATGCGCTTGATTCGATTATTATGAAATAACTTTAACTCAATCAAATTAGTGTACATTATACAATGATCATAAAAAAAACGTTAGCTCCCTTACTGATAACATTAAGCTTAACAAGCTGCTCACTTCTAACACCTTATACGCCTCCTGTTCAGCAAGGAAAAATTATTACTGCTAATGACATACAAAAGCTAAAGCCAAACATGACACAAGACCAAGTACAGTTTATCTTAGGTTCTCCTGATGTCATTGACCCTTTCCATAAAAATACTTGGCATTATGTTTACACCATACAGTATTACAACACTAGCATGGAAGAAAAAAAGTTAATTGTAAGCTTTAAAGATAATAAATTAGCTAAAATTTCTGGCGATTATCCACCGCCTAAAATAATAGAACATGCAAAAAAAACTGATGATACAAATAATAAAAAATAAGAACTAATTATTGCCTCAAGCCTTTAATAATTGCTTTTGCTTTTGCTTCTTTTTGAACCATAATACCTAATATCTTTATGTTTTCTATCTGTTCTGTTGCTGACAATTGCATTGTTGGTGCAATTTTCTCTAACTGTGTCATTAAACTTTTAGGCATCTTATTATTACCAATGATCAAGTCAGGCTCTAAATTAGATATATCATGCAATACCTGATTATCAATAAGATCAAAGTTAGTCACGCCAGCTAAGCGACTTTGCAAAAAGTGTGGCATTACACCAACATAAGCAATTGGCTTTATATCTAATAACATTAGATCTTCCAAAATACTTTTATCTAATACAACAATTCTAGATGGTGACATCACAGTATGAATTGCCTTATTACTCTTTTGAGCAAATAAAGCATTCGGTGAAAAAATAATTAAACAACTAATTAAAATAGAACAAATCTTATAAAGATGTCGCTGCATTGACTTAAATTTAACTATATAACCATACTACCGAGACATCATAAAGCATAACTAACCATATCATCAAGATATAAAATACCTAAATAAGCTAGTTTGTTAACTATTTACATTAGGATCAACTATTTTTATCTTTATTGAAATAAAATTTGCAAATTGTTAATTTTTTGTGATTTTCAACATGATTTTTTGAATGTATCCTGTTAGACTAGCTTGACCAATATCACTATAAGCGTAAAGTATTTCATGGAACAGATTAATCAACTTAAACGCAACTCGCTACGAATCGTTTTTCTTGCATCAATCACTTGGTTTGTTGCTGCTCTTTTTTATGGGCTTGAGTTTTTTCAGCGAGTTTCTCCTGCTGTTATTAGCACTGATTTAAGCAATCACTTCCAAATTCCCCCTGCAGAACTTGGCAGCATTATGGCCCTTTATTTTTATGCCTATGCGATTGCACAATTACCAGTTGGCACACTAATCGATCGCTATGGGGCAAGGCTGTGTTTATCCCTTGCCTGCCTTGTACTATCAATTGGTGTTATTATTTTTGCCACAACTGAAGAAGTTTGGGTTCTAGCTCTTGGTAGAATCATTGTTGGTATTGGTTCTGCTTTTGCATTTATTGGCACGTTAAAACTTGCAAGGCTTTGGTTTTCTACTGAAGTCTTTCCTTTTATTGTTGGCCTAACCAATACGCTCGGTGTTTTAGGCGCAATTATAGGGAGTGAACCTTTAACTTATTTAATGCAAAGCTACGGTTGGCAGAAATCTCTTATTGCCTCTGGCATTATTGGTATCATTCTAAGTATTATGATCTATTTAGTTATCCGAAATCGACCACCAAATCATAGTAGCGCTCGCCTTGATTCAACTAAAAATAGTGTCTCAATGGTTTTAAATATGGGTAAAATACCATCTACTTGGTTATTAGGCCTATATGCCGGTTTAATGGTTGCTTCTGTTATTTCATTTGCCGAGCTTTGGTCTGTGCCTTTTTTAGATAAAGCCTATCCTCATCTAAGCCAATTTAGCTCTCAAGTTAATGAATTTATATTTATTGGAATTGCAGTTGGTGGGCCATTAAATGGCATCCTCTCAGGTTTATTATCAAGACGAAAAACTCCTATGTATATGGGAACAGTAGGAACTTTTATTTGCTTTATTTTAATCATTTTACAAATACCAAATCAGTTATGGCTATTAGAACTCATCTATTTTTTATTTGGCTTTTTTGTTTCAAGCATGCTTATTTGCTTTGCTATTGCCACTGACATTCACTCTGCTAAGCTAAGTGGGATTCTAATGAGTTGGATTAATATGTTAATTGTTTTAATTGGTGCTTTTTTCCAACCATTAATTGGATTTTTAATCCAATATGCTTCCCCGATCCAGCACTCTACCATTAGCGCTTACTCACTAGGTGATTTTATCTATGCAATCAGCTCATTACCTGCTGCACTGATTATTGCCTTAATCTTACTTTTCTTTATTCCAGAAACTTATGCCCAACACTTAAATCAAGAAAAAATCTAAATATTTTTTATCACAAATAGTTAAAGTCTCAAATAGAAATAAGATATTTTCTTATATTTTAAATGACTTATGCTGTATTCATTTAGCGACTTTTGCATCTTGGCAATTAATTCACATAATGAAATAATAGATAAAAGTAGGTATTAATAATTACTATTTTTAACCGTGAGGATAGAATTATGATTCAGCTACAAATGCAACACCACTTAAAGCTAATTGCTAGAGCTCAAGTACCTCAACTTGAAGTTTGCTGGATGGAAGGGTATGCTTCTAGCCAACAGTTTGCAGATAACGAACTATCACCTGAAATCAAGAACCCATATCCTGAAACATCAAAAGCCTATCAATACTGGCAAGAAGGTTTTGATAGTGGACTTTTTAATGAACCACCTTTATTTCCAGAGTATCAAGTTGATTTAGCTGATACGAAATCTATCAGTCTTAATTGGCTTTATAAGGCAAGTATTATTGCTGGTGGCGCTGTATTATGCTTTGCTTTATTCTTAGAGATTGCATCTTAAAAACTTTCTCTTAAATATACTTACTCACAGTGGCTATTGCTCCAACTATGATTTTATCTTATACTCCAATTTTTATTAAATCTTGAATAATTACTTTCCTAATGAAACCAATACAAACAACCTTAATTACTGCAAGTATTGTCTTAATTGAATGGCTTGAATATAGTCTGTATCTTTATTTAAGTTATCAAATTAGTCAAAGCTTACTACCAAAAAATTTAGGCAGTACAACTTTAATTATTACATTTGGGATTTTCCTAATTTCTTATTTAGCTCGCCCCTTAGGTGCGCTGTGCTTTGGTTTATACTCTGACTTTAAAGGCAGAAAATCACCTTTATTATATAGTGCATTTTTTTTAGGATTATCAACTATCTGTATCGGCCTAATACCCAGTTACCAATCAATTGGCATTTTAGCGCCTATATTATTACTCGGATTTCGGTTAATTCAAAGTTTTGCGATATCAGGTGAATTTAATAATGCCGCCATTTTTCTAATGGAGCATACCCCAAGAAAAAAAATATTAGCAGGTAGTATCATTGGCATGGCATCATCTTGTGGTATGTTTTTAGGTGGCTTATGTGCACTTTTAGTTGATTTAATTCATACTGAAAATAGCTGGCGCTATCTTTATATCTGTATTGGTATTATTACTTTTATCTTAATGCACTTACGTTATAAACTCTCTGAGTCTCCTATTTTTATCAACTACATTAATGAAATAGAAAAACAACAATCAAATTCATTCTGGCAATTAATTAAAGAAAATAAAACTTCCCTTTATAAAATTGCTGTTATTGCAAGTTTTATGAGTGTTTATATTTATTTATGTAATTTCTTTTTTATTAACTTATTACAAAATACGGCCTACTACACATCAACAAAAGCAATGACAACGATTATGATTGTTCAAGGTTTAGTAACATTATTTATTCCAGTTTTTGCACTTTTAGCTGAAAAAGTAAATGAAAAAAATCTCTTTCGTTTTGCAGTTATGGTTATCTGCATCACAAGCCTAAGCCTATTTTTAAGTGCAAAATATCAATCTTCAAATGGCATTATATTTGGCTTTATGCTCTATGTTTTAGGCAATAGTATCCTATCTGCTATCGTGTTTAAATTGATGTATGACTTGTTACCAGCTCCTATTCGCTGTACAGTTACATCATTGATGTGGAGTCTATCAGCTGCAATTATAGGTAGCAGCGCTCCAATCTTAGCAACTTACTTTGTCATTGATTTAGATTATTATCTTTTTCCAGCTCTTTATATTCTCATACTTGGTATCTTATGCTTTTTTATCCGATTTAATCATACTAACAGCTAAGGCGTGCATTAAAAGCATGGAATAAAGTTTGTTGATCTAAGTACTCAAGCTCACCACCAAAAGGCACGCCATAGCCTAGGCGAGAAATTTTTAAATTTTTATGTGCCAATACATCATTAATATAGTGTGCTGTTGCCTCACCTTCAACAGTTGGACTTACTGCTAGAATCAATTCATTAATTTCATATTGATTAATCATCTCGATTAAATGATCAATTTTAAGCTCTTTTGCACCAACACCATCAAGTGGTGAAATACGTCCATTTAAAACAAAATAACGTCCATTAAAAACATTTGTATTTTCAATAGCAATTAAATCAAGAGGGGACTCAACCACACATAGTTTTGCTTGATCTCTATCTTTATCAGAACAAATTGGACAAAGCGGTTGATCCGCTAAAGAAAAACATTGCTGACACTGATCAATATCGCTTAGCGCATTTTGTAATGCTTTTGTAATACTCTCCGCCCCTTGACGGTTTTTATCCAGTAAAAAAATAGCCATCCTAGTTGCTGATTTTTGCCCAATCCCTGGCAGTATGCATAAAGCTTCTATTAATTCCAATAAAGCTTTAGGTAGTTGTTTCATAGAATTAATCTCTAAAGTGGCATTTTAAAATCAGGCGGCAAACCTAAGCCACCAGTAACTTCAGACATCTTTCGTTGTGTTTCTGTTTCAACTTTTTTAACTGCATCATTAAAAGCTGCTGCCACTAAGTCTTCAATAATTTCTTTTTCTTCTTTTAATAATCCATCATCTAAATCAACTTTCTTACATTCATATTTTCCATTTAATATAACCTTAGCAAGCCCTGCACCTGCTTGTCCAACAATCTCCATCTGCTGAATTTTTTCTTGCATTTTTTTCATTTCATCTTGCATTTTCTGTGCTTGCTGCATCAGCTGGCTTAAGTTTGGTTTCATAATTATCTACCCTTAGCTATTTTATTGAACTCATTGTAGCGTGTTTTCAAAAAATTGAACATTGCTATGCGGCATTATTTGTAGTGATTCATTTACTTTAAAAGATGAAAAGCCTAGAAGACGATATTCATTTGATATCATTTGATCCAATACCAACTCTTGATACAAATTACTAGATAAATATTTTAAGGCTGAATCAGCTAATGTTGTAACGATTATATCATCTGGGTATTTTTTTAATAACTCAATAGCACCTACAATATTTGCGCCACTTGAAAAACCAACTGATAAACCTAACTGATTTAATTGGCATGCTGCACTAAGCGCTTCTTTTTCATTAATACTGATAATGGAGCCAAGCTCATCTAAGTGCATTATCTTACTAATAAACTCTCCATTATAGCCTTGAATTTGGTGATCATTCACCACTTCACCATTGCTTGATAAAATGGGTGCACTGTCTATTTCTAATGGGTGTATCGTTATATATTGATGGTTTCCTTGATAGTACTTATGGATGCCCATTAATGTACCACCACTACCATAAGCAGCAACAAATCGATCAACTTTATACCCTAATTGGTTCATTGATATATCAATTTCATATGCTGTCGTTTCTTTATGTGCAAGTGTATTAACATCATTACTAAACTGATCAGGATAGTAATAACCTTTTTCATCTGCAATTGATCTTGCAATATGCATTGCCTCAACGAAACCTTTTTCCTTATCTGACACTTTAATAACCGTTGCATTTGCTAACTTCATTAACTGATAACGTTCTTTCGATAGCCAATCTGGCATAACAATGTAAACAGGATGGCCTAATGCACGACCCAATAAAGATAAAGCAATTCCCGTATTACCGCTAGTTGCTTCTATAATTGGTTGGTTAGGCTTTAGCTCTCCAGACTGATATCCTTTTTCAAATAAATAGTAAGCCATACGATCTTTAATTGAGCCACTAAAGCTTAAAGCTTCATATTTTGCAAAAATCTGCCTCTTATGCCCATTTATCAAGACATCAAGAATAACCATGGGCGTATTAAAAAAAAGCCCTTTAAGGTTCTGAAGTTTCTCCAACATTTCTCAATACTCCATTACTGTCTAAAATAGTTATCGCTTGCTTGATAGTTTGTATTTAATTTGAATAAATTAAAATTTGTTTTTGTATCATAAATATCCATGCCTTCATATGACTTTAACCGATAAGCCAAAAATACAGATAATGGCAAACCAATCATTTCAATAATAACTTTAATGCCCCACATTGTCACAATAAATAAGAAGAGTTCCTTTGCTGACATAAAGCCTGAAAAGGCAACAACCGAAAAAATAGCCGTATCAACAATACTTGCAACCATAGTAGATAAAACAAAACGTAATGCCATAAAGCGACCATGATAACGCACTTTAAGTTTTGCTAAAAATAGGGCATTTAAAGGCTCTGCAATAAGGTAGCTAACAAATGATGCAATAATAATTAAAATATTAAATTCAAACAACTGATCAAATAACTGATTAAAAGGTGCATTATCTGGTGACGGTAAGTGCGTAATAAGCTGTCCATATAAAATAAAAATTAAATTAAATAGAAAGCCAAGCCAAATAGCACGACGTGTGTTTTTATAACCATAAACTTCTGTAATTAAATCTGATAGTAAAAAAGTTAAAGGAAAAATCAAAGTACCTGCATCTGTACTTAAACCAAAGCCCAATGAAACCAAGCGCACATCAAACCAATTAGCCAATAATAAAACAACAACATAAAAAAGCATTAAAAAGCTTAATATTTTTGGCTTGTATACTTCATCATTGCTCTTTAACATCATAGTTTCATCAATTAGATTTTAATTCAAACTTTTTCACTCTCTACTTTTCCTGAGGTATTTTCTTTTGAATCTAATTTAGCCTCTTTTTTAGTCACTAAAATCCCTAACTCTAATAGCTGCTCTTTAGAAGCTATATTTGGCGCTTCTGTCATTAAACAACTCGCTGTTTGTGTCTTTGGAAATGCAATCACATCTCTAATATTATCTGTGCCTGTCATAAGCATTACAATACGATCTAAACCAAAAGCAATGCCGCCGTGCGGAGGCGCACCATAACGTAAAGCTTCTAGTAGAAAACTAAACTTCTCTTTTGCCTCTTCCTCTGAAATGCCTAATAACTTAAATACTTCGCTTTGCATATCTTGATTATGAATACGAATTGACCCACCACCAACTTCATAGCCATTAATCACTATATCATAAGCACGCGAAAGCAAATCCAAAGGCTTACTTTCAGATAGTTTTTCAATACTTTCAATCTTTGGTGCGGTAAATGGATGGTGGCAAGCATATAAACGGTTATCTGCCTCTTCAAACATTGGAAAATCAACAACCCATAACGGCGCCCATACATGTGTGTAAAGCAATAAATCTTGTGCAATTTTAACTCGTAACGCACCCATTGCATCAGCAACAACTTTATTAGAATCTGCCCCAAAAAATACCAAATCACCATTTTCAAGCGTTAAACGTTTTTTCATCTCTTCAAGTGCATTATCTGATAGGTTTTTAATAATTGGTGACTGTAAACCTTCTCTGCCTTGTGAAATATCATTAACTTTAATATAGGCTAAACCCTTAGCACCATAAATTTTTACAAAATTAGTATAACCATCAATAGTCTTACGTGTTAAACTCACTGACCCCTGTGGTACTTTTAGTGCTGCAACACGACTATTTTTGTCATTTGCTGGCCCTGAAAAAACTTTAAATTCAACATCTTTTACAATATCATCAATATCAACTAACTCTAGTGGAATTCGAAGATCTGGTTTGTCGGAGCCATAACGACTCATTGCCTCTTGGTAGCTTATACGTTTAAATGGCACTTCTAAGTCCACATCTAAAATATCTTTAAATAGTCCTTGAATCATTTGCTCCATTAAAGCCATTAACTGATTTTCATCTAAAAATGAAGTTTCAATATCAATTTGGGTAAACTCAGGCTGTCTATCCGCACGTAAATCTTCATCTCTAAAACATTTTACAATTTGATAATAACGATCAAAGCCTGAGACCATTAATAATTGCTTAAATAACTGTGGTGATTGAGGAAGTGCAAAAAATTCACCTTTGTGTGTTCTTGATGGCACAAGATAGTCTCTAGCCCCTTCTGGCGTCGCTTTTGTTAGAACTGGCGTTTCAATATCTGTAAATCTATGATGATCTAAAAATTCTCGAATAAAACGTGTAATCTTAGCTCGTTTAAAAAAACGCTGCTGCATTTCAGGGCGGCGCAAATCAATGTAACGGTGCTTCAGCCGAACTTCTTCACCAACTTTTTGATGTTCATCAATTTGAAATGGCAAGGTATCTGCTGTGTTTAAAACTTCTAAAGATTCACCAACAATCTCTATTTTTCCAGTTATAAGATTAGGATTATCTTGTCCGTCAGGGCGAAGTCTTACATTACCAGTTGCTTTAATGACATATTCATTTCTAAGATGATCTGCTTGATTAAATAATACTTTATTTTCAGGCTCAAACACAAGTTGCACTAAACCACTACGATCACGAATATCTAAAAATATAACGCCACCGTGGTCACGTCGACGATGTACCCAACCACAAATTTCTACTGATTGCTCTAAAAACTGTTCTGTGACTTCTCCACAATATTGTGTGCGCATGAAACTACCACTCCCAAAAGACTATCTCTACTATTTATCTCATATTTGCAAAACGATTTACTTTATTATCATAAAACGTTAAAAGGATATCTGAATCTTAAAGACTTGACAATGTTTTAGCTAATAGAATAATTAATCTATTTTATTACTAAAAATCAAGTTTAGGGGATTACTGTCGATTAAGGCGAAGTGATTTAAGTTTTTCATCAATAGCAACGTTACTTCTTAGCGGGTTAATGTCTAATCCACCACGTCGAGTATATCTAGCATAGACTAATAGTTGTTTAGGTTGGCAATAATCACTAATATCCTTAAAAATTCGTTCAACACATTGCTCATGAAACTCATCATGATTACGGAAACTTACCAAATACTTAAGTAGTGATTCCTGCGATATTTTATTTCCTGTATATTGAATTAATATACTGCCCCAGTCTGGCTGACCTGTGACTAAACAGTTTGACTTTAGTAGATGACTAGTCAAAGATTCTGTAACTTCTATATCATTATTCTTTACCTTTAATAATGACGGATTCGTTTGATAGTCTGTAATTTGACAATCTATATGATCTATTGACTTTGCATCAAAGTGGTTAACGATTTCATCTTTATACTCATCAAGTGAGTACATATTCACTGTAACATCTCCCTCAACTAGCTCTCTTAAATCATCTTCAAGTAAACTTACTACCTCTTGATCATAATCAAACTGAGTCTGATTCAATGAATTCAAATACAACTTGAAACTTTTTGATTCAACAATATTCTTACTATTTGAGTCAAAAATAAACTTTATAATTTTAACAACTGGCTTTCCTTTTAAGTTTAACCAAGAAACCTCAAAGGCAGTCCAAATATCATAGCCAAAAAATAGACCATTTGCATTTTTGATATTAATCTCATCTCGCTTTACTTGCCTTGGAATTGAAAATAACAATGATTTATCATATCTTGTTTTATACGTTGATTTTTTGCCCAATTCAGATAGATTAAGGTTCACTCTTTAGCCTTACTTAATTTTATTTTTCTGCTATTGTAAATTTCTAAAATTAGTTGAGCAAGCAATAAAGCCAAATATAGAAAGCTTATTGAAGTATTAATAATTCAATGTGTAAATTATTTATTTTTTTATCTAATAAATACTGATTTAAATATATGCCATTTCGTTGATCCGTAATAAATACATATGATGAAAGCATTGAATTTAATGCGTTGGTAATAAGCCCATCTATGATTAACGTATCATAGTAATTAATTTCAGTATCTAACAATGGCTCAATATAGGTAACCTCTTGAAGTCCATGATAAACTTTATTACTACAGTCAATATACTTAAAAGCTTCACTTGATATTAAAATAATATCAATATCATTAGCATTAATTACACTGGATAACTTCTTTTCTAATACTTGATAATTAAAGTTTGTATAATCCTCGATACCCATAATATAAAAATCTGTTCTAGATTTTAATTCTAATAAACTAGAATCTAAGCAGTTAATTAAATGCTCATCAAAACTATCAATGCTTGGCAAGTAAAAGTCCTGAAGTTTGCTTTTTTCATCATTAACTCTAACTTGAATAATTTCTCTAAACCAAGGGTGATTTTCAAAACTTTTAATCTCATCAATTGACATTGGACCTCCCTGGAAGCTCAAGGTGCCTTTACTTGCATCTGAGAGGTTTGCATAATACCGGTTTTTTTTACCTGATAAATAACGTTTAGCTTCGACATGATAACGAACCAGACTACAGACTTTTCTATTAAAACCTAATTCTCTTAAAATTTTACCACCCACCCACTCATGATGTAAAACGCCTAAATTGCCCATTTTAGGTCTTGGAAGATTTTCAGCATAATGACCAATATCATGAAATAAAGATGCAACAATCACTTCATCAGAGTGGTTAGACTCTTTAGCAAAGTGGCCACACTCAATAACATGCTCTAATTGAGATATAGCTTCTCCAATATAATCAGATTGTGAATTATGAAGGAGTGCTTGCTTTGCTTTATTAATTTGTTTTTTTACTTGATCGTCCATTTGCCACACCTTCTGATGCTAGTTAGCATCTGCCTTAATCTTAATTGGATTTGCAACATTATAAACCATTGCGCCTTCACTATAGTCTTTGTCTGGATCTCTTTCACAATCAGGTGGAAACTTCTCTCTTTTATCCTTAAAATAGGCTTCTCGTTTTGACTCACCTTCAGAGAGCTTACTATAAGTGATAAAAGCTGCCCTTCTTGATTGGTTACTTTGATTAGATTTTGAGTAATGCGGAATATAAGAATCAAATAATATAACATCACCAGAAGAACACTCAACTGGTTGCCACTGAAATTGACTCGTATAATCTTCTGTAATTGATCCATCTGTATTCTGTGGCAATGTATGCTTATAAAATGGATGTTTTTCGATTAACTCTAAACAACCATTTTCAATAGTCGCATCATCAATTGCTAACATCATTGTGATATGGTAAGTTTGTCCAAAACTTATAAATGCAGGTGCATCTTGGTGTGGCGCAAAACCATTACTTCCTGGGGACTTACAATTAATTTTTTCTTTAAATAAAACAGCTTTTTCACCCATTAATTGTGAAAGTAAATCAATTGCTTTTTTACTATTTGCAAGCAACTTAAAGTTTAGGTGGTAGTCAATAAAATTTTCAACTCGACAAAGTACTCTTTCTCCTTGGTTATTTGTTTCAAAATACTTCATCCACTTACCTGGTATTTCCGGCAAACTTTCAACTTCTTGGCTCCATTGTTTTAAGTTTTTTTTCTGACTTTCAGTCAAAAAATCTGTAATTTTAATAAAACCATTAGCTTCCCAAAATTTTAATTGCTCTTGATTAAGTTGGTAGTGCATCCCTTTCTCCCGTTATCAAATCATCTTTACTTTCTGTCTCTATAATAGAATAGTTTCTAGGAATAAGCCCACACAATACATAAGCTACCAAAAGCGCCACTGCTGTCATACCAACTGCCATATAAATACCTATTGTGCGTGCTAATAAAGGTAAAAACATTGCACCTAAAAACGCACCAATTTTTGCAATACCTGCAGCAAGGCCATGCCCTGTTGCTCTAATTTCTGTTGGATAAAATTGAGCTGGCAAAGAATAAGTTGTAATGCCTGGACCTAGGTTAATAAAAAAGTTAAATATAATAAATCCAGTAAAAACTAAGCTTAAATTTAGTGACTTGCTTTCTGTAAAACTAAAAGCAAGCATCAAAAGCCCAACAAATGACAATAACAACCCCATTTTTTGTAATTGAGTGTTATCTATTTTTTGGATTGCCCAAATTGATACAAATGCACCCAACATAACAAAGATATTGACATATAACGTGCTTTTAATTACATCAGAGGCTGATGTTAAGAAATTGCCATCAATTCCCACATGTAACGATTTAAGTATTAGTGGTGTAAATAGGCCTATACCATAATAAGCAATATCCATTAAGAACCAAACTCCACAAAAACCTATGGTCGCAAACAGATATTTTTTGCTAAACAAAGTGCGATAATGTTTAACATCATTTATATTCCCGCGTTTTCTCAATAGTTTCTGATGCGCTTTCCACATAAAACTTTCAGGCAAACGAGACCTTAAAGTTAATGCTATAATCGCAGGTATAGCACAAGATAAAAACATCCATCGCCAGACGTCAATCTCCGGATAAATACTAAATATTCCCCACGCAACTAAAACACCAACAGGTGATGCTAGGCAATTAATAAACATTGCTTTTGCCATATACTGGCCTGATTTGTTCTTAGGTGTCATTTCTGCCATATAAGCAGCACAAATTGGATAATCCATACCAACACCAATACCAACTAAAAATCGAAACACAATAAGTGAGATAATATCCCAAGCTAGTGCTGATAAAATTGCAATACCCACAAAAAACATTAAGTTAAAAATAAGCATTGATTTACGACCAACTTTATCTGATAGTCTACCAATAATAATTGCACCAATCGCAGCACCAATGGGAGCCGCTGACTGAATTAAACCTAGCTCTAGATCACTTAGCTTAAACTCTTGATGAATAAATGGTAATGCAATTGAACTAATATAAAGCATATAGCCATCAACAAATAGGCCAAGTGAACCAACGACCCACACAAGTCTAACTAAAGATTGTTCTGATATTTTAGTTGCGCTAGAGTCCATTCTTTCTTCCCAATTATTGAAAGTATAAACGTATATCCATCAACAAATGAGTATATTTTATCCTAATAATATTACAAAAATATTACAATATATAACTAATATTTAAAGAAATAATATATTAGTTAATTTCCACCTCAGGCCCATCCCAAGCACCAGAAACTCTAACCTTTGCAATTCCTTGATTTTTCAAAATAGATGCCATTGCTAATTTATCAACAATATAAGTCGCTAACCCTGCAACAGGCCCACCTATCAGACCTGCAGCCATGGCCATTGTCCCTGATAAATGTGGTTGTATTGTAATTGTTTGGTCAATAAGTTTTTGAGAAAAGTCAATTTTACCTGAGACTTTCAGATCAAATGATGGTGAATCAACTATCACTGGTTTTGTCGCCTTTGCAATACCTCTTTTAATTTCATAATTACCATAAATTTGATTAAAATAAAGCCCTTTACTATCTAGATCATTAATGCCTGAGCCAATACGATCAATCATTGCTTCTAAACTAAATACTCCGACAAGCTTAGCAACTCCAGGCTTTATACTTGGAAAACTACCAATAGAAATACCAAACATAAACTGTCCATCTAATGTATTTGGCTGGGGAGTTAAGCCTCCGAACCAACTTAACTGATATGAAAACAACCCTTGACCTTGATCAACCATATTATATAGTTCAAGACTTGCAAAAAAGCGCCCCCAACTATCAGATGTTGCACTACCATTTAATTCTACTTTATTATTATTTTCATTCCAGTTTGCATTACCCAAAACGAAGATGTCAGGCCCTTTTATATAGTATGTTGGTATTTTTATTTGATGATCTTTATGGTCAATCGTTATTTTAGCTTCATTGATCAAAAGTTTGGACTGATACATCAACTGCTTAATGGATATTACAGCTGAAGGCAACCAGAAAGGAACTCCAACTATATTATCACTAAAGTTACTTAAGCTATGATTAAGGTCAAACTTTCTTAAACTCAACAAACCAACGTTTAACTTCCATGGTGATATCTTATTAAGTATGACTTCAAGTGAAGCATCAATTTGATTAGGTGAACTTAAATCTAATAACCAACGGTTATCTTTTGATATCGTGCTAATGTTTAATTTATTAAACCCTTGTGAAAGAAAAGATACCTGATCAAATGATATATTAATCTTTGGAGTATATTCTTTAATTAACCAAGTTAACAGCTGACTTGATGCATATGGAATAGACTTAATAAATATAAATTCCAAGCTTTGTTTTTGATCTACTGGTACCGTTAAAAGTCTATCTACAAAAAACTGGTCAAATGCATCATTATTTACATTTAATAAATTAAACCACTGATCTAAATTAATTGCCTTTATATTACCAGATAAGCTTAAAAATTTCGGATCCACTCCTAAGTTAGAGCTTATATCAAATTGATCTTTAAGTGACGTATTAAATTTAAATAAACTGATTTTATCTTTATTTATCAGCCAGTTTGCGTTTAGCGTTAGTGGTTGACCAAATTCCTTGTTTAACTTAACCAGAGGTTCTGGAAAGTTAAAAGAAACGCCCTTTAAGTCTGAAAATATTTTAACCTTACCACTATTTTTATTACCTGATGCTACTAAATGAATTTTACTCTGCCCTTTAATCTTTGATTGAATTTTTTTAGGCATATATATTTTGCTAGAAATAGTTGTATCAGCATCAATAGTAAATTGATCATCAGTAATATAATTAAATTTAAAACTAAATGGCGCGTTTAAGCCTAACCACCCATCCAAAGATAAACCTGTCGTTTTCTTTTCATTAAACCAAACTTCACCTTGTGTATGATATCCGTATATTGTCCAAAAAGGTAAAAACTTAAACTCTAGTAAACCATTAAGAAGCTTAACATAACCATCAACTGTCATTGGGTCTTGATTTCCTAATGGCAATTTTAACGTAACTTGAGATATTATATCTCCATTATAATTCATTAATTTGAACCAATCGGCTGTTTCATTAACTACGGGAGAATTTTGTATATAGTCTTTTGCTGCTTGTGCATCTGATTTCATATTTATTTTTACCAACATATCTGATACGACCTTAGGACGAATATCTTTTATCATTAATGTTGATGGTAGTATGTCCACATTTCTTGTTTTAGCTTGTAAAGCACTGACCTTAAACATTTCATTTTTAAATGCTAAACTCCCCTTTGCCACCTTAATCATCGGCCAGTCATACCAAGGTGATAAACGCGCATTAAATGCTGTTGCTTTAAGATCAAAGATGCCTGATTCATCTTCAAAAGGGAACTTTTCTAAATTTCCTTTTAAAACTAATTTTGCTTTAACTGAATCGGCACCATCAATGCTATAATATAACCAGTCATATAGTTTAGGAATGATAACCTCTTTGGGTAGAAAGCTACGAACTTGCGGTTGCTTTATCTGATTTGCTTTAAGCTCAGATATAAGATTTACGCTAGGCAAAGGGTTATTAATATTCCAAAAAATATCGCCTTGTGTTGTTAAGCTAAACCATTGTCCCTTTAGTAATAGTGATTTTACATTAAGTGATAGTAAGTCATGATTAAAGCGCCACTCTCCTCTAATTTTTACACTTGCTTTAGGCAAGTTTTTCATCCCTAAAAAAGACTGTTTAACTTGCAACGAATTGGCATTAATATCTAAACTCCCATTTGCGCTATTCATTATCAAACTTCCACTAGCATTCTCCAAATTAATGCCATGCTTGTCATTTAAGTAATTGATATCTAAAAACTTAGCTGTAAGAGAAAATAGTGGTTTTAAACCAGTTAAGCCACCATATTTAATCTCTAACATATTTACTACACCATTTAGCTTCTCTGGGCTGACATAAGTCCTCACAGAATAAGGAATTAAATTATTTGGTAATATTTTTTGGATATCAACTAGCACATGCAACTGTAATTGTTTAAGTTTTACTTTCCAACTTAAGTCTATACTTGGTTGATAGTGAATGAAAATCTGCTTTAACAGAGGCTCCTTATTATTAATCACTAACTTATCTGGTTTAATATTTAAGCTTAGCTCTCCATCTTTATTATAATTAAGCCCTAAACGCACTGAGGCCTGATTTAAGTTTAATTGTGTATTAAGATTATGATTCTTAATAACTAAATCGTTCGCATAAACTCTGGCATCTAAGTGTGATTGTTGATGCGGTTGAAAATGAATATAACCATCAGTAATAACTTGGCGCCCATAAATTGCTAACATATCCAAATTTAAAAATTGAACTGCTTTATTTAAATCTTTAATTTTGACCTGGAAATATCCATCAACTCGAGCTAAATGATTAATGCGAGATATGTCTACATTTAACAATAGATGACTCTTTTTTAAAGCTGTTATTAAATCAGCCTTAAGTCGATAACTCTCTTTCGTAAGCTTTGCTATAGCGGCTGTGCCCATCAATGCTATTTGCTTATTATTAGCACCATATAGGTTAAGCTTTAAATGGCTAATTTTTAATTCTGGTTTAACATCCTCAAGATAGTCTAAAAGTATGCCTAGATGATAGTCAGCTTCCTCTATAGCAGCAATTATATTAGTTGAAATAGGAATGGTACTTAAGTGTGCGTTTTTTTTATCGGGCAATGATGGTTTTACTTTTAAGTTAACTTCTAAATAATCAACAGTGACTTGACTTGATGCAATTTTCCATGATGTTAATGATTGCCAAGGGCTAATTTTAACACTTAAACCATTTAAACGGCTTGAAAATTCAGATGAACCTAAACTAACATCAATTGTTTTAAACTTAAATACTGGATTAATGCCATCCCAAGAAACATCTGTTAAATCTAACTTGATTTCTGTATCTAATTTTTCTGATAAATAATTCGATAACTCTTTATCATAACGGATCAAACCCCAAGTTAATAGTGAAGTTATAACTAAAAGCATAAGTGTTATAGTTAGCACTAATGATAAAATCAAAAACGTTATGCGCCCTCGCTGTTTAATCAATAGCTAACCTTACTTAAAGTACTTCTTCACTATAGTAAGACTATATCATATTGCTCTTGAGGGTAACTTGTTTCTGCTTGTAATTTAATTGGTTTTGTAAGCCTTAACTCTAACTCAGCTAGCCCTGTTGACTCATCATTCATTAACAAATCAACAACCAAAGGCGATGCAACAACTAAAAATCCATCTGCTGCATAAGCTCTTGCTTCTCGCTGAACTTCTCTAAATATTTCATAACATACTGTCTGTATTGTCTTAATACTACCGCGTGACTGGCACATAGGACAGGGCTCACACAGATACTGTGCCAGTGACTCTTGCGTCCGTTTTCGAGTCATTTCAACTAAACCTAACTCACTTAAATGAGTAAATTTTGTTTTTGCATAGTCTCTTGCTAACGCTACTTCTAAAGCTTCTAGTACTTTATCTTTATGTTCTTGGTCTGTCATATCAATAAAGTCTAGTATGATAATCCCACCTAAATTTCTTAAGCGCAATTGTCGACCAATTGCTCTTGCTGCCTCTAAATTTGTTTTAAAAATGGTTTCTTCTAAATTAACCATGCCAACATAACCACCGGTATTAACATCAATGGTGGTCATTGCTTCTGTCTGATCAATAATCAAATAGCCTCCTGATTTTAATACAACGCGACGATCTAACGCTTTTGATAGCTCATCTTCAACGCCATACATCTCAAAAATAGGATCTTCCCCCGCATAGTAGCTTAAACGTTCTCTCACACCCGGCACAAACTTATCTGCAAAGTGGCACAACTGAGAGAATGTATCTAAATTATCAACACGAATGGTATCAACTTTATCATTTACATAGTCTCTTAGTGTTCTAATATCCAATGGCAAATCTTCATAAACTAAGCCTGGCGTTGTCACTGTTTCAGCCATATCTAAGACATCTTGCCATAATCTCTGCAAAAATGTTATATCACGACATAAGTCATCCCCTTGCTCACCCTCTGCCGCTGTTCTGACAATAAACCCAGAAGGTGATTCACTCTGTAGCGCTTCTTTCATCACTTCTTGTAAACGTTCTCGTTGAAGCTCATCTTCAATGCGTAAAGAAATACCAATGTGATCTAAATCTGGCATGTATACTAAAAATCTTGAAGCTAAAGATAAATGAGAAGTTAACCTAGCACCTTTAGTCCCAAGTGGGTCTTTCATTACTTGGACTAAAATCTCTTGCCCATCTCTAAGCCAGTTTCTTACATCTGCTTCACTGCTATTTAAATCGATCAAATCACTCTCATCAGAGCAAAATGGCATAACATCTGATACATGCAAAAAACCTGAACGCTCAAGACCTATATCAACAAATGCCGCTTGCATCCCTGGCAAGACTCGCGTAATTCTCCCTTTGTAAATATTTCCAACCAAACCTCGCTGATTTTCCCTTTCAATATGAACCTCTTGAAACACCCCATTTTCAATAATTGCCACTCGTGTTTCATAAGGCGCTACATTCATTAATATTTCTGAACGAATTTCAAGATCCATTAATTTACTCCAAATGGCCTAATACATTAAATCCAAACTTATCTAAAAGCTTTGCAACCTGATACAAATCTAACCCCATAATAGCTGAATAACTACCATAAATTGACTTAATAAAAATACTACCAACACCCTGAATTGCATATGCGCCAGCCTTATCATAAGGCTCTTTTAGCTGCCAATATGCTTTTATTTCAGATTCTGAAATAGCTCGAAAAGTAACCTGGCTTATTGTTAATGCTTCTTCGAAATAATCATTACACACAATGCCTACGCCACTAAAAACTTCATGTGTTTTCCCAGATAAGCGTAATAGCATGCTTTTAGCATCTTCATAGTTTTTCGGCTTACCCATGATCACTTCATCACAAACAACTGTCGTATCTGCAACCAAAACAATGTCATCTTTAGAAACATGTGCTTTAGCATTGTTACTTTTTAACTGGATAATCCTTTTTACATATTCTTTCGGTAATTCTTCCTTTCGGGGTGTTTCATCAACATCAACACTAAACTGTCTAAAATCTAAGTTTAGTTGTTTCAGCAACTCAAAACGTCTAGGTGACTGCGAAGCCAGATAAAGCATATTATTCTTAACTTAATTTAATTTAATTTAATTTAATTTTTATCAATATGTATTATATCGATTAAGGCCTTTGATGCGAATCGAATAAATACTAAAAAATACTTATAGATAAACTTCACTCTAATCTCCCCCTTTAAGTGAAGCCTAATTGAGTCTCTAAATTATAGCTTTGGTCCATAAGCTTCTAAACTACGACCTGCTTCAGTCTGATGAAAACGTTTAAAGTTAACAATAAACTTTTCAATTAACATTTGATAAGTTTCATCATAGGCTTCTTTATCGGTCCAGGTATTTCTTGGGTTTAGTATGCTACTATCAACATCATTTAGTTGTGTTGGTACTTCAAAACCAAAGTGACCATCAACATACCATTTTGCATTCTCACCAATACCTTCTAAAATGGCATTAATAATTGCACGTGTCTCTTTAATTGAAATACGACTACCTTTACCATAACCACCACCTGTCCAACCAGTATTAACTAAATAAGCTTTTGCTTGATGTTGTTGCATTTTTTGACCTAAAATTTCTGCATATTTCGTTGGGTGCAACAATAGAAACGGCTGACCAAAACAAGCTGAGAAGGCAGCTGTAGGCTCTTTTATGCCCAGCTCTGTGCCTGCTATTTTAGCAGTGTACCCTGATAAAAACTGATACATTGCCTGCTCTTTTGTCAAACGTGCAACTGGCGGCAGAACACCATAAGCATCACAAGTTAAAAAGATAATGATACTTGGATGAGAGGCTTTTGAAATTGGTTTAACAATATTTTCAATATGATCAATTGGGTATGAAACACGAGTATTCTCTGTCTTTTTATTTGAGCTAAAATCAATTTTACCACTTTCATCAACAACAACGTTCTCTAGTAACGCATTGCGTCGAATGGCATGATAAATATCTGGTTCATCTTCTTTAGATAAATTGATTGTCTTAGCATAACAACCGCCTTCTAAATTAAAAATACCATCATCATCCCAACCATGCTCATCATCACCAATGAGCTGTCGATTAGGATCAGTTGATAATGTTGTTTTACCCGTGCCTGATAAACCAAAAAAAAGTGCGCTATCGCCTTTTTGACCGACATTAGCTGAACAATGAAAAGAACCAATACCTTGAAGTGGCAAAAAGTAATTCATAATTGAAAATATACCTTTTTTGATTTCACCGCCATACCAAGTACCACCAATTAAAGTCATTCGTTCATTTAAATTGAAACTGACAAAAACCTCTGACCGTAATCCCCATTTTTCATAATCATCACAATGCGTTTTACAAGCATTTAAAATTGTCCAATCTGGCTTAAAAGACTCCAGCTCACTTTCAGTCGGTCGAATAAACATATTTTTGAAAAAATGAGCCATCCAGGCAATTTCAGTCACTAAACGAACAGAAAGTCGACTTTGAGGATTTGCACCACAAAATCCATCAATAACGTAAAGCTTTTTATTTTCTAATTGATTATTTACTAAGGATTTCAAATGATCCCATGTCTCTTTTGACATCTTCTTATTATCAGAACCATCATCACTCCACCAAACATGTCCAAGTGACTCTTCAGTCTCAACGATATACTTATCTTTTGGAGATCGACCAGTAAATCTTCCCGTATCAACACTAACTGCACCTAGCTCAGTTATTGTACCTTTAGCATAACCTACTTGACTATGGTGAGTCTCATCTTCAAATAACTGTTGATATGATGGGTTGTAATAAATGTCTTTTGGATTTGAAATGCCAACACTCGATAAGTTAACCGCCAACATGGTCGATTCTGTCATTTCTCTTTACTCCTTTATGAAATTAATTCTTTTTCTAAACTTAACCATCATAGCGTATTGCCTAGATAATGGTAACTGTATTTACCTTTTTATTCTCAGCTTGTTAAGTCTACCCCTACACCATAATTAACTATCTGATATAAGTCTACCTTTGATGCTAAAGCTAATTGATTTACATAGTAAGATATGCCTTCTGGCATAACTAGCACATCAGATGCAAGCGTAAGCAATCGCAACACAGGGAAAAAGATAACATCATCATAACTGATACTCATTAGAATACCTTTTTTATCAAAATCATTAATTCGCCCTTCAAAATAAGCTTCTAAGTTACTTAATATTTCTAATACCTCTTTAAGGTATGCTTGAGAATGAATCAGTGCTTCACTAAAATTAATTCCCATTTTTTCTTCTTTAGGTAATCTAAAATAATTAACTGCAGACTGCGTAGGAAAGTCATATTGGTTCAATGGATGCAAATAGGCTCTTGGGTAAACCAGTGGCTTTATTTTATCATTAAGCGTATTAACTTTTTCCTTAACTTCTTTACTTGCTTTTTGACTTTCTATAATAGGATGATCATCAATAAAGTCTAAATACTGACAAATATCTAAACTTTCATCGATTGCCTTACCATCATCTAAAACCAAAATTGGCAATGTCTTTCTACTTGTTAAGTTTATTGGTGTCTCTTTATCATCATAAGGCAAATTTATTAAGTCCATTAATATATTTTTGACACCTAAAACCACCCTAACCCTAATACAGTAAGGGCAATGTTCATAATGATATAATTGCATAATGTTCCTTTTTAAAAAAATATTCCATGCAAAAATAACTGATACATGAAACTTATTAACAACTAATGATTGAAGCAAAGCTCAAACTTAGTAATAATAGCTAACATTTATAGTAATACATTAAAACAAGTAACATAACACGATGCACATTTTAAGGGAAGCAGACCTTATTAACTATCAAGCACCTAGCGCTATCACCATTGGTGCTTTTGATGGTGTTCATAAAGGTCATCAACTAATTTTTAAGCAACTAAAACAAACTGCAAAAAAAGAACATTTGAAAACTGTAGTTGTTACATTTGAGCCTTTACCAAAAGAATTTTTCTTAAATGAAAGCGCACCAAAACGTCTTAGTCCCTTTCGTGATCGAATAGGTCATTTAAAATCTCTTGGAATTGATTATGTTTTATGCCTTCAATTTAACCAAAAACTGCAAAACGTAACTGCTGAGTCATTTATAACAAAAATTCTTGTTAATGGACTAAATATGAAACATATTTTAATTGGTGATGATTTCAAATTTGGTCAAAACCAACAAGGTGATATAACATTGCTTAAATCACTTGCAAAACAATATAGCTATACCGTCGATAAAATTCCTAGCTTTATATACCAAAATGAAAGAATTAGTAGTTCAAAAATCAGAACGTTAATTTCAAAAGGTAATTTTAGAATAGCACAGCAATACCTTGGGTATCCATATTATATTTCTGGAAGAATTATTCATGGAGATAAAAATGGCCGAACGCTTGGCTTTTCAACAATGAATATTGCATTAAAACAACCAATGGTTGTTGCTGGCGTTTATGTTGTTAAAGCTTACTTGGACAACCAAAACTACTATGGTGTTGCCAATGTTGGTACTCGCCCAACTGTAAAAGGGATGAAGCGTCTGCTTGAAGTCCATGTGTTTAACTTTAACCAAACGGTTTATAGAAAGTTAATTAAAGTTGAATTTTTACATTGGCTTCGAAATGAAGTAAAATTTCCTAATCTAGAAGCATTAAAAGCACAAATTAAAGAAGATATTAATAAAGCTGAACAATGGCTAGGTTCTCATAATACCCAATAAGTAGAAATACGAAAGAGGCAATTACACAAATGACCGACTATAAAGAGACGCTTAATTTACCAAACACATCATTTGCAATGCGTGGTAATTTAGCACAACAAGAGCCTAAACGATTAAAAAAATGGCAACAAACTAATCTGTATCAAAATATTACTCAGCACACAAAAGGACGCAAACAATTTATCCTTCATGATGGCCCTCCTTATGCTAATGGTGATATTCATGTTGGTCATGCTGTAAACAAAATCCTTAAAGATATTATTTTAAAATCAAAGCGACTGGATGGCTTTGATAGTCCTTATATTCCAGGTTGGGACTGCCATGGTTTGCCTATCGAAGTTCAGATTGAAAAAAAGCTTGGTAAGCCAGGCATAAAAGTAGATGCAAATACATTTAGAAAAGAATGTCGAAAATTTGCCTTAAAGCAAGTTGAAAGACAAAAAAATGACTTCATCCGATTGGGAATTCTTGGTGACTGGGACAACCCTTATCTTACAATGGATTATCAGTATGAAGCTGATACTATTAGAAATTTAGCTAAAATTGTTAAAAACGGTCATTTAACAAAAGGCTTTAAGCCTGTTCACTGGTGCTTTGACTGCCGCAGCTCTTTATCAGAGGCTGAAATCGAGTATAAAGATAAAGAGTCACCATCGATTGATGTTAAATTCTATCTATCAGACTATACACAGTGGAAAGATAAACTATCACTTGAAAAGCTACCAAAAGAAACTTCTGTTGTCATTTGGACAACAACGCCTTGGACATTACCTGCAAACCAAGGCATTGCTTATGGTTTGGATATTGACTATGTCATTCTTGAATTAACTGAATCGAATGAAGCGATTATTATCGCTGAAGCTTTAATGCAATCTGTTCTTGATCGAGTTGGTATTGATCAAACTAAAATAATTAAACGTTTCAAAGGTTCAAACTTTGAGGGGTTATCTGTTAAACACCCATTATATGACAAAGTGGTTCCTATGCTTGAGGGCCACCATGTTAGCACAGAGTCTGGTACTGGTTTAGTCCATACAGCACCAGCACATGGTGTAGATGACTTTGCAATTGGAAAAAAATACCAACTGCCACTGGAAAACCCTGTTAACGGTAATGGTTGTTACATCCAAGGTACTGAGCTTTTTGAAGGCCAATTTGTTTTTAAAGCCAACCAGCATATTATTAATATTTTAGCTGAAAAAAGCACACTGCTTTACACAGATACCTTTATGCATAGCTATCCACATTGCTGGCGTCATAAATCACCTGTTATTTTTAGAGCTACACCTCAGTGGTTTATTAGCATGGATAATGAAAAACTACGAACACAAACATTAAATGCTGCACAGTCTGTTAACTGGTTACCTAAAAGTGGTGAAAAACGTTTTTTAAATATGATTGAAACTCGCCCAGACTGGTGTATTTCACGTCAACGTACTTGGAATACACCTATTACATTATTCATACATAAAGAAACTGGTAAGTTACATCCAAATACAGATCAAATTTTTGAACTTGTTGCTAAAAAAGTTAGCCAATCAGGTATTGAAGCCTGGTTTAATAGCTCTGATCGTGAGTTTATTGGAGATGATATTAATCAATATGAACGCGTATCAGACACTTTAGACGTTTGGTTTGACTCTGGCAGTTCTAATTTTTGTGTATTAGAAAAACGACCTGAACTAAGCTTCCCTGCTGATCTATATTTAGAAGGTTCTGACCAACATCGAGGCTGGTTTCAAACCTCAATGCTATCTGCAATCGCTAGAGAAGGCAAAGCACCTTACAACGAAGTTATTACACACGGATTTACTGTTGATAAAGATGGACGCAAGATGTCAAAATCCTTGGGCAATGTTATTTCTCCACAAGATATTGTTAAAGAACTTGGTGCTGACATTCTACGCTTATGGGTTGCATCTGTTGATTATCACAGCGAAATGACCATTTCTAAGGAAATACTAAAGCGCACATCAGATACCTATCGACGCATCCGTAATACTGCACGCTTTTTACTGGCTAATCTCAGTGGTTTCAACCCAGAAACTGACCAGGTGAGTTTTGAGCAAATGGTTGCACTTGACCGATGGGCAGTCGCTCGCACAAATGAAATCCAAAGTGAAATTATAAATGCCTATAAGCATTATCAATTCCATAATGCTACACAAGCTATCCATCATTTTTGCTCAATCGACATGGGCAGTTTTTATTTAGACATTATTAAAGACCGTCAGTATACAACTAAAGAAAACAGTATAGCTCGCCGTTCAGCTCAAAGTGCTATGTATCATATTATTCAGGCATTGGTTCGCTGGATAAGCCCAGTACTAAGCTTTACCGCCGATGAAATTTGGGATGCGATACCTGGAGATAAAGCAGCAACCGTATTTATAACAAAATGGTATGACAAGCTAAGCTCATTTAATGAAAATGAAAAAATGAATTTGGCTTTTTGGCAAGAAATTATGCCATTAAGAAACCTTGTTAATGTTCTTATTGAAGAAAAAAGGAATCAAAATCAATTAGGCTCATCACTTGAAGCTGAAATAACATTATATGCCAATGGTACACTTTTTGATAAGTTAATGACCTTAGAAGATGAGCTTAGGTTTGCTTTGATTACTTCTAAAGCAACTGTTAAGCCTTACGATAAAGCACCAAAAGAACTTTTAGAGACTGAAATTGAAGGCATAAAAATTGAAGTAACACCAACTAATAGCCCAAAGTGTCAACGTTGTTGGCACCGACGTGATGATATTGGCTCAAATGCCAACTACCCTGATCTTTGCCAGCGATGCGTTACAAATATCACATCAAAAGAGGGAGAAATTCGACACTATGCCTAACATCACAATAAGAAGAGGTCAATTGCGTTGGCTATGGGTTGCAGCTATGATGCTTGTTGTCGATTTTTCAACTAAAATTCTTGCATTAACCAACCTTGACTATCAAAAGCCTGTTGCTATTTTTCCATTCTTAAACATGAATTTAGCTTTTAACCGAGGCGCTGCTTTTAGCTTTTTAGCAAGTGAAAGTGGATGGCAACTTTGGTTTTTTTCCATTATTGCAATTATCGTATCGGTTGTTATTTTAATCTTATTATCAAAACTATATAGAAATGAAAATATAAAGGCTATTAGCTTATGCTTAATCTTATCCGGTGCAATTGGTAACGTGCTAGATCGCATCAACTATGGCTATGTTATTGATTTTATTGATCTACACTATAACAGCTATCATTGGCCAACATTTAATATCGCTGATACCAGCATTTGTGTTGGTGCTTTTTTATTTATACTTTCTTCTTTGTTTTGCTATAAAAAAGAAAAATAATAATAAAATTTACACTTTTTTCTAATTGTTCACTTTTTAGTATTCTCAAGTTAAAAATCTCATGATAGTATTTTAGCCTTAACATAATTTTTTAATATTTATAACTAATTATGGTCTTAACAAAAACGGTCACAGGAGAAAGCCTATGTTAAAGCGGAGCGTCATCGCTGTATCAACCGCATTTGCTACCTCAATTACAGGTGGAGCTGCATTTGCAGATGATCAAACTAAAAACACACAAATGATCGAGGTCTCAGCAAGCGACCTTCAAGCTCTCAAAGAACAAATTCAGACTTTAACCAAAAAAGTTAACCAACTTGAAGCCAAACAAAATGCAACAACCAGTGATGCAATTGTAACAACTGGCTCTCGAGTTCCTGATCACTCACATACCTTAACACATCAAGCAGATGACAAAATTGTTAGGGCATCTAAACAAGAAAATACACAAGATGAAAATGGGCCTCAACCACTATTTAGAGGCCAGCATCTGTACATTGAAAGTAGCGCTCAGTACAATGACACACGACTAGAGCAGCTATCTTCTTCTCAACTGCCACTGGGCATTTTAAAGTTAAAAGAACGCGCGAATCAGCCAGCACTTGTCATTGGTGGCTCACTAGAAGCTGATGCTCAAGCATGGTGGGGAGACGCTGTTACAAATACCAGTGGTAAACCAATTTATGAAAATGGTGCTGGCGTTTTTATTACCACAGCAAATGTTGACATGCTTGCTAACATTAACCCTTGGACTCAAGGTTATATCACAATTGCAGGCACTGAAAACAGTATTGCAATTGACAATGCATTTATTACTTTTGGTAACGTACAACAATTTCCATTTTTTGCCTCTGTTGGTAAAAATCGCCCACCACTTGGATCGTTTGGAGGTGGTGGTGTCTGGGCTAGTAGTATCGGAACTATGATATTTAGGCCTGGCAAAGTAAGCAACATTACTGCTGGCTACAACCAAGATAACTTAACAACTTACTTAACTGGCTGGCGCAGCACAAGTGATCAAGCAGTAAATGAATATAACTTTGTTTATAGTGCTTACTACTCTGATAATATCACTGATGATTTAGCTTATAGCTTAAGTGGCGGCTATATGAATAATGTCATTGGCTCAACATCAGGCTCTGATCACATTGCAGACAGCACACAACGAAACCCAGTTGTTAATGTTGAGGGCTCTATTACTTATCATCAATATGGTTTATATGCCGGTCTTGCAAGCACCTTATTTAAACGTGATTATTCAGACTTCAAACGAGCAGGCACTTGGTATATACAAGGTGTTTACTCCCCTGAAATATTTGGAAAATCAACAACATTTGCCTTAAGTTATAATGGCTCTTACCAAACGCAAAACTTTACAGGTGTTGTTAATGGTGATGCAATCAATGGTATTGAAGTTACTGGACCTAAAAATGAAGTCATTGCTTATGTCCAATCTGAAATCATGAGTGATGTTTATCTAACGCTTGAATATGCTTGGTTACAAACTTATGACAATGGCAAAGGTAATACCATTACAACTGATGTAATTGTTTATTTCTAATAAATCTATACTATAAAAAATAATTTTTACTTATATTATTATACTAAACGCAGACTACCATCTGGCTTATTTGAGGCATTGCTCGCCTCTTTATCAACTGGATCAGGATTTAAATCATCCTCACTATCACCTTCATTGACAACCATTCCATAGCCATAGTCTCGACCATAAACGCCTTGCCCTGTTTCCTTAGAATATAGTGCAGACACTGCTTCTAAAGGAACAAAAACTTGCATCGACTCACCATCAAAAGATGAATGAAAAGAAATATATTCATCGTCACAACTATAATCAACAATAGCTTCCGGTGATAGATTTAATAAGATTTTACCATCATCTTCAACATAGTCCCAAGGCACTTCAACGCCTTCAAACTCTGTATCTACTAGCAAATAAGGCGTAAAGCCATGATCAATCAACCAATCATAAGTAGCATCAACTAAGTAAGCTCGAAGCATTGCCATAACTATGAGCCTCCTTTTAACATTTCAACAGAAGTAATAAATGCTTCACGATCAAATAAACGCTTTTGATAGCTCTTAATCGCTTGAGCTTTGTCTGGCAAGGCAATACCCAACTCAGGAAAGCGATATAGAATTGCTGCTAAAGTACAGTCAACAATACTAAAGTCATCACTCATAAAATAACGATAGCGCTTAAACACTGGCATCATTTCTAAAATGGCTTTAACTAGCTCTAACTTAGATTTATAGATAACAGACTCATCTTTAGAATATAACGCTTGAGTTAAATGTGGGATCCAGTCTTTATCAATCCTTCTAGTTAAAAGTCTTGATTGCGCTCTTTCAATTGGAAAAACTGACAATAGCGGCGGATGAGGAAAACGCTCTTCTAAATATTCAAAAATAATTTCAGATTCATAAACAATCACATCTCGATCGACTAATGTTGGCACCTGAGCATAAGGGTTTAGCTCTAATAACTCATCAGGCTTATTATCCAACTCTATTAATTTAACGTCAGCAACAACGCCCTTTTCAGCTAATACCATCATCACTCGATGACTAAAAGGACATTTTTTACTTGCATATAATGTCATCGTAGAACGCTTACTTTGAGTTGTCATAAACCACCCTCCCTTAACGTCTTCTTTTCTATCTATAGATAAATACTAATACTAACAAAACATCACAAAAAAAGCTCCTGAACTACACGCACAGAAGCTTTACATTTAAGAAAATTTTCGCAAGTAAATTACAAACGCAACAAACAATATTAACGCTTCGAGAACTGCGGACGTCTGCGCGCTTTACGCAAACCAACTTTCTTACGTTCAACACGGCGTGCATCACGAGTTAAAAGACCTGCCTTACGCAATGTAGGCCTTAGAGCTTCATCATACTCTAATAAAGCACGTGCCACACCAAGGCGAATAGCTCCTGCTTGACCACTGATGCCTCCACCATGAACATTTACTTTAATATCAACCTGATCAACCAATTCAACTAACTCTAATGGCTGGCGAACAACCATGGATGCTGTTTGACGACCTAAATACTGATCTAATGGCAACTTATTGACTACAATATTACCAGTTCCTTTCTTTAAGAAAACGCGAGCAACAGAGCTTTTACGACGACCAGTTCCATAATGATAAGCTGTATTTGACATAACGAATCACTACCTCTTATTTAATTTTTAATTCTGTTGGTTGCTGCGCTGAATGAGGATGCTCAGAACCAGTATAAATTTTCAATTTTTTAGCCATTTGGCGGCCAAGTGAATTTTTTGGCAACATGCCTTTAACAGCTGACTTAATTACGCGATCCGGATGGCTCTGAATTAATTTATCAAATGTAATTGACTTTAAACCACCAATATAACCTGTATGACGATGATAAACCTTATCAGTACGTTTGTTACCTGTTACATTAACTTTTTCAGCATTAACTACAACCACATAATCCCCAACATCTACATGCGGCGTATATTCTGGCTTATGCTTACCACGCAAATGGATTGCAATTTCTGTTGCAATTCTACCTAATGTCTTGCCTTCTGCATCAACAACATACCAACTGCGATTGACCTGATGAGGCTTTGCACTAAACGTTTTCATCTATTAACTACCTTTAATTTATTGTTAACTACTCAGTTTAATTGCTCAACTTTTGAACGGTGTGATTCTAACAGACTTAATTAATAAAATAAAGCTTTTTATTTTAATAAACTTAGGCTTTGTCCCAAACAATCCTCTAGTGCAAGACGCTTAAAGTAATTACCAGTTAAGTAGATATCTAAGCCTTTTGTCAAGCTTAAAATTTTGCGCACTAGTGGTAAGTGCTTTACTGATAGTTGCGGCACTTCATTTACTTTACAAAATATTTCAATGGCTTTTTCCTGGCTCAATCCAAGTGCTTGACAAGCTTGCCCAATTAATTGTTTTTGATTGATTGAAGTGTTTGGCTTCATATGACAGGTAAAGCCCCGATAAATTGGGTGAGCGATTACATCTCGACTAACAACAGAATAAAACGGCGCGTCTCCTTTACCAATCAGTCCTGCTAGTTTTGGAATATGCATACAATCACTATGATGAAAAACAAGACCTATACTATAAATTTTAGAAGAAGAAATTGTTGATAATAATTGACTAAGCTCTACTGCCTCCTCCCTTAAAAGTATAGAGGCCTGATTGGGACTTGTTGCAAAAACAATACGCTTTGCACTAAAAACACCTTTACTTGTATTAACCTGCCAGCAATTACCTATTCTCCTAACTGACTGCGCCTCACAATAAGGCATTAATTCAAAGTGCTGACTTTCAATTAATGCATTAAACAGCCGTGATATCCCACCATATAGCGTAAAAGATCGAGGATAGTCTTTATTTTTTCTTTTCCGGTTAAACAATAGCTCAGCTGGAAAACTTGCTGCATTTTGTGAAAGCACTGCATTAAAACAGTCACTTAGAATCGCCTGATAATTTTTTTTGCCAAATATGTCACTATAATACTCAGAAACTTCTAAGCCATGCTTTCTTTTAATCTGCAATAAAAAAACACCACAAATAAAGCGAAATAAACTTAGGTAACTAAAAACTGAACGTACCTGTCCATTATCATAGACTTTAAAAGGCAGCTTTTCTCTCTTAATTAATTGATCAGATATCCTTAAATCTTCAATCAAATTAATTATGTTATGATATGAGTTATATAGGGTATGTGCTCCCATTTCAACCCAGAAATCTTCTATCTTATCTGAAGTACGACTGTCACAAGCACCGCCTATAGTTGCCTCTTTATCTAAAACCAATACGCGATGTTTTTTACCTTGGTAATAAGCATATCCTAAGCCACTAATACCTGAGCCAATAACAATATCATCATATTGCACTTTCAAATCCTTTGTTTTTTATATTTAAGCAACCAGTTTAGATAAATAATCAATAAGCGTTGTCGCATAGCCTCCTGCTGGCAAAAGAAACTGCAATCGCAATTGATTTTTATTTAAATCATAATCAGCTTGTAGATTTTTTGGCATCAAAACCAAACTCCGATAAGCAAGCTTTAACTTAAATGGCCTAATAACCTTAGGATCCAACCATGCTTTCTCTGTTTCAAACGCTTGATTTAATAAATTTAAAGCATCACTTTGCCAAAAAAGCTTTGCCTCTTCAGCAGACCATAAAGGGCCAGCTGGAAACACTTCTGATGCTTTAAGCCTCTTTTGAGCAGCTAATACTTCTTCTTCTGAGTTAACTTGAAAAACACTATCAGACCCATTAAAAGTTAAAATATCTCCTGGCAATACCTGATATAGCTTACCTAAGCTATAGCGATAATTAAGGTAGTGATTAAATAGATAGCTACGATAAACAGATAATAACCATTTTTTACGCTTCAATGGCGGATTTGTTTCTCCCTTTAACCATAGAAACAAGTCGTCAAGATTTTTATGGTTATGCCCAAAGCGCTGACTGCCATAAAAGTTAGGCACACCTTTATATTTAATATAATGGATTGCAGATGCTAACTTGACTTGATCAACATCTACATCTCTAATAATAACTTCAAAGGCATTCGCCTGATGCGTCTTAAGACGTAATTTCTTATCGTGGCGTATACTTTCTAAAATCTTAATTCCTTCATAGCTAAATAAAGACCAGTCAGGTTGGTATTGAATCGGCAACTTCAATGAAAACCATTGCTTTGTCAATGCCTGCTTATCTTTCATTCCAGAATACCCTACATCACGCAAGCTAATACCTGTAAATCTGGCTAACAATTTAGCCACTTCTTCCGTATGACGGTTTTCTTTTTCAATATAAACCCAAAGGTGTTCACCTTTCTCACTAAAAGAAATGTTTAATTTTTCTTCTACAATAAAATCTGTAGTGTATGACTTAAGTACCCCAATAGCTGTTTTCTCAGACATTTTTTTTATTCACAACATAATCTTTAGGTGCCTCTGTTGAGCTAGTAGAGTCGCTATCAGGCATATCATCTGTTTTACTATGCGTAAGCTTACTTGCCTCTGTTTGCGATAATTGAAACCCTCTAGATCGATACTCCATATCTTGTGTTGCTGCATATTGATGCTCTTGAAGTTCAAGCATTGCATCACTAATTGTATGAATTAAGTTATCAGCTTTTGACATATGACTTTTAAGCTTACCATGATACTCTCTTAATGCCTTTTTTGCATTCGATGCTTCAGCTTGAAGTCTTGCCATTTTTCCTGAACGGCGAGCAATCAAAAAACCACCCAATGCTCCAACAATCAGTCCAACAATAAAAGCTAAGATTATTAATACAATAAACATATTTATTCCTATATTAACGGGTTTAAAAATTCAACCTATAAGTAGATTAAATTATACGTCTTATTTAGCCACATTGGTAATGATTTGCTACATATTTAATTTTGAATTAAACAAACTGCATAAGCACTAATACCTTCTACCCTACCAACAAACCCAAGTTTTTCAGTTGTCGTTGCTTTTATATTAATTTGGTCGTTCTTGATTCTTATAATTCCTGCCAATGACTCAATCATATCTGAAATAAAGTTTTTAAGCTTAGGCTTCTGTGCAACAACGGTAATATCAATATTATTAATATGATAGTTTTTTTCTACTAATAACTTCATTACTGTTTCTAAAAAAACGTGACTTGATTGACCCTTATGCTTTTCATCCGTATCAGGAAAGTGATAACCGATATCTCTTAAGGCCGCTGCGCCTAAAAGCGCATCACATAATGCGTGAATTATTACATCACCATCAGAGTGTGCATCAACACCCATTTCTTCATCAACTTTAATACCTGCTAGTATTAGTGGCTTCGGTGTTTGACTAAATCGATGAACATCATAACCATGACCTATTCTAATCATCACCACTTCCTTCAGTTATATAGCCTTGCTTTAGCCATCCCTTATAACCTAAGTTCATACTTTTAACATGGGTATAACCCATTTTTTGCAAATTATCTGCTGCAAGCGCTGAGCGATTACCACCGCCGCAATATAAAATAATTTCTGCTTCTTTATTAGGGATAGCTTGAACTATTTTAACTTCAATTAACCCTTTACTTAAATGCATTGCTTTTGGAATATAGCCTTGGTTAAACTCATTTTCATCTCGAACATCAATGATAATAGCTGATGATGAGGGGTCATTAATAAGCGCATTTACATCCTCTAACTCACAGGTATTTACTCGTGTTAGTGCATCATCTACTAAATCTAAAAACTCCTGACTATGATTCATATTTATTACTCTCTCTTAACATACTACAATCAATGGTTATCATACTTTTATTTAATTATTCTATCGTAAAAAACTGTACAGCCCCATATTTTACAAGTTAAAATCAGTAAAATTTTATATATTTAGGATGAGGTATCTAATGACTCAACACCATAAGCTAATTATTCTTGGCTCTGGACCTGCTGGATATACCGCTGCTGTCTATAGCGCAAGAGCCAACCTTAACCCTGTTATTATTACTGGCATGCAGCCTGGCGGGCAATTAACAACAACAACTGATGTTGATAACTGGCCAGGCGATGTAGATGGTTTACAAGGACCAGATTTAATGAATCGCATGCAACAGCATGCAGAACGCTTTAATACTAAAATTATTTATGATCACATTGATAAGACAGATTTATCTAGCCATCCATTTAAGTTATATGGTGCTGATACCACTTATACTTGTGATGCTTTAATTATTGCAACTGGCGCTTCTGCAAAATATTTAGGCCTAGATTCTGAAGAAAAGTATATGGGTAAAGGCGTTTCTGCCTGTGCTACCTGTGATGGATTTTTTTATAAAAATAAGCCTGTTGCTGTTATTGGTGGCGGGAATACCGCAGTTGAAGAAGCACTTTACTTATCAAATATCGCAAGTGAGGTAACTTTAGTTCACAGAAGAGATCAACTACGATCTGAAAAAATATTAATAGATCAGTTCATGAACAAAGTTCATCACGGCAACATCAATGCCGAATGGTTTTATACTTTAGATGAAGTTTTAGGTGATAATTTAGGCGTCAATGCAATTCAAATTAAGCATACTCAAACAAACGAAATAAAAAACATACCTGTTGATGGTGTATTTATCGCAATTGGCCATAAACCAAATACAGATATATTTGTTGATCAACTTGATATGAACAATGGTTATATCGCTGTCAACTCTGGATTAAATGGCAATGCAACTGGCACAAGCGTTGAAGGTGTATTTGCTGCTGGTGACGTCATGGATCATATCTATCGCCAAGCTGTAACCTCTGCTGGAACTGGCTGCATGGCGGCTTTAGATGCTGAACGATATTTAGACCAGTTAGAAAATAAATGATTGCTTTTTTTTACGCTTTGGGGCATGATTCAGTCCAAAAATAGCGATTAGTCTATATACTTAAGCTAAATTTTAAGAAAACTAAGGTATCAATACGCATGGCAAAAGAAGAACAAATTGAACTGGAAGGTACTGTGATTGAAACTTTACCAAATACAATGTTTCGCGTTGAGTTAGAAAATGGCCACATTGTAACAGCGCATATTTCAGGGAAAATGCGCAAAAACTATATTCGCATTTTAACTGGCGACAAAGTAACTGTAGAAATGACGCCTTATGACCTAAGCAAGGGTCGTATCACTTATAGAAATAAATAACCCTATATCACTTATTTTTAATTGTCATGCGGATTATCACGAAGATAAGCTTTTGTAACGAACCCATCAGCTACTTCACGTAAAGCAACAACTGTTGGCTTATCATTATCCCACTCAACCAACGGCTCTTCACCTGATTGCATTAAATGACGTGCACGCTTTGCTGCTAATAAAACTAGCTGAAAACGATTGTCCACATATTCTAAACAATCTTCTACTGTTACACGAGCCATAAGTTCTCTCCTAAAAATAAATTTTTATTATTATAAATTAAGCTTCCACGCATTCTAGACGATTTTTTAATGTTTGTGAAGTCTTTGCTCTAGCGTTTAAAGCCTGATATTAACATTACAAAGCATATTTATTTTGATAAAATCAGCTTAACTTAATAAAAACCAAACTTGTACTTTAATGAAAACCATTTATTTTATTCGTCGAAACAAAACAAAGTTTGGTGGCGCCGAAAACTATTTATCTCGCCTAACAAACACACTCATCGAGAAACAAATCAATTATCAAGTGCTACACGGAAACTTTCCTAAGTGGCTACCCACTTGGATTAAAGCATTATTGTTTAATTTATATGTTAGCTTTAAAAAAAGAAATAAATTTTATTTCTCCCTTGAGCGTATTAGTAAGCCTGATGTCTATCGCGCAGGCGATGGCGTACATAAAGTTTATATAAAAGTTAAAAAATCAAAATTTAACCCAACTAACTTCGTTTATTGTTATCTTGAAAAACGTTGCTTTAACAATGCTAAACTAATTATTGCAAACTCTCATTTTATCAAAAGGCAAATTATTCAAACCTATCAAATCGATAAAAGAAAAATTAAAGTCATTTACAATGGCATTAATCTTAAGCCAGTTGACCATTATAGTTCCAAACTATCTGTACTTAAGGAACTCCCAATCATTGAAAACAAAAAAATTATTCTTTTTATTGGCAGTGACTTTTATCGAAAAGGTGTAGATATCTTACTTAAAATCATATCAAAGCTACAAAGCGATAACTTCCATGTTATTATTATTGGCAAAGACAAAAAAGCTAAGGCCTTTCAAAAATTAGCTGAAACATTAAATATCAATAACCAGATAAGCTTCGCTGGATTACGTGCTGATGTTAATCACTTTTATGCAATTAGTGACATCTTTCTTTTTCCAACCCGCTATGAACCTTTTTCCAATGTTGTTTTAGAAGCAATGAGCACATCTAATGTTACATTTACTTCAAATCAAAATGGCGCTAGTGAAATCTTACCAAATGACTATATTATTACAGATAGTAATCATGAAATTATTGCCAAAAAGATCGATAATTTACTTAATGATCATGTTTTATTATACAAAGAAAAGCAAAAAAATCACCAAATAGCGAAGTCATTTACAATTGAGAAAAATGCTGAAGAAACAATCAATGCAATACTGCCTTTGCTTGACTAAAAATTAAAACTGCGTCATCAGAGATTTAAACTGATAAATACGTTATGATAAATATAAAATATATGATAACAGGATGTTTGAGTTTTTATGTCTAACACACTAACTACAGCTCGACCATTAACAAATCTCTTACTTGAAATTAGAGCCATTTTAACCTCTAGAAAAATGTTAGTAATGCTGCTACTTGGTTTCTCATCTGGCTTGCCACTATTATTAACCTTATCAACATTAATTGCTTGGTATACTCAATCTAATATTTCAATACAGGATATTGGCTTTCTAACAATGATTAGCGCCCCCTATACATTTAAATTTGTCTGGGCACCATTAATGGATCGATTTTCATTATCATTTATTAGCCACCGACTAGGCTGGGTATTAATTACACAATTATTATTAATTATTACTGTTGCATCGAATGCCCTATTTACACCTGAAACAAATCCATGGACACTTGCTATTTTAAATCTATTTATTGCCTTTATCTCAGCAACACAAGATATTAATATTAATGCTTATCAAGCTGATATTTTAAAGCCAGAAGAAAGAGCACTTGGCGGCGCTATCTCAACCTTGGGCTATCGAATTGCTATGTTTGCATCTGGTGCTGGCGCTTTAATTATCGCGTCAAAAACAAGCTGGGCAACCGCTTATTTATCAATTAGTCTCTTATTCATTATTGGCATAATCGGCACACTTATTGCGCCAAAAATCAAACAAAAAACAGAACATATGCCCCAATCTCTTTACCAGGCAGTTGTCTTTCCTTTAACTGATTTTCTTAAACGTCATCATATTAGAAGTGCTTTATTAATCTTATGCTTAATTATTGTTTATAAACTTGGTGATCAACTTGCTTTTTCACTAAATACCGTATTTTTCTTACGAGGACTTAACTTTAGCCTTGAGCAAGTCGCCTATGCATTTAAATTAAGTGCAATGGCCTTTACAATTTTAGGCACTTTAATTGGTGGCTTATTAATTAAACGAATTGGAATCTATAAGGGATTTTTATACTTTAGTTTTGCCATGGCACTGGCAAACTTAAGCTATGCGATTTTAGCAATCGTTGGCAAAAACTTTTATCTCATGATGTTTTCAGTTGCTGTTGAGTATTTTGCTGGCGGCTTAGGATCAGCTGCATTTTTAGCATTTTTATTTTCACTTTGCAATCAAAACTACAGTGCCACTCAATTTGCTTTATTTAGCTCTCTTGACTCTCTTGGCCGAGTCTTTATTGGTCCATTTGCTGGCTATATTGTAAAAAATTATAGTTGGGTTTTATTGTTTCTAATAAGCACAACTATTGGTTTAGTTGTAACATTTATTATTTATTTAACTCGAAGACAAATCTCATCAATGCTTAAACTAAATAAAACTAATGAGTAATATACTTTGCCCATTCACTAGCAACAACTTGATGCGCTTTTGTCGTAGGGTGTACCAAATCCCAAAATAAATGAGTCTCTGGGTTTTCTTTTATAACAATTTCAGACTCATCTTGAATATTACCTTTTAAGTCAAAGCCACCTAAGCTTAAAATACAAGGACAAATTGCATTCTCAAATCCAAAATCAAATGGTTTATTAATTAAGCGTTTCATAAATCGATAGCCATCAAACAAATTAATCTGCGTCTGTCGATACTTATTTTTTAATGTCTCTACTTTTTTATCAAGTTTCATATTTTCACGAGCAATACGATAGCTAAAATAACGCTTTATTAAATTAACACCCGATTGATAAAACCTATTTTGATTTGAATGAATTACATTTTTACCATCACTTACATAGCTAAATAATGGAACAACGGTAATATCCGGCAAATTTGATATAATAATCTGCTTTGCACCTAATCGGCACACTCGCTCTAAAACTTTTGCCAGCTCACTTGCAACACGATAAGCATTGGTTAAGTGAAGATAAGGAAACGCTGGATAAATTGAAAAGAAAAAATCGTTACCACCACCAGTTAAAACAACTAAGTCATTTGCATCAAAACGAGCTATTTGATTTTCAAAGCGATCAACCTGTGCGCTTAGTCGTAATGATTTATCTATAAGCAATGGATTAGGATTATAATTTGATGCTAAAGCACCTGCAATTGCAAAATTCTCTATCTTAATATCCATATTAAAATGTTCTGATAACATATCTTTCAAATGATAAACAGCTACTTTTCCATTCGAAAAAAAACCATCATGACAAGCTTTAGGTGAAATTGGTAAAAATTTAGTTAGATTATTATGATCCTGTAAACTATCACCAAAAGCAATAATCCGTTTAACACTCATCATATGTCCTATTAAGAGCTAGCTAGATATTTTATCTTTAAGCTAAAGTATTCTACTTTTAAATGCAAGATATTATAAACAATGAAAGTCAGTCACTCTGTTTAAGTTGTCCCATTAAGTGAGACTTTAATTTTTGATCTAATTTAAACTGGTATGGCTTTCTACCTTGAATATATAAAATTAAAAGATCATTATCAACGTCAATTTGTTCAACTTCAAATATAGTATCATCATCAAGTTTTTTTTGCTTTCTTGCACCAGTTCTTGCTCTTGAAATCGCTTGCCTATATGACCCTCGAATACGGCTCTCACGAATTTTTCTAATAAAATCTTTTGCTAAGTCTGGTGTTTCATCTTCAAATTTTTTTAAATCATAAAGTGTTCGAACATCATCAATAATACCATCATCACTTAACTTCCTAACTTGACTAGAACTTTCGTTAAGCTTTAATCGCATCGAAACCCATGATAAGTCTCTTCCCAATGATTTAGCAATTTCGCTTTTTTTCATTTTTTTATGTTTAATTAACTCATAAATTGCATCTGCTTCTTCAAACGGAGAAACTTTTTCTCGTTGGTCATTTTCAAGCAACTGAATAATTAAAATATCAGAGTCTTTTTCTTGTCTTAAAATTGCAGGAATTGTATTAAGATTAGCCTCTTTTGCAGCTCGGTAGCGTCGCTCACCAGCAATCAGTGTATATTCACCACTATCATCTCTACGTACGATAATTGGCTGCAATACACCTTTTTCTTTAATACTTTTAGCTAAAGAGTCGATACTCTTAAATACTTTTCTTGGTTGATTTGGGTCAGGCTTTATCTGGCTTAACGGCAATTCTAAGAGCGAACCAACAGAACGAGCTTCTGTATCCAGCTCATTTAACTTCATTGCCAATAACTCATCTTTTTTTAAATCTGCTTGCGTATTGACAACACCTAAATCACTTAGGCGTTTACGATTAGATAATAAGCCTTTACTCATGTTACTAATTAAACCTTTTATTAATAACTCTTAAAACTTTAAACTATTTTAGCTCAAATATTATGCACCATCTTTTTTGAAAAAAGATAAGACTTCTTTAGCTAATTTTTTCACCTGAATATGCGGCCAAGAGCCTTTAGCATACTCACCAATATATAAGCCTTGCGCTTCTGCTTCAACAAACTTAACACTTTGCGGAATTGATACACCAAAAGCATTGCCTTCATCTTCAAGCTCAACTAATAAACTTTTTGACATTTGTGTATTTTTTAAAATTCTGTTTGCTAATAATCGATAAGGTCTCTCTGCGGTTACAGCCAAATCTTTTGCTTCCAGCAAACCTGACATATCCATCCCACTGGGAGCAGCAGGAATAACAACCAAATCAGACCAAAGCGCTGCCTTTAGTGCTGCTGTTTGAAAATTTGGCGGTGTATCAATAATTAAAAACTCACAATGATTTTTTAACTCTACAATTTGATCTCTGGCGTTTTTTTCATCGATCTGATAGACAAAATTTGCATCATCACTATTCTTCGCTGACCATGCCCAAGCATCAGGCTTATCTTTATCCATATCAGCAACTAAAACGTTATACCCTAACTCGCGCAAACCAAAAGCTAAATTCATAGCTGTTGTTGTCTTACCCGATCCGCCTTTTTGTTGCAACAATGCAATTGATTTTGCTTTCATCATCCTTACCTACTCCTAAAAAAGCAATCTTTTGCTATTCTAGCAGTCCTTTTGAAGTAATTTAAGGAAATTGAATATTTATTTGTAAATTAAATGAAAAAATCCTTTTCAAACTGATTAAAATGCCTTAGCGAATCGCAATAGATTGCGCTAAAGCATTTAGTACGGATGCTATTTTAATAGCATGTTGAATGCTTACTTGTGAAACATTCGATTTTTCTAATGTTTTAACATGACTATCAATACATAAGCCGCAACCATTGATTGCAGAGACAGCTAATGCTGATAATTCAAAGTCAATTTTATCAACCTGATGATTCATTAAAGCGTTCATTCTAAGACCAGCTGGCATTTGTTGATAAGCTTTATCTGAGACTAGATGAACAAATCGATAATAAATATTATTCATTGCCATAATGGTTGCTGATGATTTGGCTGCATTTTTAGATTGCTCTGTCAGCTTACTACCAATAAAGTCTTCAATCGCTTGAATAACCGTCTGATTTCTTGTTGCATATGCACAAGACAGTGAAATAAAAGCAATTTGATTTTCTGACAAACTCTGGTGTTTTGTTGCATCTAAAACATTTTTCAAGTTAAGGCGAATATCTTTGGCATAATCACCTATTGAATCAAGTAGTGCTTGATAAGTCATGACTATCTCCTTTGTTATATATTTTTAAGGTAGTGGCTTAAAATTAAGCCTCTACTTCTTCTTTTGCTGGATTAAGTGTATCTTCCCCTTGATGCCAATTACATGGACATAATTCATCCGTTTGAAGCGCATCTAATACTCTTAAGACTTCATCTGGGTTACGACCAACACTCATATCCGTTACCATAGAGAACCTAATGATACCTTGAGGATCAATAATAAAAGTGGCACGCTTAGAAACACCTTCATTTTCATCTAAAATACCTAATTCTGATGATAACTCACGCTTAATATCAGAAAGCATTGGAAATGGTAAGTCATTTAATTCTAACCTTTCTTTTCTCCAAGCCAAATGAACAAACTCAGAATCAACACTTGCTCCTAAAACTTGTGCATCTCGATCACTAAACTCATCATTTAGTAGACCAAAAGCTGCAATTTCAGTTGGGCAAACAAAAGTAAAATCTTTTGGCCAAAAAAATAAAACCAACCACTTACCTGAGTAAGATTCATTATTTACATCAATAAAAGCATTATTTAAATCGTTAGATACCGTTGCTTTTACTTCAAACTTTGGAAGTTTATCTCCGACTGTTAACATGACAATACTCCTTCGTATTTATTATTTGTTATCTTATTTAAGTCCCGACTTTTTCGGTATACTGATAATCATAACAACGTCAATATGATAAATAAAATATATTGTTTTTATTGATTTAATAATTTTTTCTTATTTGAAGATTCTTGATTTGCTTTGCTATCTAAAATTAAAGAGACTAATCTAACTATTATTAAACAAGATTTTGGAAGCTCACATGAAACACCCTATCTCAATCCGAATTCTACATTTTTTATTGATTTTAATTATTTTTGCTCAAATACTAATTGGTTATGGTTTTGATGCAATATTTGCGTCAATTAGTGCTAAAGACTTTATGATCATACATAAATCACTTGGATTATTAGGTTTAGTTGTTGCCATACTGCTTTTACTTAGAAGGCTATTTTATAAAAGACCACCTTATCCTACTTCCATACACAAACATCAAATTTATTTTGCAAAATTCATCCATTTTTTACTATACCTTTCTGTAATTATAATGGGCTTAAGCGGTTATGTGGCTTCTCTATTATTTAATAAACCACTTGATTGGTTTTATATGATTCAACTACCTCAAATAGTTAACCCAAATCCTTCTTTAGGTTCTCAAGTTTTTCCATTTCATATTTATGGCGCCATTGCACTAAGTATATTGGTTGGCCTTCATGTCCTTGGCGCACTTTATCATGCATTTAAAAAAGATGGTATTACAAGGGCAATGTTTTAAGAAAGCATCTATACTTTCTTAAATATTAACGCGCCATTAGTGCCACCAAAGCCAAATGAGTTAGACATTGCTATGTTAATTTCCATATCTCTTGCCTGGCCTGGCACATAGTCTAAATTACAACCTTCGCCTGGTTCTAATAGATTAATCGTTGGCGGTGCAACTTGATCACGAATAGATAAAATCGTAAAAATTGCTTCAACTGCGCCTGCAGCACCGAGTAGATGACCGATCATTGATTTTGTTGAACTAACAGCTACCTTATTTGCATCAGAACCCATCATTTTTTCAATGGTTTGACTTTCATTTAAGTCACCAATTGGTGTTGATGTGCCATGTGCATTAATATAATCAAGCTCAGAAGGATCAATCTCTGCATCCTTAAGTGCATTATCCATACATAAAAAAGTACCTGCGCTATCAGGTGCAGTCATATGATACGCATCACCAGAGACTCCATAGCCGATTAATTCAGCATAAATTTTTGCACCACGGCGTTTTGCATGCTCATATTCTTCAATCACTATCGCACCAGCGCCATCACCTAAGACAAAACCATCACGATCCTTATCCCATGGACGAGAAGCATGCTCAGGGTCATCATTTCTAGTTGATAATGCTCTAGCTGCAGCAAAGCCTGCCATGCCAACAGCTGTTGATGCTTTCTCTGCCCCACCTGCAATCATAATATCAGCATCACCATAAGCAATTAGGCGAGCAGCATTACCAATATTATGTGTTCCTGTACTACAAGCAGTTACAATCGCTAAGTTAGGACCTTTTAAACCATACTTAATTGAAGCATGGCCAGAAATCATATTAATTAAACACGCTGGAATACAAAAAGGGGAAACTTTCGTACCTTTATTATCTAATTGCTGACGAATATTTTCAATTGTTGTAATACCACCAATACCAGATGAAACAGAAATACCAATACGATGTGCATTTTCTTCTGTAACTTCAAAACCTGAGTCTTTGACTGCCTCATCTGTTGCAATTAAACCATACTGTAATACAACATCTAATTTTTTTAATTCTTTTGTATTAAAATAATCTTCTGGATTATACCCTTTTACCTGTGCTGCAATTTGCGCTTTAAACTCACTTAAATCCGGCCCTGGCAAGTCAAATCCCTCTAGCTTTGCAACACCACTTTGACCTTTTTTGATATTTTCCCAACTATCTTTTAAATTCAACCCAACTGGTGAAATCATACCTAAACCAGTAACAACAACACGTCTTGGTGATTTCATGATGCCTTACTCCTTAAACTCTAAAAAAACATCAATACATAGACATTTTAATGCTTTAAATACAAAATCAGCGCTTAATGAGATTTTCATTAGCGCTGACCCTACAATAATTAAAAATAAACTTTCTACAAAAATTCAATAAGCAAAAACTACTTATTTTCATTAATATAATTAATCACATCTTGTACAGTTTTGATTTTTTCTGCTTCTTCATCAGGAATATCAGTTTCAAACTCTTCTTCTAAAGCCATAACCAATTCAACCGTATCTAATGAGTCAGCACCTAGATCATCAATAAATGAAGCCTCAGGCACAACGTCTTTTTCATCAACGTTTAATTGATCTGCAATAATTTTTTTTACTCTTGATTCAATTTCACTCATGTTATTTTCCTCATATTTTACTAAATATTTTGTCAATTATTAGTGCCATTTTATTGTACTATTGTATTTTTGCAAGGTTTTTATAACCTCACGCCATATAAAGACCACCATTAACATGAAGCGTGTGTCCAGTCACATAAGCTGCTTCTTGAGAAGCTAGATAAGTTGCTGCTGCTGCAATGTCTGCTGGCTCACCCATTGACTGTGATGGCACTTGATGAATAATTGCTTCTTTTTGCTTATCTGTTAACTCTGCTGTCATATCTGTTTGAATAAACCCAGGAGAAATCACATTCACGGTAATTCCTCTCGTTGCTAATTCTAATGCTAATGATTTACTTAGGCCAATCAATCCTGCTTTTGCAGCACAATAATTTGCTTGACCTGGATTACCAGAGCTACCGACAACTGAGCCTATATTAATAATTCTACCCCAACGTTTTTTCATCATCCCTCTAACTAAAGCTCGACTTAACTTAAAAACACCTGTCAAGTTCGTATCAATCACCTCACTCCACTGATCATCTGTTAAACGCATGGCTAAATTATCTCTCGTAATTCCAGCATTATTAACAAGAATATCAATGACAATTGACTTTGATTTTAAATGAGATAGCAATTGCTCTATGCTATCATCATCTTGAATCTTTAGCTCAATAGCAAAACCTTCAATACCATCTTCTTTAAGTGACTGCATAATTTTTTGACAAGAAGTACTACTTGTTGCTGTTGCGATAACAAAACAACCAGATTGGCCTAAGTATTTTGCAATTTCTCTACCAATTCCTCTACTTGCACCAGTGACAAGCGCAGTTTTTTCTGACAGGTTAAACATTTAAAATTCCTTCACTTTTTATCTATTAAATTGATGCCAACGTTTTAAGCACTTGATCAAAGTGCTCTAGTGGATCAGTTGTCATCGTTACTACATCTTTAACAATACGTTTATTAAGCCCTGTTAAGACCTTACCACTACCAACTTCAACAAAAACTCTGACACCATCTTGAGCAATTGTTGTTATTGTTTTTGACCATTGAACAGGAGAATATAATTGTTTTACTAGTGCATGACGAATCTCATCTGGATGAGCATGTGTTTCAACATCTACATTGTGAAGCACACTAATTTTAGGTTTATTAATCTCTATATTATTTAACACATCCAATAACTTAGATGCTGCAGGCTTCATTAAAAGACAATGTGATGGCACAGAAACAGGTAAAATTTGAGCTCTTTTAGCTCCTAACTCCTTTGCAATTTCAGATGCATACATTACAGCTTCTTTTTCTCCAGCAATTACAACTTGGCCTGGTGAGTTAAAGTTAGCAGCTGAAACAATGCCTTTATCTTGAGCCTTTTGACAAGCTGACATAACACTTTCATCATCTAAACCTAAAATTGCACTCATTGAACCCACATCAGATGCAACTGCTTCTTGCATTAGTTGCCCTCTGAGGTGAACAAGTTTTAACCCATCAGAAAAGCTTAAACTCCCTGCTGCAACTAATGCTGAGTACTCTCCAAGACTATGACCTGCCATTAAGATGGGATAACGCTGACTTTTCTCAATTAAAACTCGATAGATTGCAATGGATGAAGCAAGTAGTGCTGGCTGCGTAAAAGCTGTTTGAGATAGCTTATTTTCATCATTTTGCATGATCTCCCACAAATCAAATCCCAATATTTCATTTGCTTCTTTTAGCGTTTCTTTTACAACTGTATATTTCTGATAAAAATCATTTAACATGCCAAGCTTTTGCGAGCCTTGTCCTGGAAAAATAAACGCTAATTTTGAACTAACTGACATAACAAAATTTCCTTAAATATCGCATCAAATCATTAGAAGTAATAATTAAAATGTAAGCACCATGCCACCCCAAACAAACCCTGCGCCAAAAGCTTCAATTAACAATGTTTGCTCACGCTTAATTTTACCACAGCTAACTGCATGATCTAATGCTAATGGAATTGATGCCGCTGAGGTATTACCATGATGCTGTAGTGTGACAATAACTTGTGATAGTGGCAAAGATAATTTTTTTGCTGTTGCTTCCAGAATACGTAAATTTGCTTGATGTGGCACCAACCAATCTAACTGTGCTTGAGTAATATTTGCCTTTTCAAGCAGCTGATCAGCTAACATACTTAGCCTTGAAACTGCTTTTTTAAAAACTTTATTGCCTTGCATTTGTAATAATGCGCTTTCTGCATCATTTTGATAAAGCGACTTAGGTAATGCATTAGGCACATTTAATAACTCGAGATCTTGACCGTCACTATGCAATACAGAAGCTTTAATCCCATGACTATCATCTTTACCTAGTATCACGGCACCAGCTCCGTCGCCAAATAAAACGCTGGTTGAGCGGTCTTGCCAGTCTAACGCTCTTGATAAACGCTCTGCGCCAATCACTAAAGCATATTCAATTGATTCATTCTCTATATACTGTTTTGCCACATCTAAAGCATAAACAAAGCCACCACATGCTGCACTTAAGTCAAATGATGGTACATGATCAATACCTAAACGATGCTGCAAAATCGAAGCAGTTGATGGCATCAAATAATCAGGCGTTCCTGTTGCAACGATAACTAAACCAATTTTTTTAGGATCAAGGCCTGCAGACTCTATTGCATTTTTAGCTGCTTTTTCCGCCAAATCAGTTGTCGTTTCTGTTTCTGCGACATGGCGTGAAACAATACCTACACGCTGCCTAATCCATTCATCTGATGTTTCAAGAAATTCAGCCAAATCATCATTAGTGACTACTTTTGGAGGAAGGTAACTACCTGTAGACTTAATTCTTGCAAAAGAAGGCATTTTTTATATATCCTCTTGCGCTTGCTGTAATAGCGCACCAACTTCTGCTTGAATTTTACTTGGAACATCTTTTCTTACTTCATGATAAGCCTCTGTAATCGCAGCAGCAAAAGCATGTGCATCAGCTCCACCATGGCTTTTAATAACAATACCTCTTAACCCAAGCAAACTGCCACCATTATATTGTCTTGTATCTAATCTTTTTTTAATTTTACGTAAAACAGGTAATGCACATAAAAGACTCAACCTAGAAATAAGGCCAGAAGAAAACTCATCTTTAATAATCTTTGATATTAATGATGCAACACCTTCTGTTGTTTTTAAAGCCACATTTCCAACAAAACCATCACAAACAATAACATCCGCACGATTAGAAAATATATCATTACCCTCAATGAAACCAACATAATTAATTGCATCTGTTGCATAAAGCATTTTGGATGCTTGCTTTATACTATCAAGACCTTTCATGTCTTCTTCACCAATATTTAAAAGCCCAACTCGAGGTCGAGAATTGCCACTAATTGCAGAGGCTAGAATTGACCCCATAACTGCAAACTGAAATAATTGTTCAGATGTACAATTTACATTTGCTCCTAAATCAAGCATGTAAGTGGCCACTGACTTGCCAGTTTGTTTATCAAGCCCTGGCATTGGAGAAACAATAGCAGGTCGATCAATATCTGCTAATGTTTTTAAAACGAAACGAGACGTTGCCATAAGTGCACCGGTATTACCAGCACTAACGCATGCATTAACCTGGCCGTCTTTGACTAAGTTAATTGCAACTCGCATTGATGAATCTTTTTTATTTCGCAGTGCTAAAGCAGGCGACTCTTCCATACCTACAACTTCAGATGCGTGGTGAATTGTAATCCGGTCAGTATATTTAGAAGCTTTATGTTGCTTAAGTGCTCGCTCAATTTTATTTTTTTGGCCAACAAATACGATACTAATATCTTGATGTTCTTTTAGTGCAATAAGCGCACCAGGAACTGTTGATTTGACGCCATGATCTCCTCCCATAGCGTCAATTGCAAGGATAATACGCTCAGTCAAAATACTGATACCTATTTTATTTAATTACTCTTCATCACCATGATTAACTACTTTACGTCCGCGGTAATAGCCATCAGCTGTTACATGATGACGCATATGAACCTCACCAGATGTTTTATCTACTGATAGTGTTTGTGCTTTTAATGCATCATGAGAGCGACGCATGCCTCGCTTAGAACGAGTTTTTCTATTTTGTTGTACAGCCATGATTAAGCTCCTGAATTATTTTATACTATCAACTTACTTTTTGCTTCATTAGGTCAAGCAGCCCTTCAAAAGGTCTCTGCATATTGCTTTTGACCTCTTTATTCAAGATGCCGTAGTATGCCTTATTTTTATCCAAATCACAATCTTTTAATTCTTTTTTTGCAACCAGAGGTAAACTAAGTAATATTTCCTCCTCAATCACCTCTAAGGGAGAAATTAACCCATTTTCATCTAAAATACAAGGTTCATATTCTTTCGATAACGTTTCCGCCATACGATCATCTCGAACAACGACAAGTTTAAATACTGAATCAACCGAGTATTCAAATGGCTCAAGTGTTCTTTGGCATTCTAATACAGCAATTGTTTTTAGGTGTCCTTCTATTACGACATAACCTTGCCCGTCTAAATGAAATGATAATTCCACATCAATTGCATGATTTGTAGAATATAGTGCTTCTTTTAAACGAGGTAAAATATGCTGTGGTACGGCACCCTTTAATGAGCGAGACTCTCTAGCATAGCGAGCTGGATCGATCTGAGTTGGTAACACGGTTTTCATTTTTAATACACCTTCTGCCTTCATGTCATATAACAGTTTTACTTGATTTTAAACTATTATTGTGACAATTTATTAACTTTGCGAATACTACTACAGGAACCACCAAAATGGCAAGTACATTTTTTGATCAAAATATTCCCTCCTTTAGTTTGCCTATGACATCCAACTTAACTTTTAATTCAAAAGACTATATTGGCCAAAACCTTGTCATCTATTTCTACCCTAAGGATAGCACACCTGGCTGTACTAGCGAGTCAAAAGATTTTAGAGATTTATATCAAACATTTAAAAAACATAATACTGAAATTATTGGTATTTCAAGAGACAGTCTAAAATCTCACGAAAAATTTAAAGAAAACTTAAGCCTGCCATTTGAATTAGCATCAGATAGCGATGAAAGCACTTGTAAACTGTTTGATGTTTTAAAAGAAAAGTCAATGTTTGGCAAAAAATATATGGGTATTGAAAGAAGTACATTTTTAATTAGCTCTAAAGGAAAGTTAATTAAAGAATGGCGGAAAGTAAAAGTAAGTGGGCATGCTGAGGCTGTACTAAAAGAAGTTTCTGATTCTTGCTCTTAAACTGCTAGCCGTTATAATACCTATCTATTCAAACCTATATAAATAGCTTTAAACATGTTAAGTCTTACACCATCAATAAACCTAAAGCCTGGAACAAAAAAATCGCTAAGCTCAGTTATTGGTAGTGCCCAATCTTTTGCAATAACAGAGTTACTAGAACAAAGTAAATATACTGTCCTTGTTATTACTGATACTATTCAAAAAGCAAATCAACTATATGATGAACTTTGCTATCTTATTAATGAGAAATCCGTATTTTTATTTCCTGATCTAGAAACATTACCCTATGATAGGTTTTCACCTGGCCAAGATATTATTTCTGAAAGATTAAAAACACTCTATCACTTAAAACATAGCAAAACAAAAAAAGTAATTATCGCATCTATACATACATTACTTAAGCGCATGCCTCCAGATAAGTATTTAGAAGAATCTATTTTCATGCTGAAAAAAAATGATTCACTTAATATAGAAACCTATCGACTTAATCTTGAAAAACTAGGTTATCACCATGTTAACCAAGTACAGGCAAAGGGTGAATTTAGCATTCGTGGTGGCTTGTTTGATATTTATCCCATTGCTTCAGATGCACCTTTTAGAATAGATTTATTTGATGATGAGGTTGATAGCATTCGAGCATTTGATATTGAATCTCAGCGCTCAGAAAGTGAGGTAGATCATATCCGAATTTTACCAACAAGAGAAGTTAAGCTTGATAATGATAGTATCAACTATTTTACTAAAAACTGGCAGAATACATTTGGTCAGCAAAGTTTATCTGCCAGCACCTACAAAGATATTATAAATGGGCAGTATGTTGGCGGCATTGAGTATTACTTACCCTTATTTTTTGAAAAAACAAATTCCTTTTTTGATTTCTTAAATCCAAATACCTTAGTTATTCACATCAACCAAACATTTGAAAAAGCAAAACAGCATTGGCAAGATATTACCACAGAGTATGAACAGTTAAGCCATGATATTGAAAGACCTATACTCACGCCTGAAGCTGTATTTATTAAACCTACTGACATATATGGCCATTTAAAAAATTTCATGCAGGTTATTATTTCAAAAGGTGTAAAAGATAAAAGTGATAAACTTCATATCACAACACACAATGATCTAACAGTGCATTATCAATTTAAACAGCCTTTTAATCGCCTATTAACTTTTATTGAAAAAAATCCAAAGAAAAAAATAATCTTAAGCTGTGACTCACTTGGAAGAGCCAATATTCTACAGGATCAGCTAAAGAGTGCTGATTTGTCAGTAACCTATTACCAACATATCAAAAATGCAATATCAAGTGATGATCAAGTGACTCTAATTCATGCGCCATTTAGCCAAGGCTTTGATCATAAAGTGTTTACACTAATTACTGAAAGTGAATTATACAGCAATCATGCACCTAATTATATAAAGCCAATTAAAGCTGATAAAAACCTTAATATTGCCGTGTTAAAGGACTTATCAGATTTAACTGAAGGTTGTGCTGTTGTTCATATTGACCATGGTGTTGGTCGCTATGAAGGTTTAACAATGCTTGACCTAGGCTCTAAACCTCAAGAGTATCTAACACTTCGCTATGCAAATGAACAAAAGCTTTATGTCCCAATTCAGTCACTAAATCTGATTAGCCGCTATAGCGGAACAAACCTTGAACATGCTCCTCTAAATCAACTTGGTACTGATCGATGGGAAAAAACAAAAGAAAAGGCTGCTAAAAAAATTAAGGATATTGCTGCTGAGCTACTTGATATCTATGCAAAGCGTCAATTAGAGTCTGGCTTTAGTAACAATTTACCCAATGCAGACTATCTTTCATTTGCCCAAGATTTTCCATTTGAAACAACAGAAGATCAACAAAAAGCAATTGATGCTGTTATTGATGATTTAAAAAAAGAACAACCAATGGATCGCTTAATCTGTGGCGATGTCGGATTTGGAAAAACAGAAGTTGCTATGCGCGCATGCTTTATTGCCGTTAGTAATAGCAAACAAGTTGCAATCCTTGTGCCAACTACTTTATTAGCACAGCAACATTTTAATAACTTTAGTGATCGATTTGCCAAAAGCGCAATTAATGTCCAAGTACTCTCTCGTTTTAAAAGCGAAAAAGAGCAAAAACTCATTCTAGATGAATTAAAAAGTGGCAAAATTGATATCATTATCGGCACACACAAACTTCTTTCTAAACAAATTGACTTTGCTAATTTAGGACTTCTTATCATTGACGAAGAACATCGATTTGGCGTTAGTCATAAGGAAAAAATTAAAGCATTAAAAGCCAATATTGATATTTTAACAATGACTGCCACACCAATTCCAAGAACATTAAATATGGCCTTATCAAGCATTCGCGACTTATCAATCATTGCAACACCTCCAGCCAAACGCTTGTCTGTTAATACCTTTATCAGAGAAGATACCCCCTCTGTTATTCGAGAAGCAATTACAAGAGAGACGTTAAGGGGTGGGCAAGTTTATTACTTACATAATAAAGTAGAAACTATTTTTCAAAAAGCTGAAAAACTACAACAGTTATTTCCTAATTTAAAAGTTGCAACTGCTCATGGTCAAATGCGCGAACGCCAGTTAGAACAAATTATGTTTGATTTTCAGCATAAGCGCTACCATATTTTAGTTTGTACAACAATTATAGAAACAGGCATTGATATCCCTAATGCTAACACCATTATTATTGATCGAGCTGATCATTTTGGTTTAGCTCAACTTCACCAACTACGTGGCCGTGTTGGACGTTCACATCATCAAGCTTATGCTTATTTGTTAATTCCCCCATGGAAATTACTAACAAAAGATGCTCAAAAAAGATTAGAAGCCATCAGTGATCATAAGTCACTTGGCGCAGGATTTATTTTAGCAAATCATGACTTAGAAATCCGTGGCGCTGGCGAACTTTTAGGTAAAGAACAAAGTGGCAATATTGAAGGTATTGGCTTCTCTTTATATCTAGAATTATTAAATCGCACTGTCGAGATATTAAAAGAAGGCAAAGAAGTAAATGAAATTGATTTTAATCTTATCAGCAATCGTTTGGAGATTGAGCTTCGAATTCCATCATTAATTCCAGATGACTATATACCTGATGTACACACGCGCTTATCTTTATATAAGCGTATTGCTTCTAGTAGTTCACATCAAGCTCTCAACGATATAAAAATCGAAATGATTGACCGGTTTGGCCTTTTACCTCAAGCGACAAAAAACTTATTTGATATCGCACACTTGAAATTACAAGCACAACCCTTAGGTATTGAAACCATTCAAATTAATCGATCAGGTGGCCGCATTCAGTTTTCTGAACCTTTTCAATTTGACCCGATTAAATTAATTCAATATGTTCAGAAAAGTCCAAATGACTTCAAGCTATCACAGCAAGGAAAACTGACTGTTAAAAAATCGTTACTTGAAGCACAAGAGAGAATTGATTTTATTGAAAAGCTAATAAAAGCATTAAGTGATTAAAGCACACATTAATAATTCATTATACTTTAATTGAATTCAAAAAATAGTTTCAGTAACCTAAAGTCAAAACTTAATTATAAAGGCCAGTTCATGCTAATTGCCACACGGTACATTTTATACTTAACAGTTATTATTATCTTAAGCGCTTGTAATAAACAACCATCAAACCCGATACCTAAGTCACTAAGTACAGAAGTTAAAAATCAACAAATCTATAACTCCAATATTCCTAAAAATATAAAAGTCTCAGGTAAAGACGCCTATCAAAAAAGTATCGATTATACAATGGGCACACATCATACAACGCCTGACTTAATTAAAGCTGTTAACTGGATAAAGTATTCCGCTAATGAAGGTTATGCAGAAGCTCAATATAAATTAGCCATTATGTATTTACAAGGCATTGGCGTTCCAATTAGTAAAAAAAATGCCTTTCTTTCAATGCTCATTGCAGCACAATCTGGTGATGCTCAAGCGCAATACTATTTAAGTTATTTTTATCGCTATGGCATTGGTACAACGCCAAACTTTATTCTAGCAGATTATTGGCTTAAACAAGCTAAAATCCATGGTGCAATCATTGATACAGTTAAAATGCCTTTGAATGATAAATTATAACCTGCCAAAGAAATTACAGCTATTAAAAAAGAATTAGGTATTGGTAAAACAATGGGTTATGCCACTTTTGATGGATATAGAAAAAAATAAAAATCATCTAAGACATCCTCTTGATGATGTTCGCTTAAACATCAATCATAAATCACAGTAATAAGATTTATATATACAATAATATATTATTATGATATATTATAATTTCATTAACTTAGTAAGGGACTTTGATTATGAAGACAATTAGTAAGTTTATTTCATCGACATCTGCTTTGTTTGGCATGATTACTTTAAGTTATTCAGCTCCTGTTTTTCCAATCTTAATAAAAAATGAAAGCGGCATTGATGATGATCACACATTTTTATTAATTAAAGCAGAAAAACTAGATGCCTCAGGCAAAACAACGGGTGAAAACTGCTATATGAATTTTAAATCTGATGGTTATGCAACTTGTGATACTTCATCAACACTTTTTAATTCATTTGATGCAACGGTACGTTTATCAAGTCTACCGCAAAACAGCCAAGGTTTAAGAGAAGTTTTTTTACCACAAAGTGCTTCAGGTAGAATGTATTTTTCCTATAAATACCCAATGGATTTAATGTTAGATCAAAAAACCAATAAAATTGTTGATGCTGATGGTTTTATGCCAAAAGACAGCAATTATTATACATTATACGATAAGGTTGAATATACATTTAATAATTTAGGGACTTGGATGAATCCAACTGCGGTTGATTTTTTTTCCTTACCAATTCGTATTACCCAATCAGGTTCAGCCCATTATCAAACAACAGGGCTTGGCTATAGTCGAGGCGTTATTTTTGATGACCTAATTCAAATTGTTAATAATGATAATCCCAACACTTCATCTGAATGGAATAAATTATTTTTATCATTTATTTCTGATAATAATGATAAAACCATATTGCGCTTTATCTCTCCAGGTAAAGCAATGATTAATTCCATTTTAGATACAGACCCTTTTGATGAAAATTTTTTCACTGATACAAATAAATATGGTGTTAACGGCCAAAGCTATATCGATGAAATTTGGAGTTACTACAACAACCATACATTGACGATTGATATTTCAGAAATACCTGGCGCTGGACCAAATACATATTGTCACGGTACAACTAACCCAAATCAAGAAAATTACCCTTTTAACTTTACTTGTGATAAAGGACTTGGGAGCGTTAGCATTCCTAAACAAACCTCTTCAAGGCCTTTCTTCTCAGGCGCAGTTGGAGACTTTGATGCAGCCAACAACACCCCAAAAGCTGTTATAGTCAGAGAGCTATCTTCTGCGACAGTTGTAGGTTTATTACCTGCCCCTAATGGTACCATACTCAATCGTCAATACTTCTCTAACAATAAAGATAAGTATTACTTGAAAGGAACAAATGCCGCTCAACATTATGACCTTTATGCAAAAGCGTTACACTCATTTGGCAATGATCATCCAATTTATACATTTGCCTATGACGATGCTTTAGCACAAGATGGTACATTACATGACCCAACACCAAATGGTGAAAATCCATCAACGGCTGTTATTACCCTTGGGGCTGTCAATCAAGATGTCAATAATCTACCTAATGTCTTTGAAGAAGATAATAACAATTATCACATTCGAGTTGTAATTCCAAATAATCAAGCTGGGCAACCCATGCTTTCAATTACCTTAAATAAGAAAGATGGTAGTCACGTTGTTTTAACATCAAACCAAAATTATGTTGTTAAATCACCAATGGAAATGGATATTACTAATCTTATAAATGGCATGGAATATAAGCGTGTTAACTTATATTTAAATAAAGCTTTGGTTCGTCCAATGGTTAAAGGTGCAGAGGGAATTATCGTTAATAAAAATATGGGTGAATCAATTGAGATTATTTTTCCAGCAGAGCTGCCAAATGATGCAGAAAAAGTATCTGGTGAAAACCAAGGCGAAGTAAAAACACAATTACCACAAGGTGAACATTCAAACGAAAGTAATGACTCAACTGATAATAATACTAATCTGAATGATAATAGTACTAATAATCAAAATAATGACTCTGAATCAAATACTACCGATAATACTGAAAACAGCCAAACAGATAATACACAAAATAATAGTAATAATGATCAAACACAATCACAAGCAAATATAACATTACTAGATAATGACAAAGCCTTAGTTGAGTATAATTATACAGGTAATGGTGACTTTGTTGTGGTTCACGTTAATGTCAATGGCGTTGATAAAGGCGGCTATCATATGGTATCCGATGGTGAGAAATTCACTTTTGTTATCGAAGGATTAAATCCTGGAGATGTTGTGAAAACTCACTTTACAACCATAGAAGAAGCCGCTGCTATTCCTTTAAACTATACTCATGCTAGCTCTTCTAGTGATAGTGGTAATAATAGTACTGTCAATGTAGGCAATAACCAACAAAGTTCAAACAGTCAACAATCAAGTATTACCCCTTTAGATGACCAAAGCATTAAAATTAATTATCAGCATGATGATTGGGCAGATGTCCATGTCTATGTCAATGGTCAACACAAAGGAAGCTACCGTATGAGTTCAGATGGCAGTGGAAACCTTTCACATACAGTAACAGGATTAAATCCGAATGATCAGGTTGAAACGCATTTTACCACCATGCATCAAGCACGGGCTAACCCTATGTCATATACACATCAAGGTGGTAATACTTCAAACACAGATAGTAATAACAACTCTTCTGGATCAACTAATACAAACAATAACTCATCGGCTGTAACCGCAAGCAGTAGTATTGCAAAAACAAATCAAAATACAGCTGTTATTTATTACGAACATCAAGGTCCATTCGCTGTTGCGCATATAAATGTTAACGGCCAGAATATCGGTGGTTATAATATGACACCATCAGGTAACGGCCTCTACCAACATTCAGTTAACAACCTAAACCCTGGTGATCAAGTAAACGTTTACTTTACTAATCATCAAGTACCGCGTGATGCTGAAATTAATTATACTCACTAGAGTATAACTATAAGGAATTGTAGTCCTCCTCATCCTTCATAGCGAGGAGGACTGCAAGACCATACTTAGTCTGAAAAAATGATCGTTTTTTCGAAGGAGGATCAATTTTCTTGAAAGTTTTCCAAGAAAATTTTGGTTTTTGATTAATACTAATATGTGATATTTAATCAAGCTGCATGACAATACATATCTCTAACTAAAAGACCTACTAGTTTAATTTAGGATCAAGTGCATCTCTGACAACATCTGCAAATAAATTAGCTGCTAATACTAAAATAAACATCAATACAAAGGCTGCTAATAGTGGCCACCAAATAATTGGTTCTCTGGCTAATTCCAAACGCGCACTATTAATCATATTCCCCCAAGATGCCATTGTCGGATCAACACCTATTCCAACATAAGAGAGAATTGTCTCTGCTAAAACAAGGCCACTAAAATCAAGGACGATTGAAATTAAAATCAAATAAAATACATTTGGCAAAATATGTTGTTTTAATATCCTAAAATGAGAGCTTCCCAGCGTTTTTGCAGCCATAATATAATCTAATTGTTTTACTTTTAATGTCTCAGCTCTTAATAACCGACATAAACCACTCCAACTAGTAATGCCTAAAATAAAACACAAGCCCAATAGGCGAAAGTCACTACGCTTAATATTTGAAGAAAAGTAATCACCATATTTTGACATAATGACACTTAAAAGTAATGAAAATGACGCAATTAATAAAATTCCAGGGATTGAATTTAGTGTTGTATAAACATACTGAATAATATCATCTATAACGCCACCAAAATAACCGCTTAATAAACCAAAACAAATTGCTAGCGGCAATAAAACCAGTGTTGTTAAAGTACCAATAGCTACTGCTGTTCGAATACTCTTTAATGCCATATAAAAAACATCATTACCAACTTTATCTGTGCCAAATAAATGAAAATATGGCAATAGCTCTAAACTAATCAGTATAAGCATTAAAATAATAAAACTCACCAACCAAAATACTAACCATTTGGTATCAAAATACCCCTTTGCCACATAAATAAGTAACTTACGATAACTGAGCTTATAACGTATTCTAAAATAAGCAAACCATAATAATATTAAAGATGTCATCAAAATCACGGCCTTTAAAAAACCTTTTAATATCAGCAACAGCATATTTATATTTTTTGTATAAGCCATATGAGGCAATGGTTTAAGCTGAGTTAACTTTGGATAATAACGACTAACATTGCCTTTAGAGTCAACAATGGATGACTTAACATATAAAGTGCTACTAAGAGGACCTGCATAGGTTTTTTCACTTGCTCTATGCCATGGAGAAAGTAAAACATCTAATAGGCTTTCACTATAAGGCTTTAATTGGCTTTGCCCATCATCTGTTATTATCATTCGTCTAAAATGAATAGAATCGGTTAATGCAATTATTAAATAAGTTAATAAAATAAGCCCACAAACAATCCCCAAACGACTTGATTTAATATGAGAAAAAACTTGCCTAGCATAAGGTGTCTTTCGATAAATAATACCTAATGTAATAGATAATATAACAAGTGACCATAAAAGAAGATCTGTGATCAAAAACTCAAACTTCATTACCTAACCCAACCTTACTCTTGGATCGACCAAGGCATAAGTAATATCAGTTAAAATAAGCCCTATGATATATAGTATGCTCCCTAAAAATACCATCGCCCTTAACGCTTGAAAGTCTTGGGAAGTAATTGCATCTAGCGTATAACTCCCCAAACCTGGAATACCAAAAAAACTCTCCATCACTAAAGAACCCATAAAAAGTGACGGAATAATCACAACCACGCCTGTTAAGATTGGAATTAATCCATTTTTTAATACATGAATAAGCATTACTTGCCATTCTTTAAGACCTTTTGCTTTGGCACTTTTAACATACTCTTTATTCATCTCTTCAAGAAAAATAACACGATACCAACGTGTTCCTGAACCAATACCACTAACAATGCCAATAGTTACTGGCAAAATAACAAACTTCCATGCATCAATCCCATCTTGAAACCCAGAAATTGGCGTTAATTTTAATAATTTTCCAATTAAATATTGACCTGCAATAATATAAAATAGCCCTGAAATTGACATTAAAGCAACACAAACAAAACTCCCCCAAACATCAAGATAAGTTCGCCTAAAAAAAGCTAAAATTAATGCAAAGGTAATATTAGTTAAAATACCTAAAATAAAGGCAGGAATAGCCAAAGCTAACGATGGATAAATACGATGAGTAATATCATAACCAATATTACGCCCTTCATCAGAGTAACCAAAATCAAATAAAAATAGCTTCACTGATTTTTGAAAAAAGATTGTATTTGTAATCTGACTAAATCCGCTACTTTCATCATTTAAAAATAATGGCTTATCGTATCCATGAATTTCCTTCCATTGATTAACGGCTTCTTGCGAAACATACTTTTGTCCTAAATGAACTCTTGCCATATCATCCGGTGTATTTACCACAAAAAATAAAGTAAAAGTAATGAGGTTCACCCCAATAAGAATAGGAATTGCATATAATAAGCGTCGAATAACATAATATAACAAAATTGCTCCATCAATTTAAATCTATCCCTATAACTTAATTATTATAGCTCTCTGATAATTTAAAAACACTAACATATAGACCTAATAAAGATAATATAAGATAAGGTAGAAATGCCCAGATATAGGGGTGATAAAAGTGGTGCACAAATAAAGTTAATAATCCTCCGATTACAAGCTGCATAATACCACCACTGATTGCACCAAACATATTGAGCATACCACTAATTAAGCCAAAGTTACGTGTTTGATAGTGATCTCGAGCAAGCACAATAATAAATCCTTGGATTGGGCTAACTAAACCTAAAAGAAAAAGGCTGATAGATATCAAACTCAGTGAGTCTTGTAAACTAACAAGCATTGCCATTGATATCAGCTGTAAGAAAAATGCAACTACAATGACAGGTTTTCGTTTTTTAATCCATTCTGAAATAACAGGAATCATAATTGCACCAATAGCTAAACCGATCCAAAAGATACTAATTAATTCACCTGCATCTATTTTACTAATCTGAGCTGTGTCTTTTAACATAGGAATTAGCCAAAAGCCTGCTAACGATGCAACAGGAGACCAACTAATAAAGCTTAATAGTGCAAATTTTAATAGCTTCCTATCTGTTAATACTTTCCAAATTAATCGAATTATTGAATCTTTTTTTATTTTTTGATCATCACTTCTTTTAGACTCTTTTGTTTGTGAAATTAAGCTAAATAACAAAAATAAAATGCAAGTTATCATAAAAAGCAAACCTGATAACTCATGCCAATTATAACTTTGATTTAAGTAAGCAACTGGGCTTTGACCTAGAATTGCACCTAGTGCAACGAGTGCTTGTAATATACCAACAAATACTGAAAAATAATTCATTGGCAGCCATAAAGTCACAGCTTTGATTGCACATAGAAAAGCAATGGATGATCCTAATCCTAATAGTAAACGCGCCATTAATAAAAGATGATAGTTTGATGTTAAATACATCATTAAAGTCCCTAGCATCAAACAAATTAACATCATAAGCGTAATTGTTTTAATACCAAAACGGTCAAGTAGAAACCCACCTGGAATTTGAAAGGCAACATATCCAATAAAAAATATTGATCCCATCAATCCTAACTGAAAATCATTTAAATTAAATTCAAGCTTAATATCATCTAAAAAAACACTGATTGATATCTGTAAAAAATAATCAAAACAGTAGAATAATGAGAATAAAAAAACAACGGTTAAACCAACTAAGCTTAAATGATTTTGATAGGTTTTATTATATTTTAATAACATTCATAACGCTCCTACTAATAAGAGTGTTATATGATTTTAAATGCAAATCAAGACTAGTATTACTTATTGATTTATTTTTAATTTTTCGATCTTAAGCTTCCATTCTTTTGGGCCATCTTTATGTACTGAAGCACCTAAACTATCAACAGCAACAGTCACAGGCATATCTTCTACTTCAAATTCATAGATTGCTTCCATACCCAAATCTTCAAACGCAACGACTTTTGCTGATTTGATACGTTTTGAAATTAGATAGGCTGAACCACCAACTGCCATTAGGTAAATACCTTGATTGGCTTTAATTGCTTCAACAGCTTGATCACCTCTTTCTGCTTTACCAACCATGCCCATAATACCAACTTCTTTTAACATAAAGTCAGTAAATTTATCCATCCTTGTTGCGGTTGTTGGACCTGCAGGACCGACTACTTCATCTCTGACTGGATCTACTGGGCCTACGTAATAAATAAAACGCCCCTTTAAGTCAACCGGTAATGCTTGGCCACTTTTAACCATTTCAACAATACGCTTATGCGCTGCATCACGTCCAGTTAACATCTTACCGCTTAATAAAACAGTTTCACCAGCTTTTAAGGATAAAACTTCTTCTTTAGTAATAGCATCAAGATTAATACGCTTACTTTGTGATTGATCAGCTAAAGCAATTTCAGGCCAATCTGATAATGATGGAGCCTCTAGTTTAGCAGGGCCTCTACCATCTAGTGTAAAATGAATATGTCTAGTTGCAGCACAATTGGGAATCATTGCAATCGGTAAGGTCGCTGCATGCGTTGGATAATCCTTAATTTTGATATCTAGAACTGTTGTTAAGCCACCTAAGCCTTGCGCACCAATACCTAAATCATTCACTTTATGATAAAGATCAATACGTAGCTTTTCTATATCATTACTTGGGCCTCGTTGTAATAACTCTGGCATATCAATTGAGTCATATAACGACTCTTTAGCCAGCAGCATTGCTTGTTCAGCTGTACCACCAATACCAATACCTAACATACCCGGTGGACACCAACCCGCACCCATTTTAGGTACCATTTCTAAAACCCAGTCAATGATACTATCACTTGGGTTTAATACACTAAACTTTGACTTAAACTCTGAACCTCCGCCTTTTGCAGCAACTTTAATATCAATAGTATTACCTGGAATAAGATCAACATGCACAATCGCAGGGGTATTATCTTTTGTATTCGTTCTTTTAGATGCTGGGTTCGTTAACATCGAAGCGCGTAATGGATTATCTTTATTTGTATAAGCACGCCTTACGCCCTCATTAACCAAATCTGTGATACTTAAATCTGTTCGGTCAAATTTAACATCCAAACCAACTTTGACAAAAACACAAATCATACCTGTATCTTGGCAAATTGGTCTTTTACCTTCTGCGGCCATTTTAGAATTAATTAATATCTGTGCCATGGCTTCTTTAGCAGCAGGATTTTTTTCTATTTTATAGGCATTATGTAACGAGTCGATAAAATCTATTGGGTGATAATATGAAATATATTGACAAGCATTATTGATACTTTCAATTAGATCTTCTGTTTTAATTAGTGTCATAGGTATAAACTCACGCAGCTTGAATTAGCGCTTGAAGCTCACCTGAATCAAACATTTCACAGATAATGTCGCAACCTCCAACTAACTCACCATTAACATAAAGCTGTGGAAAAGTTGGCCAATCCATCATTTGTGGTAAAATTTGACGAATATCTGGATGCTCTAAAATATTGACAAAACCAAACTTTTCACCGCAAGCCATCACAGCTTGAACTGCTTTAGCTGAAAAACCACACTGTGGTAAATTAGGTGTACCTTTCATATAAAGTAGAATTTTATTTTCACTAATTTGTTGTTTGATTTGCTCTACGGTCTTTTCTTTTTGATCTAGCATCGTTTAGATCCTTAATTTTTAACTTTATGATTTAAGTGCATGATAAATTTTACTTAATTAAGACTTGCACCATTACTTTCATCAAGTATCATAACTTAAAACTCAATAATTCTCAAACTTAAGTAAACGCACATAATTAGGAGCATAAAACATGAGCTTTGAACTACCACAACTACCCTATGAAAAAAATGCACTTGCACCTTATATTTCAGAAGAAACTTTAGAATATCATTATGGCAAACATCACCAAACATATGTGACCAATTTAAACAACCTAATTTTAGGCACTGATTTTGAGTCTAAAAGCTTAGAAGAGATTATTATGCAGTCATCTGGTGGCTTATTTAATAATGCTGCTCAAATTTGGAATCATACCTTCTACTGGAACTGTTTAAGCCCAAATAAAACTGAGCCATCAGCAGCATTATCACAAAAAATCGATGATGCTTTTGGCTCACTCGAGCAGTTTAAAGAACAATTCAGTAAAGCCGCAGCAACAAATTTTGGTGCTGGTTGGACATGGCTTGTTGAAAATAACGAGGGTCAATTAGAAATTTTTAATACTTCAAATGCAGATCTACCAATGAAGCATCAGAAAAAAGCACTATTAACGATTGATGTATGGGAACATGCTTATTATATTGACTATCGCAATCAACGCCCTAAATATATTTCAGAATTTTTTAATGTTGTTAATTGGGACTTTGTTTCAAGTAACTTAACTGCTTAAAATTAAAAATTATTTTACTCTTTATGTATGCGTAGTACTACGCATACTGCTTTAGTTCTTAGTTAACTTGTCCTTCTGAAGCTTTTTTGGCTTCTTCCTGTTGATAAATTGCATCAAAATTAACTGGAGATAAGCATAGTTGTGGAAAACCACCCTTCATTACCATATCTGATACCACTTCTCTGACATAGGGATAAAGAATATTAGGGCAAAATGACGTTAATGCATGATCTAGGCGTTTTTCATCTAAGTTAGCAATTGAGAAAATACCTGCTTGCTGCGCTTCTACAATAAATGCAACTTCCTCACCACACTTAACATTACAAGTGACTTTTAAAACAACTTCATAATGACTATCTTCTTCTAACTTAACAAACTCATGGTTTAGTTGCACATTAAGTTCTGGCTTCCATTCATTACGAAATGCATGCGCACCTTTTGGCACCTCAAATGAAATATCTTTAGCATAGATTTTATGTACTTGAAAGTTAGGTGATGATTGCTGTGATTCTGTTTGTTGGTTCATCTTTTTAGTTCCTTGATTAATTAATTTTCTTTCGCTAAAAGCGGATCTAATTTAGCCTCATTTTCTAAAGCATATAAATCATCGCAACCACCAATTGCTTGTCCATTTATAATAATTTGTGGCACAGTATAGCCAGATGTTCGTTCAATCATCTCTTGACGTAGCGATGCATTCGTATCAATTTTAATTTCTTTATATTTAACTTTCTTTTTCTTTAAAAGCATTAAGGCCCTAACACAATATGGGCAACCAATTTTTGTATATATCTCAACCATTATTTTCTTTACCTTTTCACTGCACTATGCAATGGTAGTTTTTCTTCTCTCCAAGCTTTAATCCCGCCTTGCAGGTTATACGCATTAAATCCTGATTCCTTTAAAATGTTTAGTGCTGCTTTAGCACTAATGCCTCGCTCACAATAGACAATTACAGGTCTTGATTTATACTTCTGCAAAAACTTCGTGCTTGATTTTAAGTTTTCTATTGAAGTGGAAACGGCATCAACAATGTGACCGTTTTGATAAAGCTTATCTCCTCTTACATCTAAAAAGATCGCTTTTTCTTTATTTAAAAGACGTACGGCTTCTGAAACACTAACACTACCTGACTTTGACTTAAATTGTATATACTCAAAAACAACATAAGCAATGATTAGAGCAGCAAAGAGTGCACTAATTGCTAAGTTTTCCGTTATAAATGTTACTATATTACTCATTATATTTTCTTAATTATCAAAGCTACTTAAAGAATTAGCTTCCAAGTATACCGATAATTCATAACATTGAGAAGGGAAATTCCTTTGTTTGGCCTTAAAGCCAAAGCTAGAAATTAATATAATCATTTAAAATGCTCTATCAATAGCTGTGTCAATGTCTCTTCTAATTGCTGATTTGAGTATGACTTTCGAAAAACTAAACCAATTTCTCGATAAGGTTCAGGCTTTTCAAAAGGCACATAAATAATATCTTTACTTTGATAGGGAGCAAAACGAATCGCAATTTCTGGGATTACCGTAATACCTAAAGATGCAATTACCATATGCCTTAAAGACTCTAAAGAGGTTGCAGATCTTTCTAAATTCAAAGGGTAATCACTCTGGGCACAAAAAGCTAATGTTTGTGTTCTTAGGCAATGACCATCTTCTAACAATAATAAAGGCTCTTTAACTAGTTGATCAATACTAATTCTTTTTTCTTTTGCTAATCGATGTCCTTTAGGTAATGCAACATATAAAGCATCTTTAAACAAAGAAACAAAATGAAATAGCTTCGTATCGATAGGTGCTGCTAAAATCGCACAGTCTATTTGACCGCTTTGTAGCATAGCTTCAATCTGTGGTGTTTTTTCTTCAATCGGGTGCAACTTCAGGTTTGGCAATTTTTTTTGCATCAAGGATAATAAGTCTGGCAAAATATACTGACTGATTGTTGGAAATAACCCCATTTTTAAAATACCAGATAATGGTTCATTTAGGCTTTTGGCAAGCAAAGTCAAATCATTAACCGATTGAATTATTTCTTTTGATTTTTCTAAAATAATTTTTCCTGCATCTGTCACTAGTACTTGTTTATGTTGTCGCTCAAAAATAATAATGCCTAACTGATCCTCAAGTTTTTTAATCTGCATGCTTAATGCTGGCTGACTAACATAGCAAGCTTCTGCTGCTTTAATAAAGCTTTTATGCTCAGAGACGGCTATGATATACTCTAAATGACGAATATTCATTTTATATGGCACCATTTTATTTTAGTTGGCCAGATATAAGGTTATTATTTAGCTAAACTTAGATAATAACAACCCTTGTTTGATAATGATGGATTAAAAGCATGACCGACCAGTCAAATCATTACACCTCTGAAAGCATTGAAGTCTTATCAGGATTAGACCCTGTTAAGCGTAGGCCTGGTATGTATACGGATACCAATAACCCTAATCACTTAGTTCAAGAAGTATTAGATAATAGTGTTGATGAAGCATTAGCTGGATTTTGTAAAAAAATTACCATTCGCCTATATCCTGATAATAGTATCGAAATTATTGATAATGGGCGCGGCATGCCTGTTGATATTCATCCTGAAGAAGGTATTTCTGGTGTTGAGTTAATTATGACTCGCCTACATGCTGGTGGTAAATTTTCAAAAAATAACTATCAATACTCAGGCGGTTTACATGGCGTCGGTGTCTCTGTTGTGAATGCTCTATCTGAGAAATTAGAGGTTGAGGTCAAACGAAATAGCAAACGCTATCATATGACATTTTCTAATGGTGAAGTCTTATCTGAACTAACTGAACTAGGGCAAGTTGGTGCAAAAAATAGTGGCACTTCAATTAAATTTTGGCCTAATGGCTACTATTTTGACACCCCCAACTATGCACTCAAAAAACTAAAATCACTATTTGAAGCAAAAGCCGTTCTTTGTCCTGGGTTAGAAGTTACTTTCGAAAATTTACAAAGCAATGAAAAAATAACTTGGTGTTATCATGATGGCTTATCTGACTATTTGTCAAAAAAAACGGCTGAACAAGAGCTTATTCCATCAATACCTTTAGAAGGAAATTTTGAAGAACAAACGCAAGCCATTCACTGGGCATTAAGTTGGTCAGAAGAGTCAACTAATGAACTTGTCACTGAAAGCTATGTCAACCTTATTCCAACGCCACAAGGCGGTACACATGTCAATGCATTACGCTCAGGCTTACTTGAAGCTGTTAAAGAATTTGTAACCCTTAGAAATCTTTTACCTCGACATGTGAAGCTTACACAAGATGATGTTTTTTATAATCTAAACTTTGTTTTATCAGCAAAAATAGAAGAACCACAGTTTTCAGGTCAAACAAAAGAAAGACTATCTTCTCGTCAATGTTCTCCCTTTATTCTCGCAAAAGTAAAAGATGCAACAAGCCTTTGGCTAAATCGCCATATCTCAGAAGCAGAAAAAATTGCAGAATTAATCATTCATAGAGCACAACAACGTTTAAAAGCCTCAAAAAAAGTTACCCGTAAAAAAACCATTGCTGGTCCACAGTTACCTGGAAAGCTAACTGATTGTATTAGCAATGAATTAGCAATTACTGAATTATTCTTAGTTGAGGGTGATTCTGCTGGTGGTTCAGCGAAACAAGCACGCGATAAAGAATATCAAGCTGTCATGCCATTAAGAGGGAAAATTCTTAACTCTTGGGAAGTTGACTCATCTGAAGTTTTAGCCTCACAAGAAATTCATGATATTGCAGTAGCCATTGGTGTTGACCCTGCAAGTAGTGATTTAAGTGGCTTACGCTATGGTAAGATTTGTATCTTAGCTGATGCTGATTCTGATGGACTACATATCGCAACACTTCTATGTGCATTATTTCTTAAACACTTTAAACCCTTAGTTGAAAAAGGCCATGTCTTTGTTGCTATGCCACCACTTTATCGTATTGATATTGGTAAAGAGGTTGAATATGCTTTGGACGAAACAGAACGTGATTTAATTATTAAAAAGGCAAAAGAAAGTAAGAAAAATAAAAAAATCAGCGTCGTTCGCTTTAAAGGTTTAGGCGAGATGAACCCGATTCAGTTAAAAGAGTCCACCATGTCTCCTGATACTAGACGCCTACTACAGCTACAGCTTTCAGATGAAATTGAAAGTGATCTTGAAATTTTTGATAAACTACTGTCAAAAAAACGCATTGCTGATCGCCGCCAGTGGTTATCAGAAGAAGGTAATTTGGCCGATATTTAAAGTATTAGACCTGATGCTCCATAAAGGATAAAAATGCCTTCATCACCTCTGATTGATACTTATCTTGATTAACTAGTAAATAAAAATAACGATCTAAATCAAATAGCTTTTGAGGTATAACTGAAATAACAGAACTAAAAGGCTCTATTAGGCTATAAGAAATAGAGCCTAATGCATCACTATGAGCAATACTTTCAATAATGGCTTCATTGCTACCCAGTTCTAACATACAATCTATATCTATTTTATTTTTAGTTAATTGCTTTTCAAATATATTGCGCGTACCTGATCCTTTCTCTCTTAATACCCATGGATATTTTTTAAGATTATTACATGTTACCTGTTGGCTATTTTCCAAAGGATGGTTTTTACGACAAATAATGACTAACTGATCTTTTTTAATTGGTATTTTTGTTATTATTTCATGCTCTACTTCATCTTCAACAAATCCAAAATCAATCTCATAGTTGATAAGTTTATCAACTATTTTCTGACTATTAATAATCGTTAAATTTGGATTAATATTTGCATATCTTTTTTTAAACTCAATTAGCTGTTTGGGTAAAAAATAATTACCCACTGTCATTGAAGCACCTAACTTTAAAATACCTTTTGCTTTTATTTTATCTTTAAATATTTCTTGTAATTCATTAGCACCGCCAACAACCATCTCTGCTGTTGTTTGAATTGCTTTGCCATTAGCATTTAGTATAAGCTTTCTACCAACTCGATCAAATAGTTGAACATTGAGGCGATTTTCTAACTCTTTAAGTGCTAATGATGCTGCTGGTTGAGATAAAAAACATTTTTCAGCTGCTAGGGTTAAATTTTCATGCTTTGTTAGTGCTAAAAAGAGTTGCAATTGCTTTAAACTTATCATTTGTTTTTTAAATAATTATTATTATATAAATAAATTATACAAATATATTTAAATTTTGTACAATCATTCCAAAATAAAAATAAAAGGCTAATTAAAATGTCATTAAATCTAAAATATAATGAAGAAAAGCTATCTAACCATATACTTAATCTGCTTAAAAAATTACTGCCTGGCATTATACTAACTTCAGCTATTGCTCTAGTTAGTATTGGTATTGCTGATATCAATCAAATTAAAAGCCTTGGTATTAGCCCACTTGTAATTGGTATCATCCTTGGCATGCTAATTACTAATACCGTCAAACAAAAGTTACCTGTTAGCATCAATCCCGGCATTATTTTCTCTGCTAAAAGAATTCTAAGAATCGCAATTATTCTTTATGGCTTTCGTCTAACTTTCCAGCAAATTGCAGCTGTTGGTTTAGATGGTTTTATTATCTCTCTTATTATGCTTGCTTCAACATTTATCCTTGGCATTATCTTAGGTCAAAAAGTTTTTAAACTTGATCGTGATAGTTCAATCTTAATTGCCTCAGGTAGTGCTGTTTGTGGTGCTGCTGCTGTGATGGCAACAGAATCTGTATTAAAATCTGAAAGCTATAAAAATGCAATTGCTGTAGGAACTGTTGTTTTATTTGGTACGATTGCCATGTTTCTATATCCTTTAATGTATAAGCTTGGCTTTATTCCATTATCAAGTGCTGGCTATGGTATTTATAGCGGGGCAACTATTCATGAAGTTGCTCAAGTTGTTGGTGCAGCTAGTGCCATTGATCCTGCTGCTGCTAATAGTGCTGTCATTGTTAAGATGACTCGTGTGATGATGCTTGCACCACTACTTATCATTGTTGGCTTTTTTATTGCAAAAGCAAGCGCCAAACAACTCGACTCTAATACTCAAGCAGTGCCTTTAAAAAGCTATTTAGGTATTATTCCATGGTTTGCTGTTGGTTTTATTGTGGTGTGTGGCATAAACTCCCTAAATGTTATCAATCATAGTATTGTTAATCATATTAATATACTTGATACATTCCTTCTTACCGTTGCAATGACAGCGCTTGGCTTAGAAACTCATATTTCTAAATTTAAACAAGCAGGCATTAAACCTGCCTTACTTGCTTTAGTCTTATTTGTTTGGCTAATTTTTGCAGGTCTTGGCGTTACTTGGTTAGTTGATTAGCTAGTGGTTTAACTTATAATATTTTACCTGTATTATAATAGTTTTATGACAAATGAGCGTTTTATTGATGAAGAGGGATCTACAAAAAATAGTTAAAAATAAATATATTCATCGAATTTTAATTATCATTACTATAATAGTTTTATATATTTTTTATCATTGGTATTTTTATTATAACACATCTACTAACTATGCATTCACATGGGCAAATACAATTAATGTTAGTAGTGAAGTCTCTGGTCAAATTGAACAAATATATGTTAAAGATTATGGTTATGTGAAAAAAGGCGATAAAATATTGTCTATCGATCCTAAACCATTTCAGTATGCTTATAACAAAGCAAAGGCTAATTATGATGAAGTTAAAATATCATATCAAATGGTTCAACATCAGATTGAAGAAGCTAATGCTAAATTAAAACAAGCGACTCTTGATCAAAGTGAAGCTAATGACCACTTTAAAAGAATATCTAAGTTATATCAAAATAAAGCTACTCCAGAAGTTGATTATATAAATGCTAAAACCACATTGGAAAAAACTATTCAAGCCGTAGTTTCAGCTACGAATAATCTTGAAATTATAAAGTCTAAAGCCAACCAAAATGAATTAAATAAGGCTCAGGCTGATTATGATCTCGCAAAATATAATTTAGATCATACCATAATCATATCACCAAGCGATGGCTATGTTGTTAATTTATTAGCCCAACCCGGTAGTTATATCAATGATGCTATACCTTTATTTGGTATCATTGAAACAAATACTTGGTGGATTGTTGGTAGGTTTAGAGAAACTGTACTTAGACATATTCATATAGGGGATAAAGCTGAAGTTACAATCGATATGTATCCAAATCAAAAATTTTATGGGTATGTTGATCGCATTGGTTGGGGAATTAATCGACGCGAAAGCTCACCATATGAAGCAACATCAACTTTACCTTATATTCAAGCAACTGAATATTGGATACGTTTAGCCCAGAGATTTCCAGTTTGGGTTAAGTTAACAAGTCTTGATAGTTCTACGGCATTAAGAGTCGGTGGTAATGCTACAGTTGAAATTTTAGATAAACAACAGATAGATACTACAAAATGATATCAAGTAATACATATATTAAACATGAAAAAAAATTATATAGTATAGCAACTGGCCTATCTGCATCTTTAGCCGTCTATATTGTATTATTACTTCATTTAGATGCACCATACTGGTCTGCAATTAGTGTGGTTGCAATCTGTGCGCCTGGTGTAACGATTACCCTTAATAAAGGGTTATTACGAATTATTGGGACCATAGCAGGAGCTGCATTAGGTTTATTTATAGCAAGCATTACTGTTAATGATTTTTATGCATTTATTATTTGGTCTTTTTTTATTTATACAATTAGTCAGTATTTAACTTACTATACAAATTATAAGTATGCATTAATATTAGGTGCAGCCACTTATTTTATGGTTAGTGCTAGTATTATTAATGATATTGATAATATTTATTATATTGCTTTTTGGCGATCTACCGAAGTTTGTACTGGTGTTATAGTTGCAAGTATTGTGATATTAATTATGTTTAGTAAAAGTGCTAGGCAAACCATTGAAAGTGATAAAATATCACCATCACAAGAAAAACTTTCAATATCAAATAGTCAAAAGATTTTCAGATCTGAAAAGAATCTATCCATTATGAAAGAGTCTATTAAAAATGGCTTAGGCGTTATATTAGCACTATTCATTTGGATGTTTACTGCATCTCCTGGAGGCCTACAAGGTATTATTAGTGCCTTAGCCGTAGCACAGCCCAAAAGTGAAGAACATAATATTTCTACGGTTTTACATAACGCAAAAAATAGATTTTTAGGTTGTTTTTTAGGAGGCGCAACTGGGCTTCTGTGTTTATATAAGCTTCAGCTTAATATCATATTTCTTTTAATTGTGTTATTTATCGGATCTAGTATCTTTTCATATATAACCTTAACAAGTAAAAAATATTCTTATCTTGGAATCCAAGCTAATGTAGCATTTATTATAACTCTTATTCAAAATGACATTGTAACGACAAGTATTGTTCCAGCCATGATGCGTTTATCTGGTATTTTTATTGGTATATTTTCTTTAGTATTGGTTCATCTATTAATATGGCCTAAATATAAATAATATCTAACATTTTCCCTATGAAGAATTAAATATAGATCTTTTGCCATTTTTCACTTATATACCAAGTTTAGTTAATTAACCAATAAGAAAAATTCAAAACCAAGGCATAGCTAACCCATACTATATAGGGATACATAAGATAAGAAGCAAGCTTACTTTGTTGATAAAATAATTTAATATTCCATAGAATTAAACACCACAAAGCACTCATCTCAATTAATGCAAAACCTACCTGATGTAACCCAAAGAAAATAAACGTCCATAAATAATTTAAAATCATCTGCAAGATGAAAATGGTAAGTACTTTACCTTTTAGTTTCTCAAGTCTAAAAACAAGCCACCCTGCAATTGCAATCAATAAATAAATAACTGTCCATGCAGGTGCAAACACCCAGTTAGGTGGTGAAATAACTGGATGGTTTAAACTTGCATACCAACTATTAATTTCAGCTGATGTTACATAACCACTCATAAAGCCTAAGCTTAAGATAACAAAAATAAACCCGATAAGTAATAGACTATTTTTCATGGCATTCTTCCTTAAAAACAAAAAAGCGATCGTTATAGGTTATCCCATAAGATCGCTTTTCTAAAGTTTAAATAATATAAAGAAACTAAAAGATAAGATTATTCACCTTTTAGTTTTTCTTTAATTAAGTCACCAATGGTTGTTGGAGACATTTGCTCTTGTTGTTGCTTGTAGTTAGCACGAGCTTTCTTATCTTGATCATCAGATAATGCTCTAATTGATAAGCTAATGCTACGGCGCTTAGGATCAAGACCAACAATTTTAGCTTCAACTTCATCACCTGTTTTTAAGACATGACGCGCATCTTCAACATGCTCACGTGATAAATCAGCAACACGGATAAAGCCTTCAATTTCCTGACCTAAGTCAACAACAGCACCATTTTGCTGAACACTTGTTACACTACCTTTAACAATTGAACCTTTTTCATGCTCTGATGAAAATTGATCAAAAGGATCTGATTCTAATTGCTTAACACCTAGTGCAATACGCTCACGCTCAACATCAACAGATAATAGAACAACTTCTATCTCATCACCTTTTTGATATGATTTGATTGCTTCTTCACCTGACTTATTCCAAGAAATATCAGAGATATGTACAAGGCCATCAATACCGCCTTCAAGGCCAACAAAGATACCAAAGTCAGTAATTGAGCGAATGCTACCTTTAACATGATCACCTGCATTACACTTATCTGCATAAGATTTCCAAGGATTTTCTTGGCATTGCTTAATACCAAGTGAAATACGATGGCGGCTGGCATCAACTTCTAGAACCATCACTTCAACTTCTTGGCCTAAAGTAACTAGTTTATGAGGATTTGCATTTTTGTTAGTCCAATCCATTTCAGAAGTATGAACCAAACCTTCGATACCTTCACCTAGTTTGATAAAGCAACCATAATCAGCAATATTTGTGACAGTACCTGAAATAACTTTACCAACTGGTAAACTATCAACAACTTGCTGCCAAGGGTCTTCGCCTAGTTGCTTAATACCTAGTGAAATACGGTTTTTCTCTTGGTCAAACTTGATAACTTTAACATCAATTTCATCACCAATTGCTAACATATCACTTGGGTGCTTAATACGTGACCATGACATATCAGTAATATGTAATAAGCCATCGATACCACCAAGATCAATAAAGGCACCAAAGTCAGTAATGTTTTTAACAATACCTTTAGTCACTGTACCTTCTTGTAGACGTGCTAGTAGCTCATCTCTTTCTTCTTGAGTTTCAGATTCAATCACTGCACGACGAGAAACAACAATATTATTACGCTTCGCATCTAATTTAATAATGCGAATATCAATATCTTTATCTTCTAAGTGACTAATGTCACGAAGTGGACGAACATCAATCAATGAACCAGGTAAGAACGCTTTAAGGCCATTTACTTCAACTGTGTAACCACCACGAACATGGTTAACAATACGGCCCTGAACGATTTCTTCGTCTTCACAAGATTTCTCAAGTTCTCTCCATACTTGCTGGCGCTTCGCTTTTTCACGTGAAAGCTTAGTTGCTCCCCATGTGTTATCAATCGCATCTAATACGACTTCAACTTCATCACCAACTTTAACTTCTACTTCATTATCTCTGTTTTTAAATTGCTCAATTGGCACAACAGATTCAGATTTCAGGCCTGCATCAACCCAAACAAACTCTTTATCAATTGCAACAATCGTACCAGTCATAGTATGACCAACACGCATTTCAGTTTCTTTTAAAGACGCTTCAAATAGCGACTTAAATGATTCACTCATATATGTTTTCCTAGTTTTCGCCGATGTCTGATTTAACTTAAATAACCCCTTTTCACCGGTATAAAAAGGCTACTCTATAGTATTAAAGCAGAAGTATTTTATCGAAAAAAAAAGAAATTTGCTATGTTTTGAACAAAAAAGAGCAAAATTATTTAAATAATTGTGACTTTTTTTGGTATGTTTGCAGAAATATTTGCATTTTTAAAGACTGAAAATAGATCTTTTGGATCCTCTAATGGCGGCACCATATTAATGATTTCACCAATTTGATAGTCTTGTGATAATTGATAAGTTAATCTTAATGCAGAAAAATCCTCTAATGCAATACCGACTGAATCAAATAGTGTAATTTCATCATCTGATATGCGCCCTTCTTTTTGGTTTGTGATAATTTCCCATAATTCTGCATACACATGCACTTTCGCTTCATCTAATGAATAACGCTGAATCTCACCTTCAATAAATGATTGATCAAAATATTCTACCACAGTCTTTGTCCGCTCTAAGATACTTAGTTCTAATTCTGTCTTACCAGGACAGTCACCTCCTAAGCCATTTATATGCATACCAGGTTTAATCCATTGATCCTTAATGACATCAACATGCTTTTTACATGCCGTGCATACCGTTATAATATCGGCGCCTTTAACGGCATCTTCATGATCTTTACAACGAATCAACTCAAAACCGTAAGATGCCATATTGCGCTCAAAGCGATCCATTGCTTTTTCATCTGTATCATAATAACGAACTGTTTGTATATCTCTAATTAAACGATGAGCCAAAACCTGAAAGTCACTCTGAGCACCTGTTCCTATTAGTGTTAATACCGTTGAGTCTTTTCTAGCTAATAAATCAGATGCAATAGCAGCAGTTGCGGCTGTCCTTAATGCTGTTAATAATGTCATTTCTGTCATTAAAACTGGGTAACCATCTTTAACTTTAGATAATTGTCCAGTTGCAATTACTGTCTGTTTATTTGATAAGGGATTATTAGGATGGCCATTAACATATTTAAAACTAAAATATTCTTGATCACTAATGGGCATTAGTTCAATTACCCCACCTGGCACGTGAAATGCAGGCCTTGGCATTTTATCAAAGTCATGCCAACGCGCAAAATCTGCTTTTAAATAATCGATTAAATCGAGAAAAAACGCATTTAAACTATGTCGTTTTACAAGCTCTGTTAATGCCTCAACGGATAAAAGTGTTACCATGAAACTCTCCCAAAATCCCTTTAACGTTCAGAAAAGAGTCTAACCTGATTAAATAGCGAATGCAATTAATGAAAAGATAATAAGAATACCTAAGATCCTTCTAAAAGATAAGCCTGCCATTTTTCTTCTTTTACTTGGGCTTCTTTATAATAGCGTGAATCTGTATTTAATTTTTCTTTCGCAAGTTTTAGTTGGGCAACAGCATAACCAAGCTGGCCTTGATAGTAGTAGTATTCTGCTAAATAAAAATGCATGAGCCCAACATCTCCTAATAACTTATAAACAAGTGCTAACTGCTGATAAGTTTTATAGTAAGAAGGCACATTATTAATCATATCATATAACTGCCAGCGTGCTTTTTCTAACTGATTTGATGCAATCAAATACTCAATTGATTTATACTTTAGTGCCATTGACGATGGGTTTTTATCAGATAATATATCAATAATTACCTTTGCTTGATCTAATCTTTCTTGGTCAATTAGTGCTTCAATATAGGCTAAACCAATGAAAAGGTTTTCATCTGATTCTTCCCATGCCAGTGATAAATACTTAATCGCCTTTAAGCTACTTTTTTGCTTTAACTCAGTTAAGCCAAACTTATAATTATCTTTCATAATTTGTGATCGGATACCTTTTATTTCTTTACGCTTATCAGAAACCATCACTTGAAGATTTATTTTTAATAAATCATAATTTTTTTGTGTTTCAATAATATTATCTTTACCTTTAACTGGGTTTAGGCTAATCGTCTCAGCTTGACGCTTTTCTGTTACTGGGTGAGTCAATAGTGGTTCAAGTGCTTTATGGTAACTAACACGAGGTAACTGTCCTAGAAAATCACGCATTGCTGATTGTGGGTAACCTGCCTTAATTAAAATCTGACGACCAATACGATCTGCTTCATATTCATGTGCTCTGGTATAACTAATAAGATTTTGCTGTGTCGCTGCAACGGAGCCAAAAACACCTGCTTGAGCAAGTTCTGGTGAAATTAGCCCACCCACTAAAATTGATGCAATAATCGCTGCTGCATTAATTGTTAATTGCTGATAGTACGCTTGATAAATTCGCATAAAGTGCTGCTGTATCACATGAGCTATTTCATGTGATAAGACTGCCGCTAATTGCGCTTCGTTTTCTGTATTTAAAATTAAAGCACTATTAATAACAATAATGCCGCCAGGTAATGCAAAGGCATTAATCTGATCTGACTTTGCAACAAAAAAACGAATACTTGAAGTTGGATCTGATGAAAAACCTACCAAATAATTACCTAACCTATTAAGATAACTTTGCCATAATAAATCATCTAAAATGGGTGTTTGATAGCTGATTTGACGTAAAATTTCGTCACCTAACTGACGCTCTTTTGGTGTAGTAATTAATTGATACGTTGCACTTGCCTGACTCACAAACGAAAGCATAAGAAAAAATATAAAATATTGAATAACCCGCCTTTTAATTGTAACCATTTACACCAAAACCATTGTTTTTATCCCTTTTATTCTAATCTAAATTCGTCATAAATTCTGTAATAAAACAGCATTAGACATGAAATACAGTAAGCCCATACAATAATTTATGATCATTGGAAAAAGATAAAGAATATCTTAATTAAATTATATCTATGATATGGATTATCAAGTAATTATAAGGAGGTAAAAATCATGCCTGAATTAGATGAAAAAAAAGTCGAAGATGATAAGGGAAAAGATAAAAAAGAAGAACAAAAAGTAAAACCAGACTACAGTGCTAAAAAAGCACATTATGACATTATCCAACAAATAAAAATCACTTCTGGAGAAGACGTTAATTCACAGAGCATACAACATCGAATTAGTATGCTAGAAAAGACTAAAAAAGAAATATCTGACAAAACAGCCCAAAAAGCTCAAAAACTTTTGAATCATTTTTTTGCCAAATTAACCGACCTTTTCCCCATGGATCCATTTAAAAAAAATGACTTAATCAAGCAACAGCAAAGACTCGAGTCTAATATTAAGTTTCCAGAAAATTCACTTAAAGCACAATTCTATCAACTATCCGAAAAATTTCAAAAAAATAAAGAGGAAATACTTAAACCCTCAAACATGTTCGACTGGTATGATTATACTCCTCTATACGATATGTTAATCAAACTATTCGATACTTTTAGCCAAGAAGCATTCGTTAAAATACCCACTAAAAATATTCATGTCCAATATAAGGAAGATGGGTTAATTGATCATAAAAAAACTTTTTCAAGTGCATATAATGCCATCCGAAACATTTATCGTGCTGTTTTTAATGATAGTATATTTAAAGACGTACTTTTATATTCATACTTAAGCCTATGCTTTAAAAAGCCCATTGATTATCTTGTAAAAACAAGGTACATAGAACGAACAAATCCCTCTCAAAAAGAAAAAGACGCAATTAATAATAACATATTGCCATATATGGCGCACAGAGTTCAACGATTTAATATGGCCATAAACGCGATGAAAGAGACTCTAGCAGAACTCGTACCATTATTATTTAATGGTCCAGAGTTAGATCAATATAAAGATGAGTTTAATAAGCTTGATTTAATTATTAATAAAACGCTGATTTTAACAGAGCAGTTTATTCAGCAAGACAGAGATTACTCATACGGGGAAATATCTAAAATACCAAACTTAGAAAAAGAGATTAGAAAACGCATTGAAGAAGCAATGCCCCATCAGGAAATAAAAAATAGTGAGCAAAACAAACAAATAAATAGTCTATCTATGCCAAGTTTCAGTCAACTTGAATCATTTGAAAAACCTGAAATCAAAAAAAGTGTCATTGACTACATATGTAAATCTATAGCTTTTCAAGCAGATGGTCTTGAATTAGAAGACAATACACCTAATCCTGGCGACGAAAATATAGTCTTTCTAGATCCTGAAAATAGTAGAACAAGCAAAAAAGAAAAGAAAAAAGAGAAAAAAGAAAGAAAAAGTGCAATTAGAGTATTACCTAATGATATTAATACTTATCCCACAGTCGATAAAAAAGAAACTCCCAAAGATCCGGAAAAGCCATTTTCTAAAGCATCTGATCCTGATAACCGAATAAAGAAGAAAAAAAGAATAATGGATGCTTTTGAACTTAAATAATACTTTTAAAGTAATTTATGGCAAACTAAAATAAACGTGCGATAAATAGAACGGATACTTAAAATACTTATGGTTCGCGTAAAAATTTGTGGCATCACCAATTTAGATGATGCTTTATTTGCTGCTAAGTGTGGTGCTGATGCTTTAGGCTTTATTTTTTATAAAAAAAGTAAACGCTTTATTGAGCCCTTAGATGCGAAAAAAATCATCCAAAATTTACCCCCCTTTATTCAAAGTGTTGGTTTGTTTGTGAACCAGAGTAAAGATGAAGTTAATCAAGTGCTAGATCAAGTACCTTTAAACTTATCACAGTTTCATGGTAATGAAACAAATGATTTCTGTCTGTCATTTAAACGCCCCTTTATTAAAGCAATTCACTTAAAAGAACAACAAGACTTTAGTGATGCTTGTAATTACTTCCCTAATGCACAAGCCTTATTACTTGATCATAGAGAAGGTAGTGAATACGGTGGTACAGGCAATCGCTTTGACTGGTCGCTTATTCCAGATAAAAGAAATAAACCAATTATCCTTGCTGGTGGCTTAAATACCAAAAACATTACAACTGCCATTGAAAAAATCAACCCAGATGCGGTTGATGTCTCAAGTGGCATAGAAAAGATACCTGGCATTAAGGATTTGAATTTAGTTAGAAAATTTATTGCTTGTGCGAAATCAACCAATGCATGAATGGCGAATATCTCAAGCACTAAAAAGAGATATACTCTTTCACCCTGGCCTTATTTTAGGCATACTGTACTTAGTTTAACAGGCAACCCCCTAGGAAGGAGCAGAGTTCTTCAAGGAATATGAACTTAAATCAACACGGATGTTGATTGCTCCGACCGCTTTTAATAGAATACTTTAACTTCATTTAACTCCACATGTAAAGCTAATCATGAAAATTTTAATCAGTATTCTTATCGCCTTAGTTATTTCTATTCTTTGCTTCGTGTTATTAGTTAAATCAAAAAATCATTTAAAATCAAAACATCAACTAAGAAGTAATTTATTAAATGGCCTTATCATTGGTTTTATATTTTTTTCAATTAGTCTACTTTGCTATGCGGTACTAAATCTTTAGTCATGACGCATATTAAATTCTATTTTCCAACTGTCACTAGAATTTTGTGCATTTGCATTTAGAACTAAAGTTCCAACCTCTGTTTGCGATGCAGATAGGTAAACAGGTACAACATCACCTTTGTTATATTTTTCTGACTCTAAGTTAATCTCTAGCTGATGCAACTCTTCTAACTCTTCATCTGAAAAATTTGTCAAAATTGTACCAACTTGATCTTCTCGCCTAACGTTAGAGCCAAAAAATCTGAAATTAACAGTTTCACCAACAACTAAGCCAAAGTTTTGCTCTGAAACAGTCACATTTGAACCTGTCTCCATTCCAAAAGGTGCAATACATAAAGCTTCAATTGGCGGCTCAAACCCTGGAATTGTTGGCATGGGAGACTCTAAGCCAATATAATAAGATTGTGCACTACCACCACGAATACGAATAGCATTACCATCTTGAACTTGACCAAAAACACACGCACCTCGCGCAACGCCTAAGTCATATTCTGCACCAGATAGTTCAACTGCTGGTTTATGATTAACTTGCATTAACCAACGATTTAACACACTTAAAATACGCTGCCTTAACATAGAAGATTTAAATACGCCGCCATTAAATAATACTTTATTTGGCTTAATAAAATCCTCTTGCTCATTATCAGATACTGCTGCTTTCTGCTTAGTTAAGAAAGCTGCTAAATGACGCGTAATACCTGCATCTTGTGCGTAATTTAAATTAATACGACTAACACCACCACGTTGGCGTGTTTTGGGTTTATCATGAATATCAACATTTGGAAAAAAACCATCCAGTATTGTCTTAGCCACATCACTTTGTGTGATTTTTTCTTTAATTGATCGTCCAATTAGTTTTGATGAACGCCCAGGAATGACAACTGAAACTTCATCTAAAGATGAATCTGATAACAAACTTTCTTTTGCAGCCCGGCAACTATGCGTTAGCGATTGTATTTGCCAAGATTCAAGTTTTTTATTTTTTTCGGTAAATTTAGAATTTACTAAATGTGCTAATAACCAATCCATATTATCACCACCAACAAGGATATGCTCACCAACAGCAACTCGCTTTAAACTTAAATCTCCTTCATTTTCCTCAACTGAAATTAAAGTAAAGTCCGTTGTTCCGCCCCCAACATCGACAACCAAAATAACATCACCAATACTAACTTGATCACGCCAACTATCGCCCATTTGATCTAACCAACTATAAAAAGCTGCTTGAGGTTCTTCTAGCAAGGTTAATTGATTCATATCACTTAAGCGCGCAGCTTCAGCAACAAGCTCTCGTGCTGCAGGGTCAAATGACGCAGGAATTGTTAACGTGACTTTTTGCTGAAATAATGGCGCCCCAGAAAACTGCCAGTCCCAGGCATTACGGATATGCTCTAAGTAATAAATAATAGCCTGTAAAGGTGAAAAAGGCTCAATATCATCTATTGCATTCACAGGTAGTATACCACTTCTTTTATCAATATGTTCCTGACACAACCAACTTTTTGCACTAGAAACAACACGATTAGGACTCTTAGAAGCATGCTCTTTTGCATAAGCTCCGACAACAACTGATGCTTCCTGATCCCAAGGTAATGCCATATCTTCTGCTTTTACCGTCGATTGGTTTGGCATAAAAATAAATGATGGCAGTAAATCACTTTTATCGGTAACGCCCGGTTCAATAATTTGCAAAATAGGAAATGACTCAACCTTCTCTTTCTTTGTTTGATCTGTTGAAACTTTACTATAAGTAACAGCACAATGTGTTGTACCCAAATCAATACCAATTAAATATTTTGCATCAGTCATAGCTCAATCTCCGCAGGATTAACAATCATAAGCTTTGCTTTATCTGTAACCATAGGCAAATCCAAATGATTAACCTTCCACCCCTTATGTACTAAAACACCACGATAAGGAGGCTCACCTTGAACATCACCGATTAGATGAATTGCTTCAGTATCAAAGTTTTTTTCAACTGTAATCTGAGTGTCTTCTTCTTCTTTAAAAATTGCAACTAACTGAATATGATCTTTTAATACTTTATTGCAACCTTTGTGTACAACTCGTACACCTGCGCCAACTTCTTCATCAGAGTATGTATCAATATTTTCATATAAAAAATCAACAAGGCGTCCATGCTTTTGTAATAAATGTAAAAGCTGTAAAGCAGAAGTTTGATCAGTTGCTAATGGTTCAGATTTCTTACTTTTAATCTGCGCCTCTGGTTTTTCAGCTGTTGTTTTAACTGATGCTTGCGATATCTCGCTTTCTTTTTTTTCTATTTTACTATCTACATTAATAGTGCCTGAAAAAAATACTTTTAATCGCTCTTTCCAAGAAAGCCTAATTTGCATGATGTTGTCCTTAATTTTTAAGAAAATAATAGAAATAAGGCCTATTTTATCATGTTCAATCAAATTATAAAGTAATCCATTGCTATGAAAACACTTAAAATCACATTTCAAATATGTTAGTATTTTATAAATCACTCTGTGGAGCATTTCGAGCATGACAAATGCAACTTATCGAATTGAAGAAAGTTATCAATGGAATTATGAAAATGGTCCAATCTTTGAAGGCGAACTACCTAAACGTTATCATATTAAACCGATAAATATTTGGGATTTTGAAATTAATTCTCCTATTGGCATCCCAGCAGGCCCTCTATTAAATGCTAATTTTGTTGCACTATATGCACGATTAGGTTTTGATTTACCTGTCTATAAAACTGTTCGAACGGTTGAGCGTCAAGCACACCAAGCACCAAACTGTTGCTATTTAAAAGACTCTCACTTATTAAGTGAAGCAGACATTCTCACTTCAACAATTACACAAAAAAATCAACCACAAAATATTTCAGAGATTTCAATTACAAACTCCTTTGGCATTCCAAGCAAGTCTGTTGAAAGTTGGCAAGCGGATATAGAACTTGCAAATTATTCAATCGATAAAAATCAACTTTTAATCGTAAGCTGTGTTGGCACACCTAACTTAGAAGAGCGTAATATCATTGAAGATTACACCCTCTGTTCACAATTAGCAGTTGAAGCGGGCGCTAAAGCAATTGAGCTAAATCTATCCTGCCCTAACGTCATCTCAAAAGAAGGTAGCATCTATCAAGATCCACTACTTTCATCAAAAATCACACAAGCAGTGAAGCAAGCCATTGGTCCAGTACCGCTAATGATTAAAATTGGATATTTTGATTCAGAGAGAAAATTAGATGATGTCATAAAAGCTAATGCATCTTTTATTGATGGTATCTCCGCTATCAACACAATCCCCATGTTGGTTAAAGATGAGTTCGGCAATCAAGCGCTACCTGGTGAAGGTCGTCTTAAAAGTGGTGTTTGTGGTCATGTCATTCATAAGCTTTCGGTTGACATGGTTAAAAAGATAGCAAAACTTAAGCAAATTAATCGATATGATTTTATTATTTGTGGCTGCGGCGGTGTCATGAAGCAAGAGGAATTTAATCACTTTTTAGATGCAGGTGCTGATATTGCTATGAGTGCAACTGGCGCCATGTGGGACCCATACCTTGCTCATAAATGGCATTTGGCGCAAACAGATAAATTTAATCAAAATAATCTAAAGCCTGAACTAATCGATTAAATTACCATTTAAAAAATTTTTCTCTAAAAATAAGCGCATAAAGACACATTAAAACAGTTGCAATAACTGGTAATAAATAAGCATTTGATAGTTGAATATGCGCTAAATAACCACTAGCTAAACCAACCAATGACCAAGAAAGTGTTGCAACGACATAAATAAACCCTGCCACATTACCCTGAATATGTTTATTCGCTACATTTGACATCCAGGCACTAACAAGTGAAAAAATCATCACATCACCTAAAAGTGTTGGAAATAAAGAAACCCAGTAAATACTTTCTGTTAAAAAACTTATCTCAAAATGTAAAGAAAGCCAACTTGAACCCACACCCAAAAGCATCATGATACATGACACTAATAATAAAAATTGATGCGAAAAATAGCGATATAATAAAGGAATAACAATGCCACTAATAATAATTAAGCAAATACCAATAAGACTAACAAAAAGGCCAATTTCACCTGCTGATAAATTAAAATGTGTTTTACCAACAACTGGTGCAAATAAATAATAACCCCCCCAAGCAGCTTGATCTAAAACAAGTAATACAACTAAAAAGCGTAACGTTTTATTTTTTAATATTTCTCTTACCTTTAAAAACCATAAAATAAGTTTATTGCCTGTGTTATTTGATGCTTCAGGAGTGTAGGTATCTTTAAAATAAAAAGAAATGACTAGACTTAATAAAATACCACCGATACCAATAGCAATAAATGGCCAGAGAAAATAAACACCTCCAGTAGAAATTTCAGCAATATAACTACTTAGTAAAGGCCCTAGCATATAACCAATACCAATAAAAAATTGAATCAAACTTACATATAAAACCTTATTATGCTTTTGAGAAATATCATTAATTGAAGCCATACAAACAACTTTTGTGGCACTAACAATGTTATAGGTAAAATAACCAATAAATAAAAGCCAAATATTTTTAAAAATAACGGCTAGGACGGCAAAAATACTTAAAACTAAAATACCAGCAACACAGACATAAAGGCTTCTTTTTCGCCCCACCTGGTCAGAGATACTACCAATAATTGGATTAGCACACATTGCAGCAAACTGCATCACTGAAACAAAAATGCCATATAACCATAGCTTATCTGCTTCAGATGTGCCACTATCAAAAAAAGGCGTTACTTTTGAAAAAAAGATCAAAGTTACTAAAGGCACTAACATACCTGAGACAAACTCAGATAAAGTTAGGATACTATAACTTTGTAAATAATTACGTGGTAACTTAATTAAAGCAATCATCAGTTAATGTCGATTAAATAATCTAAATTTGTATCCTAAAGATATCTATCTAAATGTCAATTGGTTTGGGTAAATACCATTTCTCTGTTACTTTAAAATTCACAACTACTGCTGCGTTTTAGTTGAGTTGTCTTTTCCTTTAAATAAATTTTTGGTGGTTCCTGTTCAAATATCATGCCACTTTCAAACTCTTCTAAAGTACAAGCAGGATTTGTAATCCTAGCATCTGGATGATTAGTTTTAACACGTTGTGTGAACTGACAAAAACTATCATAATCTTGTATCAGCTTGTCACCCTGGTCAAAACTTAAAAACTCTAGCAACGATTTGTTATTAATCTCCAAATTATAAAGTTTTACCCAATTATCAAATTGCCTAGCTGCTACTTCTATATGACTAACATCTGATACAATTACATTTATATCTTCAAAAAATTCATGACCATTAGCTAATAAAACCAATACAAAATCAATTTTATCAGGTACTTCGATAGACATTCCACTTTTCTTAGCAGCCTCGAACAACATACAAAACTCTTCATATGTTTTTATACCTCTTGGTTCTTTAGACTTATCAGTATATAAAAATACGGACATTAACTGCGTATTATCTTCTAAATTAAAAGAAGACAAAGATCCTGTATTTCTTTCTTTTTCAACCCATAAAGTAAAGTTTTTTACTATAGCATCATAATCAACCACAATCACATCCTTATGTTTAAGATAGTTTAAACTTTATCTTACCGTGATTTGCGTTTAGTTTTAACTTTTCTTCCGTGTTTTTCTAATCTTTTAATCACATGCTTATTCGGTTTATCCTTAAATGGATTCTCCGCTGGTTTTAATTCTAAATTAATTGGTGTACCTGATAGGCTAAATGCCTCACGGAAATAACTCATCAAATAACGCTGATAACTTTTAGATAATTTATCAACTAAGTTACCGTGAATAATAATCCTTGGTGGGTTATGGCCACCCATATGTGCATATTTTGGTTTGATACGATAACGACCAACCAATGGTGGCTGGTGCTCTGTCACTGCAAGCTTTAAAACTTCAGTTAACTGCGTTGTTGGTATCTCTTTAAATGCACTTTCATAGGCGCTATAAATTGATTCAAATAAATGACCGACATTAGTACCATGAAGTGCTGAAATAAAATGAATGTCAGCATATTCACTGACAAAATCAAGCTTACGTTTAATTGCCTCTCTAACATCTAAGCGCTTTTTATCCGTTAAACCATCCCATTTATTAACTGCAATAACAATCGCTCTACCTGAATAAACGGCAAAACCAACCATATGTAAGTCTTGATCCGTTAAACCTTCTTTAGCATCAACAACAATCACTGCAACATGAGCATCTTTAATTGCTTGTAAGGTTTTGACAACTGAGAATTTCTCGAGTGTTTGCTTAACTCTACCCTTTCGGCGTAAGCCTGCAGTATCAATAACCGTATAATCCTGATCATAACGAGAAAAAGGAATATAAATACTATCTCTTGTTGTTCCAGGCATATCATAGACAACCACACGATCTTCACCTAACATACGATTCGTTAGTGTTGATTTCCCCACATTGGGTCTACCTATTAAAGCAAAACGAATCCCTTTGGTCTTTTCACTTAACCAGTTTTCATCATGTAATGCCTGAGGCTCAATATAAGGACTTAGGGTATCTTCAAGTAATTGTGTTACACCACGTCTATGGCTTGCTGCAATTGCTTTTATTTCAGGAAATCCTAAAGTATAAAAATCTGCAATCGCTGATGTTTCTTCCAAACCATCAATTTTGTTAACAACCAAATAAATAGATTTATTTTTAGCTCGTAGTAGATCTGCAATTGCTTGATCACTGGCATTAAGGCCACTTCTACCATCGACTAAGAAGTAGACAATATCTGCTTCTTCAACGGCTAATAATGCCTGTTCTGCCATCGGCTCATCAATCCCTTCATCACCATAGAAAAGCCCACCTGTATCAATTACAATGAAGGTTTGTTCTTGAAAGGTGACTTGACCATATTGACGGTCTCTTGTCACTCCCGGCATATCATAAACTAGCGCATCTCGAGACTTAGTTAACGCATTAAAGAGCGTCGACTTGCCGACATTTGGGCGCCCGACTAACGCGATTACTTTACTCATAGTTCTATCTCAACAATTAAATTGAAAAACAGTATAACTGTTTTAGGCTAAAGCACAAGTTCTTAGGCTTTAGTGATGCTTAACCTTAATAACAATAAGCCCTGCAACTAAAAATAAAACCATTGCAATATAAATCGGTAAAAATACACCCAGTGATGCCAATGGCCCTAATAAAATTGCATTAACTGCCCAAGCAATACCAAAGACAGAGACAGTACCTCCCATAATTTGACCTTGCTCATGATCTTCAACTTTAGATGAAAACCACGCTAAGATTGCAGAGTAAAATAATAATTCAAATACTGAGGCTAAAACAAAAGCAATATACTCCATAAGAACTGAAGGATATAGCGCACTTAAGCCTAAAATAATTGTTAATAGCATGCCATTAACAATCACTAAACCTTTCACTGAAAATCGCTTTTCTAGAATTGGTAATATCCCTAATATTGCAACAAAATAGCCTAATGCAGCACAGACAAATGATAAGCCAATTTGCGCCTGATTAAGATTAAATTCTGCTGATAACATCAATGGAAAATTTTGCACATAAAAGCCCCAAGCTGCCTGCATCAATAAAAATGATATCGCTAATACAACAACACGGCGGTCAATAAACATAACCCGAAAGCTAAAAAACATATCAATCACATTTGGTAGCTTTCTCTCAGATGGATCAACTTGACGTGTTTCTTTTAAAAAGATACAAACACTAATTAAATTAATAATCGTTAATATGCCACCGGCTAAACAAGGCAATAACGCTTGCATGGTGCCATCACCTTGATAAATCTGACCAATGAGGGTTGTTAAGCCTGGACCAATGATAAAACCAATCGATGCAGCAAGGGTTACAAAGCTTAGATTACGTGTGATTTTTTCTCTTGGTGAAACATCAACAATGGTTGCCTGAGCTAATCCAAAACAACCACCAAACAAACCAACAGCAAAACGACTTAAAATAAATAAGCTTAAGCTCATCTGTAAAATTGCCAATACTGATAAAAAGTAACTAACGGCAATACCTGCTAATGCAATAATTAATAGAAGCTTTCGCCCATAGATATCTGATAATCTGCCTAAAATTGAACTCCCTAAAAACATACCCAATGGCCATACTGCCATAATAATACCATAGTAGAAGTAACGTACTTCCATTGAAGTATTACTTAATAAAAATAGCTCATTATGTCTATCAAGTACTAACTCTGGGATAATCGGAAATATTAACCCTAAGCCCATCACGTCAATTGCGATTGTCACCATTAGGATAAAGATAATATACCCAGATGACGCTTGATTATTTTTCATTTTTTTAATACCTTTAAATTGTTTATTCTTTTATTCTTAACATCATGATTTTTAATGACTTTTCCAAATCGACTGATAGTCTTCTAATCCACCATTAAACATCGCCAACTGGCCATCTTTAATTAAATATAGCTCATCAACTAATGTTTTTAGTAAGTAACGATCATGAGAAACTAAAATCAATGCACCTTTGAAGTTTTGTAACGCTTCTGTTAATGCTTGTCTCATTGTCATATCCAAATGATTTGTTGGCTCATCTAACAATAATAAATTTGGTTTTTGCCAAATAATTAAAGCTAATGCAAGTCTTGCTTTTTCACCACCAGAAAAACCATCTAAAACTCTACTTGAATCATCACGGCTAAAACCAAAACCTCCTAAATAGGTAATTAACTCTCGCTCAGAAGATGACGGTGCAATACGTCTTAATAGTGTTAAAGCATTAACCGTAACATCTAACGCATCTAACTGATGTTGTGCAAAGTAACCAATTTTAGTACCAGAAAAGATCTCAATTTGACCACTGACTGGCTTTAACTCTCCACAAATACTTTTAATCAATGTTGACTTCCCTGCACCATTAATACCTAAAAGTCCAATACGCTCACCTGAACGAATACTAAACTTAAGCTTATCTAAAATAACATTATCATCATAGCCAAGTTTTACTTTATCAACAGTTACCATTGGATTAGGCATTCTATCCGCTTCTTTAAATTGAAAGCGAAACGGAGAAGATTCATAAATAAATTTTACCTGATCCATTCTTTCAATTGCTTTTAGGCGACTTTGCGCTTGCTTTGCTTTAGATGCTTTATAGCGAAAACGATCAACGTAAGATTGCATGTGTGCAATTTGTACTTGCTGCTTTCTATAAGTTGCATTATTTAATGCAATTGATTGTGCTCTTTCAAATTCAAACGTTGAATAGTTACCCTTATATAGTTTAAAATTCTTGTTTTCTATATAAGCGATATGAGTGACAACCTGATCTAGAAAATCTCTGTCATGCGATACAATCATTACCGCACCTTGATAGTGCTTAAGATAACTTTCTAACCAAATAATTGCTTCCATATCCAAGTGATTTGTTGGCTCATCAAGTAATAATAAATCACTTGGTGTAAATAAAGCTTTTGCTAAATTCAACCTAACCTGCCAACCACCTGAAAATGAGTTAAATGCTTGACGCATCCCCTCATCACTAAAGCCTAAACCTTTAAGCATTTTGGCAGCTTTTGATTCAGCACTATAGCCATCACATTCAGCTAACTGATTATGACATTTCATCATCAAATCATAATCATTGATTGTTTCTGCATAATGAAGTTTTTGATAAATTTCATATAATTTCTGATGTCCTGAAATCACATAATGAAGTGCCTGATCATCTGACTGAGATACTTCTTGTGCTAGTGACTGAACTAAAGTACCACCTTTTAATTCAATGTGGCCATCATAAGCATCATTTTGATTTTCAATCGCTTTTAATAGTGTCGACTTACCACAACCATTATGCCCGCAAAGACCTATAATTTGTTTGTTGTAGATTGAAAAATTGATATTCTCTGCAAGTAAGTTAGCACCATGAGCTAAACTGACATTTCTTAATGTTAACATATCATTAAACTCCAAATTTAAGGTGTAAAAACACCTTCATAAATAGTTATTTTATAAAAATATTTAAATAGCAGCAAAATTTTAGATACACCGATCGTATTAGCTTATTTGCTAAGGTGTGATAACTGGCCGCATTGGAGTTGATAATACAAAACAATACAACGCTTCACTAGAATCAGCGTCTAATCGAGCTGCTATAACGTGTAATTGCTTCATAATCTTAAGAACCTTCTTTAAAAATTGAGACTTATCATAAGTGATCATTTTTTTAATTGCAAGGAAAAAGTAAAATAAAATTACTATATCTTAGGTTGCCAAGGGCCACCTAGGTTTAACATCAATTGAAAATCCATCGTCTAATTGGTTTGCTTTTATATGATTAGCAGCTGCAGCTGCAATCATTGCACCATTATCCGTACAGTACTCTACTTTTGGATAAAATACTTGATATCGATTTTTCTCTGCCATTTGATTTAACCCGTCTCTAAGACGTATGTTAGCACCAACCCCTCCGGCAACAACCAGTCTGTCAAACCCCGTGTGTTCAAGTGCTCGCTTTGCTTTTATTCTTAATGTATCAACAACTGCTTCTTCAAAAGCATAAGCAATATTTGCTTTTGTTTGCTCTTTTTTATCTGACTTATTCCACAAATTTAACACAGCCGTTTTTAAACCACTAAAACTAAAGTCAAGCCCAGGACGGTCTGTCATTGGTCTTGGCAAATGAAAAACACCCTTTTCTCCTTTTTCAGCAAGTTTTGCTAATAACGCACCACCTGGATAAGGAAGCCCTAGTAGCTTAGCTGTTTTATCAAATGCTTCTCCTGCTGCATCATCAATTGATTCACCCAGCAGTTGATAATCTGAAAAGCTTTTAACCGCTATTAGTTGAGTATGTCCACCTGAGACCAATAAGGAAACAAAAGGGTATTCTGGTTTGTTATCTTCTAATTGAGCAGCCATTAAATGCCCTTCTAAATGATGAATGCCAACTGCTGGGATTTTAAGCGCATAGGCTAATGCTTTAGCAAAACTTGCACCAACCATAAGTGCACCAATTAAGCCTGGGCCTTTTGTATAAGCAACCACATTTAGTTGATCTGTTGTTAATTTATTTTGTCTTAATAGCGTTTTTAGTAATGGTAAAAGTTTACGAATATGGTCTCTTGATGCTAGCTCAGGCACAACACCACCATACTCACTATGCATTTGAGCTTGTGTGTAGACAACATGATCAATTAATTGATCTTTTTTTACATCAAATAAAGCTAAGCCAGTCTCATCACACGAAGTTTCAATTGCTAAAATAATCATAAATTTAATCAACTTCTACTTCATTTAACAATACTTTGCGCACATAGTCTTCAAACTTCTTACCGAAACTAGGATGCTTTCTGGTATACTCAAAATTCGCAATTAAAAAACCTAGTTTATCACCACAGTCATAACGCCTACCACTAAATTTATGTGCAATCACCCGTTGATCATTTGAAAGTTTATCAATCGCATCTGTTAGTTGAATTTCACCACCTTTCCCTTGGTGTTGATTTTTTAAATATTGAAAAATCTCACTGGGTAAAATATAACGCCCAACAATACCTAAATCACTTGGAGCATCTTCAGGCTTTGGTTTCTCAACTAAGTGGGCAATTGAGATATTATCTTCTTTTAATGAGACCATACCATAGCTTAAAGTCTCTTCTGGCTTTATTGGTTGTACGGCTATGATACCACATTGATTATCCTCATATGCCTTAACCATTTCTTTAAGACAACCAACTTTTTTTGACTCAATTAAGTCATCAGCTAACAAAACTGCAAAAGGTTCGTTACCAATTAAAGAGCGGGCACAGTTAACCGCATGACCAAGTCCTAATGCCTCTGTTTGCCTGATATATGCACACGAGACATCATCTGGTAACATTGATTGTACTTTTTTTAGAAATTCAAACTTCTCAGCCTCTTTAAGTTTTGTTTCTAATTCAAAGTTTTTATCAAAATAATCTTCAATCGATCGCTTATAAATAGAGGTAACAAAGATAAGCTCTTTAATACCTGCTTCAATAGCTTCTCTGACGGCATACTCAATGAGTGGCTTATCAACAACGGTTAACATCTCTTTTGGTAGTGCTTTTGTTGCTGGCAAAAACCTTGTACCTAATCCAGCAACAGGAAATACTGCTTTTCTAATCACAATCAACGAGTTCCTTCTTACTTGTTATATTTTCTTTTGCTTCGTTTATAGCCCTTAAAGTAGCCAATAAGTATACCTAAAACTGAACCAATAAAAAATACTAATAAAATAAGGACTGCTAACGGTAACGTTACCGTATTAAAAAAATAATCCAACGTAACTTGGTATGAATTTAAAATTGAAAGTATAACGATTACGATTAATACAACTAATAAAAAAAACCACCAAATATATTTCATTGATTTACTCCTAGATATAAAAAAGGCACAATTTTTATTGTGCCCTTATAGTGTAGATTATTCTATTTAAGCTTGAAAGTTTATTCATCTAGGTTATCTAGAACATCTTCAATGTTATCTCCGGCTTGCTGTAATGCCGCAGTTAAAGACATCTCAATTTCTTCCATGCTTAAAGCTTCTTCAGTCTCTTCAACTACCTCATTTACTTTACGACGCTCCAAATGATAAGCAAGACCCGTTCCACCTGGTATTAAGCGACCAATTAAGACATTTTCTTTCAAGCCTCTTAATTCATCAAACTGACCACTAACGGCAGCTTCTGTTAAAACACGCGTTGTTTCTTGGAAAGAAGCTGCTGATAAGAAGGATTCTGTTGATAATGACGCCTTTGTAATACCTAAAAGAACTGGAAGCGCTAGCGCCTCAATCTTACCTTCTTCACGCAGTTGATCATTTGCCTCTAATACTTGAACTGCTTCTAATTGCTCACCTGAAACAAAACGACTATCTCCAGGAGCATTCACCAATACTTTTCTAAGCATTTGACGAATCACAACTTCAATGTGCTTATCGTTAATGCCAACACCTTGAAGGCGATAAACATCTTGAATCTCATTGATGATATAATCAGCCATTGCATGAACGCCTTTTAGCCTTAAGATTTCATGTGGATCTAATGGACCATCTGAAATAATCTCACCTTTATCGACATGCTCACCTTCAAAGACGTTGATATGACGCCATTTTGGAATCATAATCTCAACTTGATCTCCATTTTCAGGAGAAATAATCAAGCGACGCTTGCCTTTTGTTTCTTTACCAAAGCTAACAACACCAGCAATATCTGCCATAATTGCAGCATCTTTTGGTTTACGCGCCTCAAATAAATCAGCAACTCTTGGTAATCCACCCGTAATATCCTTATTTTTAGAGCCTTCTTGAGGGATACGAGCGATAACATCACCAACTTCAACCTTGCCACCATTTTCCAAGTTAATAATAGCGCCAGAAGGCATAAAATAACTTGCTGGAATTTGTGTATTCGGGAAGTTAAGTTCATTACCTTTTGTATCAAGTAAACGAATTAACGGTTTTAACTCACGACCACCTGACTTTTGTGCATCTGTAATTACAATACTACTTAAACCCGTTAGCTCATCTGCTTGACGATTCATCGTAATACCATCAGCAAAATCAACAAATTCAACCTGTCCTGCTACTTCAGTAATCACTGGATGTGTATGAGGATCCCAGCTTGCAACAATCTTACCAGCATCGATCTCAGAACCATCTTCAGTTGTAACCACAGCACCATATGGTAACTTATAACGCTCTCTTTCTCGGCCAAACTTATCAACAAGTGATAACTCTCCAGATCGCGAGACCACAACAAGGTTATTTTCTTTATTACGCACGGTTTTTAAATTATTAAACTTAATATGCCCTGTATTTTTTACTTGCACTTGGTTATCTGCTGCTGACTGAGATGCCGCACCACCAATATGGAAAGTACGCATTGTTAGCTGTGTTCCAGGCTCACCAATTGATTGAGCTGCAATAACACCAACAGATTCACCAACGTTGACTCGATGCCCACGCGCAAGGTCACGACCATAACACATAGAACATAAACCACGACGTGTATGGCAAGTAATTGCTGAACGAACTTTAATACTATCAACACCAGCTTCTTCAATCATTAATATGAGCTTTTCATCCAATAAAGTATTTTTCTCAATTAATACTTCATCACTGCCTGGGCGACAAATATCTTCAGCACAAACACGACCTAATACTCGATCACGCAATGGCACAACAACATCGCCACCTTCAATTAATGGCGTCATTAGAAGTCCATCTTCTGTGCCACAATCTTCTTCAATAATCACTAAATCTTGTGCCACATCGACCAAACGACGAGTTAGATAACCTGAGTTTGCTGTTTTTAATGCTGTATCCGCTAGACCCTTACGTGCACCATGCGTTGATGTAAAGTATTGCAATACAGATAAGCCTTCTCTAAAGTTTGCCGTAATCGGTGTTTCAATAATTGATCCATCTGGTTTTGCCATCAGTCCACGCATACCAGCAAGCTGTCTAATTTGCGCTGCTGATCCACGAGCACCAGAATCAGCCATCATATAAACTGAGTTAAATGATTCCTGGTCTTTTGTCTTACCAGACTTATCTTTAACTTTTTCTTTTGAAATGACTTCCATCATTGCTTTAGCAACTTGGCTATTAGCTCTTGACCAAATATCAATAACTTTATTATAACGCTCACCATTAGTTACCAAACCATTTGCATATTGATCAGATATTTCTTTAACCTGTTCTTCTGCTTGCCCAAGAATTTCAATTTTTTCTTCAGGAACAAGCATATCATCAATACCAATAGAAATACCTGAACGCGTTGAATAATGAAACCCTGAGTACATCAATTGATCTGCAAAAATAACTGTTGCTTTTGTGCCTAATCTTCTGTAGCACTCATCAATTAGTTTTGCGACTGCTTTTTTCGTTAATGGTTTATTAATTAACGCAAATGGTAAACCTTCTGGCAGAATATCCGATAACAAAGCACGTCCAACTGTTGTTTCAACGACGCCACTTTCTGCAACATACTCACCTTTTTCATTTAACACCTTATGATTCAGGCGAACTTTAATTTTTGCTTGTAAATTAATTTTATTTGCATGATATGCCCGCTGAACCTGCAACAGATCAGAAAATAGCTTACCTTCGCCCTTTGCATTAATACGCTCACGCGTCATATAGTAAAGACCTAATACAATATCTTGAGTCGGTGCAATAACGGGTGTTCCATGCGCAGGTGATAAAATGTTATTTGTTGACATCATCAATGTACGCGCCTCTAGTTGCGCTTCTAATGACAACGGAACATGAACAGCCATTTGATCACCATCAAAGTCAGCGTTAAATGCAACACAGACAAGTGGGTGTAATTGAATTGCTTTACCTTCAATAAGAACAGGCTCAAATGCTTGAATACCTAATCTATGTAATGTTGGCGCTCGGTTTAACATAACTGGATGTTCACGAATTACTTGATCTAGTATATCCCAAACAACAGCCTCTTCACGTTCAACCATTTTCTTAGCTGCTTTAATGGTAGATGCATGCTCTTGTAGCTCTAGCTGGCTATAAATAAATGGCTTGAATAACTCTAACGCCATCTTCTTAGGTAAACCACATTGATGCAGCTTTAAGGTTGGACCGACCACAATAACAGAACGTCCTGAGTAATCAACACGTTTTCCTAGTAAGTTTTGGCGAAAACGACCCTGTTTACCCTTAATCATATCTGCTAATGATTTTAATGCACGCTTATTTGATCCTGTAACAGCACGTCCACGACGGCCGTTATCTAGTAATGCATCAACTGCTTCTTGTAGCATACGTTTTTCATTACGCACGATAATATCAGGCGCATTTAGCTCTAATAGACGCTTTAAGCGGTTATTACGGTTAATCACTCGACGATATAAGTCATTTAAATCTGACGTTGCAAAGCGTCCGCCATCTAATGGCACCAAAGGTCGTAAATCCGGTGGTAGTACTGGCAATACAGTAAAAATCATCCACTCAGGCTGATTCCCTGATTCAGCAAATGCTTCCAATAGTTTTAAACGTTTAGTTAACTTCTTACTCTTTGTTTCAGAGCTTGTAACTGGTAATTCTTCACGTATGGCATCAATTTCTGCTGGCAAGTCAATTGCACGTAATAGCTTGTGGATTGCTTCTGCACCCATTAAAGCTTCAAATTCATCCCCGTGTTCTTCTAAAGCATCTAAATAAGTTTCTTCTTGAAGCAACTGGCCTCGTTCAAATGGCGTCATGCCTGGCTCTGTTACAACATAAGTTTCAAAGTATAAAATGCGCTCTATATCACGTAATGTCATATCTAAAAATAAACCAATACGTGATGGTAATGATTTTAAGAACCAAATATGCGCAACTGGACATGCAAGTTCAATATGCCCCATACGCTCTCGACGCACTCTACTCTGAGTAACTTCTACACCACACTTTTCACAAATAATACCACGATGTTTTAATCGCTTGTATTTGCCACATAAACATTCATAGTCTTTTACTGGGCCAAATATTTTTGCACAGAATAGACCATCACGCTCTGGCTTAAACGTACGATAATTAATCGTTTCTGGTTTTTTCACTTCGCCAAACGACCAACTACGAATTAGCTCAGGAGATGCAAGTCCGACACCAATACGGTCAAATTCTTGATCACCTTGTTTTTTGACAGTTCCAAGTAAATCTTTCAAGGGCATGCCACTCTCCCATTTTATTAAATCTTTTACTGCTTACTTAAAGCTTATTAAAGGGTTTAACCCCTTTAGTTTTAAAGTGTATATTGATGAAACTAATCAGATGATAGTTCCATATCAATACCTAAAGCTCTTACTTCTTTCATTAGTACGTTAAAGGATTCTGGCACACCTGCATCAACATGCTGATTACCATCCACAATGTTTTTATACATTCTGGTTCGACCACTAACATCATCTGATTTAACTGTTAACATTTCTCGCAATGTATAAGCAGCACCATATGCTTCTAATGCCCAAACTTCCATCTCACCAAAGCGCTGACCACCAAATTGAGCCTTACCACCTAATGGCTGCTGCGTAACCAGTGAATATGACCCAGTAGAACGTGCATGCATTTTATCATCAACCAAATGGTTTAATTTAAGCATATACATATAACCAACAGTCACTTTTCGTTCAAATGGCTGACCAGTTCTACCATCATATAACGTCATTTGACCTGACTCTGGTAAATCACAATAACTTAATAGCGCTTTAATATCAGACTCTTTTGCACCATCAAATACTGGTGTTGCAATTGGAACACCAACCTTTAAGTTATTAACTAACTCTACGATTTCATCATCAGATAGTGACTTCAAGTCTTCTTTTTTACTACCAAACTGGTTATAAATTTCATCAAGTAGCTTACGTAAATCTTTCACTTTAGCCTGTTGCTCAAGCATTTTATTGATTTTATTACCTAAGCCTTTAGCTGCAAGTCCCATATGAGTTTCTAAGACTTGTCCAATATTCATACGAGAAGGCACACCCAATGGATTAAGCACAATGTCAACTGGTGTTCCATCATCCAAGTATGGCATATCTTCAACTGGCAAAATGCGTGATACCACACCTTTATTACCATGTCGACCCGCCATTTTATCACCTGGTTGTATATGACGCTTAACCGCAATATACACTTTAACAATTTTTAAAACACCCGGAGATAGGTCATCGCCTTGAATTAATTTTTTGCGTTTTTCATTAAATTTCTCATCATAGGCAGCTCTTGCTTCATCAACCTGCTTTTTCGCTGTCAATAATGCATCTGTTGCTGCTTGATCATCAACTTTAATTCCAAACCACTGCTCTAATGGCATTTGATCCAAGTACTCAGCCTGAATTTTTTCACCCTTTTTAAGCTTATTTGGTCCTGAAACTGCTTTTTGATCAATTAACAATGAAGCTAATCTCTGACGAACAACATTTTCAATAATTCGATACTCATCATTTAAATCTTGACGCACTCGCTCTAATGCTTCTTTTTCAATTAATTCTGCACGAGAATCTTTTTCAACACCATCTCGAGTAAATACTTGAACGTCAATTACCGTCCCATCCATACCTGTTGGCATACGCAGTGAACTATCTTTTACATCTGATGCTTTTTCACCAAAAATAGCACGCAACAACTTCTCTTCTGGCGTCAGTTGAGTTTCTGCTTTCGGCGTTACTTTTGCAACCAGTATGTCTCCTGGCTTAATTTCAGCACCAATATAAACAATACCTGCCTCATCAAGCTTAGTTAACGCACTTTCTGATACATTAGGAATATCTGATGTAATTTCTTCAGGTCCAAGCTTTGTATCTCTTGCAATACAAGTTAACTCTTCAATGTGTATTGAGGTATAACGATCTTCTTCAACAACTCGCTCTGATAATAAAATAGAATCTTCAAAGTTAAACCCATTCCAAGGCATAAAAGCAACCATTAAATTTTGGCCTAAAGCTAATTCACCTTTATCCGTTGAGAAACCATCAGCTAAAATATCTCCTGTAACGACATGATCACCCGGCTTAACTAATGGACGTTGATTAATACAAGTTGTATGATTTGAACGTCTAAATTTCGTTAAACGATAAATATCAACCCAAGAATCACTCTTGGCACTTTCTTTTTCATCAATTTTAATAACAATACGACCACTGTCTACATCTTCTACGATACCAGGGCGTTCTGCAACAATACACGCACCTGAATCACGCGCGACAATACGCTCCATTCCTGTACCAACAAGCGGTTTATCTGCTTTTAATGTTGGTACTGCCTGACGTTGCATGTTTGATCCCATTAAAGCACGGTTTGCATCGTCATGCTCCAAGAAAGGAATTAGTGATGCAGCAACTGAAACCATTTGCTTTGTTGAGACATCCATAAACTGTATTTGATCTGAAGTTGTAAACATTGCCTCACCTTTGTAGCGGCACTGAATTAACTCGTCTGTTAAACGGTTATTTTCATCTAGTGATGCTGAAGCCTGTGCAATAACATACTTTCCTTCATCCATTGCAGATAAATAAACTACTTCATCTGTAACCTGGCCATCAATAACTTTTCGATATGGTGCTTCAAGAAAACCAAAATCATTTGTTCTTGAATAACACGCCAATGAGTTAATTAGGCCAATATTAGGTCCCTCTGGTGTTTCAATTGGACACAAACGCCCGTAATGAGTTGGATGTACATCACGAACCTCAAATCCAGCACGATCACGTGATAGACCACCTGGCCCTAAAGCAGAAATACGACGCTTATGTGTTACCTCAGATAATGGATTATTTTGATCCATAAATTGCGATAACTGTCCTGAGCCAAAAAACTCTCGAATTGCTGCAGTGATAGGCTTAGCGTTGACCAAGTCTTGTGGCATTGCTGAGTCTCTATCAACTAAAGATAGTCTTTCTCTAACCGCTCGCTCAACACGAACCAAACCAATTCTAAACTGGTTTTCTGTCATTTCACCAACACCACGAACGCGTCGGTTACCTAAATTATCAATATCATCAACTTCACCTAAGCCATCTCGAATATTAATCAATTCACGAATAACAGCAATAATATCTTCTTTTGTTAAAACAGAAAGACCTGTATCTGCTTCATACCCTAAGCGCGAATTAAATTTCATGCGGCCAACTGGTGATAGATCATATCGATCCTCATCAAAAAACAAGCTATCAAACAAGCCTTGCGCTGACTCTGCTGTTGGCGGCTCACCTGGACGCATAACACGATAAATTTCAACCAATGCATCCATTTGTGATTTAGAAAGATCAAGCTTTAAGGTTTCTGATATATAATCACCTCGGTTTAAATCATTTGAATAAATTGTTTTAAACTTGAAAATACCTGCTTCATACAGTTTTTTAAGTAATGCTTCTGTTACTTCTAAATTGGCTTCAACAATAACCTCACCTGTATTTGAATCTGCAATATCTTCATAAAATGCACGACCCAACAAATAATCCAAAGGCACTTCAACTTCAAGAAGCTTTGCTTTTTCTATATCTTTTAGTGTTTTTGCTGTAATGCGCTTACCTTGAGCAACAATCAACTTACCACTTTTATCATTAATATCAAACTCTGCTGTTGTTCCTTTTAATAGCTCTGGAACTAAAGTCATATAAATTTTATTATTTTTAACTTCAAATGTTAAGTCATCAAAAAACTCAGCCAAAATATCCTGATTACTATAACCAAGTGCTTTTAACAAAATACTAACTGGAAGCTTACGACGACGATCAATTCTGACATAAACATTATCTTTTGGGTCAAACTCAAAATCTAACCATGAACCACGATAAGGAATAATACGTGCAGAATATAGAATCTTACCTGCAGAATGCGTCTTACCTCTATCATGATCAAAGAACACGCCTGGTGAACGATGCAATTGAGACACAACAACACGCTCAGTCCCATTAATAACGAAAGTACCATTATCTGTCATTAATGGTATTTCACCCATATGAACTTCTTGCTCTCGGATATCTTTTACTACTTTTTCATCTGCTGGCGCTTCTTTATCATAAATAACTAGCTGCAACAGTGCTTTTAATGGTGCAGCATAGGTGCGCCCTCTGATTCTACATTCTTCTACATTATACGCAACAGGACCGAAGCGGTTTTTAACAAAATGTACTGCTGTATAGCCAGAGGCACTTTCAACAGGAAATACAGAATCAAACGCTGCCTCTAGTCCTTTTTCTAAAAAATTTTTATATGAGTCCACCTGTAGTGACAGCAAATATGGGACATCCAAAATATTTGGCAAATCACCATATTCTTTACGTATACGACTTTTCTCAGCAAATGAGTAAGGCATTGGATATTCCTCGTATTGAGTTTCTTAACTAATAAACTTTTCACCCAACAAGTTAAGCCAAAAGGGAAAACTTTAGTTTAACTGCTTATCTTATATAGCAGAAAAGGCTCATGGTGCCTAGACCATCAGCCTTTAAAATTATATGCGTTGAGCTTAGCTTATTTAAGCTCAACAGTTGCGCCAGCTTCTTCAAGAGACTTCTTAAGTTCTTCAGCCTCTTCTTTACTAACTGCTTCTTTAATGGTTGCTGGTGCGCCATCAACTGCATCTTTAGCTTCTTTAAGGCCAAGACCTGTTGCAGCACGAACTGCTTTAATGACATTAACTTTTTTGTCACCAACAGCTTTTAACACAACATCAAATTCAGTTTTTTCTTCAGCTTGTTGAGCTTCTCCTGCAACAGGACCCGCAACAACAGCAGCTGCTTGAGCAGAAACACCGAATTTTTCTTCCATCATTTTAACTAGATCACATACATCCATTACGCTCATATCAGAAACGGCGTCGAGGATCTGTTCTTTAGTAATTGACATTTTACTTTCTCCTAACTTAACATTTCGTTAAACGTTATTTACTTTTTCTTTAGTCTTATGCAGCTTGCTTCTTATCGCCAACTTGTGCCATTACGCGAACCATCTGTGCCGTTGGCTCGTTTAATGTGCGAACAAATTGCGTTACCGGCGCCATCATAACACGGCACAGGCTAGCTAACGCTTCTTCGCGCGTTGGAAGTTTAGCAAAAGTCTCAAGCTTCTCTTCACCGAAAAGCTCTCCACCCATTGCTAGACCTTTTACTTCTAACTCTTTATTTTTTTTGACAAACTCACGTATTAAGCGTGCTGAAGCGCCTGGCTCTTCTAATGAAAAAGCCAAAACCATTGGACCCTTTAGAGTTTCACCCATACAAGCAAACTCAGTCCCTTCAATTGCACGCTTAGCTAGCGTATTTTTGACAACTTTCAGATAAACTTTATTTTCACGTGCTTGCGCGCGCAATTCATTCATCTGAGTAACAGTTAGACCTCGATAATCTGCAACAGCCGCAGACAAAGCAGTGGAAGCAATTTCAGAAACCTCTGTTACAATTGCTTTTTTATCTTCTAGTCTTAACATTGACTTTCTCCAAGTTTTGTCTACGTCTTGCGTTTACGTTGGTTTAACGATGCTGTCGGACTGTTAAAATATAATCTTTTCAATCAGGCCACCATCGTCTGCGTAGGTAATCACCTATAAAATAGATAATACATTAAGCTTAAATAGTTAAGCACCTACGGTCTTTGACACCATAAGCTTCTTAAGCTTAGGCCCAAAGAATTTCTTTTCACAAAGGCAAGCATTCTACACACTAATTGTATTTAAGTCCAGAGCTAATCCTGGGCCCATCGTGCTAGAAATGCTAACCTTCTTCAAATAAACACCTTTAGCAGCAGTTGGTTTTGCCTTTTTCAAATCTGCTAATAATGTTTCTAAGTTTTCTTTTAATTGCTTTTCACTGAAATCTATCTTACCGATCGTTGTATGAATAATACCAGCTTTGTCAACTCGATAACGAACCTGACCGGCTTTAGCATTAGATACAGCTGTAACAACATCTGGCGTAACTGTACCCACTTTAGGGTTCGGCATTAGTCCTTTTGGGCCTAAGATCTGACCTAATTGACCAACGACGCGCATTGCATCAGGTGTTGCAATTACAACATCAAAATCCATATTGCCCTTTTTAACTTCTTCAGCCAAATCATCCATACCAACAACATCAGCGCCAGCTTGCTTTGCTTTTTCTTGGTTTTCGCCTTGTGTAAACACAGCAACTCGCACAGTTTTACCAGTACCATGAGGTAAGACAGATGCGCCTCTAACAACCTGATCTGACTTACGAGGATCAATACCTAAATTAACTGCAACATCAACAGATTCATTAAATTTAACACTTGAGGATAAGTCTTTTAACAACTTCATTCCTTCATCAAAATCATATTGATGAGTTGATTGCACCTTTTCACGAATTGCTTTAATACGCTTAGATAACTTAGCCATTACTCTACGCCCTCCGTTACAATACCCATACTACGAGCACTACCAGCAATCGTTCTAACCGCAGCATTCATATTAGCTGCTGTTAAATCAGCCATTTTTGTATTAGCGATCTCTTCTAGTTGCTCCCGCGTCACTTTACCATTTGTCTCTTTAGACGGATTTGAAACACCTTTTTTTACCTTAGCGGCCTGCTTTAATAAATACGAAACAGGTGGTGTTTTCATAATAAAAGTAAAACTACGATCACTATAAACTGTAATTACAACTGGCACAGGCGTTCCTGGTCCAAACTTATCTTGAGACTGGGCATTAAATGCTTTACAAAACTCCATAATATTTACACCGTGCTGACCCAAAGCAGGACCAATTGGTGGAGATGGATTAGCTTGTCCAGCCCTAACCTGCAACTTAATATATGCAGCAACTTTTTTAGCCATTACTTAACTCCTATATTTAGGTTGTGGGTATAACGCCCATGGCTGGGCTTCCCGTTATTACTTAAAGTCTGTTAAGACTCTTTTTCTACTTGAGAAAACTCAAGCTCAACAGGCGTCGAACGCCCAAAAATTGAAACAGCAACCTGAAGGCGACTTTTTTCATAGTTAACTTCTTCAACAACACCTGTAAATTCTGCAAACGGCCCTTCAAGCACTCGGACAACCTCACCAACTTGGAATGTTGTTCTCGGCTTGTATTGACCCTCTTCTTTTCCTTTAATTGAGCTTAATATTGCTTCAGCCTCTTTATCACTAATCGGCGCCGGCCTATCACTTTTACCGCCAACAAAACCACTAACTCTTGGCACACGGCGAACCAACTGCCAAGTTTCATCATTCATTTCCATCTGTATTAACACATAACCAGGGAAAAACTTACGCTCACTTTTACGCTTCTGGCCTTGCTTCATTTCAACAACTTCCTCAGTTGGGACTAAAATATCCCCAAAAGAGTCTTCAAGCGCTGCCAATTTAATTTGCTCTTCAAGCTGAAGCTTAACTCGCTTTTCATAGCCTGAGTAAGCTTGTATCACATACCATTTAAACGCCATCATTTTCCACTTAATGCTTTATTTATAATTAAACCGCTATAGCAAGTTTGACAATATATATGAACAAACTGTCAAATAACCACATAATCAAAGCAGCAACCAAGACCACACCTATAATCAAAAATGTTGTTTGCACCGTCTCTTGGCGAGTTGGCCAAACAACTCGGCGCATCTCTGATCGAGCTGACTGCACAAACTGCCACGCCGACTTGCCTTGGCTTGTTAACAATGAAGCCGCCATTAAAAAGACGACCAACACAATAAAACCTGCAATTCTAAGAGGCAATGCAACTGCATCAGCATAAAAAGAATTCAAAACAATACCGACACCTAATAAAAACAAAATAATAGCCCATAAAAGGCCATTTTTTGTTTTCTCACTAGACTTAGCTGTTGAATGCTCAGCCGCATGATTTTTTAACTGGTTTGATTTCAACATCGTCACCTATTAACAGTTCAACACATACAAAAACGGTGCGTAATCTTAACATAGACAAACGCACCGTTCAAGTATTTTATTTTAGTGGCAGGCCAGGAGGGACTTGAACCCCCAACCTGCGGTTTTGGAGACCGCTGCTCTGCCAATTGAGCTACTGGCCTATCGTTTTTTAAATTCTTAACTATTTAAGAATTTTAGCAACAACACCAGCTCCAACCGTGCGACCACCTTCGCGGATTGCAAAGCGAAGACCATCTTCCATAGCAATTGGCGCAATCAATGAAACATTCATCTTAATGTTATCACCAGGCATTACCATTTCAACACCTTCTGGCAACTCAATTGAACCAGTTACATCTGTTGTACGGAAGTAAAACTGTGGACGATATCCTTTAAAGAATGGCGTATGACGACCACCTTCCTCTTTAGATAGCACATAAACTTCTGCTTCAAAATCTGTATGCGGCGTAATTGAACCAGGCTTACAAAGAACTTGGCCACGCTCAACATCTTCACGCTTAACACCACGAACCAAAAGACCAACATTATCACCCGCACGCCCCTCATCTAGAAGCTTACGGAACATCTCAACGCCAGTGACTGTTGTTTTATTTGTTGCTTTAATACCAACAATTTCAACTTCTTCACCTACTTTAACGATTCCACGCTCAATACGACCAGTAACAACTGTACCACGACCAGAAATTGAGAACACATCTTCAACTGGCAATAAGAATGGCTTGTCAGTATCACGCTCAGGCTCTGGAATATAGCTATCCATTGTTTCTAACAACTCAATGATAGCATTAACATATTGCTCTTCACCTTCAATCGCTTTAAGCGCTGAACCTTTAATAATTGGCGTATCATCACCAGGAAATTCATACTGATCTAAAAGTTCACGAACTTCCATCTCAACTAGATCCAATAACTCTTCATCATCAACCATATCACACTTGTTTAAGAAAACAACGATATAAGGCACACCAACCTGACGAGCTAGTAAGATATGCTCACGCGTTTGCGGCATCGGACCATCTGCTGCTGAAACAACTAGAATAGCACCATCCATTTGAGCTGCACCTGTAATCATATTCTTAACGTAATCAGCATGCCCTGGGCAATCCACATGCGCATAATGACGCGCAGCTGATTCATACTCAATGTGAGACGTTGAAATGGTGATACCACGCGCTCTTTCTTCTGGCGCATTATCAATCGCAGCAAAGTCTTTTACTTCACCACCAAACTTACTACTTGCAACATGCGAAATTGCTGCTGACAAAGTTGTTTTACCATGATCAACGTGACCGATCGTACCGACATTAACGTGCGGCTTACTACGATCAAATTTTTCTTTTGACATTTTACTTACTCCAAGGTTTAAACAAACTCTTTAAAAACTAATACTATTTTCAGCACTTTCCACCATCAACTTCACAATGGTGCTCACAACCAGACTTGAACTGGTGACCTCTTCCTTACCAAGGAAGTGCTCTACCGCCTGAGCTATGTGAGCAAAGACGCCAACTCTATATAAATATAATTTATTACAAGCTAATTACAATGAGAAAATCAAATCATTTTGGAGCGGGTGATGGGAATCGAACCCACACTATCGGCTTGGAAGGCCGAAGTTCTACCATTGAACTACACCCGCCTAAACTTTACTGATCACCTTCATTTATAACCATAATGAGCCTGCTAGCGTTTCAAATCTATTATGGTGGAGGGGGCAGGATTCGAACCTGCGAAGGCGGAGCCGTCAGATTTACAGTCTGATCCCTTTGGCCACTCGGGAACCCCTCCAGTGCCAATTCGGAATCAATCATAGGCAAATCATACTGGCAGGTCAACTGTTTTTTTATTATAATTTCTATACTGTACAATTAATATACAACTCAATGGTTATGCTTTTATGATTTACCGCCTAATCATGCTTTATTTTATCTTTATTGTCCCTGCCTTTTCTTTCAGTAACACATCAATATATACCTGGGAGGATAAAAGTGGGCAGCGACATTACTCGAGTGATTACAACAAAGATGCTCAAACAATTAATCTACCTGAGCCACAAACAATACCCATTAACAATATGCACAATAAAGCAGCTTATGACAAAACCTCAAAACCAATGCCACTGACTATTATCTCTCCGAAAAATAATCAAAGCTTTCACTATCAGCGCGAAAACATTCCTATTATAACAATGGGCGTCACTGCTTTTATCAATCACAACCAAACCCACCAAGTACAGATAAGTCTTAACCATAAGCCTATACTAACAACTCGGACGCTTCCAATTTCAATTAATACACCAACACCCGGCACCTACACGCTCAAACTTGCAATTATCGATGAAAAAAACAGAGTAATCGCAAAAAGTCAAGCCATCACAATTTATATACTACCCCACCCAAAAGTAGAAACCGCAGGTACAAAAAAAATAACCAACGAAACCTATCAAAAAGAATCAACGGAAAACTATCAGGATTTTTATAATGAACATAAAAACCACATCATCCAGCCAGAGAAGCCATTTAGGCCCACGTGGCAAAATTATAACAACCAAATTTCTCCCTAAATTTTATCGCCACCTAAACTCTTGAGACAAATAAGACGCCTTTTAATGATCGAATCTGATTAATAACTTTATCAAGCTCCAATGTATCACCAATTGTGATACGCAAATAAATCTCATCTAATTCTTCTTTTTGTTGTATTTCAGATTTAACAATCGATATTTTCTGATCTGCTAACAACTGAAAAATATGCCGCGACACATGATCTCGCTCAAACCCTCTAACCAATAAATCAACTGCGTAGTTTGTTTCATCTGAATTTCCCCAATGCACATCAATCATCCGATAGGGCGATAAAAGCATTAAACGCTTTAAATTTTTACAATCATCACGATGTACAGATACACCCCTGCCTTGCGTAATATAACCAATAATATTATCTCCCAAGACAGGCTTACAACAACCTGCTATATGAGATAATAAATTATCGACACCATAAATAACTAAGTCAGATGAGTGACCAATATGCTCAACATTACTATGAAACGGAGTCAACTTACCTAACTTCCCTTCTTCTATTGACTTTATCTTTCCATAGTGCTCAACGATATAATTAACAACTTGATTTAGTCGTAAATCCGCTGTTTCAATAGCTGCAAATAGGCTTAGCTCATCTTGGTGGTTAAAGTGATTTGCAACTTTTAAATAATCAACTGATTTAAGCTCAATAGATTTTAACTGGTTTAACAAACGCTCCTTACCTAGTAGTGCATTTTCTTCGCGGTTTTGTATCTTAAACCAACGTAAAATTCGCGCCCTAATTTTGGTTGAATAAACATACCCTAAAGCCTTATTTGCCCAATCAAGTGAAGGCTTTGGCTCTTTATAAGTCATTATCTGAACACGATCTCCTGTTTTTAACTGATAAGTTAAATTAACAATCCGCTCATTAACTTTTGCGCCTCGACAGCGATGCCCCACCATTGTATGCACATGATATGCAAAATCTAATGGCGTTGAGCCTTTCGGTAAATCAAAGACATCCCCCTCTGGGCTAAAGACATAAACTCGATCATCAGAAGCACCTTCAATAAAAGCTTTAGCTCTATCATCGCCTGATTCAACTAGCTGCTCTTGCCATCCCAGTAAAGAGCGCATCCACTCAATTCTTGCTTCAAATGATGGATCATATTTAACACCTTCCTTATAGCGCCAATGAGCCGCTACACCCATTTCAGATTGCTCATGCATCTGATAAGTTCGGATTTGAACTTCTACTGTTTTATTATCTAACCCATAAACAACTGTATGAATCGATTGATAACCATTAGGTTTTGGTGTTGCAATATAATCAGAAAACTCACTTGGAATCGGCTCCCATAAAGCATTTACAATTGCAAGCGCACGATAACATTCTGGTATATCATTTACCAATATACGCAATGCTCTAATATCATATAACTCATCAAAAGATGACTCTTTATTTCTTAGTTTACGCCAAATACTATAGATATGCTTTACACGACCTGAAAGATTAAAACACTTAATACCTCCTTGCTGCAAGCTTTCCTTTAAAGTATCAATACTATCTGTAATATATGACTCTCGCTCAAGGCGCTTTCTGTTAATTTTTTGAGCAATTTTTTTATACTCAACTGGGTATAGACAGAAAAATGCACGATCTTCCATTTCCCACTTGATCTTTGAAAGCCCCAAGCGATTTGCCAATGGTGCATAAATATCCAATATTTCTCGTGCCATCAGATTTTTATAATGCTCAGTCCAATTAGACTTATTTGATCGTAACAAGCAAATACGTTCAGCTAGCTTTACTAAAACAATCCGCACATCTTGAATCATACTTAACATCATACGGCGAAACTGATCTACTTGCTGCATTTGTGGGTTCTTATTTTGCAACAATCTTACTTGTGTCATATTATTAGCACCATTTAAAATGGCTAAGACGCTAGAACCTAGCTTTTCTTTAATGGTCTCTGAGTCAATATAGTTAGAATAATAAAGTTCAAACAACAAGCCTGCTGCAATTGCTTCTTCATCGACCTCAAGATCAAATAAAACAGAAGCAATTTCAACACCCACCTGAAAGCAATTAGCACCTAACTTACTTTGCATATCAATACCCAAAGACATTGCAATATCAACTGCCTGACTAATGACTTCTAACCTATCCTTAGAGTAAAACGCTTGAATTGCTTTAAGCCAAGAGTCAAACTCAACATAACCATCTTGAGTTAATCGATATTTATCAGTTATCTGAACCATTAAACTCTCTTTTAGTCTTATTGATATCGTCTTATTTAGAGATGCTTATTCTATTATGTGGAAAATAAAACTTAATGGCTACTTTTAAAGTGATAGGATTTAATTATTATTTACGCATCAGAATTAACGTAGCTTTGACTTTTCAGCGTCGTATTGGATCGATATTTTACAATACTGCTGCATTAACTGATTAATTTCTTCTTTCGCTTGTTTTTTGATCCGTCTAATTTGAGCCTCAACATCCATCATCATTTCAGTCATTGAATTTTTCTCAATTTGATGTAGCTCAATGGCTGTATTTTTTTGCTGACGCACATAATATAGTGACCAAAAAAGTGACTGAGTCGCAACTGATTCTTCAAAAAGACGCTCAAATGAAAAATTAGCTATACGCTTATTTCTGTGTCGTTGATTTGTTTTATTTGAATCACCAACAACCACAACAACTTCATCTTTACTTGTTGTCATTTTAGCGTCAGCTTCTGCTTTAACCACTACCTTTTTTGTCTTATCTTTTTGCCACTGTCTTAAAAAACCAACGATTTGCAACATATCGCCGTGACCGATCATCCTCCTAACACGCTCAATTGTAACTCGTTCATTACGATTTAAAATTCTTTCTGCTGCTTGAACAACCTGTTCATAAGTTAATTCTTGGTCTGCCATGATTTAAGATGCCTTATGTTCACTAGATAACTGTTCTTTGATGCCAGCATTTGCCATTTTTTTATTATTTCTTTTTATCTCATATGCATTAACTGTATCAATAAATTGATCAAATAACCATGCAGTATCAACAGGCCCTGGCGCTGCTTCTGGATGAAACTGGACAGCGAAGTAAGGTGATTTTTCATGCTCAATACCTTGTACACTTTGATCATTTAAATTTCTAAACGATACACGCCAACCATTAGGCAATGTCTCTTCATCAATACCAAACCCATGGTTTTGACTTGTTAGATAACAGCGATTTGTTCCCTCATGCAGACATGGATGGTTTTGAGCCCTATGGCCAAATTTTAATTTATATGTTTTAGCACCAATAGCAAGCCCCAAAATTTGCGCACCCAAACAAATACCAAAAATAGGCACATTAGGTGTCTTTTTCATTGCTTTTTGCAAAATTTCAGTAGTTTTTTGGCATTGCTTTGGATCCCCTGGACCATTTGATAAGAAAATACCATTGTATGCTTCATTTGTATAATCATAATCATAAGGCACCCGCTTAAGCGTTATACCAGAGTATGCACACAAATGACGCCAAATATTTGCCTTCATTCCACAGTCAACAACAATAACTGTTTTTTCGCCTTCTCCATGATCACTAACACGATCAACGCTAACATCAGCAACTAAATTTTTCTCATTAACGTCTACAAATTTCTTTGGTAACTTATCTCCAACAATAATAGCACCAGCAACAACGCCATGCTTACGTAAGACCTTCGTTAATGCTCGCGTATCAACATTTGCAATTAATGGTGTATTTGATTTTTTACACCACTCTTCTAATGACATTTCTGATTTATTTCTTGCATAAAATGGTGCAAGCTCTGATACCACCAAACCAGAAGCATGAATTTGATCACTTTCCCAATGACACTCAGGCTCAACACCATAATTCCCAATCATTGGATAAGTAAAAACAACAATTTGCCCTTTATAGGATGGGTCTGTTAATACTTCTGTATAACCGACCATACCAGTATTAAAAACAACTTCACCAAAATTTTGATCTTTAACCCATTTAGGCGATATACCTTCAAAAACTTCGCCAGTTTCAAGTATAAGTTTAGACTGATGCATAGATAAAATGACCTTTGTTAGATTGTGCCAAGTGTATCCGAATTTAAATCATTATTCAAAATTTATTGGTTTATTTATTAATTTTTTAATTAACAACCGATAAAGAAATCCTTTTTACTTACTTTAACTTTGTCTATTTAGACTGAATCTGATAGAATTGCGATTTGTATTAACTATGATAATTCTATTTAACCAATGGATAAACTATCAATTTTAATTGTTGAAGATGAAGCACCCATCCGTCAAATGGTTACTTTTGCCTTAAAACGTGCTGGATTTCACTCATTTGAAGCGCCTACTGTTGCTTATGCAACGGAAATATTAGCCACGCAGAAAGTACATTTAATTCTACTTGATTGTATGATGCCCGATAAAAGCGGTATCAACTGGCTAACTCAGCTTAAAAAAGATGTAACCTTTAACCTTCCCGTTATGATGTTAACTGCTCGCGCAGAAGAGTCTAATAAAATTAGGGCATTTGACGCAGGCGCTGATGATTACATTACAAAACCATTTTCACCAAATGAACTACTAGCAAGGGTACATGCTGTGCTTAGGCGAACTTATTCAAATGAGTTAAATATAAAGCCTAGTCATCAAGAGCAGTTAACAATATCAGGAATTACACTTGATATTGAAAATCACCGCCTACTTTTACATGGCAAGAAAACTAAAATTGGCCCACTTGAGTTTAAATTATTGCACTATCTTATGCGCCATCCTGAAAAAGCACTTTCTCGAGAAAAACTACTTGATAAAGTTTGGGGTGATCATGCAGATGTACTAGAACGCACAGTCGATGTTCACGTTAGGCGAGTTAGAAAAATTTTAGAAGACGCAAATCTTGAACACTTAATAGAGTCTGTTCGAGGTATTGGCTATCGCTTTGTCATGGAACGTGATCATGATTGAAACAAAGCCTGACCACCAAGAGCGCTTAATTTGGGCTAGAAGCTTTGCTGAAGGCTTAACTGATGGCGTTGTTATTTTAGATCAAAGCCATCAGATTTTATGGTGGAATCGAGTTGCACGAGCACTTTTAGATTTAAAAAAAAGTCACCAGCATAAAGATATTACACACATTTTACATTCTCCTGCATTTTTAGATTATATACAAAGTCAAGAGCGTGGCACAATTGAAATGCCAGCACCCAAAGCACCTGATCGTATGCTATCGCTACTTCTAATCCCTTATAGCGGCTTTACCATTTTAATTGCACAAGATATCTCACACCGTCATCATATTGATCGTATGCGTCAAGATTTTGTTGCTAATGTATCTCATGAAATGCGTACACCTTTAACTGTTATTCAAGGTTATCTTGAAATAATGCAAGAAGAAGTCTTTGACGCGTTACCTCATTGGCAACCCTATATTTCACAGATGAACCATCAGATGAAAAGACTAGAAAGCCTACTTGAAGACCTATTACTATTAACAAAGTTACAAAACCAAGACTTATCTGATGTCGAGACAAGCACCGTTAGTGTGCCAAGCTTATTAACTGAACTTATTGAGCAAGCAAAAGCACTCAGTAACCATCAACATAGCTTTAATATTAAAATTGACAACAATTTATTACTAAAGGGGCAGAGAAAAGAACTTGAAAGTTGCTTTGGCAACCTATTAACCAATGCTGTTCGCTATTCACCTGATGGTGGCTTGATTGATATTTTGTGGACATCAGATCAAACTGGCGCTCATTTTTGTGTTAAAGATCAAGGCATTGGCATTGCAGAAAAACATATTCCACGTTTAACTGAACGCTTTTATCGTGTAGATAAAGGCCGCTCTCGTCAAACAGGTGGAACAGGACTAGGCTTGTCAATTGTTAAATATGTCCTATTGCGCCATCATGCTAATTTATATATTCATAGTGATTTAGGCAAAGGCAGCCTCTTTAGATGCGACTTTCCTAAAGAAAGTATTATTTGGTGCTAGTTGTCACAGTATTAAATTAGCCACGCTATCGATACAATAACTTACCCTGTACAAAGAACTAAACAGTAACATTTTAAAACTATGCTTAAAAACTATTTTTTCCATTCCACGGTAATTGCCTTATGGCTATTATTTTTTATTTTTTTTTGGGCGATAATTCATCTAGCATTATTACCAAGGTATTTGGCATGGGGAGTACTACCCGTTATCCTTGCGCCTTTTTATGAATGGTATGCACATAAGTTTTTATTACATGCTAAATTATCAAAGCGATTTAAAAATCTACGTTTATTTCAAATGAGGCTACATCATTTACATCACCGATACCCGCATAAACTTGAGCATCAATTTGCACCACCTTTGGCCATTTTGATTCATTTAATACAAACCTATTTATTGTTTACTGTAATTTCTTTTAGTTTTGAGATAGCTTTAGTGCCTTTCACAGTAAGTATTTTATATTATTTATTTTATGAATGGATGCATCTGGCACACCATAGCAAATCTTATAAACCTAAAACAAAGCTTGGTTATAAAATAAGACAAGCACATATGCGCCATCATTTTTATAATGAAAATTACTGTTGGGGGATTACCAATCCATTAGCTGATCTTATCTTTGGCACCTTTAAATTAAGAGATAATATTAATAAAAGTCCAACTACCCATCATATTTCTGGTTATCAGGATAAGAAAATTTAGTCCGATGTTCTTAGATAATTTCCTTCTAGTTTAAATGTCTCAACGTCAATCGTATAGTGATATAAATAATTATGAAGTTTAACTTTACCTTTCCAAGGATTATCATATTGATAATCAATTGACATCATTAACTTATGATTTAACCAAAATTCACGCAGTTTTGGTTTTGTTATAAGCTTAATACCGCTTGAGGCAAGCATTTGATTTAGCACTTTGTTATCAGCATAAGTAAAAATAAAATCGCTTAACGTATGTTTAATACCCATATTGGCATTTGGCATCGGTAAAGATGAGCTATCGATTGTTTTACCATCATAGTTAATGGTAAAAATTGTCCCACCCCAACCGGAAGCTGCCACAAGAATTATATGGGTTGGGCTTATTTCAACTATCACTTCAGAAGTATAACTATCTTTTCTACCATTAATCGTATAAGTTGCCGTTAAGATTTGTTTCGCTTGTTGATTGATATTTAAATCATTTGGTGTCGGTAAGTTAATATAAACATCAGGCGCAATCATCACACTTGGTGTATCTGTTCGTTTTACTTGAAACAGTGAGCAACCAAATAACATAAGTGCTAGCATACTAATTAATATAAAATGTAATAACTTCATCCAAATTTTCCATTAATTGCTTAAATAAACCTAATTTAAACCTTGTAACTTGGCTAAAAAATGTTAACAATAAAGCATTTTAATATGTAATCACTTCTAACAACAAGGTTAACTTTCATATGTCTGAACAATATATCTTCTCTATGCATCGAGTCAGTAAATTAATTGGCCCAAATAAATATATTCTAAAAGATATTTCGCTATCTTTTTTTGATGGTGCAAAAATTGGTGTACTTGGTTTAAATGGTTCTGGAAAATCAACTTTATTGAAGATTATGGCGGGCCTTGATCATGAAATTGAAGGTGAAGCCTCTCCAAGAAAAGGTATTAGCATTGGCTATTTGCCACAAGAACCGCAATTAGATGAAACAAAAGATGTTCGCGGTAATGTTGAAAATGGTTTAAAAGAGTTAAAGCAAATGCTTGAAGAGTTTGATCAACTATCAATGAAGTTTTGTGAGCCTCTAACAGATGATGAAATGAATAAGCTATTGGTTAAACAAGGTGAGTTACAAAATAAAATTGATGCTGCTGGCGCTTGGGAGTTAGACAGAAAGCTTGAAGTTGCTGCTGAAGCACTGCGCCTACCGCCTTGGGATAGTGATGTCACCAAACTTTCAGGTGGCGAAATTCGTCGTGTTGCACTCTGTCAATTACTTCTATCATCACCTGATATTTTATTATTAGATGAACCAACAAACCATTTAGACGCTGAAAGTGTTGCATGGCTTGAACGCTTTTTGTGTGATTATAAAGGCACCGTTGTTGCTGTTACCCATGATCGCTACTTTTTAGATAATGCAGCAGAATGGATATTAGAACTTGATCGCGGCGAAGGAATACCATATAAAGGCAACTATACAAGCTGGCTTGAACAAAAAGAAAAGCGCCTAGAGCAAGAAAAGCGACAGCAAGCAGCACATCAAAGAACGTTAAAACATGAACTTGAATGGGTTAGGCAAAACCCAAAAGGCCGCCAAAGCAAATCAAAAGCACGCCTTGCACGTTTTGAAGAATTAAATTCACGTGAGTTCCAGCAGCGCAATGAAACCAACGCCCTCTATATCCCACCTGGTAATCGCTTAGGTAATCAAGTGATTGATATTCATAATTTAAAGAAAAGCTTTAATGACCGCCTTTTAGTTGACAATTTAAATATGAGCATTCCTCAGGGCGCTATTGTTGGCATTATTGGTGCCAATGGCGCGGGCAAAACAACCTTTTTTAATATGATTTCAGGATCTGAAATACCTGATGATGGTTCAATTGAAGTTGGGGAAAGTGTTTCTTTAGCTTATGTTAATCAATTTCGTAATAGCCTAGATGATAATAAAACTGTTTTTGAAGCAATTTCAGATGGCCTTGATATTATTACTGTTGGACGCTACGAAGTTCCATCACGTCAATACGTTGGACGCTTTAACTTCAAAGGGACAGACCAACAAAAGTTCGTTAAAAATTTATCTGGTGGCGAAAGAAACCGTTTACATTTAGCTAAACTTTTAAAGTCTGGTGGTAATGTTTTATTACTTGATGAACCAACCAATGATTTAGATGTTGAGACATTAAGAGCATTAGAAGATGCAATCTTAAACTTCCCTGGTGTTATTCTTGTTATTTCGCATGACCGCTGGTTTTTAGACCGAATTGCAACGCATATCCTTGCTTTTGAAGGAGATTCAAATGTCACTTGGTTTGAAGGTAATTATCAAGCTTATATTGAAGATAAGAAAAAACGCTTGGGTGAAAAATCCATTGATCCACATCGCATCAAATATAAGAAACTACATGCATGAGTCATATTTAAGATTAAATTAATCCTCGTTTTGCAAATTATAATTATTCTATTTGCAAATTATTTCATTTTTGTTGTATAATGATGCAGACTTAATAACCAACATGGTAGCTAATTGATATGACATATTATGAAAATGCTGGCACTAGACTAAGAAAAGCGCGTCTTGCTTGCGGCTTCAAAACAGCAAAAGCATTCTGCCAAGCACATGGTATTCCAACATCAACTTACTCATTACATGAGACGAATAAACGTTGCCTAAAACCACAGTTAGCTGAAAAATATGCAACACTTTTAGGTGTTAATGTTGCCTGGTTATTAACTGGCTTAGGCTCTTGTTGTCCTCCTAAAGAAAGTTTAGATAACCAAAAAATACTATCTGCTGAAGAATTAAAAAAGCAGTTACAGCAGAATCAAAAAGATCCAATTACTGATATTATAGAGCAAAACTTCAGCACAAATTGCAGCATTAATTTACTATTATTCACAAAACTTGTTATCAAAATTATGAAAATGCTAGAAGAAACAGAAGAAAATTGGGATTTATATCATATTTGTCAACAAGCAACTGAGATCTATCAAGACGTTATTGAGTCAAGTGATCAAGTTGAAGAACAGTTAAAAATGGTTAATTTTGCCATAAAGAACTTAAAGAGAAATACGAATAAAAATAAGATAAACTTAAGCTAAAATAAAAACTTTTATTACAAAATAATTATTTGTTTTACAATACTATTTAATAAAAAACAAGGATGCCTTGTTACAAAAAAATACAACCTAACTCTTTATCTATTTATGCATAATATGAATATTGATAAAATGCTATATTGAGAGAGTCGACTAAAAAATAACCTGGGGGGTTTAGATTGATGTCAGAATATGAGACTCACGACGAGCTATTAATGCCATTGGATATAAGTGAAGATTTAGACCCAAATGCATTGCTCTTAAAAGCAGTTGAACAAAATGACTTACATACTTTGTATCAGCTAATAGAACAAGGCATAAGCCCAAATTTTAACTTTGTTAAATATAATGGTAAAGAAACAACACCATTACAAGAGGCAATTGCTCGCGGCCATGAAGAAATGATTTTATTAATCGTTCAAACTGATGTTAAGACGATTGATGCACTTTCTCTTTTTATTGCAATCACAGCCCAAGATGGCAACTTTAGTCGTAAAACTGTTAAATTTTTATTATCTCATGGCGCACGTATTAGCTATGAACAGATTAAAAAGATTAGAGATTTAACTTGCCTACAGTACACGGCAGTTGAAGCAGTTAACACTGATCGTGTTGATATATTAAAGCTATTTATAAGCGCTGATATTAGTCTAGACTTTCAAGTTGATGATTATTTAGACTTAAAGACAAGCCCATTAGATCGAGCGATCAATGATAATAAACTCGCAATTGTTCGTTTTTTATTAAAAGATGCCAAAGTAGATCCCAATCAGCCAATCAATGGTTTTAGTTATTTACTCCAAGCAATCGATATTAAAAAGTTTGAATTAGTATCTTTATTATTACAATATGGAGCAATTTTTAATGAGTAATGACGCAACACAAAGAAATAAAACTAACAACATATTTCATAATCCAAAAGAAACTGAATTACTTAATACTGAAATAGCTGCAGTAGTTTTTAACATTGCTCAAAAGTTCAATAGTCCTGCTGCTGAGCAAATACTTAAATCACACTCCAAACTTGCTATGGAAGTTGCTACTCACCTTGCAAAAGATGAAAAAACACCTCGAAAAGTTGAAGAATTTTACAGTGATCAACACAGTAAAAAAGATCCTGGCTTATTGTTTACTAATGCACCTAATGTTCGAGTTGAAAGCACTAAAACACATGGAATGTAGTTTTTTATAAGAACGACTTACCATAAGTAAGTGGCTTAAGTCCCATAAAAGAAGCAATACTTTGACCAATATCAGAAAAACTATCTCTTTGACCGATATTAACAGATAATCCTTTATCATTATTCCAAGCAAGTACTGGAATATGCTCACGTGTATGATCACTACCTTCCCAAGTTGGATCACAGCCATGATCCGCTGCAATAATCACCAAATCATCATCTTGTAGCTTTTGATCTAATTCAGGTAGGCGAGTATCAAAATATTCTAATGCATCTGCATAACCACTAACATTACGCCGATGGCCATAGCTTGAATCAAAATCAACAAAATTAGTAAAAATTAAGCTTCCCGTATTTGCTTTCTCTAGCGCACTAATTGTTTGATCAAATAATTGCTCTAAACCTGTCGCTTTAATCGTTTGACTAACCCCCTGATGAGCGTAGATATCAGCAATTTTACCAATAGAAATAACTTCTCCTTTTGCTTGAACAATATAATCTAATAAAGTCTTATTTGGTGGTAAAATCGAATAATCTCGACGATTACCGGTTCTTGTATAGTCACCATTTTCACCAACAAAAGGCCTTGCAATGACGCGACCTACTTTTAAGCCTTGTTGATCTAATAACGCTCTTGCTCGTTCACAAATCTCATATAACCGTGATAGTCCAAATATTTCTTCATGAGCTGCAACTTGAAAAACACTATCACCTGAAGTATAGATAATTGGTTTTTTCGTCTGACAATGTAAATTACCTAATCGATTAATGACTTCTGTCCCTGAAGCATGGCCTGCATCTAAAACACCCGCTATTAACTTGCATTGGTTTAGCCATTGATCTAAAAAACTATTTGGAAATGTCTTTCCACTCTCTGATGTTTTAAAGTAGTGCCAATCAAATAATACAGGTACACCTGCAATTTCCCAGTGACCACTGGGTGTATCTTTGCCTAAACTAATCTCTTTTGCATAACCATAATAACCACAAAGGTCTCCCTTATAACCAAGTGAGTGCGTAAGCTTTTTATTTTGACTAAGTTCATACGCTTTTTCTAAACCTCTTTTTGCTAAATTAGGCAAATAAAGCGGGGTTTTTCTTTTATTTTTTTCATAAGCATCTTTAGCATAGTCTACAATATGGCCTAAAGTATCACTACCAACATCCCCGTATTGATCAGCATCTTCACTATAACCAATACCAAAAGAATCCATTAATAAAATAACAACTCGCCCTTTAAGGCTATTTTGCTGTTGCATTACTATCTCTCCACTTAACTGCTAATTAATTGCATCTTGGCTAAAAATTGCATCAACGAAAGATTCTGAATCAAAGACTGCTAAATCATCAACGCCCTCACCAATACCAATATAGCGCACAGGGATTTGAAGTTTTTTAGCAATCGCAAAAATAACGCCACCTTTAGCAGTGCCATCAAGCTTTGTTAAGGTAATCCCTGTAATGCCAACTGCTTGATTAAACTCTTCTGCTTGCGTTAGTGCATTTTGCCCCGTACCTGAATCTAGTACTAGCATCACTTCATGAGGCGCTGAAGAATCCTGCTTTTTAATGACACGAATGACTTTTTCTAATTCTTGCATTAAATGGCCCTTATTATGAAGCCTACCTGCTGTATCAGCAATTACCACATCAATATTACGTGACTTAGCACTTTGAACAGCATCAAAAATAACAGAAGCGCTATCAGCACCTGTCTGCTGAGCAACAACTGGTATTTCATTTTTCGCCCCCCAAGCTTGTAACTGCTCAACAGCTGCTGCTCTAAAGGTATCGCCTGCAGCTAAAATGACAGATTTACCCTGATTTTGAAATTGCTTGGCTAATTTACCAATGGTTGTTGTCTTACCCGCACCATTAATACCAACCATTAATAAAACAAATGGCTTATGCTCTGTATTAATATTTAAAGGTTGACTAACTGGCGCTAGAATTTGATTAAGACGTGTTTTTAATAGATCTGTTAATTGTTCAATTGTTTGTAGTTCATTACGCGCAACTTTATCACGAATCGCACCAATAACTGTTTGAGTTGCTTCAACGCCAATATCAGCGGTTAATAACTTTACTTCAATATCATCGATTAATTCTTCATCAATGATTTTTTTACCCAATAAAATATCAAATAAGCCATTACCAAGCTTATGCCTTGTTTTACTTAAGCCTGACTTTAAGCGCGTAAAAAAACCTTTTTTATCGGGTGTTTGAACTTCACTTTGTAGGGAAGTATTATTTTGATTTTTATTATCTTGTGCTGCTTTCTCTTTTGCTTTTAAAATTGCCTCTTCGTCATTTACCTTTTCATTCTCTTTGGGCTTTTCTGAACGAAAACGCTTAAAAATACTCATTTTGTTAAGATCACTTCTATTTAATCGATAAAATTACATTAGATTTTGCCTGAAATAAGCCAAACCTTCAAGTTAGATTCAAGTTAACTCATATTATATGGCGTCTGTATTAGTTGTTGATTGCTTCTCTGTTGATGAGAAAAAACAACACTTGGTGGTTGTGTTGGTGGTTCAGTGTCAGCTCCTGATAACCAAGTAAGTATTGGATCACCATCTTCTATTTTATACTCTTCATAGTTCTCTAAATGCTGGTGAACTGCTTCAACAAAATCAACGGAAGATGGTATTGCAACTTGGTTTAATACAAATTTTTTTGTAGGATCCTGTGGCTTCCAAGCATAATCAAGTGTATTAATTCCTATTCTTGCAATTTCAGTTAAAACACCAAGCGCACCCGTTCGAGAAAGGGTTGTTACCAGAGCACTTCTAGATGCATCAAGCATCTTTTTTATAACGCCTACAAATTGATGCAGCGGAAAATTTAGTAATGTTGCTTTTAACGGAATATACGATACTAATTTTTTTAAAAATACAAAAAACTGCTCGGTAAAAGATTTAAGAAAAGTACCTGGCTTTTTATTTTTCCCCCACCAGTCTTTAATTTGATTGATTAATTTCTTTACCTGCTCAATTGACAACTCAGAATATTTAATTGGATGAAGCTTAATATCTTTATGTTCAGTTGAGTCTTCCTCTCGATACAATATTGATGTGCTAACAGCATAATATAAAAGTTCTTGTAATATAGAATCAAGCGATTGTGGCGTAGTTAAACTAGTTAACTGTGAAACAGTAAAATATCCTAAGGCTTCTCCTACAATAAAAGTAGATGACTGATTTAAGTCATCATAAGCAATTTTAGGGCATAATTTCTTAAACCTTTTACGGTTATATTCATTCTGCGCGATAAGCACTGTGGCATTAAGTAGTTGAGCTATGAGATTAGATGTTGAAAAAGCTGGAGATAAGGAAGATGTAATTAAAAAAGGAAGCCTAGCTCCAAGAAAATAAAGACTATGATTAGCAAGCATCCCTTTATGTGATGTATGTTCACATGGTACTTGTTTTCTTGCATGATAGTTATCATTTTTATCACTATTAACCATTTCTATCAATAAATTGTAAGTTAAAGGCACCCCATAAACTGCACATAACGTTAAGCCATTTGAAAATAAAGATGACATGGTTTCAGCAATTTGATAACCCATTGAATTATCATTAGAATTAAGATGCTGATTATCTGGATCAAACATCCATTGATGAAAATACGCCATTGTTGTTGCAGAAAAATAAAATGCACCTTGATAAAATAAAATTTGACGAACTGCTGGCTTAATATATGAGTTGCCATAAAGATTGTATAAGCGTGTTGGCGCCTGTGATATTGATGCCACTCCACCCATTAAACCATCAAACCATCCCGGCATAGAACCTCCCTATTTATTTGATATATCCTTATCATTTAAAAAATTACTATAACTATTTTTTTTTCTAAATAGCCTGTGAGTTAATACATGAAATATTAGATTGAAATTATTGGTTTTTATCATCTTATAACGTTATAAATTGACTTAACTTTCAAACAATTATCATTTGAAACAATTTATTTAGATTTAATTTTAGTCCTACAAGTGGGAAACAATTCAAATCTACTTGCCTTTTTAAAAGCTTATGATAGCCTTTAGCATAAGATAAGTCCGTCAAAACTCAAAAGGAATTGGTGTTTATGGAGCGTATTTGGTTAGAACAGTACCCTAAAGAAATTCCGCATGATATTTCAATCACAGAAGATGAAAACTTAGTTACTTATTATGAAAATGCTGTTAAAAAGTATACAAAGCGCCCTGCTGATGAATGCTTAAATCAACAGTTAACTTATGATGAGTTATTTAAACTAAGTACTCAGTTTGCTGCCTTTTTACAAAATAAATTAAATTTAAAAAAAGGTGATCGCCTAGGCATTATCTCACCTAACTTATTACAATTTCATGTTGTGATGTTTGGTGCGCTACAAGCAGGCCTAACTGTTGTTGGCATTAATCCACTTTATACACCAGATGAATTAGAATATTTATTTGAAGATGCTGATTTAAGCTGTGTTGTTTCATTAGATTTTTATACGGATAAAATTGAAAAAGCATTTCAAAAAGTTAAAGTTGAGCATGTTGTCTTATTTAGTATTGGTGATATGTTCCCTTTTATCAAACGTAAGCTTATTAATGGTATTATTAAATATATAAAAAAAATGGTACCAAATCACTCTCTTAAAAACACCTATTCATTGTTAGGCTGCTTAGAAGAAGGTCGTAACCTAGAATACCAACGCCCAAGCATTAAAGGCGCTGATTTAGCCTTTTTACAATACACAGGCGGCACAACCGGTAGAGCAAAAGGCGTGATGCTAACACATAGCAATATTTTAGCAAATGTAAAGCAAGTTCATGCATGCCTTAGTCCTGTATTAGATGGCTCTGAAGTCTGGCTTGCACCGCTTCCGATGTTTCATATTTTTGCACTAACTGCATCATTAGTGCCATTATTATCTTTTGGGGCAATGAATCGCTTTGTACCAAACCCACGAGATATTAAAAACTTTATTAAAATTGCAGCAAAACCTTTTCATATTATGACAGGGGTTAATACCTTATTTAATGCATTAGCACATAATGAACAATTTCAACAACTTGATTTTAGTGAACTAAAAATGACTTGGGCAGGCGGCATGCCGGTACAGCAAACAGTCGCTGAAAAATGGCAAGAGGTAACAGGTTGTGTCTTACATGTTGCCTACGGCCTAAGTGAAACCTCTCCTGGTGTCTCTGCCGACGCTTACAACCAACCATCATTTAGTAATTCAATCGGTTATCCATTCCCATCAACTTATCTCTCAATTCGTAACAAAAATGGCGAAGAAGTCCCATTTGGTGAGTCTGGTGAAATCTGGATTAAAGGCCCTCAAGTAATGAAAGGCTATTGGCGAAATAAAGAAAAAACAGATGACGTCTTAACAGCCGATGGTTGGTTTAAAAGTGGCGATGTTGGCATTATGGATCAAACAGGGAAAACACGTTTAGTTGACCGTACCAAAGATATGGTGATTGTCTCAGGCTTTAATGTTTATACAGTAGAAGTTGAAGAAGTTATTTCAAAGATGCCTGAAGTCTTAGAAGTTGCAGTTTTAGGTATTCCACATCCTAAAACAGGAGAAGCTGTAAAAGCACACGTTGTATTAAAACCAAACATAAAACTAACGGCTCAAGATATTATTGATTACTGTCGCGAACACTTAGCTCGTTATAAAGTACCAAAACTCATTACTTTTGAAGAGAAATTACCTATGAACCAAGTCGGAAAAATTCTAAAAACAGAACTACGAAAACTCCCTGAAAACATTAATCCACCACCAATGAATGGCAATGGTGAATCAGATTCATTACATACTAACATATAATAATTCTTCCAAGTTTTTTAAGGTTTCAGCTGAACATCCCTCTAAGAAATCACTATAATACTATTCATACACACTACTTTTAATCAAAGGTTTTTTATTTATGAGACGTAACTGGTATACTGGTTTCGGCATTATTATTCTTCTAATTGCTGCCTTATTGGTGATTAATCATGCTTCCATCTGGTGGTTTATTAGCCTTATGATCATCCTAGGCTGTATTGCTATCTATGATATAACACAAACAAAACATTCTATTTTGAGAAATTTTCCAATTTTAGGTCATATTCGCTTTATCCTTGAGTTTTTTCGCCCAGAGGTACAACAATATTTTATTGCTGATGATAAATCTGAATTACCATTTAATCGTGAAACTCGCGATGTTATCTATGCTCGTGCAAAAGGAAAAAATGACACCATTGGCTTTGGTACAGAGTTTGATTTAAACGCTGAAGGTCATGAATGGGTCTTACACTCACTAAATCCAAAACATGTTGATGAGGTTCAAGAACATATTACTGTTGGAAACAAGCAATGCACACAACCTTATAAAGCCTCTAGATTAAATATTTCAGCAATGAGTTACGGTGCGCTCTCTCAAAATGCGATCATTGCACTTAATAAGGGCGCAAAAATTGGCCAGTTTGCACATAACACTGGCGAAGGCGGCTTAACTAAACATCACTTATGCGGTGGTGATTTAATTATGCAACTAGGTACAGGATACTTTGGCTGTCGTAAAGAAAATGGAAGTTTTTGTGAAGAAAAGTTTATAGAAAAGTCTAATCTAGATGAAGTTAAAATGATCGAGATTAAGTTATCTCAAGGTGCAAAGCCCGCACATGGTGGTGTCTTACCAAAAGCTAAGATAACTAAAGAAATTGCTGAAATTCGTGGCGTTGGCATGGATAAAGATGTTCTATCGCCACCTAAGCACAGCGCCTTTAATACCCCTATTGAATTATGCCACTTCCTTAAAAAACTACGTGATTTGTCCAATGGCAAACCTGTTGGTTTTAAACTCTGTATTGGCAAAAGAAATGAGTTTCTAAGTATTTGTAAAGCAATTCTTAAAACCAAAATATATCCTGACTTTATTACCGTTGATGGCGCTGAAGGTGGCACAGGCGCTGCTCCTATGGAATACGCATCCCATGTTGGTGCACCATTAAAAGATGGGTTGATTTTTGTTCATAATACACTCGTTGGGTTTGGAATTCGTGATAAAATTAAGATTATTTGTAGTGGTAAAGTTGCCACTGGTTTTGATATGGTTCGCTATATTGCCATGGGTGCTGATATGTGTAATGCAGCACGGGCTATGATGTTATCAATTGGTTGTATTCAATCAAGACAATGTAATACCAATCAATGCCCTATAGGCGTTGCAACTCAAAATAAGCGTTTAATGCGCGCACTTGATATTGATGATAAAAAAATGCGTGTTGCAAGGTTCCATCAAGCAACCATTAATAGCTTTTTAGAAATTATCGGTGCCATGGGTCTTAAGACACCAAGTGACTTAGATCCATCGATGATTCGAAGACGCGTTGATGCAAATAATATTCGCACTTATAGAGAAATTTATCGCTACCTTGAGTCAAACTCGCTATTAGATGAAAAAACAGTACCTGAGCATTTCAAAACTCACTGGCAAGAAGCATCTGCTGAAAGCTTCTAGTAGAACTTTCATTTCTGCTCATTTTTACCAATACCCAACAATCTAACAACAGGCTGATGCATTAAGTCTTTAAATACCGTATTAAACTCTATTGAAAGTGAGTTTTGATCTTTATTAGATGGTATATAGAGTCCCAAAGCAGAATAAAGATCATCAAAATAAACATGATCTAACTGACAACTTAATAAATAATGATCACCATCTTGATAGATTAACTGCTTATTAACCATAAGATTTAAAACTCGTTTTAAATCATCAACACTCACTGATGGCATATGCTTTAAAAGGTCAGAAAATGTTGCAGTATGTCCTTTATTTGCATTGGTATATAAGTTTTTTATCACTTCCATTGCAATGTGAAAAGAAGCCATTTGATAAACTGATCGCTGTGCTTGTGATAGATGTAAACCTTTAACAACAATTGCCCCAATTAGAAAAATATACCAACACAATAAAACCCATAACATAAATAAGGGAATTGCAACTAATGCGCCATAAATCACTTCATAAGTTGGCACAACTGAGACATAAAGCGTAAAACCATATTTTAATGTTTCAAATAAGATAACAGCGACTAAACCACCAACAACTGCATGACTTAATTTAACTTTGACAAACGGAATCACTCGATATAAAAAGACAAATGCAACAAAATAAAAAACACTGGGTAAAAATAAAATAAGCTTACCTGCTCCTTGAAATGTCCAGTCATCAACCCACTTTAAAGATAAAAAATAAGAACTAAAACCAAGACCCAAACCAAATAACAGCGGCCCTAAAGTAATAATTGCCCAGTAGAGCAAAAATGAATTAACAAAGCTTCGCTTATTTTCAACTTGCCAGATACTATTAATTGCCTGATCAATAGATCGAATCATAAAAATACTGACAAAAAACAAAAAAACTAATACGACAATTGGTAAACCAATTTTTCGATCAATTAATGCTTTTAGATGATGGCCAATGACTTCTCCTGTTTGTGGTGCAAAATTATTGAAAATAAATGCTTGTACTTTTTGACTTAAAACATCCGAATCTGGTATTAGGCTTAATAGAGTCATCATTAAAATTAAAAAAGGAACCATTGCTAAAAGGCTTGTTAATGCTAAAGAGGCTGCTCGAGCCAAAGAATCTGAATTAATAAATTGTTTAAATACCCATAACCAAAAACGCATCGTTCGCTGAATAAAATCAATGCGCCCTAGATTTAGTTTAAGCATTCAAATCACCTTAGTATTAGTTTTATCATACTCTGTTTATTAGTATATAGGATAAAAAAATAGTTAATGCAGATTACTTATACAAAAACATACCAATAATAGCTAAAAACATTTACAATATTATCTAAATATTTAACTATGAATCTCAATTTTTAAATTATCAAACAAATAATAATAGGTTATAAATCAATGCCTTATATATTAATTATCTATTATAGCCGCTATGGCAAAACGAAAGAACTTGCCTATCAAATTGCCCAAGGAGTTCAGTCAGTTGAAGGTATTGACATCAAAATTAGAACTGTCCCTGAAGTTAAAACAATTAGTGATAACCAAACTTCGATAGAGAAGACAGATGAATTGTTTGTCTCACAAAAAGATGTTGAAAACTGTGCTGGTATTGTAATTGGATCCCCCACTTACTTTGGTAATATGTCAGCTGCTATGAAGTACTTTTTTGATTCTACTTCTGATTTATGGATGACAGGTGCTTTGATTAATAAACCAGCAGGTGTTTTCACATCAGCCTCTGGCTTACATGCCGGTCATGAATCAACACTTTTAAGTATGATGTTACCGTTATTACATCATGGTGCTTTAATAACTGGTATTCCTTATAGTTGTAAAGCACTTCATACGACAACCACAGGTGGTACTCCCTATGGCCCATCACATCTTGCTGGTGGTGCGATTTCTAATCCAATTTCTAAAGATGAATCCGATGTTTGTCGTACTTTAGGGGAAAATATTGCCAACTTAGCTAAAAAACTAACTGACCAATATATAAAATAAAAATCAAATAAAAGCATCCAAACTTATTTTTAAGATTTGCAATTTGTTAACTGCTTGATTATACTAATTTTGATTAGATCCGGGGGCGATTATGGATTCGACGGGAATTACGACGCTTTTCGGTGCATGTCGAGGATGCTATCTCAACCTCGTTAAAAAGATGCAAATTGTCATAATAACTGGCAAAAATAACGCAAAAACTCGTGTAGCAGCTAACGATGACGTTTATGCTGCTAAAGTAGCGAAAGCTGCTTAATTCGGCCTAAGAAACCGAACGCGGACGTTGATTACTGTTTGTCTGTAAACAGTAAGTTTCAACGGTCATATTTTTACAGACTCGTCTAAGGGCTACACCCGTTAGCGCCTTGATTAAACTTTAAGCGGGTACACTTTAGTCCTTCCCTGACCATCGGGTAGTCTAAAGCAAGTATTAAAGATCGGTCTAAGCATGTAGAGCCAAAAGTTTAGAATTTGCGGACGCGGGTTCAACTCCCGCCGCCTCCACCAAAATTCATTTCTAAGTACTGATTTTAATTTTTATAAAATATATTTAAAATAATGTGCAATATTTTTCATGTTTCATTGCACATTGTTGCCAAGCTAAATAGCACAATAAATTACTTCATATTATACTGCCAAGATCTCATGCTATTAGAACAACATAAGATAACTTTAAACCTTGTGTTATATAACCTGAGTTCGAAAATAGAAAGTATCTTAACTATTTGAATTTTAAGATGTTATGATGAAGAAAGTAATCACAAAACGTAATCACTCATCATGAAAGACTTACTCATCACAACACTTTGTTGCTGATCTTCCTTTGATTTAATAAACAGTTTATCATTCTTATTATGATGGTTTATAATTTTTTACAAACTTAACAAATTCATGAGGTTTCATTGATTTAGATAATAAGAAACCTTGCATTTCATCACAGCGTTCATCTTTTAGAAAATTATACTGTTCTGAGCTTTCTACTCCTTCAGCAATAACACTAAAATTTAAGGCATGAGATAGTTTAATGATCGCTTTGATAATTTGATTATCTTCTGAGTTGTTAATTTTAGAAACAAATGAACGATCAATCTTAACAATATCTACGGGAAGCTCACTTAAGTAACTCAATGACGAGTAACCCGTACCAAAATCATCAATAGACACTTTAATATTATTACCTAATAAGCGCTTGATACTATTTAACTTTTTTAGCATCTCTTCATAACATTGAACTAATTTAGACTCTGTAATTTCTATTTCTAAATTATTGGGCGATATATTATGTTTTTTAATTTCTTTGGTAATTAGCCCCACCATATTATCTTGATTAAGAAAATTAGCTGACATATTAATAGATATACGTATGTTTTTTAACTTGGGGGTTATTTGCCACTCTTTAATTTGCTGGCAGGCTTTTTCTAAAACATACTGGTCAATTGCTATAATTAAATCAGACTCTTCTGCAATTGGAATAAAGCTACCTGGTTGTAATATTCCTTTTTTAGGGTGTTGCCATCTAATAAGCGCTTCACAGCCAACTATTTTTTTATCTTTTATTGACAATTTTGGTTGATATTCTAAAAAAAATTCTTCTTCAGCAAGCCCTTGATAAATATCTTGAATAATTAAGTGCTTATTAATAACTTCATTGTTTAACTTACGATTATGCAATACAACTTGATTTTTACCTTGTCGCTTTGCCTGATACATAGCAATATCTGCATTTTTTAATAAATCCTCCGCCTTTTTAGCATCAATTGGATAAATAGAAACACCAATACTTGCCGTAACGACTAATGATCTCTTACTTACTTTAAATGCTTCTTCAGATATTGTTTGATTAATTAAATCAGCAAAACGTGTTATATCATTTTTATCATTAACATTCTTTAGTAGAAGAATAAATTCATCTCCACCCAAACGAGAACAAATAGCTGTAGGATTTTTTATTTTAGATCTAATCCTTTGATGACTTTTACTATCGAATAATTCATTGATTCTTTGTGCAATTTTTATTAGTAAACTATCGCCAACATCATGACCAAACGTATCATTTATTTGTTTAAAATCATCAATATCAAGAAAAAAAACACCAAGCATTTGATCATTTTTTTTACATAAATCAAGGCTTTCTTTTAATAGCTCTTTAAAAAACAAACGATTTGGAAGTTTTGTTAAAGAATCATAATAAGCAAGATCGTAAATTTCATCTTGCGCCTTATTTAATTGTTGGATTTGCTCTTGTAATGCTTTTGTTTGCATTTCAATTTGTTTTCGCATATCTAAAAGTAAAACCCACTTTTCACATAATGAATATACTATCTGCTGTGCTTCAATCATCTCAAATGGCTTTTTTAGAATAACCCAACGATCTAAGTGCTGTAGTTTTTCAATCATATCTTCCCAGTTATAATCTGAGTAAGCAGAACAAAATACAATTTGAATATTTGGTTCAATTTGTAATATTTTTTCAGCTGTCTCTACTCCATCTATGCCACCAGGCATACGAATATCAACAATCGCAACTGAATAAGGAGAAATATTTTTATTTGATTTTTCAACAAATTTTATACCTTCCTCACCCGAGTAAGCAGAATCAATACAAATATTAGATAATAATGCTTTTTCATTTTTCTTATTACTCTCATCAAAAATTAATTTTTCTAACTCATCTAGCTCACTGTGGTTACTTTGATAAGAAAAAATCTGCTTAAAATCTTCATGAATAGAAGCTGTATCATCGATAACTAATATTTTATACTCCATGCAACTATTCCTCATTTATATAATATTCCTACACACAATTACTATCTTTTTCCTAAAATGGCATACTTTTCCTTATTTGGTTTAAGTGGTAGTTCTAAAACCATTGTCATACCTTTATTAATGCCTTCGCTTTTTGCTGATAGTGAACCACCTAAATCTTGTGCAGCTAAAGCTGAAGCATGCAAACCTAAGCCATGTCCATTTTTCTTAGTTGTAAAGTTCAGCTTAAATAATTTGTTTAAATCTGTAGGTGAAATACCTATTCCATTATCTTGAACAGAAATAATAAAATGGTTTTTATGCTTCTTTTCCAGCCCAATGATAATTTTTTTACGTTTTACGTTTGATTCACTTAAAGCTTCAATACTATTTTTAATCAAATTAACCAAAATTTGAACAACTTTTACATGATCCATTATTGCTTTATCTACCGATTGATAGTCATAGATGATTTTAATACCTTCTGCTTGAATTAATTCTCTATTCATACTAACTGCTTCATAGATAACATCTTCTATTTCAATCTGTTCTGCAATACCACCTAATTTAGACATTGCATTTTGAGCTTTTACAATATTCTTGATATGCGTAATATGTTTATTAAGTTGAGCTAAGCTATCACCTAGACTTTGATGATTTGCTGTTAGCAGATCTAAAAAAGTATTTAAATAATCTAATATATGTCTTCCTTTTTTATCATCTGTTAAAAACACGCCAAGGTCTGATTCATGTCTGTTTAATAACTCAATAACCTTAGAAAAGCCATCTATCTTTGATTGGTTGACTGTTTTATCAATAACTGAAACAGATGTTGTCACACTATTTAATACATTCCCAATATTATGTAATACACTATTTGCAACATCTCGCATACCAGCCTGGCGTTCAGCTGCAGCTAACTTACGCTGATATCTCTCTTGTAACTGTTTTTCTGTTTGTTCTTTTTCTTTTTGAAGTCTTTTTAAATCTGAAATATCTTGCATCACACAGATAAGTTCAACTGATTTATCATGAATATTTTTTGAAACTGTTGCAGAGAAAAGTATAGGTATTTCATTGCCATTTTTGTTATAACAAACCGTTTCTTCATTCAATACTTTACCTGAAGTAATATATTTTTTAACCTGATTAAAATTAGCAATTGATTTTTTATTATTCGTATCATTTTGAAAAATTATTTTTGACGGCTTTCCAATTAAATCAGAGCCTTTATAACCTAATTTATCAGTTAAGGCTGTATTGACAAGTTTAACTTTAAAATTTTTATCAAGAATTAATAACATACTCGTTATTGATGAAATAATATCTTCAATGTACTGTTTTTGATAATGTAAGTTTTGATTAACTACGCGTAGTTCTTTTTCACGGCTTACAATTAATGCTAATTGCTTTTTTTCATGTGTAATATTTCTTAATACAATAACTGATACTTTTGTATTACCAATAACTGTTGGGGGTTTATAAGTTATTTCATACGTTAATTGATTGTCACTTGCTAACTGGCACTCAACCTTTAATTCTTTTGTCCCTTTTGTTTTAAGATTCTTTAAATATTGATGAAGTATGAATGACTTATTGTCTATATTAAACTTAATGACTTCGTGAAAAATAGCACCTAGTAATAATATATGTGATTTTCCCGCTAATTTATCAAACGTTGTATTACACCAATGAATACGCCACTTATTATCAACCCAACAAATAGCTTCGTCAATCAAGCTAAACGCTAGCTCTACATGACTTAATGTTTTCTGTAAGTTATGAAGTATTCTTTGCGTTTCTGCATTCATAAAACAAACTACTTAATCGGTGAAATTGAAGCAGCAAAAGACCATTGGTTATTTATTTTTTTACCACAAATAACATGAGTTGCATTAAATTCTTTTCCACTTTTATTAACTGCCAATAAGTCTAAAGATTGCTCTAAGATAGTTGCTTGTTCGGTTGAGATGAATCTAGAAAAACCTAAGTGATGTGCATCATGTAAATGACTAGGTATAATCATCGTCAATGCTTCTCCAACAATTTCTCCTTCTCTCCAGCCAAAAACTTTTTCAAATGCTTTATTTACATAGGTTACAACACCGATTTCATTAGCAATAATTACAGGGGTATCTTGCATTTCTTTAATTATGTTATACTTGTCACTCATCTAAATACTTCCTTATAGTATATAAAAACATCCTCTGTTAATTATAGTCTGTGGTATGTCTTGTGCAGATAAAACATACTCATGATGGATCTTACTCATGTTTATACAAATGAACATCTCTCTGAGGAAATGCAATGGTAATTTTATTTTTCCTAAAAGCATGATCGATCTCAAAGTGTAAATCACTTTGTACTTTAAACTTATCATTGACATCTCTAATGATACACCATAGCTCAAAGTTTAAAGAACTCTCTCCAAACTCCCTAAATAAGACAACTGGTGCATCTGGGCCTGTATTAATGACATCTGGGTGGTTTGCAGAAACCTCTAGAAGTACTGATTTTACTAAGTCAATATCACTGCCATAGGCAACGCCTACAGCACAAGATATACGCCAAAATTGATCACGAAACATATAGTTTGTCACTTGGTTTTTAATTAAATCTGCATTGGGCACAATCACATCGGATTTTGCTAGTGTTGTAATTTGAGTTGAACGAATTCTAACCTTCTTTACAATACCTTCTGTATCTCCAACAATAACTCTATCACCTGGCTGTATTGGTTTTTCAATTAACAAAACAATCCCTGAAACAAAATTATTAACGATATCTTGAAGCCCAAGTCCAATACCTACAGATAAAGCACCTGCAATAATAGCTAAACCTGTAAAGTTAACCCCTGAGATTAAAAGTGCAAGCAGCGTCGCTAAAGAAAAAATGACATATCCTGTAATTGATGCTAGTGCAACTTGAAGGCTCTCATCTTTATGTTGGTGCTGTCTTGAAATTTTCGCACTTAAGAGTCGTCCTAAAAAGCAAAGTAAGACAAAACTTAATAAAGCCAAGATAATCTTTGGAAGCTCTATGGTTACTTGAAATAATATAAAACCTTCTAGCAGCCCTATAATAAACTGATCAGGATACCTTGTCTTAAAACCCCATAAATGAACTAAAACAGTTAAAAATGCGATAGTGACTAATACGGTAGCGACTATCTTTAAAATTGTTACTTCTGGTATTTTTTTATGTGCTTTTATGCCTAAGTAATATCTTAACTTTTTACTCCAGATTTTATTATTATAATCTAGTTGAGAAATAAAATTAATTAATAACTGATTTATAAAAAGAGCAACAACCAAGCTAAAAACTGATAAAAATATATTTAATAGAAGATAAATTGATAAATTATAATATCCATTTAAAGCAAGCCCTATAATTAATAACGCAATAAAGCTAAAGCATATAACACTTACTGTATATAGCTTAATTGATTTAAAAATACTTTTTACTAACAAAGATATCCATAATAAACTCAAGCTACCAATAATAATATATATAAGAAAAACTAGGTTAACTAGCATTATTGGCGCATGGCTTAAACTAAATAAATAATAAATCATAACACCAGATAAACTGATAATCCCAAATAGATTGAGTCGATGATAGAGCTTATGTTTAAATCGTTCTAAATCACTTGGTTGACTGTGTTGCTGATTTTTCTTAGGCCAACTTAGCATCCACTTAACGCTTATCCAATAAATAAGATAACCAATTAAAAAACATACAAATAAGTACCAATAATTTTTAATCGTATTTGAGAAAAACTTAAGTTCAAAGTACTTTTTAATATCAACTGCATATGCACCTATATTCCATAAACTCTCTTCTTTTATCATTAGATTAGAAGCTGTTAGTTCATGAAGCGTTTCAATATATAGCGCAAGCACTTCAGTAGATCGAATCTCAAATAAATGACACTCTGAGGCTATTCTGGCTATATTTTTTTTTCTTTCTATTAAATAATTATAATCTTTCTGATTTGCTACTTCGCTTGTTTTGTCAAATGCTTTTAATTGCTTCTCTATACTATCTAATTTTTCTATATTTTCTTGATAGCATAGCTTAGCCTCATTATTTAAATTACTTAACATTTCAATGGCATTTTCAAAGTTTGCTACATTTAAATTCTGAGTTGCTAGCTTTAGCGTTATTTGATCAAACACTTCATTTGCTTTAACAGCAGAAAAATTTTCTTTATTTTGTTTTGTGTAGGCAGTTGATAAACCAATCAAAAAAACCGCTAATATAATAGCAAATAGTTTGTTTAATCTTCTAATCAAGCGTAATCCCCTTATAGCTTTATCTATTGACTAACTATAGATCAATAATTTGTTTAATTTCCATGATAAATAAAAGAAAACATGGCATTTATCTATTATATTTAAAAAAAGGCTGAAAGAATCAGGACAACATAATAAAACAATGAGTATGACAAAAAAAATAACTATTTTTTCCCTTGATAAAAAAGGCAGTGCTAAAGAAATAGCTGAAGACCAATGGCAAAAAAATAAGGGTCTAATTTGGATTAGGCTAGATTTAAATGCTGCAAAAGACTTTCTAAAAAAAATAGAAATCTCGCCATTAGCGATATCTATTCTGTCTGCTCAAGATACTAGGCCAAGAACACTTATGTTTGATGACTATTTACTTGGTAGCTTTAGAGGCGTTAATTTAAACAAATCAAGTGCACCTGAAGATATGATATCAGTTAGAGTTTTAATAAAAAACAATCTAATTATTACTGTACAGAGAAGAAATTTATTAACAACAAATGAAATTGAAAATTTACTACTTCATAATGCCGGACCTAAAAGTAGCTCAGAATTTTTAGAAATTTTACTTGCAACGCTAACTGACAAATCATCAGATGTTTCTGCTTTAATTGACGGACAATTAGATGAGGTTGAAGATGAGCTACATAATGGTGTCAAGATAATTAATAAACACCACCTTAATGACATTAGGCGTCGAGTTATCACTTTAAGGCGATATTTAGTACCGCAGAGAGAGGCAATTAATCGAATCAATGCCGATAAACTATCTTGGTTAGACCCAGCTCACTCACTAAGACTGCATGAAACATCAGATTCCTGTATTAGAATTATTGAAGATTTAGATGCAATGTATCAACGAGCAACAATATTGCATGAAGAGCTTTCTGCATTAACACAAGAAAAAATAAATCAAAAGATGTATCTATTATCAATTGTTGCTGTGATTTTCATGCCAATAAGCTTTATTACTGGATTATTAGGTATTAATGTAGGCGGCATACCTGGTGCAGAATTTGGCTATGGCTTCTTCACTGTCTGTATTATTCTATTGTTTGTTATCACTATTCAAATCTTCTATTTACGGAAAAAACATTGGATTTAAGTTTTTTCTATTGTTTCTCAAACATACAACTAAGTAGTATCCTTTCTATATTGTGATCTATTGAGCTTTTTTAATCGAATACTTTAAAACGAAATAACCAAAAATAGCAGACAGTACTGACCCCATTAAAATACCAACACGCTCATCAAATAACATATTATTACCTGACTGTTCAAATGCAAGTGAACCAATAAATAAACTCATCGTAAAACCAACGCCTGTTAAAATTGAAATACCATATAATTGTAACCAACTTGTATTTTTAGGTAAAAATGATAATTTAAGCTTAATTGTTAAATAACAGAATAAAAAAACACCCAACTGTTTACCAATAAATAAGCCAAGCGCAACTCCAATAGAGACATGATGAAAGACTCCATGAAAACCAATATTACTAAAGTCAATGCCTGAATTTACAAATGCAAATAAAGGTAAAATAACAAAGGCAACTGGCATTTGTAATTTTTTCTCTAAATAATCTAGTGGTTTTATTTGATGGTTACTGCTACCTGTTGGAATAAAAAATGCTAAAATAAATCCTGTTAATGTCGCATGGACACCTGATTTAATCATTGCTGCCCACATAATAATTCCAATGACAAGGTAAATAAGTAATGAAACTACTTTTATTCTATTTAAAACAAATAAAATAACGATACAGAAACCAACAAATAACAAAGCACTAATTGAAATGCTTGGGGTATAAAAGACTGCTATGATTAAAACTGCTGCTAAGTCATCAAATATTGCAATGGATGTTAATAAAATCTTTAATTCTCGGCTTGCACTTGATCCCAAAAGCGCTAGAATGCCAACAGCAAAGGCAATATCTGTTGCAGCAGGGATTGCCCAACCATCAAGCGCTGTCTTATCATGGTAGTTAAAAATATAATAAATCACTACTGGAAATAGAATACCGCCTAAAGCACCTAAAAGAGGCAACGTGATTTGTTTTTTATCTTTGAAAATACCACTTAAAAATTCCTTTTTTAATTCAAGGCCAATTAATAAAAAGAAAACAGCCATTGCGCCATCATTAATCCATAATAAAATTGGCTTTTCTATTCTAAAATTATTTATTTCGATAGAAATAATTGATGTAATTAAGTTTTCATATATAAAACGTAACGGCGAGTTAGCAATTATTATTGCTAATAATGCCGTCATCATTAGTAATAAACCAGGTAGTATTTTTTTGTTACAAAACTGTCTTATTTTCAATTAGCTAACTACTTAAAAACTCTCTATATTTTTAAAGATTATTCTTGAGATGATTTATGATTTATTAAATAAGCCATATCAAATCGCCCTAGATTCATAACTTTAACCCAAGCTCTAACAAAGTCTCTGATAAACTTTTTCTTAGCATCTTTACTACCATAAACTTCAGCCACTGCTCTTAGTTCAGAGTTTGAACCAAAGATTAAATCTACTGGAGTGGCAGTCCATTTAAGTTGGTTGGTTTTACGATCATACCCATTATACTGCCCATTAACTGTATCTGATTTTTTCCATAGCGTTGACATATCAAGCAAATTAATAAAGTAATCGTTTGTTAAGACGCCTGGTTTATCAGTAAAGACACCTTCTTTGGAGTCTTTATAATTAGCACCTAATACACGCATACCACCAACAAGAACTGTCATTTCAGCAATGTTTAAATCAAGCATGCTTGCTTTATCAACTAACGCTTGTGGTGGCGATAACTTCATCTTGCTTGCATCAAAATAATTAATAAAGCCATCTGCATTAGATTCTAGATATGAAAAAGACTTAACATCTGTTTGAGCTTGTGATGCATCGGTTCTGCCTGGTTTAAATGGAATTTTAATACGATAACCTGCTTTATCAACGCTTGACTCAATCGCTGTATTACCTGCTAAAATAATTAAATCAGCCATTGATATTTTCGTTCCATCTGTTTGACTTTTGTTAAAATCAGTTTGAATTTCTGTTAATTTGGCTAAGACTTTTTCTAACGCCTTAGGCTCATTTGCAACCCAATTTTTCTGTGGCTCTAAACGAACTCTAGCTCCATTGCTGCCGCCTCGCATATCAGTTTTGCGATAAGATGATGCTGAAGCCCAAGCTGTTTTAACTAATTCAGCCATTGTTAAATCAGATTTTAGAATTTCAGCTTTTAATTTTTTAATATCTTTAGCTTCTACCAATTTATAATTAGCTTTTGGTACTGGATCCTGCCATATCATCACCTCTTTTGGTATCCATGGACCAAGATACCTTGATGTTGGCCCCATATCACGATGGGTTAATTTAAACCACGCTTTTGCAAAAGCCTCTTCAAAAGCTTTCGGATTATCTCTATAGTATTCTGAAATTTGATTATATTTTGTATCTTCTTTCATTGATAAGTCAGTTGTAAACATCATAGGTGCATGTCGCTTATTTGAGTCAAATGCATCAGGGACTAAAGCATTAGCTGACTCCTCTTTTGGACGCCATTGCGTCGCTCCTGCTGGGCTTTTCGTCTGCACCCATTCAAAAGTATAAAGATTATTAAAGTAGTTTGTATCATCCCACTTTGCTGGCGTTACAGTCCAAGAACCTTCTAAACCACTGGTAATCGTATCAGAGCCGTTACCTCTACCAAAGCTATTTTTCCAACCAAAACCCTGTGCTTCAATGGGAGCTGCTTCTGGTGCTGGACCTAGATACTTAGCGCTAGCTGCTCCATGAGCCTTACCAAATGAGTGTCCACCAGCAATCAGCGCAACTGTCTCTTCATCATTCATACCCATTCGAGCAAATGTATCTCGTATTTGTTTTGCTGCTAATGATGGATCGGGGTTACCTCCTGGACCTTCAGGATTAACATAAATTAAACCCATTTGTGTCGCGCCAAACGGTCTTTTAAGATGCGACGTTTTATTTAAATTAGTTGCAAGCCATTGATCTCCTACGCCCCAATTAACCTCTTCTGGCTGCCAGTCATCTTCACGACCAAAAGCAAACCCAATGGTTTTAACTCCCATTGACTCCATTGCAACAGTACCTGCATAAACAATTAAATCTGACCATGAAATTTCATCACCATATTTTTGTTTTATTGGCCATAGCAAACGTCTTGCCTTATCAAGATTAACATTATCAGGCCAACTATTTAATGGCGCAAAACGAATTTGGCCCCCATCAGCACCACCTCTACCATCAAAAACTCGATATGTGCCTGAACTATGCCAAGAAAGACGAATAAAAAAAGGACCATAATTGCCAAAATCTGCAGGCCACCAGTCCTGTGATGTCGTTAAAACTTTGATCATATCCTCTCGTAAAGCATTTACATCAAGCGATTGAAATGCTCTAGCATAACGATAGTGTCGACTCATTGGTGTATCAATTGAATTTAAATTACGCAATGGATTTAAATTTAATTTTTTAGGCCACCAATATTCATTGGTTTTTGGTTTAGCTTTTTCTTGTGCCAAACTTACTGATAGACTTAAACTTGCTGTTAATAATGCAACTGCCATTTGTTTTAACATCATCTAATTACCTTGCTTTTACTGACATCACTTTTAGTTTAGATAATGTTTATTATTTTGTTATATAAAATAGTTAATTAAATCTGCTAAAATAATAATTTTACAAATAACTCCTAAGGGGCAATGGATGCAAATACCTGAAAACGCAATTAACATTGATGTACCATTTGAGCGTGATTGTTTTGGTTGTTCTAAAAGTAATCCTCACGGTTTAAAACTAGAATTTTCTTATCTTGATGAAACAGTTTATACGCAGTTTGCCCCTACACATCACCATAGTGGCTGGGGGAGCATCGTCCATGGTGGAATTTCAGCAACCATCTGTGATGAGTCTCTTGGCTGGCTTGCAATTTGTGCCTGCCATTCAATGGCTGTGACAAAAGAGCTATCCTTTGAGTATCATTATCCAATAAAAATAGGCCAACAAGTAACAGCGGTTACATCAATTGAAAATATTCATCGAAATAAACGCTTAATTGCATCAAGTGCAATTTATAATGAAAATAATCAGCTTTGTGTGAGCGCAAAAGCTAAAATGCTAATTGTAAGTTCCAGTGCTGCTAAACGCTTAAATATTATGTCAAAAGATGCAATTGATGAATTTAGCCAATTTCTTGAGACCTTATCGCAAAAAGAAACTTTAAAAGATAAACAACTAACAGATAGTTCCAACTTGCTATTAAGATAAATCAAAACCAAAATAATACAAACTACTTGAGTAAACTTAGTATTTATTAAATATGCGAATTATTATTTATTTTATTATCTTACTTTTTTCTCCTCTAATGCTTTATGCTAAAAACATAGAAAAAGCCATTTTTTCTGGTGGTTGCTTTTGGTGTCTAGAGGCTGATTTTAATCATCTAAAAGAAAATTTAAATGATGGTGGCATTCTAAAAATCACCCCAGGCTATGATGGTGGTAGTATCAAACACCCTACTTATGAACTTGTCTCTCAAGGAAAAACCAATTATAGAGAAGCCGTTGAAGTAAAATTTAACCCTCAAATAATAAGCTATGAAACACTTGTTAAATTTTTCTTTCAACATATTGATCCAACTGTTAAAGATAAACAGTTTTGCGATATTGGCAAACAATATGCTTCAGCTATTTATTATACAAATAAGAAACAAAAGCAAATTGCAACTGCAATACTAAATGAGGTTAAAAAGAAATTAGCTCAAAAAATTTATACTGAAATTATACCCAGCACCAAATTTAACCCAGCTGAAGAATACCACCAACAATATTATAAAAAAAATCCAATTCGTTATAATTACTACCGCTGGCGTTGTGGCAGAGATCAACGTATTGAAGCAATTTGGGGAAGCCGCATTCTTTAGCGAATTAAAAACTTAAGCAATAGCTGTTGTAACTTTTTATATGGCGGATAGGCAAGTCTTGTCGTATTAAAACCACGTTTCTGGTAAATTGCTTTAGGATGCGAAAATGTAACAAAGCCTTCTTTTGCATGATATGAGCCCATACCTGATAGACCAACGCCACCAAAAGGTAAGTCATCTTGTGCTACTTGAACTAAAGCTGCGTTTAAACATGCGCCACCTGAGTGCACGTTTCTAATTACTTTTTCAAATAACACTTTTTCTCCGTAAAAATAAAGACTTAACGCTTTTGGCTTATGTTTTATCTGCTCAATGACTTCATCTAAGGATTGATAGGTTATAACTGGTAAGACTGGACCAAAAATTTCTTCATTTAAAATACGCATTTGATCATTTAATTGATAAACAATTGCCAATGGCAGTTGATGGCTTAATAATTGTGCTTCAGTCCAAATATCATTATCTTGACCTAATATTTTTACGCTTGCACCATGAGTCCTTGCATCCTCTAATAAGCTTTTAAATCGTTTTACCTTAGATCCATCAATAATGCTTGTTAGCTTATCACTTGAATTTTTAGTAAATGATTGCCAAGCTATTTCTAACTCATCAAGTAAAGATAAATGCATGGATTCTGGACAATAGATATAATCAGGTGCAATACAAGTCTGACCTGCATTAACATATTTAGCATATAAGATATTTTTTACAGTCTCTTTAAGGTTTATATTCTCTGTTATAATAGCTGGACATTTTCCACCTAACTCTAATGTTACTGGCGTTAAGTTTTCACTTGCTGCTTGCATGACCTTTCTACCAACAGAAGTTGATCCTGTAAATAAAATATGATCAAAATCAAGTTGAGTAAACTTTGCGGCAACCTCAGCACCACCTGAAATAAAAATAACCTCGTTTTCTAAACAGACAGATGAAAATATTTTGACTAAAACTTCTTCTGTTTTGGGCGTTAATTCTGATAGTTTAACCATTAGGCGATTACCCGCTGCCAATGCATAGATAATTGGAATAATGGATAATAAAAGTGGGTAATTCCATGGTGATAAAATACCAACAACGCCCTTTGGTTGATAAAATACATAATTTTTTGATGGCCAAAATAACCAGTGTGTATGTCTTTTCTCTTTTTTCATCCATGCTTTTAAGTTTTTTAAAATATAATTAAATGATGAAAATAACGGCACAAGCTCAATAAATGCACTCTCATTATCATCTCGATAACCAAAGTCTTCATTTAAAGCATGTAATAATTCACTCTTTGAAGCTAATAACTTCTTCTTCAACTGTTTAATTAAGTCATAACGACTCTGATAACTTGGATAAGAATCATGCAAAAATGCTTCTTTCTGAGACTTAAATATTTCTGCCATTTTCAAATGATCATTTTCAATCATAAAATTGTGCCTATAACTTGTTTTAACCCTGAAAACTTCGCTATCATTGTAACTAATTAGGATAAAAAATTAAAATACCGCTATAGGTAGATAGATTTAACTTAAGGGACATAAAACTATTTATGAAATTCTTCAAGCCAAAAGCCCCAAAACAAAAGATTCGACAAGCAAAATCAAACAACAAAAAACACCCAAAAACAGTAGAATCTCCCCTGCTTGATCGCTTAAAAATTGCATTTTTAATTATTGTTGGCGCATTAGCCGTCTTCTTACTAATAAGCCTTGTTACTTATAACCCATATGATCCAAGCTGGAGTCAAGCCTCATCAAATAATAGCATTCAAAATATGGCTGGAGAAGTTGGTGCTTATAGCGCTGATATTTTATTATCACTGTTTGGTCTTTTTGCATACCTTATTCCTTTTTTAATGATTTATGGTCTATGGATTATCTACCAAGAGCGTCAAAGTTTTAGTGAACGAGCTGTAAGCTTAATGATTCTTCGTTGGTTAGGTATTATTTTTACATTTGCTGCTGGCAGTGCATTGGCTGAGTTAATTTTTCGAAACAGTGAAATTTTACTGCCTCAAGGCGCCGGGGGCATTACAGGTAGTCTTTTAAATGAATATACGATTGAGTATGTCAGTCTTGTGGGTGCTACTATTATTTTTACCACAATGCTTATCTTAGGCTTAACCCTATTTTCTGGCCTAAACTGGCTTTATAGCATTATTAATGTCACTAAAAACCTAATCAAATTATCAAAACATATCATAATAAAAGCATTCCATATACTTCAAAATGCACGCCAAAAAGCAAAATCTGCAAGAAATAAAGCGACAACGAACCGCCAATTAAAAAATGATGCATTATTCAAAGAAACCGTAAATAGCATAAAAGTAGAAGAAACTACTAATAAAGTTACCCCAAATCTATCTTACGAAGAGTTAATGAGTCAATCTCAAATAGAAAAACCTCAAAAAAAACAAAAAAAAGCTAGAACCTATGCAAACTTAACTGTCTCAAATACACACTCTAGCCAATTACCTCCACTAGATTTACTAGATGATCCTGATACAAGACCCGTACAAGTTTCTGATGCAACCTTAAATAACCTAGCTCAACTTGTCGAACAAAAGCTTGCTGATTATGGTATTAGTGTTCGTGTTGCGGGTGTTTATCCAGGTCCTGTGATTACACGTTTTGAATTGGAACTAGCACCTGGCATTAAAGTCTCTCGCTTAAGCACCCTATCTCAAGATATCGCACGATCACTGTCAATTCCTCGCGTACGTGTTGTAGAAGTTATTCCTGGTAAACCTTATGTTGGCTTAGAAATTCCAAACCAAAAGCGTGAAATGGTGCGTTTAAAAGAATTACTCTCAAGCGATATATTTCTTAAATCAAATTCTCCCGTTACTATTGGACTAGGTAAAGATATTGCCGGAGAATCTTCTGTTGCAACTCTAGCAAAAATGCCACACCTTTTAGTTGCAGGCACAACTGGCTCTGGTAAATCTGTTGGCATTAATGCAATGCTATTAAGTATGCTTTATAAAAGCACACCTGAAGATTTACGTTTAATTTTAATTGACCCTAAAATGCTTGAACTATCAGTCTATGATGATATCCCTCACTTATTAACCCCTGTGGTAACAGATATGACAGAAGCTGCTAATGCACTTCGCTGGTGTGTAAAAGAAATGGACCGACGCTATGAGCTAATGGCTTCTCTTGGCGTTAGAAATATCGCAGGCTTAAATGAAAAAATAAATAAAAAATCAAAAGAAGGAACTCCGATCAAAGACCCTCTATGGCTTAAGGCACACCCAAATCAAGAAGATGAGGCACCTTGTTTATCAAAACTACCTTATATTGTTGTTGTTGCTGATGAATTTGCCGATATGATGATGGTTGTTGGTAAAAAAGTAGAGGAATTAATTGCACGCTTAGCACAAAAAGCACGTGCTGCTGGTGTTCATTTAATCCTTGCAACTCAAAGACCATCTGTTGATGTTGTCACAGGATTAATTAAAGCCAATATTCCAACTCGTATTGCCTTTCAAGTTTCATCGAAAATAGACTCTCGAACTATCATTGACCAACAAGGCGCAGAGCAACTTTTAGGTCATGGGGATATGCTTTATTTGCCACCAGGAAGTGGCTTACCTCAGCGTTTGCATGGTGCTTTTGTCAGTGATGATGAAGTCCATCGTGTTGTACAATTTTTAAAAGAAGGAGCTCAACCTAATTATATTGAAACTATTATACAAACATCTTCAATTGATGGTGAAGAAACCGATAATAATGACTCCTCAGGGGAAAAAGATGCACTTTATGATCAAGCCGTTCAAATTGTACTTGAAACACAAAGGGCATCAATTTCTAGTATTCAAAGACGTCTACGTATTGGCTATAATCGTGCAGCGCGATTAATTGAAGATATGGAAATTGCTGGTATTGTTAGTGAAATGCAACAAAATGGTCTAAGAGAAGTCTTAGTTAGGAGACCCAATGTCTAAATTATTATTTAAAAAATGCTTTTTTTATTTAAGCCTTACTGTGCTTTTATTTAGTTATACTCGCGCATTTGCAATGCAAACACCAACAGAAACAGATGAACTACTCCAACGCCTTCACTATATTGATAGCTATAAAGCAAACTTTACACAAACCGTAGTTGATAAAGCAACCAATAACCAAAATGTTAGCTATGGCACACTTTGGGTTAAACAACCAAGCTTTTTCAAATGGGAAATTATAAAACCAAACAAGCAGCTACTTATCTCTAATGGAAAAACACTATGGAATTATGATACAGATTTACAGCAAGTTATTATTGAAAAAGTACCAGAGCATATTTCAGAAGCACCGATTTTGCTTTTACTAAAGGGTGACCCAAAATCATTAAACCAATTATTTATCATAAAACGTTTAAAGAAAAATAAGTTTTTACTAACCCCAAGAAATACCGATACTGTTGCCATTAAAGAAATTCTGATATTTTTTGATAACGGACACTTAAAAAAGCTTACTTTACGAAGCTTTACTGATATGGATACTTATATTTTATTTAGTGACTTTCAAAAAGAAGAGTTTTCTAATAACTTCTTTAGCTTTAGCCCCCCTAAGGGCGTTGATATATTAAGCAGTCAGTAGCTTTATTTGATCAAGAAATGCTTGATGGATTGTTGTTGTTGTATATTCTGGATGACAAGTTAATCCAAAGACATGGCCTTCTCTTACACCCACAACTTCTGAAGCTCGTGTTGCAATCACAGTCACATTATCTGATAAAACTGACTTAATTTTAGGTGCACGAATAAAAGAGACAAGCGCATCAACTTTATTTGAGCTATCTAAGCTTATGGTGACTAAATCATTATTACTTTGCAGCTGACGCCCATAAGCATTTCTTTTAACTTGAATATCAAGAAAACCAAAAGAAAACTGCTCTGGTTGAACACTTTTCGCTAATAAGATAATACCAGCACAAGTCCCTAAAATTGGCTTTTTCTGTTTATAAAAGTCATTAATCGCAGCAATCCATTTTTTATCATACTCAAAATGTTTTAAAATCACCCCTGATTCACCGCCAGGGATAATTAAGCCATCAATACCACTTAATTCATCTGGTTTTCTAATCAGCTTATGTTCTGCATCAATTTTTTCTAGGCACTTAGCATGTGCCTGATAATTACCTTGTAATGCTAAAATACCAACCAATGGATTCATTAGTCACCTCTAACATTCATTAGATCTTTTTCTAATAACTCATCCATATTAATCCCTGTCATTGGTGCACCCAAATTTTCAGAGACTTTTGCTAGTAACTGATGATCTTGATAGTGCGTTACCGCTTGGACAATTGCATTTGCTCTTTTTTGTGGATTATCTGATTTAAAAATACCACTACCAACAAAAACACTTTCAGCACCTAATTCCATCATTAAAGCTGCATCAGCAGGCGTTGCAACGCCACCAGCAGCAAAATTAGGCACAGGTAACTTACCATTTTTAGCAACATATTTAACTAATTCAAACGGTGCTTGTAATCTCTTTGCTTGAACCATTAGTTCATCATCAGCTAACACAGTTAATGCTCTCATTTCACGGTTAATCGTTCTTAAGTGACGCACAGCTTCTATAACATTACCAGTACCTGCTTCTCCTTTCGTACGAATTAAAGCAGCACCTTCACCAATGCGTCTTAATGCTTCGCCTAAATTACGACATCCGCAAACAAATGGTGCTTGAAATGCATGTTTATTAATATGGTTTTCATCATCCGCTGGCGTTAATACTTCACTTTCATCAATAAAGTCAATACCCATGGATTGTAAAATGGATGCTTCAACAAAGTGACCAATACGAACCTTTGCCATGACAGGAATGCTCACACTATCCATAATTTCTTTAATCATCTGTGGATCACTCATTCTAGCAACGCCACCCTCTTGACGAATATCAGCAGGGACTCGCTCAAGCGCCATCACTGCGACAGCACCTGCTTTTTCTGCAATTTTTGCTTGCTCACTATTAGTGACATCCATAATAACGCCACCTTTTAACATATCAGCTAAACCAACTTTAACATCCATTGATATTCTCCAACTTAAATATTGACCATTAAACGTTTGGCCTACAATATTAAGGAATAAACGCTAACTGAGCAAGTTTTATTCTTAAATGCGCTTAATCACCTAACCCAATGGCAATTCGATTAAATGCATTCATTAGTGCAATGGCATGAGTTAGATCAGATATTTCTTGATCATTAAAATGCTCTTTTAGTGGTAAATAAAAACTATCTGCTGCTTTTGATTCAACAATATTCGTTAAGCTTTCAGCCCAATTAAGCGCTGCTTTTTCTTTTTCAGAAAATAATGCATTACTTTGCCAATTAGCAATATCATTAATACGTTCATTGGATTCACCCTGCTTTAACAAATAATCACTATGGACTTTGATGCAATATTCGCAACCATTAATCTGTGAAATTCGTAAATACATAAGCTCTGCTAAAACTGCACCAATTGAGCTTTTTTCAATCTTATTTTTTATTTCAATAAAACCATCAAATAAATCTTTTGATAATCGATAGTATGGTAGACGCATGGTTATTTTCCTTAAGTTTTATTTCTAATATCCCTATAAAAATTTTCATGTGAAGATAACTGTAGCAACGTTAATACAAGCTCATTTTCTTCAAAATGATAGCCTAATAACATTTCTTGACGATTAATTTTAAACTTATAAACACGCAAAAAGGATAAATCTCCTTTCTTTTTTTCACCAAGATTTGGATCTTTCAAAATCGATTTAACTGCTTGATCAACTAGAGTTTTATGTTGTTTTGGTAGTTTTTTTATTGCTTTTTTAAATACATTGGTTTGCTTAACCTTCAAGTTCATAATCACTAACAAGCCCTGCATCCATTTCTGCTTTAGCAATTAGACTTTCTTTAATAAATGAATAAGGCAAATCAGGGTTTTCTTCCGCAATACGCCCTATTTTAACCCAATGTTCAATTTGCTTTGCACTAGAACGAGACATAACTTTGCCCATAATTTTTGCTAGTTCTACTAATTCATTTGATAATCTTACTGTTTGAGACATGATTATTTCTCCTGTATCTGTGTACATAAGCTTAGCAAAAAATGTGTCACTTTGCAACAATCAGATTCATTTTGACACAGTCATATTATTTGGTCTTTACAATGATCAAACTTGCATTATTACCACCAAAAGCAAATGAATTTGACATAAAGTAAGGGGAGTCATAAGTTTTTTCTTCAGATAAAATAAAACAGTTACTAATATCATCACCTTTCTGTTGATCCCATATTTGTGGTAGAAGTATTTTTTTAGGGTTATATTGATCTGATAATAATAACCATAAAAGTCCAAGCTCAATTGCTGCAGCAGCGCCTAAAGTATGGCCTGTTAGTGGCTTTGTTGATGTAATGGGTACTTTATCTTCAAATAAGTCATAAATTGCTTTTGATTCCATCTGATCATTTTTAATTGTCGCTGTGCCATGGGCATTAATATAACCAATATCTGATGTAGTTAAGCCTGCTTTTGATAGTGCATGTGACATTGAAAGCCTTGCACCTAGGCCGCCTGGCTCTGGAGATGTAATATGATAACCATCAGAAGATTCACCTCCAGCTAAAAACTCAATTTCAGATGGCTCTTTAGATAATAAAAATAAACCTGCACCTTCGCCAATGGTAATGCCATTTCTATTTTGACTAAATGGATTGCAAATGCTATCTGAAACGGATTCTAATGCATCAAAACCATTTAAAGTCATCTGGCATAAACTATCACAACCACCTACAATAACTGCATCACAAAGGTTATTTGCAATTAGGCGATAGCCTGCAATGACTGCTTTTGCAGAAGAAGAGCAAGCCGTTGAAATACTATAACAAGGACCTTTAATATCTGTATATTCTGATAAAAATTGCGCAATTTGCCCCAATTCTTGTTGTCTATAATCAAAATCATCTGGGAAAACACCACTAGCTTTATAAGCCTTATAAGCGAGCTCACCTTCATAAATACCTGATGTACTGGTACCAAGAATTATACCAATACGATTTTTACCGTATTTGTTTTTAAGTTTATCAACTGATGATTTTATTTGCTCATAAGCTGAGATAAGCAAGCGATTATTACGACAATCATAAGCTTTAAGTGACTGATCTAATTTTATTAGCTCATAAGGCGCTTCTGCAATATAGGTTTTACGCCCACTAAATAAATGATCATAAATAATAACATTTGTTTGCTTATTATTTAGCAAATTTTTAACAACTTGATCTTTTGAATCACCTAAGGCACAAATAATGCCTAGCTCATTTAAATAAACTTGCATATTAATACTTTTATAACATCCATGTTATCTTAAACGCTTACGTTTATCCTTTGTTTCTTGATTATTTTTATCTTCATTTTGCGATTGTTCATCATTATTTTCAGAATCAATGATTGCTTGATCATCTTTTCTAGCTGATTCTATTAATGCTGACATTTTACGCCCATATTCCATTGAGTCATCATAGATAAAACGTAATGCCGGCACGATGCGTAAGTTTAACTCTTGTGCTAAGTGACTTCTAAAAAAGCCTCGCGCCTTATTAAAAGCATGTTTTAGATCTTCTTCTGATACATCTTCTGATAGTGATGTATAATAAACTTTCGCATAAGCTAAGTCTTTTGAGACTTCAACTGAAGAAATTGAAACCCACTGAAATTTAGGATCTCTAATTTTACGACGAATTGCATCAACGATTAAGCGTTGAATTTCATCTGCAACGCGATAAATGCGAGATGAACTTGCCACTTAAATCTCCCTTTCTACTTCAGTTGTCTCATAGACTTCTATTTGATCACCCACTTTGACATCATTATAGTTTTTAACGCCAATACCACACTCCATACCTTTTTTAGCTTCTTGAACGTCTTCTTTAAAGTGGCGTAGTGATTCTAAAGCGCCTTCATAAATGACAACCTGATCTCGTAATACACGAATTGGGCTATTGCGCTTAACGACACCATCAATAACTCGACAACCGGCAATTGCACCAATTTTAGCTGAACGGAATACTTCACGAACCTCTGCAACACCAATAATTTCTTCACGTAGTTCTGGTGATAATAAACCACTCATCGCACGTTTTACATCATCGATTAGATCATAAATAATGCTGTAATAACGAAGCTCAACTTCTTCTTTTTCAGCTAGTCTTTTCGCTGTCATATCCGCTCTAACATTAAAACCAAATAAAACTGCCCGAGATGCAATTGCAAGGTTAATATCTGATGATGTAATTCCACCAATACCAGAAGCCACTACTTCAACTTTAACTTCATTACTTGATAGTTTAATTAATGATTCTTGTAGTGCTTCGACAGAGCCTTGAACATCTGCTTTTAAAATCACACTTAAGGTCTGTGGCTCTTCACTATCTCCCATACGATCAAATAACGAACTTAATTTACTTGCTTGCTGTTGTTTTAGTTTTTCTTGGCGATATTTTTCTTGTCTAAACTGAGCAACCTCACGTGCTTTTTTCTCATCAGAAACAGCGATAACTTCATCGCCTGCATTTGGCACACCTGAAAGACCTAAAATAGCGACTGGTGTTGAAGGCAGTGCATCTTGAATTTTTTGTCCATGGTCACTTAGCATTGCTCGAACACGGCCGAACTCTAAACCAACCAATAAGATATCACCTATTTTTAAGTGGCCTGATTGAACTAAAATCGTTGCAACCGCACCACGACCTTTTTCAATTTTTGATTCAACAACAACACCTTTTGCTAAGCCTTCAACTGGTGCTTCTAGCTCTAATACTTCTGCTTGTAATAAAACGCCATCTAATAGCTCATCAATACCTTCACCTGATTTAGCAGAGACATGAACAAACATGGCATCTCCACCCCAATCTTCTGGGATTACTTCATGCTGTGCTAGTTCATTTTTAACACGTTCAGGGTCAGCTTCTGGTTTATCAATTTTATTAACTGCAACGATAATTGGCACATCAGCAGCTTTAGCATGCTGAATGGCTTCTAAAGTCTGTGGCATCACACCATCATCTGCTGCAACAACTAAAATAACAATATCCGTACAGTTTGCACCACGTGCACGCATAGATGTAAATGCCTCATGGCCTGGTGTATCTAAAAAGGTTATGTTACCTTTTTCTGTTTCAACTGAATAAGCACCAATATGCTGTGTAATGCCACCGGCTTCTAAATCGGTTACTTTTGAGCGACGAATATAATCTAATAATGAGGTTTTACCATGATCAACATGTCCCATAATGGTCACAACAGGTGCACGTGATTTCTTTTCATCTGCTGATGTATCAATTTTAACTTCATCTTCAATGGCATCTGCTTTTGTAAGGCGATAGCTATGGCCTAATTCTTCAGCAACTAATACGGCAGTATCCTGATCAATCATCTGATTAATCGTAACCATGGTGCCCATTTTCATTAAGATTTTAATAATTTCTGCTGCTTTCCTTGCCATGCGCTGTGCAAGATCAGAAACTGTTATTTCTTCTGGAATATCAATTTCACGCAAAATCTTTTCTTGTGGCTTGGTAAATTTTTGTGTCTTTACCTTACTTAAATCAACTTGGCGTTGACTTAAGCGCTCTGCTTGTTTCTTGCTATTTGCTGAAGCCTCGCCATTATCATATGGATCTGCCAATAAATCCCTGCTTGAATGCTTTTTTCGACCTTTACTTTTTTTCTTTTTCGTCTGAGACTTATCTCTAATTTCAGCTAATCTTTTTTCTTCTTCAGCTTCAGCTAACTGCTGCTTTGTCAGCACTTTGACTTCTTTTTCTTGCTGTTCTTTCTTCTTATCTTTTTCTTCTGTAACTTGTGAGGTTTCTTCAGTTATTTCTACTTTTGATGCCTCTTCTGTCTGATCATTATTGATTGGATCAGATTCAGTTAACTCTTTTTCTTCAGGCTTACTTTCTTTTTCTGCTACTTCGGCTTTCTTATTATCAGCATTTACTTCTTGCTGTAGCTTATCTGGTGACTCTATCACTGTCTCTTCTAATACTTCTTCAGGTACTTCTATTTGATCGATGATTTCTTCTTGAACTTCTTCTTGAGGTTTAACAATCACTTTCTTTTTTCGTACTTCAACATTAATTTTTCGATTCTGCCCTGAAAGCTTTAGTTGCTTAGTACTTTTACGCTTTAAAGTAATTTTACTCTCCGCTTTACTTAAACCACCTTGTATATAACCTAATAGTTTATTTTTTTCATCATCACTAATTAAGTCTTTGCCATCTACCTTATTAATACCTGCTTCTTTAAGCTTCTCTACCAACTGATCAACGCCAATTCCTACTGTACCGGCTAACTGTGCAACTGTTGTATCTGTCATCGTTGCCTCCTTTATATTTGAATTTCTAATACTTAAACTTTTATATACTACATCTAGTTTTCTTCAAACCACGGCCTTCTTGCCGTTAGAATTAACTCTGCTGCCCGCTCTCTGTCAATCTCAACAACATCTAGTAAATCATCAACTGCTTGCTCTGCTAGATCTTCCATGGTGATAATACCCGCATTTGCTAATTCTTGTGCTAATGACTCATCCATACCTTCCATTGATAATAAATCATCTGCTGGCCTTTTTTTATTACTTAAGGCTTGGGTTAATAATGCTGTTTTTGCTCTTTCTTGAAGTTCTTGTGCAATATCTTCATTGAAGCCTTCAATTTCAAGCATTTCTTCTAGTGAGACATAAGCAACTTCTTCTAGTTGAGTAAACCCTTCTTCAAATAACACAGTTGCAACATCTTCATCAACATCTAGTGCATCCATAAAAACTTTTACTTTACTTTGTGCTTCTTTATTTTGTCGCTCTTGGGCTTCTGATTCAGCCATAACATTAAGCTTCCAGCCTGTTAATTCAGAAGCTAGGCGTACATTCTGACCATTTCTGCCAATTGCTTGAGATAGCTGATCTTCTTTTACTGCAACATCAATTGTGTTTTTATCTTCATCTTGAATAATCGATATAATTTCAGCTGGCGATAAGGCATTAATGACATACTGCACAGGATTATCATCCCAAAGGATAATATCAATACGCTCACCTTTTAGTTCATTAGTAATTGACTGGACTCTAGTCCCCCTCATACCAACACAGGCACCAACAGGATCAATACGACCATCATTTGTCTTAACCGCAATCTTACAACGTGTACCTGCATCACGGGCAATGGCCACAATTTCAATGACTTCTTCTGAAATCTCTGGTACTTCAAGCTCAAATAATGCTTCAACCATTTCATTAGCAATTCGACTTAAACGCAGAGGATAGTTTCTTGATGTATCATCAATCTCAGCTAAAACAGCACGTACTTTATCACCAACTTTAAATGTCTCTTTTGGTAATAACTTATCTCGTGGTAGCATACCATCTGAACGATCACCCAAATCAATTAAAATAAAATCACGTGTCACACGCTTTACTTCGCCATAAAAAACTTTTCCAATCTGATTTTTAAAACGCTCGATTAATTTTTCTCGTTCTGCTTCTCTTACTTTTTGTAAAATAACTTGACGCGCGGACTGTGCTGAAATTCGGCCAAAATCAACAGATTCTATTTCTTCTTCTATGATATCGCCAACACTAACGTCGTGTCCTTTTTCATTGGCAACATCAACATAGAATTGTGCTTTTGGATTTTCTAATTCTGCATCTTCAGCAATTACCTCCCATAAGCGATAGGTTTTATACAAACCACTTTTACGATCAATGACAACTTTAACTTCAGCAAGTGAATCAATTAACTTTTTACTTGCTGCCGCTAGCGCTTCTTCCATTGCTTGAAAGATGATCTCACGCTCAACTTCTTTTTCATTCGCAACGGCTTCTATCACCAGTAATAGTTCTTTGCTCATGGGTCTTTATCCTTACATTTTGATCTTTACCATTGTGGCGAAATTCTTAATTGTTCAATTTGATCATAATCAATCTCAATTAATTTTTGATCAATTTCAATAACTAACGTATTGCCAGAAACTTCTTTTAATAATGCTTTTTTAAACTTTTTAAAGCCCTCAACTGCTTCTTTTAGCTTACCTTTAACTAAAAAGCCCTCAAAGCATTTAACTTGCTCTAACGTAAATAAGATACGATCGGCACCCGGAGAAGAAACTTCTAAGGTATAGTGACGGTCAATGATATTTTCAACATCTAAAATACCGCTAATTTGTGTACTAACTGCTTGACAATCATCAACAGAAATCCCTTCTGGGTGATCAATATAAATACGTACTAATAAGTCTTCTTTCATTGGCAGTAACTCAATACCCCATAGTATATAGTCCATCTGCTCAATACTTTGGCGTAAGTGTTGATCTAAATTTTCAACTAGCTGCATTATATTTTATTTCTCCAGATAAAAAAAAAGGACCACTTGAAGGTCCCTTTATTATTCTAAATTTTTTGGTAGCGGGGGCTGGATTTGAACCAACGACCTTCGGGTTATGAGCCCGACGAGCTACCAGGCTGCTCCACCCCGCATCGACAGGATGTGATAGTAATCAATTTAGTATGAAAAAGCAAGTGGTAAGTTAAAAAATAATAAACTAAATCGCCTTATTGATGGTATAACTTTCATATTGTAAAATAAGCGTCAAACAAACTATTGCTTAATCCTCTAAGGATATTCATGGACGCAACTAAACAATATACCGATAATAGCCTTATCTCATTACATGACATTTTAGCTATTTTTATTAAACGTATTAAGTTATTTACAAGTATTTTTCTAATTGGCATTATTGTCTCTGCTATTGCAATTAAACTTAGACCTAATCAATATCACTATGGTTATACAGTTTTACCGCCATTAAAGATTAGTAATGCTCACTATCAAAATATCTTAACTAATGAGCAACTAACTAATTATTTGAAGTTTTACTTAGCAGAGTTTTCTAATATTCAAACAAATAAAGAGGATAAACTCTTATTAAGTCAGGTAGAAATTTTAACACCACCTCAACTGCTTAGCAAAAAAGAAAAAGCTACGGTAAAAGCTAATATAGATAGTTCAAACTATCCATTTCCTCTAGTTCAAGTCGCAACAACTGAAAAAAATAAATCACAAGCAAAAGCATTATTAAAGGACTATATTAGATATGCATCTGAACAATTCAACCAAAACGTATTAAAACGCTACCGGCTAGAACTACAACTTCAAAAAACACAACTATCATCAAACTTAGCAAATACACAAAAAGTATTAGCTTATGCTGATCAATATGAAATAAAAACTCCAAAAAAACAAACTAGCAATCAAACTGAAGTCCCAAATTATCTAACGTTCTCTAGTGCGACATTAGCTGCTAATCAGGCATTTGCACTAGCAATGAAAAAAATTAGTCTTTATGAAAAGAGCTTATCAGATAAATCGCAATTAAATGAACTAGAAAAAACACCTGAATCAATCACTAATTTCAAAATTAATAGTCATTTTTTAGAGGATATCAAGCCTGTTGGAACATCTAAAGCATTACTATTAGCTATCGCTATATTTATTTCATTTGTATTTGCCTGTATTGCCATTTTCTTAGTTGAAAAGTACATACAAATAAAAGCTAATTAATAACTTAAGCGAATCAGACTCAAGCTTTTTTAACCTTGATATTAATGGACATAAAAGTGATATTAATTTATATAAAAAATCATTGAATGATTATATCACCTTTGCTCAAGAAAGATTACAACATGATGTGCTTGAAAAAAAGCAGCATGAACTTAATTTAGCTTTAGATCAGTTACAAGAAAAGCATGATCAAATGCAAAAATTGATTACTTCACTTAAAAACCATCAGTTAGAAGCAGCACTTTTATCAAATAAAAAAGTCGACACGGAAGAACATATTGATTTATCTGTCTATTTAATTAATCTCATTAGTGAAATTAAATTAACAAAACTATCACTTGAGTCCATCAAAAACTTATCAATTAATGGCCAATTAACACAAAGCAACAAGCCAACTGGACTAACTAGAACTACTGTACTAATTATTGGTATTATTTTATCATTTCTATTAAGCTTAGCTTTTGTTTTTTTAATTGAGTTTATTAAAAATTCGTACAATTCTTTTCAAGAAAATAAATAATCTTTAATTTAAATTATCTGAGATATAACTCTGCTACTTGCTTTACCATCTCCATAAGGATTTACAGCTTGTGCCATTTTGTTATATGCATCAATATCATCAATTAGCATTGATGCTGCTGTTATAATATCATCTTTATCTGTGCCCACTAGCTTTGCGGTGCCTGCATTAATCCCTTCTGGTCTTTCTGTTGTATCACGCATCACTAAAACAGGCTTACCCAAAGAAGGCGCTTCTTCTTGTACGCCACCTGAGTCAGTTAGTACTAAGTAACAGTGCGTCATTAAATAAATAAACGGCTCATAGTCTAAAGGTTCAATTAAATGAATATTATCATTTGCCGATAAAAGCTCAAACACTGGTTTTTTTACATTTGGGTTTAAGTGTACTGGATAGATAAAGTGCATATAAGCATACTTTACTGCTAAAGCTTTTATTGCTTTACAAATATTAATAAAACCTTGACCATGATTTTCTCTTCTATGACCTGTAATCATAATAAAGGGAAGTTTTTTTTCTAAGACAGGCGCTGCTGTTTTAAACACGTTCACCCACTGATTTTGCCAAGTAATTTTATTCTTTACCCATAATAAAGCATCAATCACTGTATTACCTGTCACAGAGACTTTATCCTTATTAATACCTTCATATATCAAATTACTTTTAGAAACTTCAGTTGGTGCAAAGTGTATATCAGCAATACGACTAACTAACTGTCGATTTGCTTCTTCTGGATAAGGTGAATATAAGTTATAGGTTCTTAGACCCGCTTCAACATGAGCAACTTTTATTTTATGATAAAATGCACTTAGTGCTGCAGCAAAGCAAGATGTTGTATCACCCTGAACAATTACCCAATCTGGCTTTTCTTTTTGAAGAATTGGATCTAATAAGCTAATTGTTCTAGAAGCTATCATTGATAAACTCTGGCCAGGCTGCATAATGTCTAAATCGTAATCAGCCTTAAGTTCAAATAAATCAAGCATCTGATCCAACATCTCTCGATGTTGGCCTGTAACACAAATAATACTTTGATGATAATCACTTTCCTCTAATGCTTTAATAACTGGCGCCATTTTAATTGCTTCAGGACGTGTACCAAAAACACTTAAAACTTTTATTTTTTTCATAAAGCAAAAATCCCTTTTGTATCAATAACACACTTATCCAATAGCATTGGTTTATCTAGTGCTTTAAACTCCTTATGATCAACAAGTATTAAAATGATATCAGCTTGTTTTAAAGCATGTTCCAAATCAGTCAACTCAATATCCTCTAAACTATCAACATTAGGCTCTACAACCAAAACCCGAGAAGATAACTTATGCTTTAGCTCTTTTATAATACTTAAAGCTGGAGACTCTCTTAAATCATCAATATCTGCTTTAAATGTCGCACCTAAACAAGCAACAACTGGATGTTTAAACTTATCTGCCTGTTTAATAACCTGATCAATTACCCACTGTGGCTTATAATCATTAATCTCTCTTGATTTTTTAATCAACTTTGCTTCATTAGGTGCAGCACTGACAATAAACCACGGATCAACAGCAATACAGTGCCCACCAACACCAGGGCCTGGCTGTAGTATATTAACCCTTGGGTGATGATTAGCTAGCCTAATTAGCTCCCAAACATCAATACCAAGCTTATGACAAATTAAAGATAGCTCATTGGCAAAAGCAATATTAACATCACGAAATGAATTTTCTGTTAGTTTAGTCATCTCAGCTGTTCGCGCATTTGTTGCTAAGACTTTACCTTTGACAAAGCCTTGATAAAACTCAATTGTTTTTTCAGTTGATATTTGGTTGATACCACCAATAACTCGATCATTTTCTACTAGTTCTAAAAGAACTCTGCCAGGGATAACACGCTCAGGCGAGTGGGAGACATAAACTTCTTTTAAATTTGGTTTTAAATCCCTTATTGTGTCATAAATAAATTCAGTTGTGCCAACAGGAGATGTTGACTCCAAAATAACTAAGTCTTCATTTTTTAGCACATCACACAAGTTTTTTACAGCTGATTCAACATAACTTAAATCAGGCTGATAGTTTTCTTTAAATGGCGTTGGCACAGCAATAATATGAATATCAGCAGGTTTTGGTTTAAGCGATGCTTGTAGTTTATTTGAATTGACAGCTGACTTAACCAAAATATCCAAGTCAGGCTCAACAATATGAACTTCGCCACTATTAATCATATCAACGACTTTTTTTGAAATATCAATACCCAAAACATCATAACCTTTCGTTGCCAATAATGATGCTGTTGGTAGTCCAATATAACCTAAGCCATAAACGTTAATTTTTTGCATAATTACTACTCTCTATTTTTATAGATAGTTTTTTTAATCTGCTCTAGCATTTCAATAGCTATTTTCTCACGATTAAAATATTTTTCTACAAATGTCTTTATTTGATCATTTTCTACAAGGTGAGATCTCATTTGATTAATTGCTTGATCTAAACTGACTGCATCTTCAGGCGTAAATACAATACCTGCTTTTGCCTGATCAATTACAATTTCTCTCGCTTCGCCTTCTACACCCACTAAAATTGGCTTACCCAAAGCCATAAACTCAAATACTTTTGAAGGAATAACTGTTCGAAAAAGTGGTGTATCTTTAAGATGTACAATACAAGCATCTAACATACTAGTTACAGCAACTGCCTGTGTTCGGCTACCACCATCAATGAAAGTAACATTATTTAATAATTGCGCATTTTGTTTAATTTCATCAGCATATGCCCCTGCCCCCATAATGACAAAGTGAATAGATGGGTTATGATTAAGCTTTGCTGCTTCTAATATTGTATGAACACTATGCGCCATCCCAATGGTACCAACATAGCCAACGACATACTTATCCGCTAATTGATACTTCTGTCTTAAATCATATGCATCTGAACTTGGCCTAACCTGATGAAAGTCAATACCATTTTTGCATACAATAATTTTCTCTGGGTTAATTTTTTCTTCTTTAATTAGTATTTGTTTAAAGCTATCCGTTACAGAAACAATTACATCTGCTTTTTTATACATTTTCTTAATAGCCCATCCAAAGATTTTTAAAAAAACATTTTTCTTCCCCATTGCATCAACAGCAATAATTGATTCGGGCCATAAATCTCTTATTTCAAATATAAATGCTTTTCGTTTCAATCTCGCAATAATCCATGCTGCAAAAATAGGGAAAGGCTGAGGTGAAGTACCAATTATAACATCTACGTTTTTTATAAACAGACCTTGAAACATTGCATGCAGACCAAAACTTAAAAAGTCCATTATCCGCTTTAATGAACCTTTATTTGGAGCAATAAAGCTTTTAATTCTCACAACTGTTACGCCATCAATCTCTTCTACTTGACGCCATTTATTTTGATAGCCATCAAATATTTTTCCTTTTGGAAAGTTAGGCACACATGTTAGTATGGTTACCTTATAGCCAGACTTAACCCATATACGAGCATGATCATAAAGCCGATTTGCCCCTGCATTAGACTCTGGATAGTAATTTTCAGAAATAAATAGGATATGCATTTTTTTAGTCATCCCATGAAATTTTTGTCGTTGCAGCTCTGCTAGATTGGTCTAGTTTATAGCAAAGTGTTTGTATCGCAAGTAACTGGCCAAATGTATTAGCGTATAGGTTATCTTGTAAACTAAGTGTTCTATCACACTCAAAATGAATTATTTGTTGGTTTGGCAACTTAATTGACCCATTTGTTATATCTAGCTTTATAAGTTCGCATGCTGGATGTAAGTGTAACAAGATATCTGCATTACGGCTACCTGCTAATGAATCCGTCACGATGATACTATTTGCATCAAACTGCCACTGTCTTTGATGAATTGCTTTTTTATCAATTCGTTGATAGCCATTATGGCTAGCTACTATTTTGTTTACGTCCTCTCCATCTAACTGAATATCTAATATTTTAGTTTTTGCCCTTTGCGCTACTCGAAAGCTTGACCATATATTTGATGAGTTCTCATTCTCCATCACTAATGTATTATGAGCTTGCGTACTTCTTTCAAAATTTCTGCGTTTAGAACTTCCATAACAAGATGTCCCTAAATTAACAAATACAGGATAGCCATCAATAACTAGTTCAAAAGATAAATTATCCGCATGTGCATGGCCCGGCAAATAATTAGGACCTATTTCTGCTAAATCAAAAATAGCTTTAATACGTTTCTCATTAAATACCAAATAGTTAGAGCTAGATAAATGTATTAACCCTAATTGCTCTTCTTTAGGCATTAAAAAACCTAACCTTTGCGCATAATCAAAAAGTGATTGAGGTTCTGGAGCTATACCATCTGATGCATCATTAAAATAAGAAATAGAATTACAGTTTCGCATCATTAACTGCAGCCAATTCAGCATATTATTAATTTCATCATCCCAACAAAATAAATGCTCCTTACCATAAACTATAAAAATATTTTTTAAATCTAGTAATCCTTCCAAGATAATGCTGTGATACATAGGGCTTAGCTCAAAATGGCCTCCATCTGATAATATCTGCTCTTTAATCTGCTTACTTAACCCATTAAAACCTTTTTTAAACCAATTTTTTGCCTCTCCACCATCAAAGAATAAACCAGCAAAGCAAAGTGCTTTAAAGTTTTCAAATAAATGGTTACCTAATATATGATACTCACATATTTTGTTAAGAAATCGAGCTTGCGTGTAAAGCGACTGCTTAACTGCGTCATCTATTTCATTTCCCATTAGTACATATTTGATAATATTAACAATGCGTAATGAAATTGGATATGGCTCCCAGCCATTGCCTTGACCTATCTCATTTTCTTTAATCCACCGTAGAAGCAATTGATAAGTTAGCTTTTTTTGATGTGACTCCTTTGAGCAAAACCCTTCAAAGTAATGTAAATTATACAACCAAAGTTTTTCTTGTTTTTTATCATTCCAATCAAAACCATGATCAATTTTTTTTGATTTATTAAGAAAGCTAACAGTGTTTTTATCTAAAAAGTGATTTTTATTATGTAAAATATTCAAACACCAAGGCTTTATTTTTTGTGATTGTGCAACTGATAAGATATCAACTATTGCTACCTTAGGTCGATAAAATTTATAATAAATTCTATAAAAAATTTGCTTAAATTTTAGATACTTTATTGTATGGTAGTAAAGTAAAATTTTTTTAAGGCTAATCATTTTCTTAATCGTTCAGCAATTTCTATAGATATTTGAGCAACTTCCACAATCTCATTAAAAGGGATTGGTGCACTATCTCCATTTCTAATTGCATCAATAAATGCATTAACGCAGTTATGCTGCCCCTTATCCTGCTTTCTTAAGTTTTGCTTCTTAAAGCCTTGCCAACCATAGCCTGTTAATTTTCTAAAGTTATCTAATTGTAAAATTTTACCATTAGAAAAAACTTCTAAACGTTCTTTAGGGAAGGACTTATGGCCATTAGCCAAATAATGAATACTGCCACAAGAGCCATCTGCAAAGGTTAAAGTTATCATCGCTTTATCATCTGATATACCAGAAACTTGATTAATTGCATGTGCTGAAAATAATGTGATGGGGCTACCTGCCAGAAATCTTAATAAGTCAATAAAGTGACAACCCTCTCCAATAATTCTACCTCCCCCAACACACTTATCTTGAGTCCAGTGTTCTTTAGGGATATCACCCGCGTTAACTGTCATAATAAATGATTTAGGCATTTTTTCTTGATCAAGTAAACGTTTAATTGTTTGAACCTGTGGCGCAAAACGGCGATTAAAACCTACCATTAATAATCGATTATCTGCCTTTGTATATGCTGACTTAATTTGTTCTACTTCATCTAAAGTTAAAGCTAAAGGCTTTTCTACAAATACATGTTTATTTGCATCTAAGGCACTAATAACCTGCCTTGCATGTTGATTATGTCTAGTTGCAATTACAATTAGATCAAGATCATTATCTTGATAGAGCAAGTGTTCATCTGTTAGTGATTGACTAAAACCTGCTTTTTTTGCAACTAGTTTCGTTGTAACTCCTTGGCTTGAAACGATACTCTTTAAATTAACATCAGTTTGCTTAAATGCTGGTACTAAAGTCCTAGATGCATAATTTCCAGCACCTAAAAAACCTACCGATAGTGCTTCTTTTTTTATTGCTGTGTGGTTAAGTGTTATTTCACGTTTAAACTTATTATTGCTTTTTTCGGTTTCATAGCTTAATAAAATACCAAGGGCACTGCTCTCATTTTCTAGAATACCATAAGCTTTATTTGCATCATTAAATTCAAATCGATGACTAATTAATGGCCTAACATCTAAACTTCCAACAGACATCATATCTAATATTGCTTGAAAATTCCTATTTTCACTCCAACGGACATAACCAACAGGATAGTCATATCCCTTTTGTTCATAATTATCATCATAGCGCCCTGGACCATAAGAACAAGAAACTTGAAAGCTTAATTCTTTTTCATAAAAATCAGCTCTTGAAAACTCATTGCCAATAACACCAACTAAAACAATCCTTCCACGCTTACGGCACATTGTAGCTGCCTGATGCAAAGGCTCATTACTTTTAGTTGCCGCTGTTATAATTACTGCATCTATACCTTGACCTTTAGTAAATAGCTCAGCTGCAGTTATTGGATCACCGCCATCAGATAAATTAATTACTTCGGCACCAAATTCTTTAGCTAATGCACACTTTTTTGTATCAAAATCGATACCCAATACTCGACAGCCATTTGCTCTTAATAACTGAACTGTAATTAATCCTATCAATCCTAAACCAATCACCGTATAGCACTCACCTAATGTCGGCTTAGATAGGCGTATACCTTGTAACGCAATTGATCCTAATACCGTAAAAGAAGCTTCCTCATCTGTCACATTATCAGGTATTTTAGCACATAGATTTCTAGGCACTCGAACGACCTCAGCATGATTACCATTTGATACAACACGATCTCCTATATCAAAACCATCAACACAATTTGATACTTCAACTACCTTACCCACATTGCAATACCCCAATGAAATAGGTTGGTCCAATTTTGCTTTAACCGCTTCTAAAGTCGTTGCTAAACCATCTGTTTTAATTTTTTCTAAGACCATTTTCACTTTATCAGGCTGTTGTCTAACTTTACCCAATAGACTTGCTTTACCAAACTCAACCAACATGCGCTCAGTACCTGCTGAAACCAAGCTATTTGTTGTTTCTATCAGCAAAGAGCCATTTGTATTTTTAGGGCAAGGTATGTCTTCAACTACTGTTTCACCTGTTTTTAATGACTGTAAGATTTGCTTCATAATTAAAATCCAGTTAATTTTCCGGCTTATTCTATCATTTATTAATTAATTTAAATATGGCTAATTGCTGCTTTAATTAATGCTTCTTTTTCCTTATAGTTTGGATAATTAATTAATACTGCTTTATATTTACCTTTAAAAACAAATAAACTGCCCGCCGCAGCTCCAATAATTGGATATTTGTTAATTATACCGCCTATATCTTCTAAGCTTCCGGCACCACCTAAAACTGTAACTGGAACCGATATGTTTTGTTTAATCATATCTACTAATTCAATATCATACCCTTGCATCATACCATCACAATCAACTGAATTAAGAACTATTTCACCAACACCTAAGCACTCAAGCTCTTCAACAAATTTTAGGATATCAAACTTTGCCTTTTTGGTCGCATTGTTTGTATAGATTTGATACCCACCAAAGAGTTTCTTTTTTACATCTAAAACAGCAATAACACTTTGAGAGCCAACTTGTTCTGCAATATCTTTAATTAATTCTGGATGCTCAACAATCGCTGAACTAAGTGCAATTTTTTCAACACCTAAAGCAAAAACTTTACTTGCTTGTTGTGGTGTTTTCACCCCACCACCATAACACATCGGCATTCTACACTCTGCAGCTAAATTTGAAATCATTTTATAATCTGGTGCTTTACTTTTAATCGTTGCATCAATATCTAAAACTATCAACTCATCAACTTCTTTTTCATTAAATATTTTTACTGCATTTATTGGGTCACCAACATATTTACCATCTTTAAATTTAACCGTTTTAACTAACCCATTATCCCGAATTAAAAGACAGGGAATAATTCTTGGAAACAACATTATTTAGAACTCTCCAAAATTTTTTAAAAAGACAATACCATTATGATGACTTTTCTCTGGATGGCACTGCATGCCATAAATATTATCCGCTTGAATCACTGAGCTAAACTCATTACCATACTTTGTCATTGCAATTATGTCACGTTGAACATCACACTCAAAATAATAGGAATGTAAAAAATAAAACCTTGAATGTTGCTTTAAACCTTCAAATAATGGGTGTTCGACAGTTGGAGTGATTTGGTTCCACCCCATATGTGGCAAAGGCAAATCCGTTAAATGCCCCTTATGCATAAACTTGCACACCTTACCCTTCACCCAGCCTAAACCATTAAGCTTACCTTCATCACTTTGTTCTGCCATTAATTGCATACCAACACAAATACCCAATATAGGTATTTTTTTATTTAAAACAAGATCATCTAATTTATCACGCAGGCCTGAATTAGATAACTTTTTCATCGTATGATCAAAAGCACCCACTCCAGGTAAAATAAGCTTGCTTACACCATCGAAATCATCAAGTGTTTCAATAAGTCTAAAGTCTAAATTTAGCCTTTTATAAATATTAGAAAATGCTTTAATATTACCTACTCCATAGTTGATAATACCAATCATCTCTTACCACCTTTTTCAAGCTTCAGTAGCCGCATCACTTTTGCACCTATGTCATAAATTGTTTGTTGAGACTTATAGTCCCTATAAGTTTTATTTGGTGCATCAAAATAAGATTGCAACTCCTTAGCACTAATACCAATTTTGGTTGCAATATATTCAAAATCATGCTTTATCATCTCTGGATTATAAGCAGGTTTTTTAAGCCTTTCTATCGCCTCATTACGGGTCATTTGACCTGTTAATATCAAACTAGAATATTGCACCCGTCGTGTATCATAACCAAATTTTTCAGGCAACCAGTACCCCTCATAAAACTTAGTAAAACGAGACTCAAAGTGCTTCTGTGCGTAACGCTGATACCCTAATTTCTGCTCTAATAATTGCGTTGCTTCTTCTTTTATATAGGGAATATAATCTAATGGACGAATTAGTTTAATCTTTTTGATATATGGTAAATATACCTTATGCCACAAGATACTAGTTAATGGAAACTTTTTTAATGGCTTCGAACCAAACTGTTTATGAATATCTTTTATTTGCCTTGAATCAGACTGATAATACATCCATTCTAGCGGGTTTCGAATACACTCTGTAGAATAGTTGCCTCCAGTTAAAATATATTTAACTTTATATTGATTAGCAAATTTATACATTGTTGCAAAAAATGCATGGTCCTGTGGTGTGTCAATATGTGGTACACCTGATTTAAAGAAAGCTAACTGCAAATCTTTCATCTCTTCCCAGTCAATTACCTCCGTGTATAAATCAAGTCCGAGTTTATCAACAATTCTTTCAATATTATGCACTGCTTGTTGAGAATTCCAACCAGCATCAACATGAAATACCAAGGGTCTTAAACCAAGCTTCTCTTTGGCATACCAAGTTAAATACGAACTATCTATGCCCCCACTCATTCCAATTATACAGTCAAAATCCTTACCTTTACCTGCTTCTTTAATTTTACTTGCAATATTTTTAATTTTTTCCTGGCCTAATTCATCTGTATGCCAATGTGGTAATATATCTTTATAAAAAGTATTGCAATGATCACAGACACCTTTCTTATCAAAAGTAATTTTGCTATCTGTAGTGTCCATCACACAATTTGTACAAATTTGGCATTCTCTTTTATTTTGAACCATGATAAGCCCTAATTATCTAATTTCATATTTTTGTTTAATATTGACTACATGCAGTTTAACATTAGGAGATATTTCACATACACTATTCACTATTTGTTCAAAAAAAGATGGGAACTTTAACGAAAAAATAAACCCCCTTAAGATCACTCTATGTATAAAAGAACGAGCGAATTTTATTTGTAAAAAATAATTATATGCTAAATACCTAGCATTGGCACTATTTGAGTATTTTTTTGTATAATAAAATAAATCGACAACTACTTTAAAGTCATTATGTGCAGCAAAAACCGCCTCTAACTTAGCAAATTCTTTTGGTGTAATATCTAAGATAAAATTCTTTATTGCACCAACACCTAAACCTGCAACAACACCATATGAATATGAATTTTCATGGGATACAACATAGGAAAGTAACTGCTTTTCTGAGAGATAAATACTATTTTTGATGTCTTGATTCATAAAATACAAAACCATTATCAAATGGGGTACACATGTATTAGCATACTGATAGCCAATATGAATTTGCCTTTGAAATGATGGAACATGATAAACATTATTAGAAATAAAGATAAAACTATTAAAATAATCAACAGATACCGACAATAGATCGATCAAGTCTGATAATGATCTGGTTACTTGGCCTGTTTTAACAAAACAACGCTTTGAACTAAACTTAATTAAACCAATTTGGCTATCTAACTGCTTGTCCTCAATTAAGTCTAGCTCATCCAATATCGCAGCAACTGAATCTTCAAACACTTCATCGTCATCAGATAACAACCATAGCCACTGAGATTGACAGACTTCAAAAGCACGCATAAAATTTGCTGACATGCCAACATTGGCTCTATGGCGTATCACGCTAATCTGATTTGACTCTAAATAGCTTTTAATATCATCATGTTTTAATAAAGAAGATTTATAGTCGACATCTGAATGGTTGTCCAAAATAATAACATCAACACCTTCTAAAAGCTGTGGCATTAACATTCTTAGTGTATTCAGCAAGCATTCATACCTATTATAACTCGGAATTGCAATAGTAAGTATACTCATAATATTTATATTTCATCAATATGTTTAATTAGTTCCAAACCCTCTTTAAGACTTACCTGTGGTTGCCAATTTTCTAGAATTTGATCTTCACTAGGTAACCAAGGATTCATTACCTCCCTTTTTCGATATGGCAATGCCCCCCACTCAAGATTAAACTCAACATCTATCGCTGCCTGATACAAATTAATAATTTCTCTTAGCGTATACCTGACTCTTGTTGCAACAGCGTAGCGAACAGGTGTGTCTATCATTGTTGTTAATAATTTTTCAGCTGCAATAATAAAAGCATCAGTGACATCATCTATATAAACCATATCTAATTTTTGCATACCTAGAGATAATTTTACTATCTGCTTAGAGTGAATTGAATCTTTCAAATATGTCAGTAATTTTTTACGATTATCTTTTGGCCCATAAACGTCAAATAACGTTAAATTAATCACATTAAATGAAAAAGATAAAGCATAAAATGTCACAATCGCTTCAAATGATTCTTTTGTTGCTGCATATAAGCACACAGGATCATAAGCCCCAACATGATTATATTGCCAATAACTACCCACATTGATTAACTTATTAATATTCCAGCCTTTCATCGCTTGTAAAATATGCGTCCCCAAATTTATATTAGATTCTATCATTTTATCGATAAGCTCACTGGGGCAATCATAAGTAGCCAATGAAGCCAAATGAAAAACAACGCCATAGTGGGTATTTTCATTATCAGCAAACCAAGCATCAATCTTTTTTAAAGATAGAGCAGTTCCATCATAATAAACTAACTCTACATCATTTCGCCAAAGAAACTGCTTCTGATGTACTTTTGCTACATCTCGAACAATACAGATTACTTGCCATCCCTGTGCAAGAAGTTTCGTTGTCAAAAAATTACCTATATAACCTGTTGCACCAGTAATAACCGCAGTTTTATGTTTCATTCTATACCAACTTTATGTTACAGATTAAGATCAAAATTGAGCAAAAAAACTGTGAGATACCTGGTGTACATAATCTAGCATTTCTTGCTTTAGGCCATGGTGACATGCTAATAATATACCACCATGCATGACTTCATCAGCATTTGGGTAGCCTTGATCTGACGCTCTATGCTCTATTGATTTAAACCCTGGTTGACGCAAAACATTACCAGTAAAAATCGTACGAGTCTGAATGTTTTCGTTTTCTAGAAATATTTGCATCTCTGTACGTGTAAATGGTGCATTTTCTTTCACAGTTAATGGAAAGGCAAGCCAACCTGTACGTGCATTTTCTAGAGTTTCAGGCAATATAAACCAATCCTGGTATGCTTTAAAAAACTCATACTGTTGATTAAACCATTTGATACGTGCATCAATGTTTTGCTGAAGCTTTGATAATTGCACTAAACCAAATGCAGCGCCCATCTCTGAAGGTTCCAAATTATAGCCTAATGCCTCAAATACAAATTTTGCATCATAGCGAATACCTTCAATGTCAACATTAAAGCGATTTTCAATCGCTTCAGACTCAATATATAAAGACGAACTTCTACCCCAACTACGAAGTAATTTAGCCCGAGCATTTAATTCTTCATCATTGACACACAACATGCCACCATTGCCAGCACAATTAATCACATGAGAGCCATAAAAACTTGTTGTACTAATATCAACAAACCGCCCAGATGATTTACCATCAATCTCAGCACCTAATGTATCAGCTGAGTCTTCAACTGTCACCAAATTGTATCTATCAGCTAACGAACGTAACTTTCTCCAATCAGGTAGATTTCCTAAAAGATTAGGTATCATCATTGCCTTAGTTTTCGGTGAAATCATCGCTTCAACTTGATCTACATCAATATTATATGTACCTGGCTTTACATCAACAAAAACTGGAATAAGTCCCTGTTTAATTAAAGGTGCAACAGTTGTTGAAAAAGTTAAAACAGGCGTTATTACCTCATCACCTTTTTCCAAGTGCATTAGCTCAACAGCTAAATAATTTGCAGATGATCCTGAATTGACCATAATTCCATATTGTTTATCATAAAGTTTGGCAACGCTTTCTTCCATTTGGCGCACATGCTTACCCATCTGAGTCGATGTCTTCAAACAATGAACAACCGCATCAATTTCATCTTGCCCATGTACAGTACCACCGTAAGGCACATGCATCTTCTCTAAAATTTTATCCATAACTACTTTAAACCTGATTGTCTGTTTCAAAACTCTTAATTTGAGTCAATGTTAACTCAAGTATATCATTAGCACAAGCATACGCTAAATACCATGCTATAATTTGATCCAACGCTTTATCTAGTGCCCATCGAGGCTGCCAATTTAAGTAAGCTTTTGCCTTTGATATATCTAATTTTAAATAATTTGCTTCATGAGATTGAATACGCTTATCGATCTGCCATTGACATGACTTATTCCAGTGACTTGCTAAATAATTAACAAGATACTCAACGGGTTTTATATCATTATCATACGGGCCAAAGTTCCAGCTAGAAGCATACTCAACTGGCTCAAACCATAACTTTTCTGCCAATAACAAATAGCCTGATAGTGGTTCAAGTACATGTTGCCATGGTCGAATTGCTTTTGGGTTTCTAATAATCACTGGCTTATTGTGAGTAAATGACTGGATAATATCTGGGATTAGACGATCTTCTGCCCAATCTCCACCGCCAATTACATTACCTGCTCTGGCACTAGCAATCGCCTTATTATGCAAGTCAAATTCTTGTGGATTAAAAAATGAATTACGATAAGCTGAGGTAACTAATTCAGAACACGCTTTACTATTGCTATAAGGGTCATAGCCACCTAATGGCTCATTCTCACGATATCCCCACTGCCACTCTTTATTCTCATAGCATTTATCTGTTGTAACATTAACAACTACTTTAACCGATGAGCAATTACGAACTGCTTCAAATAAATAAACTGTACCCATAACATTAGTTTGATAGGTTTCGACTGGATGTTGATAAGAATATCTAACTAACGGCTGAGCAGCCATATGAATGATAATCTCTGGCTCTACTTGGTTAAGGCGAGTTTTAAACGCCAAAAAATCACAAATATCACCAATACAGTGATCCACTCTAGATGACATCTTTAATAACTCAAATAACGATGGGCTTGTGTTTGGCTCTAGTGCAAAACCATAGACTTTAGCACCAAGCTCTGTTAACCATAAAGATAGCCAAACGCCTTTAAAGCCAGTGTGCCCTGTAACCAGTACTTTTTTATCTTTCCAGAATTGTTTATTCATACCACAGTTTCCACGGCGCCTGATCAGACCGCCATAAGTTCTCTAATAAATGCTTTTCACGTAACGTATCCATCGGTTGCCAAAAACCTTCATGAAAATAACAACTCATTTGGCCTGATTGCGCTAATTTTTGCATAGGCCCTTGCTCCCAAATAGTTTGATCATCATCAATATAATCAATTACTTTAGGTGATAAAACAAAAAAACCTCCATTAATCCATGACCCATCACCTCTTGGCTTTTCTTTAAAGTTTAAGACTTGATTTCCAGTAAACTCTAAAGCACCAAAACGTCCTGCTGGCTGAACAGCAGTTACAGTTGATAAGCAATTTTCTTGTTTATGAGTCTCTATTAATGCTTTTAAATCAATATTGGCAACACCATCACCGTAGGTAAAACAAAAACACTCTTCATCTTCAAGATAGCCTCTTACTCGCCTTAAGCGCCCACCAGTCATGCTATTATGGCCCGTATCAACTAGTGTTACTCGCCAAGGTTCTGCATTTTTCCTATGCACTTTCATTTCATTACTTTGCATACAAAATGTCACATCAGACATATGCAGAAAATAATTAGCAAAGTACTCTTTTATCACATAACCTTTGTAGCCTAAGCATATAATAAACTCATTAATGCCATAATGAGAATAGATTTTCATAATATGCCACAAAATTGGCATACCACCAATTTGAACCATTGGCTTCGGTTTAAGTGCTGTTTCTTCACTTAAACGCGTTCCCAGCCCACCTGCTAATATGACTGCTTTCATTACCAACTACCTTGATTTTTCATTATCATATATTCCTTAATCTTTATCTGACTTCTTTACACTAACGATAAAAAGCCTCATGCCACAAGTGAACCTGAAAGAGTCTAAAAAGAAATCTTTCATAGCGCGGCTTTAATAAAATATCAGAATTAAGCATTTTATTAATTTTCTTCTGATCAAAAATAGGCCAATTCAATATTGATGATACTCTCAACTCATCAACCATTGCTTTTAATATTGAGTGATTTATATTACTCGAAAAACCGATTTTTTTTCTATCTAAAACAGATGAAAATTCTTTATAGATATCTAATTTTTTCAGTGCTGCTTTATTACTACTATTACAAACTTTTAATTCATCTGCATGATTCATAACAAATTCCACCAATCGATGATCCATAAATGGAGAACGGTTTTCAATGGAATTTTTCATTGCTACAATATCGCCATAATATAATAAATTTTCAAGCCCTATATCATGCTGTTGAATCAGGTAGCGATTTAACATGTTTTTATTTTTCTTAGTCGTTTTTTCTATATTTACGATTTTTTCACTTGTTATTTTTTTATCAATATTCTTGCAAAATACCGTTTCATAGCCATACAACCATCGACCTAATTTTTTTATACCATTAGGCATAACATTTCTGACCCACATAAGAAAGATATTTATAAATCCCTCATGTTTTAGATCCTTCAAATTCAACCAGAATTGTTTAAACTTACCTCTAATTAAACACATAAATATGATAATAATATGATAATGTTTATAACCGGCTAACAGCTCATCTGCTCCCTGTCCGTCAAGTACAACCTTGACATTATTTTGTGCAATCGTTTCATATAATAAATCAACCGAGACAACAGCGGGAGAAGAATGTCCTCTTCCAAGGTGTTTAACCAGTTGCTTAAGCCTATCTCTATAACCCTGATAATCAAGACTATTGACACATAAACTAGTATCAAAACCCAACCGCTTAGCAACTTCTTTTGCATATTGGCTTTCATCAAACTGATCCTTGGAGGCATAGGTAAAAGCTGATAATGAACTCACATCAATTAATTGAGCGACATAGCCTGCTATTACCGTACTATCAACACCTCCTGATAATAAGATGCTTAAAGGCACATCTGATCTTAATCTAATTTTAATGGCATCTATTAAGAGATTTTCAAATAATTTAAAGTCATGTTCAGTCACTTTTTTTGCATTACAAGGATATGACCAATAGCGCTGACTAGCTCTACGCTGATTACTATCTATCGATAAATAATGCGCCTTTGGAAATTCTTCAATGCCATCAAAAAACGTAAAGCCATTTGACTCATAGGTACCCTCGAGCAAGAATGCCTTAATGAGTTGATAATTGGGTTTATTTTTTAAAACTGAGACTAATGGATGAATTTCACTACTAAAAAATATTGCTTTATCTGTCTTGGAAATAAACAAAGGCTTTTGAGCAAAACGATCACGTGAAATAAGCAGTGACTGTTCCTTTTTATTATAAATAGCCAGTGACCACATACCATTGAATTTTGAAAAACAAGCATGGCCCCACTGATGAAATGATTTAATAACAACTTCTGTATCCGAGGTAGTTTCAAACTTATAGTCAAGCTTTAATAATTGCTCCTTAAGCTCAACATAATTGAAAATTTCTCCATTATACACTAAAACTAAATCACCATAATAAAAAGGTTGGTTTGCATGATTATGAACATCCATAATAGATAGTCTTGTATGTCCCATAAAGCACATCTGATCACTAAAATAACCTAAATTATCAGGACCTCTATGTGTTAAATACTGCATTGCGTTAACCAAATTAGCTTGTTGAAAATGTTCAACTGCCCCAAAACAAACAAAAATACCACACATTTCGTGATGCTCCTTAATGACTATCTTCAGCAAAACTTAATGCCTTTGAAAAACCAGCAACCATATTTTCAACGGTACAATATTGATCATAATAGTCATAAGCATTAGCACCCATCTCCAAACAATATGCTTTATCATTAGCCAGTCGTTTAATTACAGTTTCTAAAGAGGCCATGTTATCTTCACATAAAATGCCATTTTTACCATCAACAATATTTGATAACTCTCCACCAGTTATGGCATTCTTTTTAGTTACAAATGCCACACCATAACCCATACTCTGTAGCACAGATAAACCTGCTTGCCCAAAAGAAATTGAAAATAAAGCATGCTTATAATACTTTTCTAACAATTCAGTATCTGTAATTGCACCTTCAAATTGCACTTGTTTTTCTATATTCAATTTAAGTGCAAGCGCCTTAAGATCTCCAAGTTGTGACCCAGCACCCACAAAACATAAATAAAGATCCTCTGGAATGTCATTTTTGACCTTAGCAAATGCTCGCAATAAACTATCATTTTGCTTTCTAGCATCCATACTACCAACAAATAAAATCAAAGTTTTATCTTGAATTTTAAAACTCTTTATTCTATTCTTCGGACGAATCGTAAATGTATTGTTTGCAAAAAATAGTTTCTCTTGGGGTTTTAGCCCATAATTGATAAAGTCATGCTTTATTTTATCACAATAAAAAATAACAGGACTTTTTCCCTTTACAGAAAGTAACTTCAAGCGATTGATAAAATTAGAGCGACTAAAGTCTAACCCCCACCAAACAAAAGGATATTTTTTCCGGTAGACTAACTTTGCCAAAAAATTCATCAACCATCTTAAGTCATGCATTGCTACAATAATATCATAGTTACCTCTGCGGATTACAGAAAATATAGATTGTTGGATAAAAAAAGGGCCCAGCTTTTTAGTTTTTGTAATGATCTCCTTATACAAATGGCTATCACTTAAAACTGTCTTTTCCCCAGAATGTAATATAGTCACGCAGTAGTTCTTACTCAATTCATTGTAAAACTCTTCCCGGTAATGCATGATTTTATTCTGTATGATTAGTATGTTCTTTTTATTCTGACTTATCAATGAAAACCCAACCTTAATTTCATTTCTACCTCATGGAAATAAAGCTTATCATACTACCGCATATGAGAAAAGACGACCGTTTCAATGCAACTTAATATTATAGCTTTGTTATCATCACGATCATTACCTCATTAATGATCAATAGCTATAGTAGTTATAACTTTCACTATAACTTAGCTATTTTGAGCACTTGTTATTTCTGTAGCTCTAACATACCAGTACATTACAGATAAGCTTAAGAACACCACAACCATTTCAACAATAGAAGTTGTAAAGCTACCACGAACAAAATGAAAAATTTGTACGGCTGCTACAAATGGAAATAAGAAACTTAATAACGGGTTAGAAACTCTTGTTAAGAAAGCAAAAGCAACCCCTATAACCAGCATCATTAAAACACCTAGATTGCCAAAGTTTATATATGCATCCCCGATAACGCCTGGAGGCACTACCATTCCTTGAATATTAGGGTATAGCCAACCACCCACTATTGTTTCTGTATTTTGTGGCTTCATATTCCATAAGGATCTTGGGATAAAAACATACATTAATCGGTAATAACTCTGCCCATACAACCAATCATGGTAAGTGGGGACATAATTTATTAACTTATACACCATAGAACCATAGGAAAAAGATCCAAAATGATCTCCACCAATGCCAAATGACTTCTGCAAGCCACTCCATACGTCTATCGTTACAGCACCTGTTTGCATTTGCCCTCTAACAAACCTAAGAATCGCTGCCACAAGAACCAATGGAGATATCAACATAATCATTTTGTATAAACTTGGGAAAATAGGTTTCTTTAAATCAGTTAATGAAAAGGTTTCTTTAAAGACAATAATTTTAGATACATACAGCTGCCCTAATAATAGCGCTAAAACCGAAGAAACAAAATCACTGCGTGACTTATTAATGGCAAAATCCAAGTATTGAACAACAGCAAAAACAATAACAAACAAAGGAATATAGAAAGGACGTTTTTTTAAATATAAAGGCCAGAATATATAACTTGGAATAGCAAATAACATTATATAGCTAGCCAATAGTGGCAATCCTCCTAAGTGCTCTAGTCGAATACTTTTATTAATATTCACACCACCAAAGAATGCATACCAAATATAGCACGCGATCAACATTAGCCCAATAAAATAAAAAAGTATTCTCTCTAACCTTCTAAAACAAAAACTATGGTAATAAATACTTACAGGGGAATAGGTTAATGAGTACCCTATTTGAAATAGTGCCCCGCCTCCAATTGCTAAAAATTGATAGGTCAGTGATACCTGGTGCGATGGCTTATAATCTTGCAACCCAAAAATATCTAAAACTGGAGTAAATAAAAATAGTGCAATATATATAATGGCAAACCAAAACCCAAATGTAACCCTATTCTGTGATAACGCAAAAGATAAACTACTTAAAATAAAAAAGATGAAAACAAGAAGCAGTGCAAAAGAGTCATAGTACTCCAAAGCATAAAAGAAAAATGATAATGCAAAAAAAATAGAATTTAAAAGAAAATATATAATCATAACGGGCCTTGCTTAGCTTCAATCATACCTTTAAAAAATTTTGACTTCTCTAGTAAATAGTTGTACTTTCCTTTTTCAACCACTTTCCCATTATCAAAAACAAATATTTCATCATAATTCTGAATAGTACTTAGACGATGAGCAATGGTAATTATAGTAAGGTTAGTGAGCTTTGATAACACATTAGTCACCTCCCTTTCTGTATTATTATCTAACGCTGCAGTAGCTTCATCCATTACTAAAATCTGTGGCTTACGATAAAGGGCTCTTGCAATTCCTATCCTCTGCCTTTGTCCGCCAGATAAACGAACACCTGCTTCGCCTATAAATGTATCTTCTTTCTTGCTAAGTTGATTGACAAAATCATCCAGTTGTACGGCCTCTAAACAAAATTTCACCAAATCATCATCAATACAATCAGAACCAACTCCAAAGGCAATATTTTCCCTTATTGATTTATCATATAAGATAATTGACTGAGGGATATAGGCAAATAATTTCTGAAAAGCTAATTTTTGTTCATAAGTTTTAAGCATCACCCCGTCTAGCTCTATACTGCCTTTTAGTGGCTCGTACAGCCCCATTAACAAATCAACCAACGTTGTTTTACCAGCTCCTGATTCACCAACAAAAGCAACTCTTTTATTGACAGAAATATCTAAATTCACACCTCTAATGGCTTGAATACCATTTTCATAACTATAGTAAAGATCTTTTAATTTAATACTTGATTTAAATGTCAAAGGATCTACATTCTGTTTCTTATTTAACAAAATTAAGTCTTTGTCTTGAACTTGATGTAGCTCTTTATGTATTCCCTCTAATGCAGATACACCATATTTAATCTGCACCATTGCTTGAGTTAATCGATTTAAACTGGGCAACAGTTGAGCTGCAGCTATGCCAAAAACACCCAATAAAACAAACATACTCTCCGGCTTATTTCCTACCAAGATAAACCCACATAAAACACACATAACAACCGTCAGACCTACAAACTCGATTAACATCCTAGGCGCTTGCTGGAAGGTTAATTGAAAGGCACTTGAAGACTTTAGTTTAATCGCATCTTGCTTAAAAGCATTTAGAAACTGTGTTTCGCAATGATAAAGTTTAGATTCTTTAATTCCTGAAAGTCCTGCTAATACTTTCTCAGTCATTACAGACCAACTTTGTGAACGCAATTTAGAGTAATATTCAACTCTAGCTTTAATTGCCCTCATAAATGAGAAAACACCAATAACTAAAAAAACAGCGACAAAAACTGTAAAAACTGGATTAATCCACAGTAAAATGATAAGAACAAATATTGAAGATAGTAACTCAGTTAAAAAAGTTCCAAATGGTGCTATAATATAGTCCGATAACATTGTCGTATCATTATTAACTGTTTTAATTAAATTTGGAGTGCTTCGGTTTAAATGATATTCATAGGGCAGTGCCATATATCCAGTAAAAAGCTTGCCTTGTATTTTTGCTACCAGGCCAAATAAAAATTTAGATTGATAGTTTAATAAAAGCAATGCAACTAAATTTTTTATTGCAAACGCTACAATTAATATCATTGTCAAACAGATAACAATTTGATTATAACTCCAAGTTTGAAATAAACTATAGGACATCACCTTATCTGGCTGAATCAAAACATTGATAAATGGTATAACCGCACCAATACCTAAAACTGAAAAAAAGCTACCGAAAAACAGAACTACTACATACCGATAAAAGCCAAGCCTATCTTTTTTGTCCATTATCCCAAAAAAATAATGAAAAAAATTCTTCATGTAAAACCTTCACTCTCTAACGAGCTTTAATATTGTTTGCGAGATTATACTTAAAATAATAATAAACAGCAAACCCCTACATCTACCTAAGGTTCTTTATAAAAGATAAAATTTCTTTATTATTTCTTGCTATCTGAATTTTAGAGAACAACTTCTTTATTTCTGCTTCAGATATTTTCGTTGAACTCCCAATCAAAAGCTTATCGTACCCAGATGCGTTTAACTTTTCTTTTGAATAAAAAAGCTCTTCATACATTTTTTCACCTTTTCTTAAACCAGTAAATATAATCTCAATATCTTCATACGGCTTTTTACCTGCTAAAGAGATTAACTGTTCCGCAAGTTTCACAATTTTAACTGGTTTCCCCATTTCCAAAACATAGGTCTCCCCACCAGAAGCTATGGCACAAGATAAAATAACTAATAAAGACGCTTCTGGAATCATCATAAAATAACGCTCAATATCTTGATGTGTTACAGTAATTGGACCACCTTTTTCTAACTGCTCTTTAAATAGTGGAATCACACTACCTGCTGAACCTAACACATTACCAAAGCGTGTAACGACATATTTAGTTTTAGATCTAAGACTACTCACATAAAGCTCTGCAACTCGCTTAGTAGCACCCATCACATTTGTTGGGTTAACGGCTTTATCCGTTGAAACTAATAAAAAGCGTTCAATATTATATTTAGAAGATAGATCAGCAATAGTTTTAGTGCCAATCACATTATTTTTAACAGCTATTTCAACTTGCTCTTCTAGCATTGGCACATGCTTATAAGCTGCTGCATGAAATACAATATCAATATGATTATTACTAAAAATTTGTTCTATATATTGTTGATCTAGGATATTTGCTAGAATAAATAATACTTTGGATTTTGTTTGATTAGCTAATAGCTCCTGCTCAAGTTTATACAGGCTATATTCATCATGATCAAGAACGATAATTGCCTTTGGTTTACTTTCTTTTAATAATTGACGAATAATTTCAGAGCCAATTGAGCCAGCACCACCTGTGACTAGAACTGTTTTATTATCATAAGCTAATTTCAATTTATCCGACTCAATTGATACAGGCTCTCGACCTAATAAATCTTCTAACTCAATATTTCTAATATCAGTTACCCTGTCACCTCTTGCTAAGTCCATCAATGATGGCAGTATTTTAATAGGTAATGATAGCGTTAGACATTTACGGTTAATCTGTCGCAACTCTTTTGATGATATCGAAGGGATGGCAATTAAGACTTCATCAGCTGGAAACTTTTCTAATAACTTTTTTTCAAATAATAAGTCTGTTGGTCCAATAACAGATGCTCCACGAATAATTTTGCCATGTAATGAAGGCTTATCATCAAAAATAGCTAAAACTTGATAAGGTGAGCTTAAGGATTCATTTTCACGAAGAAATAAGGCAGCACCTTTTCCAGCACCTATAATAATTAACTTTTTTGCATCTTTTACTTTTCTTTTAAACAAGTATTGGCGGTAAATAAAGCGACCAGATAACATCATCATTAATGTAAAAACTGGATAAAATAGCACTTCAGTTCGGGCAATACTAACCAGTCGATTAGAAAAAAACTCAAATACAAAAAATAAAATACTACCTAAAATAACCGCATAAATATTTCTTTTTAAGTCATCTGAAGAAACCGTCTTCCAAAGAGATGCATAAGTACGATATAGTTTAATCGAAATTGAAAAGGCAATCAGAATATATAAAAACTGGGTAGCAGAAAATTGTCTAAGTGAACTAAAAGTTAGTCCATGAACGATAACCCAGGATAACAAAGCCATAGATAAGTCATAGGCCAAAACAAGCCAAGCGCCTTTATTTTTTAATAAACTTTTTTTCATTCTGTCTCTCTCGGCCTAAAATAAATCTTATATAAATTAACCAAAGTATTAGAACTAAAATAATACGATAGATAACATGTATATTTTGGGTATACCAAAAAATCATAAGTACCAAAAAATTATACAGTACACCAACCCAAAATAATTGCTTATGAGAAAACCCTGTAATTAAAAGTCTTTGATACCAGTGTTCTCTATGTGCCTGCCAAAATTTCTTCTTCTTAATCACTCGTTTTATCAAAGTATAAGTTGCATCAAAGCTAAATAATGAGGTTACTAATATAGCATCAATAGCTGATAAGTGGTTGTTACTAACTATATAAAGTAAAAAACCACCTAAAATAAACCCTAAAAACAAACTACCAATATCCCCCATGAAAATATGAGCTTTTGGGTAGTTGACTCTTAAAAAGCCTAAAATAGCACACCCTAATATTGCTAAAATATAAGCATTAGCACCTAATAATAAAAATAAGATACCACAAATAAAAATTGTTTCTTGGGCTGAAAACCCATCGGCACCATCCATAAAATTATATAAATTAATAAACCATACCCAAGCTAGTATTAAAAAAAACTTCTCAATTAGTATCGGAATATTTGGCCATAGCTGATCTAAAAAGCATATAGATACAGTGGCAAGTACTATCTGAATCAAAAAGCGCATTCGAGCTGATAGGTTTTTAAAATCATCAAACCAGCCAACAACTGCAATAAATAATGAACAAACTAATAAAGTAATTAAAAAACTTGTTAACTGAATATACCCTATTGACCATGCAGTTATAACGCCAACATAAAAAAATATAATAAATAAGATGCCTCCACCACGATAGGTCTGCCCAATATGTGAGCTTCTCTCGTTAGCTGTATCAATCATTGATATTTTTTTAGCATAATAAATCGTCAATGGTGCACATAAAAAGCTAAAAAACAAAACTAACAAACAAATTAAAAACACACTTTCCCTTGATACTTCAATTTTTAATCAATTATTCTAGATTAGAATAACCTATAAGTTAAAATAAATTCACTCACTATTCACCGAACATCAAAAAGTTTAATACTGATAAATCAAACGAATCAAGTTCATCGTATAGTATGGTGCAATACCAAAGACTAAAATTAAAATACAGTTAAGTGAAACTGCAATTTGCGCATCAGGCCTTATAATAATCGGCTCATCCGTGACTGCTTTTTCAAAATAAACCATACGAAGCACTCGTAAATAGTAAAATGCACCAACAACAGACATAATCAATGCAAAGACGGCTAAATAATAAGCTTCATGCTGAACTAAGGTGTTAATGACAAGAAGCTTAATACTAAATCCAGCTAAAGGCGGCACACCTGCTAATGATAAAAATAAGATTAGCATTAAAAACGATAACCATGAATTTCTTTGGTTTAGCCCTGCAAAATCTTTTAAGTTTTCTGCTTCAAAATTTGCTTTTGATAAAATCATAATAATACCAAAAACAGCAACAGCGTTTATTACATAAACAATCATATAATAAAGTGCTGAACCTAAACTCATACTACCATCGGTATCAACAGATAATGCTAGAAAGACAAAGCCAACATGAGCAATGGTTGAATAACCAATCATACGCTTTAAGTTCTTTTGAACGAGTGCTGCGGTATTACCAATAACAATTGATAAAATACCGATAATCATTAAAATATCAGCCCAGTAGTTACTATAACTAATCATCATTTCATGCATTAAAATAACTAACATTGCATAACCTGCAACTTTTGGTGTTGAGGCAAGATAAGCAGTCACCGCATTAGGTGAGCCTTGATAAACATCTGGAAGCCACATATGAAATGGCGCTGCCCCTAGTTTAAAAGCAAATGCTAAGATAAAAAAGACCATTGAAAATAAAACAACTAAATGATAGTTCTGATTCGGATTTGCTAGATACTGGGCAATCGTTACAACATCAAGTGAGCCTGTAATACCATAAATAAATGACATACCATAAAGTAACACTGCTGTAGCAAGGGCCCCTGTAATAAAATATTTAATCGATGCCTCACCACCTGGCTTATAGCCTCTTCTCATACCAATCATAGCATAAAGTGGTAATGATAAAAGTTCTAAACCTATAAAGATTGTAATTAGATTTGCTGCTTGAATTAAAACAAGCGCACCGAGTGTTGATAGTAAGGTTAAAATATAATATTCAAGTTTCATCATATTATGATCTTCAATATATTTCCTTGAATAAATAAAGACTAAAAATGTACAAACTAAGACAACCATTGATAGTAGCAGTGTCAAACTTGATAGATGCAATTGACCATCTAAAAAGATGCCAGAGCGATCATATTTTATAAAATGCCAACAGATGAAAAAAACAGCTATTAAACTTAACTGCGATAAGCCATAAGCAATGTTTCGACAAAATTTATTTAAAAATAAATCTGCTAATAAAATAACCAGAATCATACCAGATAAAACAATCTCTGGTAGTAGTGCAATCCAGGTTTGTTGTGAATCTAAGCCCATTACAACGATCCTTTACTGTATGTTTAAATATTGGATAAATCCATTCGATGCTGCTTGTGATAAATGCAGAATCGGCTCCGGATAAATACCAAACCAAATAGTTGGAATGGCTAATAAAACAAAAACGAGTATTTCAACACCACTAATATCTTTAAGTGCTTGAATTTTTTCATTTTTAACTTTTCCAAAAATAACACGCTTATACATCCAAAGCGTATATGCTGGCGCTAAAATCAAGGTTAAACCAGCAAGTAATGCTAACAATGGTGATGCTTTAAAGACACCTAAGATTACTAAAAACTCACCAACAAAGCCACTGGTACCTGGTAGACCAACATTTGCTAAACAGAAAAGCATAAAAAAGGCTGCAAAAATTGGCATTGAAAAAGCAACGCCTTGGTAATCATCAATCATACGCGTTTTCATTCTAGCTGATAAAAAGCTAATACCAATAAAAAGCCCACCTGAAGAAAATGCATGAGCAATCATTTGAAAAACTGCACCTTGGACACCTAAAAGTGCTGAGTCTGTGTGCCCTGTTCGTGCAAAAATTAAAAAGACTGAGAAAATACCTAACGTAACTATCCCCATATGTGAAATTGAAGAGTACGCAATTAAACGCTTTGCATCTTTTTGAACAATGGAAGCAATACCAACATAGACAATTGCAATTAATGATAGGCCAATTAAAAATTCATCAATACTCATATGAATCTCTGGAAACATCGGTAAAGAAAAACGAATAAAACCATAAGCACCCATTTTAAGCATTAAAGCTGCTAGTACAACAGAACCACCCGCAGGTGCTTCAGTATGCGCATCAGGAAGCCAAGTATGAACTGGCCACATCGGTACTTTAACGGCAAATGCAATCCAAAATGATAAGGTTAATAACCACTGTACCTCAACTGGTAGGCGCAGGTTATAAAAATCTTGGATCATAAAGGAACCTGTTTCTGAATAAAGATATAAAATCGCAATGAGCATAAAGACAGAACCAAAAAAGGCATATAAGAAAAACTTCATAGCAGCATAAACACGATTTTGGCCACCCCAGATGCCAATTGCTAAAGTCATTGGAATAAGTGATGCCTCCCAAAAGACATAAAATAATAAGGAATCCATCGCGGAGAATACGCCATTGGTAATACCACAGGTCATTAAGAAAATACTCATATGCTGTGATACTTTAACATGTATTGTTTTCCAAGCACCAAGGATAATAATCACCGTTGTAAATGAGGTTAGCATGATAAATAAAACAGAAATACCATCAACCCCTAATGCATATTTTGCATTAATAATAGGTATCCAATTAACAACTTGTAAAAATTGCATCTTATCAGATAATGCATTGAAATTTGCATAAAGTAACAAACTAAATAAGAAGGTGATAATAGCAATAACCAGAGCAACCCAACGTGCAGTTAATGCTTTTTTATCATCATTAAATAAAATCATCACAAAAAATGAACCAACAATCGGAAGCCAAATTAATATATCTAGCAAAGTACCATGCGCTGCACTTAACTCAAGCAGCAACCAGTCATAAAAGTTAGTTAAATATAACATTTATTATTTTCCTTTCAAACGCGCCTATTTGATAAAATACATCCAACTTAAAAGAGCAACCAAAGCAATCATCATTAAAAACACATAGTGATATAAAAATCCGCTTTGAAGACGTCTAATCTTACCACCACCCCAGTAGAAGAAACCTGAAGCACCATGAACAACACCACGATCAATAATTAATACATCACCCACTCGCCAAAGTAACATGCCTAAAAGCCAAGTACCACGGCCAAATAAGTTATCAAAAATTACATCAACTAAATACTTTTTAAGGAAAAACCAATAAAGTGGTTTAAATAGTGGAAAATTTGTTATTTTCATTGGAATTGAAGGAACAAGCACATAACAAACATACGCTAAAATAACACCAAAAATTGATAGCCAAAATGGTAAGGTATGAACCGCATGCGTTAAAAAGATAAACGGTGATTGATTCTGTGCTTCTTCTGCTAGCTCTTTTACGACAGGAAACTGTGACATATCCAACGTACTGCCAAAAAAGCTTTGTGGATGCAATGCATAATCAAAGAAAAAATAGCCTGCAAGTATAGAAGGAATTGCTAAGAAAATAAGTGCAATTAATACACTTTTTGGTGATTCTTTGACATGTGACTTAAGCTCAGTTGGAATTCTCTCTTTACCATGAAAAACATAAAAGAACATTCTAAAAGTATAAAAGGCTGTAACAAATGCACAAGCTGTTACTAAAAATGATGCATAACCATGACCATAAATAGTTGATGCGCTCACTGCATCAATAATTAAGTCTTTCGAGTAAAAACCTGCAAATGGTGGAATTGCAGCTAACGCTAAAGCACCAATTAGCATACAAATATAAGTGACTGGCATATAACGTCGCATGCCACCCATTTTTGACATATTTTGTTCGTGATGCATGGCAATGATCACAGAACCAGCCGCTAAGAATAATAAAGCCTTAAATGCTGCATGCGTCATTAAATGAAACATACCAATAGAATAAGCAGAAGCACCCTGTGCTGCAATCATATAACCTAACTGTGAAAGTGTTGAATAAGCAACCACTCTTTTAATGTCCATTTGAACAATAGCCAATAGCCCCATAAAAAAGCAAGTTGAAGCCCCAACGATTAAAACGACAGAAAGCGCTGCTTCTGATAGTTCAAATAGTGGTGATAATCTTGCAAGCATAAAGATACCCGCTGTCACCATCGTTGCTGCATGAATTAAAGCTGAAATTGGTGTTGGACCTTCCATTGATCCTTCAAGCCACATATGTAATGGTATCTGAGCTGACTTACCACAGGCTCCAACAAAGAGTAAAAGACACATTAAGGTAATGCCATTAAATTGAAAACCTAAAAATGTAATGGTTGGATCTTGTGCATAGAGATGATCAACTGATTTAAAGGCTGTCGTATAATCAAGACTATTAAAATAAAATAGAACAACGGCAATACCAAGTAAGAAACCTAAATCACCAACGCGGTTAACAATAAATGCTTTTAATGAGGCATAGGTTGCACTTGGCTTATCAAACCAAAAACCAATTAGAAGATAAGAGAAAAGGCCAACGCCTTCCCAACCAAAAAAGAGCATTAAAAAGTTATTACCCATGACAAGGCAAAGCATAGCAAAGCTAAAACCTGAAATATAACTAAAGAATCTTGCATAACCCTTATCTTTATGCATATAACCAATTGAGTAAATATGCACTAATGTTGAGACAAAAGTTATAATCATCATCATATAAACGGTCAGTGGATCAATGATAAAGCCAACATTTAAATTTAAATCAAGTGTTGATCCCCAAACATATAGGTTAAATGTATGATCAGGATATGCTAGCACAAAACTTTGATATAAGCTGCCATTACCAATCACTTCATAAGCTAAATAAAAAGATGCCAAAGTCGCCAATATCATTAAACCAATCGTGACAATATTAACGGATCGTTGACTTATTTTTCGACAAAATAAACCTGCAAACAATGAACCAATTAACGGTGAAACAACAGCTAAAATCGCTAAAAACTGTACTGACATCACTTACCCCTTAAGCTCATTTAACTGACTAATTGAAATACTACCTTTTGATCTAAAGTAAGCAACAATAATAGCCAAACCAATCGCTGCTTCTGCTGCTGCAACGGTTAAAATAAAAAAGACAAATACTTCACCAACTGGGTTTTTCATATATTGAGAAAAGGCAACAAAGTTAGTATTAACAGCTAATAGCATAATTTCAATTGACATTAATAAAACCAATAAATTTTTTCGATTCATGACAACGCCAGAAAATCCAATCACAAATAAAACACCAGAAAAAATCAAATAATGCATCAATGATAATTCAATCATGTTACTCCCCACGCTTTGAGTTAATTTGTGATGGGTTTAGATCTTTTAGCATCACCAAACGGTCTTTAGCATTAACCTGTATTTGCTTAGATGGTGAAATCGACTTATTACCACGTCTCTTACCACGAAACGCTAAAGTAATTGCTGCAATCATCGCTGCTAAAAGCACATAAGCTGCTAGTTCAAATGGATAAATAAAGCCTTCATACATCGACTTACCTAAAGCTTCAATACTACTATGCGTTGCACTTAGTGTTTCAAGGCTTGTGTACTGATTATGAAAAGCCATATAGATGCCATAAATTAAAAGTGCTAAAAATAAGACCAAAGCCAAAGCGGATATAATCCAATAAGAAACATAAGATGCGCGTTTTTCTTCTTCTTTAATATCAAGCATCATTATCACAAATAAAAATAAAACTAAAACAGCACCAACATAAACAACAATTAAAAGTAATGATAAATACTCTGCCTGCATACTCATCCATACCCCTGCTGCTGCAACAAATGTAAGTACTTTACTTAAAACAGCACGTACCGGGTTTGCTGATGTCACAACCAATAAGGCACCGATAATTGCAACAACTGAAAACACATAAAAAATAATTTCTAAAGCCATTTGATGATCCTCTACCTATAGGCTTTGTCACTGTTACGATCAGCTGCGATTAAATCTTCATACTGATCACCAATGGCTAAAAGCTTTTCTTTGGTCATAATATTTTCACCACGATTTTCAAAATGATATTCTAATAATGACGTCTCAACAATTGAGTCAACTGGACAAGACTCTTCACAAAAACCACAATAAATACATTTAAATAAGTCAATTTCATACTTTGTTGTGCGCCTTGAGCCATCATCTCTTGGCTCTGATTCAATGGTAATGGCTAAAGCAGGGCAAGTTGCCTCACATAGTTTACAAGCAATACAACGCTCTTCGCCATTTGGATAACGCCTTAATGCATGTAAACCCCGAAACCTTGGTGATATCGGTGTTTTCTCATCCGGATATTGAACGGTTACTTTTTGAGAAAAAAAGTGACGCCCTGTCACAGTTAAACCCTTTAATAACTCCCATAAGAAGAAAGTTTTTAAATAATTTTTAAATCTTTTCACAGCCATAAACTCCTAATAACACCTACCACCAGATCACTTTGAAGTACACCATAAAGGCAACAATAATGACCCATAACAGTGTTAATGGTATAAATACTTTCCAACCTAAACGCATTAACTGATCATAACGATAGCGTGGAAATGTCGCTCTAATCCACAAGAATAACAGCATAAAAAAGGCTGTTTTAATAAATAGCCAAACCATACCAGGGATAAAGCTTAAGAAGCTATCTAGATAAGGTATACCTTGAAATGGAGATAGCCAACCACCTAAAAATAGTAAAGCCGTTAAAATACTAATTAAAATCATACTGGCATATTCAGCTAAGAAAAATAAAGCAAAACGCATGCCAGAATATTCAACATGGCATCCTGCAACAATCTCACTTTCGCCTTCAACTACATCAAATGGCGCCCTATTTGTTTCAGCAACACCTGAGATAAAATAAATAATAAATAATGGAAATAATGGAATCCAATACCAATGAAAGATACTCCCTGATTGTTTCATTACAATCTCTGTAATATTTAAGCTCCCCGCAGCCATTAAAACACCAACTAAGGCAAAACCCATCGCAAGCTCATAAGAGACAACTTGTGCTGCAGCCCTTAATGCGCCAAACATGGCATACTTTGAATTTGATGCCCAGCCTGCAATGATAATGCCATAAACACTTAAAGATGCCATTGCAAATAAATAAAGTAAGCCAGCATTGGCATTTGAGAGTACTAAGCTGTTACCAAAAGGAATTACAGCCCAAGCAGCAACAGCTGGTGTAAATGATAAAACAGGTGCTACAACAAATAAGTACCGTGCTGATTGTGAAGGCGTAATAACTTCTTTTAATAGTAGCTTAATACCATCGACTATCGGCTGTAATAGTCCAAATGCACCAACACGGTTTGGACCAATACGATCTTGCATATAGCCAATAACTTTTCTTTCAGCAAAGGTATAATAAGCAACAGCCAATAATAATGGCACAACAATTAGTAGAATTTTTAAGATAATCCAAATAAGATTTATCACAATATCAGTCATCTTAACCTACCTTTTCTTCTACTTCGATTTTCTCTAAAGTAATTGCTGCTGTATGATCCCATAAAGAGAGACTCTTCTCAATACCTGCTTGAACTTCAATTGAGTTATTTGCTAAATTTGGGTCAATGAGCACAGGCAAAATAGCTTCTGACTGCCCTTGAACTACTCGAATTTTTTGACCTGGATTAAACCCATATTCATAAGCAACATGGCCTGAAACTTTAACATAGCTTGCAGCTTGTGCTTCTTCTGTTTGCTGTAATGCGCCCGCCCTTCTTAACGTTCCATCTACATGATATAAGGACACACTTAATAGACGAGAAAATGCGTCATTAAAAGGTGGAAGCTTAAAGTCTATTGCTTTTGCTAAATGTACGCTTTGATCAATCTCTGCTATATTTTGATTTCGTGCTTGAATCTCATTTTGAATCTCATTAGCACTTTGATACTCAAAGCCTGTGATATCTAAAAAGTTAGCTAAAACACGTAATACTTTCCAAGCTGGCTTTGATAGCGCTAATGGACTTTTCACAGCCTCAAATGACTGTAAATGTCTTTCAATATTCATATAACTACCATCGCTTTCACAATAACTTGAAATTGGCAAAATCACATCTGAATAAGCCAGCATAGACTCACTTTGATAACTACTTAAGTTAATAACATAGTCCATCTGTTTTAAAGTTTTAATTGCCATAGCACCTGCTAATGTATCGACTTCTGGCTCAATATTCAATAAAACACAAGCACTTAAGCTTGATTTCCCTGATAATATTTCTTCTATGTTAAATCCTGCGTTTTCTAAATAATCACCTTTTTCATTAACATAGGGTAATGCACAAACATAGTCAGCACCGACGGCATTGGCACCAAAACCAACAACACCAAAAGAGGCATTTGTTATCTGTTTTAGTGTTTCAGCTAGTAGTAATAACATCGCATACTGTGGGTGCATCACTGCACTTTGACCTAATAATATAACGATATTTTCTGATTGTATTAGGCTTCTAGCAATTCGATCAGACTCTGCATTAACCTTAATATCTGCTAAAAACTCGCCAAGATTAGAGTCAATACTTACCGTCTGTTTTGATAGCTTCAAGCTTGACTTAACAACTGCAGCTAACATGTAACATAACTGATCTACATCAACAACAACTTCATTTAAGTCAAAATTATATTGATTTGCTTTTGAACAGATAGCGCTTACTTTAGCCCCTTTAAGGGCAGCTTTTCTAACTCGATGATTTAAAAGCGGAATCTCTTTTCTTAAATTAGATCCAATTAATAAAATATGCTCACTCTCTTCAATTGCCTCAAGCGATAGATCAAGCCCCTGGCCATAACTAATAGGTGATTTAACATCACTTTGAAAAATGCGCGTATCAATTGAATTTGAGCCTAAAGCACGTACAAGTTTCTGTAACAAATAAAGCGACTCAAGCGTTGATGATGGATGTGCAATCGCACCGATTTGCTCAGCTGAATGATTATCTTTAACAAATTGTAATGCCGTTTTTGTAAAATCAAGTGCCTCTTCCCAAGAAACAACTTCCCATTCACCACGCTTTTTAATCATTGGCTCTTTAATACGATCTGAATGATTAACACCCTCATAACCAAAGCGATCTCGATCCGATAGCCATGTTTCATTAATGCTTTCACATTCTTTTGGCACCGTGCGCAATAATTCACCTCGTCTTAAGTGAAGATACTGATGAGAGCCAAGACTATCAAAAGGTGCTATGGATGGCTTTTGTACTAATTCCCATGCTCGTGCTTTATATTGAAATGGTTTTGATGTTAAAGCACCAACTGGGCAGACATCGATCATATTACCTGATAATTCTGAGTTTAGCGTTTTTTGAACATAGGTGCCTATTTTCATATGCTCACCTCTGCCTGTTGCACCCAATTCTGCAACACCTGCAATTTCCTTGCCAAAACGCACACAGCGTGTACATTGAATACAGCGCGTCATATCAGTTGCAATCAACGAGCCTAAATCAGGATCACTGACAACACGCTTACCTTCACTAAAGCGGGAAGCATCTTTACCATAACCCAAAGCAACATCTTGAAGCTCACACTCTCCACCCTGATCACAAATGGGGCAATCTAATGGGTGATTGATTAATAAAAACTCCATAATTGTTTTTTGGTATTCAAGCGTCTTTTTGTTTTTTGTATAGACTTTCATACCATCCATTGCAGGTGTTGCACAGGCAGGTGACGGTTTTCTTGCATTTTCCATATCAACCAAACACATGCGACAATTAGCAGCAACGGATAGCTTTTTGTGATAACAAAACCTTGGAATATAGATATTATTTTCATCTGCCACTTCAATAACCATCTGGCCTTGCTTTGCTTTAAGTGGTTTTCCATTAATCTCAAGTGTAATTTCTTTTGGTGCTTCTTTTTCTGCCACGCTAACTCACCTTCTAAAACTTATTTACGCTGCAACCATGCTACGCTTGTGTGTAACAAAATACTCAAACTCATGACGAAATTTTTCTAAGTAGCTTTGTACAGGCCATGCCGCTGCATCACCTAAACCACAAATGGTATGACCTTCAATATTATTAGCAACACGTACTAAATTATCTAAATCATCCATGGTGCCCTCACCATGTAAAATACGCTCTAACATGCGCGCCATCCAGCCTGTCCCTTCACGACAAGGTGTGCACTGACCACAACTTTCTTCATAATAAAATTCAGAAATTCTTGTTAATGCTTTAACCATACAAGTTGTTTCATCCATGACAATGACAGCACCTGAACCTAGCATTGAACCTGCTTGTGTAATTGAGTCATAATCCATATTAAGATTTAACATTTCATCGCCTGTTAAAATCTTACAAGAGCTACCACCTGGAATAACAGCTTTAATTTTACGACTACCTCTAACACCACCAGCTAGTTGTAATAGTGTTTTAAAAGGCGTACCAAGACCTACTTCAAAAACACCTGGTTTATTGACATGTCCTGAGACACAAAATAACTTAGTGCCGCCACTTGTACCTGTACCAAGCTCATTAAACCATTGACCACCATGTTGTAAAATTGGCGGAACAGATGCAAAGGTTTCTGTGTTATTAATATTCGTTGGCTTGCCATATAAACCTACATTTGCAGGAAATGGCGGCTTATAGCGAGGCTGGCCTTTTTTACCCTCTAGTGAATTTAAAAGTGCTGTTTCTTCACCACAAATATAAGCACCTGCCCCAATGTGTGTGTATAAGTCAAAATCAAAACCAGAATTTAAAATATTTTGACCTAAAAGCCCATGAGCATAGGCTTCTTCTAGGGCATTTTCAAAGCGTTCAATTGGTTCATAAAACTCACCACGAATATAGTTATAACCAACTGTTGCGCCAAAAACATAGCCTGCAATTGCCATTCCTTCAATTAACTGATGCGGGTTAAAGCGCATAATCTCACGGTCTTTACATGTCCCTGGCTCACCCTCATCTGAGTTACAAACAACATACTTTTGTCCAGGTAATTTTCGTGGCATAAAGCTCCACTTAAGGCCAGTTGGAAAACCAGCACCACCGCGACCCCTTAAATTTGATGCTTTTAACTGATCAATAATTTCTTCAGGGCTTATCTCTTCTTTTAATATCTTCTCCCACATCGTATAACCACCGACTGAGCGGTAAGCTTCAAACGACCACGGAGTCTCGCAATCTAAAGTACGAAAACACACCTCATTTGCCATAATTTACTCCAATGAATCTAGAATTTGATCAACTTTATCAAACGTTAAATTTTCATAGAACTTTTTATCAACCTCAAGCATCGGCGCACCACAACAAGCACCTTGACACTCAACTTGACGAAAGGTAATTCTGCCATCTTCTGTTGTTTCACCTAACTTAATGCCTAAGCGACTTTCAATGTGCTTAACAATATCACCTGAACCATTTAAAAGACATGAAATATTCGTGCACACATTTAGCTTGTGACGAGCAACTTTTTTTAAGTCATACATGCTATAAAAACTTGCAACTTCATAAACTGCAATATTTGGCATTTCTAAATACGCTGCCAACTGATCCATAATTTCAACAGTTAAATAACCATCATAATGATCTTGTAATATATGAAGTCCAGGAATTACAGCAGACTGCTTCTGATCTTTAGGGTATTTTTTTACCCAATGATGTAGCTTTCTTTCAATTTCTTCAGAAAAAATATGCTTATATTCAAATGTATAATCTGTCATAACCTAACCTTTAACGATCGACATCGCCAAAAACAATATCTTGGGTTGCAATAATAGCCGGCACATCTGCTAGCATATGACCACTAATCATCTCATTCATGCTACTTAAATGTGCAAAACCAGGCGCTCTGATTTTCACACGATAAGGCTTATTCGCACCATCAGATATTAAGTAAATACCAAACTCACCTTTTGGATGCTCTACTGCTTGATATACTTCACCTTCCGGCACACAATAACCCTCACTAAACAATTTAAAATGATGAATCAATGACTCCATATCATGTTTCATTGTTTGACGATTTGGTGGCGCTACCTTATGGTCATTTAAAATAACACTGCCTGGATTATCTCTTAGCCATTGAACGCATTGTCTAATAATATGATTACTTTGACGCATCTCAGCAATACGCACTAAATAGCGATCATAACAATCACCTTCTTTGCCAATTGGCACTTCAAAATCTAAATGCTCATAGACTTCATATGGACTTACTTTTCTTAAGTCCCACTGAACCCCACTACCTCTTAGCATTGGCCCTGAAAAACCTAGAGCAAGTGCTCTTTCAGGTGATACAACGCCAATACCAACGGTACGTTGTTTCCAGATTCGATTATCTGTTAATAAACTTTCATACTCATCAACACATTTAGGAAAACGCTCAGTAAAATCCCAAATAAAATCTAATAGTGAACCATCTCTATTTTTATTTAATTTATCAGCTTGTTTTTTTGAACGAAAATGTGACGGTTGATACTGTGGCATTTGATCTGGAAGATCGCGATAAACACCACCTGGTCTAAAATAAGTCGCATGCATTCTAGCACCAGAGACTGCTTCATAGCAGTCCATTAAATCTTCACGCTCTCTAAAGGTATAAAGAAAAGCTGTCATTGCACCTAAGTCAAGACCATTAGCGCCTGTCCACATCAAGTGGTTTAAAATACGCGTAATCTCACTAAATAGCACTCGAATATATTGTGCTCTTATAGGTACCTCAACGCCTAAGAGCTTCTCAATCGCCATCACATAAGCATGCTCATTACACATCATAGAAACATAGTCTAAGCGATCCATATAACCAATACTTTGATTAAACGGTTTTGACTCTGCAAGCTTTTCAGTGCCTCGATGCAATAAACCAATGTGTGGATCAGCCCGAACAACAACCTCACCATCTAGCTCTAAAACCAATCTTAATACCCCGTGAGCAGCTGGATGCTGAGGCCCAAAATTCATTGTATAGTTTTTAAATTCTGCTGCCATTTTTAATTCTCTCTTTCTGCTTCAGCATTTAAGTTAGCTTCTTTGTCATAACGATTATCATGACGAATCACTCGCGGCACTAAAACTCTTTCTTCAATTTCAACTGGCTCATAAACAACACGTTTTAAATTCTGGTCATAACGCATTTCAACATGGCCTGTTAGTGGAAAATCCTTTCTAAATGGATACCCAATAAACCCGTAGTCTGTTAAAATTCGCCTTAAATCTGGATGATTTTCAAATATAATACCAAATAAATCAAAGACTTCACGTTCATGCCAATTGGCAGCTGGCCAGAGATCAACACAGCTTGATAGCATTAAACTATCCTCTTCTAAGTAGACCTTTACTCGAAGACGCTGGTTACGACTAACTGATAATAAATGATATGAAACCGCAAATCTTAATGGGTGGTTACTTTGCTCTTTAACTAAAAAGTTTGCTTTTTGATCAACACCTCGTGAAAAACCAACCGATGATGCTTCTGTTTGCCATTGGTCATAACCATAAGCCAAATAGTCAATGCCACTAATATCAATTAAAACTTCAAAAGCATACTCATTTTTAAGCACACTTAAAAGTCCAATGACATGATCCTTAGTTGTAATTAATGTCAGCTCATTATAATTAACCACGCTATCTTTAATTAGCGCTTTGTGTTTAGCTTTAAGTGAGTCTAACAAAGTACTTAAATGCTGGCTTTCTTTTGATCCATCCATTTATTGATTACTCCCATTAACCACGTGCAATGGTATTGGTTCTTTTAACTTTATTTTGTAATTGAATAATGCCATATAACAGGGCTTCTGCTGTTGGCGGGCATCCTGGTATATAAATATCAACCGGCACAATACGATCACAACCTCTAACAACAGAGTATGAATAATGGTAATAACCACCACCATTAGCACACGAACCCATCGAAATAACCCATTTAGGATTTGGCATTTGATCATAGACTTTACGTAATGCTGGTGCCATTTTATTGCATAGTGTCCCTGCAACAATCATCACATCAGATTGCCTTGGTGAAGGTCTAAATACAACGCCAAAACGGTCTAAATCATATCTTGAAGCACCTGCCTGCATCATTTCAACTGCACAACAGGCTAAACCAAAAGTCATTGGCCATAAAGAGCCAGTTCTAACCCAGTTAATTAATTCATCAGCACTTGTGGTTAAAAACCCACGAGAAGCAAGCTTTTCGTTTACTCCCATTCTAGTGCTCCTTTTTTCCACTCATAAACAAATCCAATTAAAAGAACTAACAAAAAAACCATCATCGATAAAAATGCAATTAGAGAAAGATCAGATAAAACTGCTGACCATGGAAATAAAAAGGCAATTTCAAGATCAAAGATTAAAAATAAAATAGCAACTAGATAATAGCGCACATCAAACTTCATCCGTGCATCTTCAAACTCTGGAAATCCACATTCAAATGGAGAGTTCTTTTCATCGTCTGGTTTATAAGCACCAACAAACTTTGATACTAATTTACCAGCAACTGCAGCGCCAACCCCAATTAAACATGAAAGGACTAAAAATACCAATATTGGTAAATAATTTTCATATAACATTAGGCTATTCCTTATATCTAATAACCTCAACCGCTTAGACGTCAGAGACATTATATAGCGATGAAGTTAAAATTCCAGCCAAACTTTTGGCTTAATTGATTATCCTTAATCAAATGGTGCCGAAGGCGGGATTTGAACCCGCACAAGCATACGCTTACTACCCCCTCAAGATAGCGTGTCTACCAATTCCACCACTTCGGCAAATTACTTTCTAATTAGCTTCTGAAGCGGTTGATTGCTGTTGGATTTGATGAATCAAATCGCTATCACTTGAGCCTTTACTATTAAGCAAACTATTTACATCTTTCTTTGTTTTTGCCTCACTTGGTTGCGTCTTACTTTGTGTAACTGGCAAAATCAAGTCATCATGACTAACCGTTGCACTTAAGTGACCAAGCATTAAAGCTGAGATAAAAAATAAGGCTGCAAAAAATGCCGTTAACTTCATCATAAAGGGCGCTGCTCCCCTTGAACCAAAAATCGTCTGAGAACTACCACTACCAAAAGATGCGCCCATATCTGCACCTTTGCCATGCTGAAGCAATACTAAAATAGTAATCATTGCTGCAATAACAATATGTATAACAAGTACAATTCCTAACATAATTATTGTGCCATTTTTATTATTTCTTCAAATGAATTTGCATCTAACGATGCACCACCAATTAATCCGCCATCAACATCTAAAAGGCCAAATAGCCCAGATGCATTATTAGGCTTAACGCTGCCACCATAAACGATTCTTAACTGTTTGGCAAGTGGTTGGCTTATTTTTTCAATAACTGAGCGAATAAAACGATGCATCGAATCAACATCTTTTTCAGTGGCAGCTAAGCCTGTTCCAATTGCCCAAACAGGTTCATAAGCAATGACGATTTTCTCTAATTCCTTATCATTTAAGTTAGAAATAGCTGATAGAATTTGCTTTTCTACAACGCTTTCATGTTCGTGATTAAGGCGCTCTTTTTTTGTTTCTCCAACACATAGTACAATCGATAGGTTACTTTCAAGTGCGCACTTTACTTTCTGCCTAATCATATCATCATCTTCATTAAACAAACTTCGACGTTCAGAGTGTCCAATTAAGACATATTGACAACCAATATTAGAAAGCATTGACGCTGAAACTTCTCCTGTATAAGCACCTTCATTATAAGCACTAACATTTTGAGCGCCAAGCGCAATACCTTTAGCCAAAACTAAAGGCAATGTATAGTTTAAAAAAGGATAAGGAATAAATAAAACAACCTCAACTTTATCTGTTTGAACTTGGCTTAAAGACTCACATAAGTTCTTTGAAAAAGCTAATGAGCCAAATGATTTCCAATTACCCATAACTAATGGCTTACGCATATTATAATCTCTCCGATATACTCATAAAATTTACTTTAAACAAATGAACCAACCACATCACTTAAGTGTTTTGCATGTGCTTTTGCTTGTTCTTTATCTACTGCTTCAACCATCACTCGAAGTAGTGGCTCAGTACCAGATGCTCGAAGCACAACTCGACCTTGATTATTAAGTATTTTTTCTACTTTTTCTACTTCAGTATTAATAACATCCCAAGCCTTATCTTGAAGCGCTTGATTCAATGGCACATTAATCATGCATTGTGGCATTTTATGAAAGTCTTCTAGTAGCTGTTTTAAAGTTTTTCTTTCTGTCACAATAACTTGTAAAATTTGTAATGCCGCAACAATTGCATCCCCCGTGGTATTTGCATCTAAATAAATAATATGCCCTGATGTCTCACCGCCTAAGTTCCAATTATTTTCTTTTAATTTTTCAATAACGTAGCGGTCTCCCACGTTAGCTCGCTCAAATGGAATATCTAACTTTTGAAGTGCCTTTTCTAAAGCAAAGTTGCTCATTAATGTACCAACAACGCCACCTGATAACTTCTGATGTGCTTTTAAACATTTTGCTAAAATATATAAAATATCATCACCATCAACTATTTCACCTGTATGATCACATAAGATCAAGCGATCAGCATCACCATCTAATGCAATTCCAATATCAGCCTTAGATGCTAAAACAACTTCTTTCATTCGTTGTGGATAGACTGCACCACACTGATCATTAATATTTAAACCATCCGGGTGATCTGCAATCGTAATAACATCTGCACCTAGCTCTTTAAAAACAGCTGGTGCAATATGATAAGCTGCACCATTAGCACAATCTAATACAATTTTTAGGCCCTTAAGTAAAATTGAATTCGGAATGGATGCTTTAGTAAATTCAATATAACGCCCAGGCGCATCATCAATTCGATAAATAGAACCGATTAGATTAGGCTCTGTTACCTGTAGTTCTGCTTCTAAGTAAGACTCAATTTGTAACTCGACTTGATCATCTAGTTTATAACCATCTTTTGAGAAAAATTTAATGCCATTATCACAATGCGGGTTATGCGATGCACTAATAACAATACCAGCTGAGGCATGAAAGGTACGCGTAAGATAGGCAACTGCAGGCGTTGGCATTGGGCCTAACAAATAAACATCAACACCTGCTGAGGTTAATCCTGCGGATAATGCTGACTCTAATAAATAACAAGAACGCCTGGTATCTTTACCGATAATGACTTTGGCTTTTTCTTTATTTTGACATAAAACTTCACCACAAGCCCAGCCTAACTTTAATGCAATATCAGGTGTAATCGGATAACGACCAACATAACCTCTAATACCATCGGTTCCAAAAAACTTCCTGCTCATAAGCATGACTCCTAAATGCTATACTAAGCAAATATGGGTTTAAGGATAACGAATTTTATGCTTAAAGGGTAGCTTCTTTATTATTTTCTAGGCTTAAAAATTTAATTGACAGTGGATAACGCCAAAACTCACCATCTGCTGCTTTGGTTGCACCAATAATAATAAAGGCAATATTAACAATCACTAAGGCAACAAGTAAAAGCCAACCAATAAAAACTGCCATTAAGATAACTGAGGCAATAAAATAAATAACCAAACTTGCAATCCAGTTAACAAGCATGCGCCCAGTTTGATCAGCTTTATCAGAGACATCTTTTGAAATAATCCATAATGCAAAAGGAATCGCCAAACCTAAAATTGGCACAATAAAGCCTGCCAAAAGTGACAAGTGCATAAAAGTACACCACATACTCTCGTTAAGCCCATAAATTGTACCTGTCTGATGTTGGGATTTATGCTTTTTACCTAATAGCCTTTCTTTTGCTTTATGAAATTCCTCTTCTGAAATAACGCCTGTATCTTTAAGCTCGCTTAGTTTTTTAATTTCATCTGCAATCATTAACTTAACTCCTTGTATAAATAAGCTAGGGTTAGAGTATGTAAGAATTATATATTAGATAAAACTAAAATGTTATGATTATTCACTTTCACTAAAATCAAGTTCTAGCTCATCTTTATTTTCAACAAGCTTGACTCGACCTCCTGAAATTAAACGACCAAATAAAATTTCTTCTGCTAATGGCTTTTTAATTTTCTCTTGGATTAAACGAGACATTGGACGCGCACCCATTTTCTCATCATAACCCCTTGTAGCCAACCATGCTTTCACTTTATCTGTAATTTCAAGAGAGACACCCCGGTGATCTAATTGTCCTTGAAGCTGTGCAATAAATTTATCAACAACGCAAGTTACATCATCAACGGTTAATGCTCTAAACTGAATGATCGCATCCAATCGGTTACGAAACTCAGGGCTAAAGACTCGTTTAATCGTCTCAAGTGAATCTGTCGTATTATCTTGCTCAGTAAAACCAACGGAGTTTCTTGATGCTTCTTGCGCACCCGCATTAGTTGTCATAATTAAAACCACATGACGAAAATCAGCTTTTCTACCATTATTATCGGTTAAGGTACCATTATCCATTACTTGCAATAATAAATTAAAAACATCTGGATGCGCTTTTTCAATCTCATCTAATAAAATAACAGAATACGGATGTTTCATAACTTGATCGGTTAATAAGCCACCTTCTTCATAACCAACATAGCCAGGAGGCGAACCAATTAAGCGAGATACGGTATGACGTTCCATATATTCAGACATATCAAAACGAATCAGCTCAATCCCCATTAAGCGAGCTAACTGTTGAGTTACTTCTGTTTTACCAACACCTGTTGGGCCTGCAAATAAGAAGCTTCCCCATGGTTTATGCGGATCTCTTAAGCCTGCTCTTGCAAGCTTAATCGTTGACACCAAAGCACTAATGGCATCATCCTGACCATAAACAAGCATTTTAAGATCACGCTCTAAATTACTTAATGACTCTTTATCAGAAGTTGAGACACTCTTAGTTGGCACGCGCGCCATTTTAGCAATCATATTTTCAACATCTGGCACTGAAATTATCTTTTTACGACGCTTCTGACTGATGGTTCGTTGATAAGCACCAACCTCATCAATCACATCAATTGCCTTATCTGGTAAAAAGCGCTCAGTTAGATGCTTTGCTGATAACTCTGCTGCTGCTTTTAATGCTGGTAGTGTATATTTAATATTATGATGCTTTTCAAAATAAGGTTTTAAGCCTTTTAATATATGATACGTTTGCTCAATGGATGGCTCTTCAATATCAACTTTTTGAAAGCGCCTTGCTAGTGCGTGATCCTTTTCAAAGATACTTCTATACTCTTGATAAGTTGTTGAGCCTGCACAACGTAAATCACCACTTGCTAATAATGGTTTAATTAAGTTTGATGCATCCATCACCCCACCAGAGGCTGCCCCTGCGCCAATAATTGTATGAATTTCATCAATAAATAAAATTGCGCCTGCTTCTTCTTGTAGTTGTTTTAAAACTGCTTTAAAGCGTTTCTCAAAATCTCCACGATACTTTGTCCCTGCTAATAACGCCCCTAAATCTAGTGCATAAATAACACCATCTTTAATTACTTCAGGCACATCACCTTCAACAATTTTCTTAGCTAAACCTTCAGCAATCGCTGTTTTCCCAACACCTGCTTCACCGACAAGTAATGGATTATTTTTACGGCGACGACATAAGACTTGAACCACACGCTCAAGCTCATCGCTCCTACCAATTAATGGATCAATCTTACCGGCTTTCGCTCGTTCATTTAAATTAACCGCATAAAGCTCTAAAGGTGAAGGCTCTCTTGATGAATCGCCTTCAACTAATGACTCATCACCTAACTTATTGGCATTAGACTTAGTTACGCCATGGGAGATAAAATTAACAACATCTAGCCTTGTCACATTTTCTTTTTTCAAAAAGCTTACCGCATCTGAATCTTGCTCACTAAAAATTGCAACTAAGACATTTGCACCTGTTACTTCTGTCTTACCTGATGACTGCACATGAAAGACAGCTCTTTGCAAAACACGTTGAAAACCAAGTGTTGGTTGTGTGTCTTTATCTTCATTTTCTGGGATTTTAGGTGTGGTCTCTTTAACAAATTGAGACAGCTCATTACGTAGGCGATCAAGGTTTGCGCCACAAGCACTTAAAACTTTCTTTGTTGTTTGATCGACCAAAAGCGCATAAAGCAAGTGTTCAACCGTTAAATACTCATAACGATGCTCTCTGGCCTCTTTAAAAGCAATATTTAATGTTTGTTCTAGTTCCTTACTTAGCATAGGCTTAAACTTCCTCTTTAGCGTTGGTTTATCCAATAATCCTTCATACTTACTAAGGTATCATTGAAAATAACTTTAAGCCAACGCTTTCTTCAAGCCTTAAGCCAATAGAAAAATAAAATAAGCGCCTTTAATTTACTTCCGTAACGCATAAAAGTGGATGACCGCACTTCCTTGCAACATCAACCGCTTGAGTAACTTTTGTCTCTGCAATGTCTCTTGGATACATACCACATAATGCCTTTCCATCATAATGGGCTTGCAACATCACCTTAGTTGCTTGTTTTTCATCAAGGTGAAAAACAGTCTCTAATAGACTGACAACAAACTCCATCGGCGTGTAATCATCATTTAACATCACAACACTATACATCGGCGCTAATTTTCTATTTGGCTGCCTAATTACCTCTAATGCAACCTTAGGGCAGTCGCGGATCATATCTTCTACTACCATTGTTAGTCTAGCCTCTTTAGTTCTTAGTTTCCATATCATTAACGATATGGCGGGTTAAAAATTCAATATTAGAATTAGATCAAAAAATAAACAAAAAAGCAAATTTTTGCGGCAATTTTTTAATAAATTTTTATGACTTATTGCGCTAAATTTATATTTATCTATTTGTTTTATATTTATTTTTAAATGAGACAGTCTCATGAGATTGATTGATGTGCATTTGCGGCAAATATCAGAGTGAATGTTTACCTATTTCTTTAAGTAAAAAAAGCTAATTTGCCAATAATTGGAACAATTCTTGGCGTAAATGTGCTTCTGTTTTAAACGCACCTTTTAAGCTTTTTGTCACTGTTGAAGTTTGCGGCTTGTGCACGCCTCTAGTTGTCATACATTGGTGTTTTGCATCAATAATCACAGCAACACCTCTTGCATCAAGTGCTTCTTCAATGGCTAATGCAATTTGTTCTGTTAAAACTTCTTGAGTTTGTAAGCGTTTCGCATAAATATCAACCACGCGTGCAATTTTACTAATGCCAACCACACGATTTGATGGAAGATAAGCCACATGAGCTAAACCAATCATCGGTGCCATGTGGTGCTCACAATGTGATTCTAAGCGCATATTTTTTAGTAAAACAATATCATCATAGTTTGATGTTTCTTCAAAAGTTCTTGCTAAAACTTCTCTTGCATCAAACTTGTAACCATTAAAGTATTCTTCATAAGCTTTGACCACACGCTTTGGCGTATCAATAAGACCTTCACGATTGATATCCTCACCAATATAAGAAAGTAGTACTCTTACCGCTTCCTGGGCTTGTTCTTTTGTTGGTTTGAGCTTCTTTGAGTCAAAGTTCATTTGTAATGATTCGATTAGACTAGAGTCTTTAGCTGGTGTATCAACGCTCATTTATCTTACCTATTATTTAAGAATAATACTTAATTTTAAAAAATTAAGAGTATACCAGTTAGGATTTAAACATAAAGTAAAATGTGTACTTATTTGGGTTCTGATATAAGGTTTTTAGTATCAAGCAACTGATTTAGTTTATCTTTCAAATATTTGACTGCCTTTAAAGCTAATGTATAATTTAATTATAATAACAAATATTAAATTAACGACTGTAAGTTAAGCCCATGGATTTTAGTAAATTTGATCAAATGAAGCAGCGCCTTGATAGTTATCGACCTTTATCAAAAGAACTCGTTGATAATTTATATGATAATCTAATTCTTAATTGGACATATCACTCTAATGCAATTGAAGGTAATACTTTAACGCTAAAGGAAACTAAAGTTGCCCTTGAAGGTATTACCGTTGGTGGTAAAACGTTACGTGAACACTTTGAAGCAATTAACCATAAAGATGCAATTCTATATCTTGAAGAAATAATAAAAGATAAAGAACCTTTATGCGAATGGACGATTAAATCAATTCATCAACTTATTTTAAAAAGTATTGATGATGCCAATGCCGGCAAATACCGTACAATTAATGTTAGAATCATGGGGGCTAATCATATTCCGCCTGAACATTATCAATTAAATGAACTCATGGCTCAACTTATTAAAGACTATGAAAGCTGGCAAGATTTACATCCCATTGAACAAGCAGCAAGAATGCATGGTGAATTTGTTAAAATTCATCCCTTTGTTGATGGAAATGGCAGAACTTCTCGTCTTTTGATGAACCTAATTCTCATGCAAAATGGTTATCCTGCGGCTATCTTACCAGTTGAAAAAAGATTGGAATACTATAATGCACTTGATATCGCACATACTCAAAATAACTATGAGCCCTTTATTGAACTAATTAGTCAAATTGTTGAAGATGCTTTTAAAACTTACTGGTTTGCATTAGGGGTTAAGGATTAGTTCTTGTTTTATATCTAATATATTAATATTGATTTCATTTTAAATTAGGTTCCGTGAACAAATTTTAAATTAGAGTTGAAAAAGGCAGTACCAGTTGTAAAAATAAATCTGCAAATTAACATTTCAACACATGGAACTGCCAAATATGGATTGTCACATTACTTCTACTTGTTGGTCAAGCATTTCTCTCTTTTTAAGTACACAAAAAGGATTGCATACTAAAAATCAGAAGAAGCTAAGGCAGTTTATTGAAGGCTGTTGGTATACCCTCAGAACTGGCTGTCAGTGGCGCTTATTGCCTAAGTGCTATGGTAACTTTAGAGCCGTACATAGATGATTTAAACGATGGTCTGAAAAAGGTATTTGGTCAAAGCTGATGAATTATGTCAGTGATATTGACTCTCAACAAATAATGATTGATTCAACCATTATCAGAGCGCACGCCTGTGCTTCTGGGCAAAAGCTTAACGGAAATAAACAACATGCTTTAGGCAGAAGCGTTGGAGGGTTTACTACTAGAGTTCATGCGGTTGTTGATGCTTTGGGTAACCCCATTGCTTTTAGATTAACGGAAGGTAAAAGCCATGATATACCAATTGCCTATGAGTTATTAAAACATATTAAGCGAACAACCATTCTTGCTGATAAAGCATACTATTCTGACGAAATGAAGAAAATGTTGAGCAATAATCACTGTGAAATTGTGATTCCATCTAGAAAAAATGCTGTACAACCCCATCATTTTGATAAGCATGTATATAAAGAAAGGCATTTAATAGAGTGTTTCTTTTCTAAAATTAAGCAGTTTCGCAGAGTGTTTTCTCGATTTGATAAGACTGTGGAAGCATATGCTGGATTTTTATGCTTTGCTGGAGCATTGATATGGCTCAGATAATTTTTTGTTCACGAGGCCTAATGACTTATTGGTTTTCATTAAAATTAGCTTTAGGCTGCTGCATTATCCAATGAAATTTTATAATTAAGATGATTATTTCTAAGCATGTCTTGCATAATGATAAGTACAAAATAACGTTTGCTTTGACCTAAAGTAATTGCCAATTCAACAGCTTTTTTAATACTTGTTGGTTTACGGTTATTTTCTATATCAGATAGTCGAGTTTTACTAATATCTAAAACATTCTCAGCAAATTCTTGTTGAGTCATATTATCATACTCAGTCAATCTAATGTTTTTGATTAAAGAACCAAAAGTTGTAGGCTCTGGCACTAAATCATCTAAAAATTTAGAAGCGCTTACATTCATGTTAATTCTCCTCAATATTCATGTTTGTTAATGTCAAATACTTCAATTATCTCAATATCGCCATTTGGCAATTTGGCAATTTGCGATAAAATGCCCTGTATGCTTTATTCAATCGAATTGAACGTTGTCCTTTTCTTTTACCTTTTAATGGTTCATCGTGAAAGCCTTTAACTTGCATTACTCGACGGACTCCTAATAATTCAACCTGATTAACCCAATGCTTTAATTTTGTGATGACTTGGTTTGGTAACTTTTTAATTTTCTTCTGAGCTTCAGGGGTTAATTCAACAATATTTTTCAAATTAAATACCAAATTATTTGTCTTAATATTAATATACGCCATTTTGGCGTATATTGCAATAATAAAAATATTAAATGGGTTTTTATTAAAAATACGTCAAATGAGGAAAGTTATTCGCAAAATAATTCTGGCTGAGCCTGAAGTTTTTGCTGGTTCTAACATATAGTCTATATAAATGATTATTAATTTAATTTTAGATTTTATAATTAAAATATTATAGATATTAAAACCATCCAACCTTGGCTTTAATGAAATTAAGCGTCAACTGGGCACCAGTGACTCTCAAACTAGTCGCATTCTTAAAGGTGAAACCAACTTCACCACGCAAACTATTTTTAAAATCGCTGAAGTGATTGGTAAACAACCAAAGGTTATTTTTGAATAAAAAAAAGCTTATTCAAGAACAAGCTTTCATAAGTTTAAAATAATATGGCCTAAAAGCTCTATTTATTTATTTTGGACCATTATTACTATATTCTTTTTTACTACTTGTATGAGCTTGTCCTATAAACGGTGTCGTAGGATTACTCATCTGACTAGTTGGGTCAATTGAACTAAATACTTTAGCAACTTCAATAGCACCTTCTTTTAGAGATGATACAAAGGATTGTCTTTGTTGCTGTTGCTGCTTCTCTTGCTGCTTCTCTTGCTGCTTCTCTTGCTGCTTCTCTTTGATCAAGCCTTTGAGAGCTTCAGAATCATCTAAACTAGCATCAATCTTTTTAAAACTCTCCATTAGATTTACTATATCTGTTGATGTAAAATCTCTCATGTTCAATGTATTTTGATCAATAGTAGAATGATGTTTGCCTAAATAATCTTTAAACTGATTAACTGCATTCATGTTAATATTTTGAATACTAGGAATTTTGATATCACAAGCTTTAGATGTATCAGGCAAACTCAATATATTATTATATATTAACATATCATTATTCTGATTATCATCATTAATAACTCCTCCTTGGTCCCTGAATAATCTATTAGCGTTCATGGAGTCTTTCATTGCAATAAATGTTTCACGGTGATGTGATAACTTTTTCAAGCGGTATGCTGCACAATATGCTTGGACTGACATATCAGCGTCCTCTGCTATTGCTAAAAAACCCTTTAGTTCAGAGTTTAGCTCATCTTTTACCTTCGGATCAATAGCTAGCAACCTCTTAAAAGCAAGCACTTCATTTGTAGTCTCATCTGCTTCTGATCTGGTATTTTGACCTTCTACAGGTGGTGGATGTTGCAATAAAAAAAGCCGATTATAAATTTCATCAACTTTATTTTCACTTCTGTTAATGCTTTGTTTATCAGCAAGAAGCTGCTTATCAATACCCTCAAAAAGCTTATCAGCTATTTTAAACCACTCCTTAGCATTTCTAGCTGGAACAATCCCTGAGCTTATTATTTCTTCGCTCGTTTTCTCTCCCATTTTGTATTCAATGTCAATACCCATCTCAAATCCCCCTATTTATATCGATTTATATGTTATTTTTAAAAGTATGCATACTACGTTATATGATAATAAGTTAGCTGTAAACCAATAAAATGTTACAATATGATAGATTTTTAGTTTACTTTTATAATTCAAATAGTTAAAAATGGAAAAATATCAAATATTTTGTCATTTAAAATACTAATATTTCAAAATAATAATATTTTGTTTCTTTTTTGTGTAATTAAAGTTAATTTTTATCTATCTATTTAAAATTAAGATATCACTTGTTATCTCATTATTGTTTTTAAAAATAAATGACCATACAATAATTCTTAATAATGGAAAACAAGACTATGGCTTTTAGATGATCCTAAAAAATCAGTCGATCAACTCATTGATACCATTAATCAAAATACAGATGGTGACTTTATGAACTATTTAGAAAGATTACAAGCAAAAGCCACTCTGCAAGGCGCAGCTCAAAAAGCACAAGAAATGGCGCGCAACTTACTATCCTTTGGTGACCCGGTTGATAAAGTTGTTACTGTTACAGGTCTTAAAAAATCAGTAGTACTAGAACTTAAAAAAGAGTTGCATTTAACTAAGCGATAATCTAAAACCTAGCGCTTTTAAAATATGACCTAAAGCTAAGAGACCTTGGCTTTAATAAAATTAAGCGTCAACTAGGTACCGGTGACTCTCAAACTAGTCGCATTTTTAAAACAAATTACTTAACTATAAAATCTGCCGTTTTCCATTATTTGTTTTCTATTCTTAGCCCTTGCTGATCTTTTGGCTGGCTTAAAAAATGTTGTGGTGGATTAGAAGCAAGGTCTGCAAAATTCTCTAGCTTAAGTAATATTGGAACAATATTAGAGCTTGCTCCATTTTCATCGGTGATGCTTTTCTGATTAATCTGTGCTAACCTACGTCTCCCCCTGCTTTGGTCATTAGTTGTCATACCAGTTTTAGATCTTAACTTTTCAATTAAGTTTTCTTTCCAGTTAGATATATTTGATTCTACATGATCCTGATAAATATTAAGAACCTGTTGATCAGATAGTGACTTTAGCACCACCTCAGATTCTGAGGCCGTAAATTTATGATAATTTAATCGCTCCTTCAAAAAAGACTTTGCAGAATTAATATCAAACTGCTCAGAAGCCTTTATGCTAGCTTTGTTCATCATATCTTTAGCCAAATCATATTGGCCTTCTGATATTAATAAATCTGATAAAATATAAATTAAATGGGTATTATCACTGGACTTATTAACCTCATTATTCACTAAAGCTTGGCTGTTTTCTACAGATAATGCTTTTATATGATCAATCTTAACTCCCTGATTCAATAAGCTAATAAAAACTTCACTAGATTTCTGCACATATTCACTTTTCTCTTGAGAGAGTACATTTTTATTAGTCATATTAGAAACCGATATAAACTCTTCACTTCTATCAGAACTTATTAATATATCTTTTAATTCATGTATTAATTGCTCACTGTCTCCTAGTTTAAATACTTGAGCTAACTGCTTATAGTCTTGATAATTAAGATTAGTAATCACTGACTCAGGTACATTACAATCTATTAAACTTTGCTTTACTCGGTTAATTAATTTTTCAAACTCTTTTGTCTCTTCAGCTACACGTCTAAGTTGTGCTCCAATAACAATATTTCCTTTTTTATTAGTAAAAATATTTTCAACTTCGACAAATGGACTTGATCCAAACTGATTAACATTTGCATTTATCTGCTCAACATCTTCTTTTGTTATTTGTTCTAGTAAGTTAATGTCTACTTTTGCTACAGTTATAATTGCTTGAACACTAGCTGGTGTAATAAGGTTACTATCTAAATCATGAAACTCTCGAACTTTTGAGGAGATCTTTAACATATCACTTGCAGTATAGCCATCAAAGTCTGGAACAATAACATTTTCATAACCAGCCTTTTCCTTAATGGCAGCTCTAAGCATAGTAACCGCTGCTTTGTCAACTTCATCAGCTGTTGGTTTTCTTAAACCAATGTGGTCAGCCAATCCTTTCATCAATACTGTATTACAAAAAGTCATTAAGGTATTAGCAGAAGTTTGGTCACTGTGTATATGCCAATGTATTTTTCTAAAATTAGAGTCAATCGCATATAATTGACTTATCTTTAAATTAGCAGGATCATCTTGATTCCTATTAATATACTGCTCAATAAAAACATCTGTTATACTTTCTTTACCGCCTAGTTCCTTCTTTAGCTTTGAAAGGCCCTGATCTAAACAGTCTTTATACTCCATTACATCAGGGTCACACTCAAACCCTGCTAAACACATCATAGGAATATTTCCTTTTGGAATACTCGAGTCTTTAGCTGATTCTTCTTTCCAAAAATCATTCCATTGCCTGGTAGCATAATCATTTTGCAAGAAATTATATTCCAATGCAGTTCTATACCACTGATCAAAATTTTCGATTGCTTCTAATGCTTTTTGATTCTCTCCAGCCATCTTAAATCCCCCAATTTATATCGATTTATATGTTATTTTTAAAAGTATGCATACTACGTTATATGATAATAAGTTAGCTGTAAACCAATAAAATGTTACAACATGATAGATTTTTAGTTTACTTTTATAATTCAAATAGTTAAAAATGGAAAAATATCAAATATTTTGTCATTTAAAATACTAATATTTCAAAATAATAATATTTTGTTTCTTTTTTGTGTGATTAAAGTTAATTTTTATCTATCTATTTAAAATTAAGATATCACTTGTTATCTCATTATTGTTTTTAAAAATAAATGACCATACAATGACTCTGATAATGGAAAGGAAAACACCTATTATTTTAATAATTTGGACAAGCAAGGAATATTTTTGTATAATACTAACATAGGTAACCACTTAAAAGGAGAATGATTATGCATCATATTTATGGCATCGGTGATGCAAAACAAAACTTTCCTAAGTTAATACAACAAGTCTCAAATACTGGAGAGGAAATATTAATTACAAAGGATAAGCAACTGGTTGCTAAAATTATACCAATTGTCAAAAAAGCAAGAATTATTGGTAAGTTGAAAAATAAGCCTTATTTTATTGCTGATGACTTTGATGCACCTTCTGATGAAATCAATCAGTTATTTTTAGGTGAGTGATGTATTTATTAGACACTCACTACTTACTGTGGCTTTTATATGAGCCAAGTAAGTTATCAAAGAAAGCAATTGAACTAATTGAAAACCCAGCATGCGAATTATTTTTCAGTAGTGCCAGTATTTTTGAAGTTGTAATTAAAGAGTCCATTGGAAAAATAAAAGTTAGTAAAAATCTAAGCTATGAGCTTGAATCATCTGGCTTAATTCAACTGCCTATTATGGCAGAACATGCAGAAGCATTAAGAAGCTTACCGACAACTCATAAAGATCCATTTGATCGAATAATGCTTGCACAGTGTACTTGTGAAAAAATGACCTTTATTACACAAGATAAATTAATTTTAAAGTATCAGTCATTTTATAAGAAAATTAAAAATATCTAACTTAAACTAATAATTCATCTGCATCAATTAGACGATAGCTGGTAGACCTACCACCTGAAGGATTTTGAACTAAAATACCTTGTCTTTTTAATTCTTGAATATCTCGTAATGCCGTATCATTTGAACACTTAGCAATCTTGGCATATTTTGATGTATTCATAAAACCTTCAAAGTTATCAAGCATACGATTAATAATTAATTTTTGTCGCTCATTAATTTGAACTTGATTAGCCTTATCCCAAAGTTTTGCTTTAAATAATACATTTTTTTGAAGCTTATCTGTATTTTCTATCGCACGCCCAAGACAGCCCAAAAACCACTGAAGCCATATCTGCTATTGCACGAGCAATACGACCATTACCATCTTCAAAAGGGTGAATTGTAATAAACCATAAATGCGCAACACCTGCTTTTAAGACGGGATCAATCTCACTATTTGTTTCAAACCAATTAAGAAAAGCTGTCATTTCCTTGTCTAGTCTACTTGCATCTGGTGCTTGTGTATCCACATAATTATTATTCACCGCATATTATGCGGTGAATAATGTTACTATTTACCGCAAAATTGATTTAAATTATTGTTTTACTTGATTTTTTATAAGGCGCGTTTAGTTTCTTTAGTGTCTTTGGCGTTTAAAAACCAACTAGATCCTTTTTTATTAAAAAGCTTAATCATTAAGTAAGCATTTAAAAGCCAGGTGATTGTTGTAATAATCAGAGAAAATAAATTCTCACGAGTAAACTCAGGACGTAATGTTAAAGAATATAAAAAGCCTAAAATACCAAGTACAAATAAAACTGAATAAATAACTCTAACCCAGTTTTTAGCCCACCAAAGTCCTAATAATAATAGATATTGAATAGCAATTGTTGCAATAAGGCTTACAATATAAACCTGTGGGGTTAATGTTTCATTATGCCCATTAATATGGCTAATATACGGTACACCATAAATAAAAACTTGAGTCAGTTCAATAACAAAAACTATTAATAACCAAACTGCTAGTATCTTAATCGCATTGGTTAACCGTTTAGGGCGCTCTGCTGATAACATTATGATTCCTCTTAATTTAAGCTTAGCTAACTTATCCTTAAAGCTTTATTTTAATTTAAGTTAATGATCACTTAAAACTCAAGCTTAATTACTTAAACGTAACTGATAATGATAATAAATCTCCTGGCGAAGCTCAATTAATCGGCCATGGAAAAAATGACCGGCCTTAGTTAACTTTAATAAATGATAAGGCCCTTTAAAATCATTGATTAAAAAATCAAACGTTTCTCTTGCATCAATCACTTCATCATCTTCACTTAAAATAACAAATAGTGGCATTTTAGGTACCAATGCTTGATTTAAGTTAAAGTTTTTCGTTGATGGTGAAACCATTAATAACATACTGACATCATCAATCTTTGTTGATCCTTTATAAGCAATTGCTCCTCCAAATGAAAAGCCAGCTAAAATAACATTTTTAGCCATATTCTGTGATCTTAACCAGGAAACAACTGAAATTAAATCATTAATTTCACCAATACCATCATCATAATTACCATCACTTTTACCAACACCTCGATAATTAAAACGAGCTGCTAATATTCCCACTTGATTAAATGCTTTTGCAATTGTTGTAACAACTTTATTATTCATCGTTCCTTGAAAAAGTGGATGCGGGTGACAAATCACTGCAACTGTATCACTATTTGTTTGTTCTTTAGGAAAGTCAAGTGCTACTTCAAGCTTACCAATAGCACCATCAATTAAATAAATATCATTTTTTTTAATCATTTAAAAATCTTAAAACTAAACTTCTCAAATTAACGTTAAATATGATTTTAGCTTTATTTAAAAGAACTTGTAAGCCTTAAATGTTTTGAATGAAGCATCACTTATTTTCAGTCCCAATTAAACGATCATCTAAAAACTGGAAAGTCACTGATTTTTTAGTATCTTGACTATGTAGCATTAAAAGTGCATGTTTTTCTAGTATTTTTTGGCTATGAATGGGTTTATTTTGATTATCGTAAGTAACTTCTTCTGTAACTTTATTCCAACGAATAATAGAAGGTCGTGCAACTAAGTAACCCTTATGATCAACTTTATCTCTTTGACAGCGGTTAATAACTGTTTGAATACTATCACCTAAGTTGACTGTTTTTCCATTGGGACATTTAAGCACTTCATTACTATAAGTAACAAAAGGAAATAATAAGAAAAATATAATAAGTAACCTGTGTAATCGCATCATCTACTACTTAATTTTTTATGCTAAATTCTTTATTTAAGCCTAGATGATGTTCATTAATATTTCAAAAAAGAGCACTCAAGTGCTTTATTGATTTTTCCCCATATACTGATCCCATGATTTAACCGTTGCTGGCTTTTCAAATAGCTCAATTAATGACTGTAGTAATAATTTGGCATTTTGAAGGTTAGTCACAAGCGGAATATTATGATCAACTGCTAAGCGTCTTATTTTAAAACCATCTGTGATATTTGATTCTTCTGTATGACGTAGACGTCTTGGAATATTAATGATTAAATCAACTTCCCGATTAATAATTAAAGTCTCTGTCGATGGTTCTTTCTCTTCTGATATCTTATAGACACAAGTAGAGCTAACACCATAGTCTTCTAAATAACGGTAAGTACCTTCTGTGGTATAAAACTGCCAGCCCTTAGCAAGTAAGGCTTGAAGCTCTTTTAATAAGCGTGGCTTTCTATCACCACCAATTGCTAAAAAGATACGCTTACGCTTAATTGATAAATCCGTTGCCTGCCACGATTTATAAAAAGCTTCATGTAAGTCTTCTCCGATACAAGCAACCTCACCTGTTGATGACATCTCAACATGAGCAACAGGGTTAGCACCTTTTAGGCGGTTATAAGAAAACTGCGATGACTTAACGCCAACAAAGTCAAGATCAAGCGTATTATAACGTTGTGGTATATATTGATCCATCACCACTTTCGTTGCGATATCAATAAAGTTATGGCCTGTTACTTTTGAGACAAATGGAAATGAACGTGATGCACGTAAATTACATTCAATCACTTTTAAGTGGTTATCTTTAGCAATAAACTGAATATTAAATGGCCCTGATATATTAAGTGCTTTAACAATTTTTCGCGTAATACGCTTACAGCGTCTAATTGTTTCTAAATAAAGTCTTTGCGGTGGTAGTACAATTGTAGCATCACCACTATGAACGCCTGCATTTTCAACATGTTCTGATATCGCATAAATAACAATTTCACCATTTTTTGCAACACCATCCATCTCTAATTCTTTGGCATTATCAATAAATTCAGAAATGACAACTGGATGATCAGGAGAAACTGCTGTTGCCTCATTTAAGTATTTATCAAGCTCACCTTCTGATGTAATTACATTCATTGCAGCACCGGATAAGACATAAGACGGACGAACTAAAATAGGATAACCCACTAAATCTGAAAACTCTTTTGCGCTTGCTAGTGATGTTACTGATTGCCATTGGGGTTGATCAATATTTAATTCATTTAAAAGTGATGAAAAAATTGCGCGATTTTCAGCACGATTAATATCTTTTGGTAAAGTACCTAAAATAGGATAACCACCTTTTTCTAGCGGTATCACAAGGTTATTTGCAATTTGGCCTCCCACTGAGACAATAATCCCTTTTAGGTTTTCAAAATCAGCAATATCCTGTACACGCTCAATGGTTAGTTGCTCAAAGTATAAGCGATCTGACTCATCATAATCAGTTGAAACTGTTTCAGGGTTTGAATTAATAATAATTGGTGACTCACCCAATGACTTTAAAGTATGTGCTGTTGTTACCCCACACCAGTCAAACTCAACAGAAGAACCAATACTATAAGGACCTGAACCAATAATTAATGTTGCCTTATCTTCTGATGGTAGAATATCATGTTCATTACCATGATAGGTTAAATATAAATAGTTTGTTTGTGCTTCAAATTCACCTGCTAAGGTATCAATTTGTTTAACATAAGGTACAATCCCTTTTGAGATTCGCCATGCACGTAAAGCTTCTGGCGTCATATCTTGAAAGCGCGCAATTGACTTATCTGAAAAGCCTAGTTTTTTAGCCTCTTTTAATAAGTTAGCGGTTAAATTTTTAGATGTTTTAAGCTTTAGTTCCATCTGAGCAATTGTTTGAACATGATTTAAAAACCATAAATCAATACCTGATAACTCATAAGCTTTTTGAATATCACCACCTTGTACAAAATAGCGGTATAATGCAAATAGTCTTCTATCGGTTGCATATTCTATTTCTGTTTCAATATCAGGAATTTCATGGGGGTAATCAGAAAGATCTGCTGCACCAATATTTAACATACCCACTGCTTTTTGTAAGGCTTCTGGAAAAGAGCGGCCAATTGCCATAACTTCACCAACTGACTTCATCTCAGTACCAATAAAGCGCTCAGCTTTTTTAAGCTTATGTGTATCCCAACGCGGAATTTTAACCACAATATAATCTAATGCTGGTTCAAAAAAAGCACAGGTTTTTTTAGTAACCTGATTTTCTATTTCATAAAGCCGATAGCCTAGGGCAAGTTTTGCCGCAATAAAAGCTAATGGGTAACCGGTTGCTTTTGAAGCAAGCGCAGAAGACCTTGAGAGTCTTGGGTTAATTTCAATCACGCGATAGTCTGATGTTTTTAAATTAAAGGCATATTGAATATTACACTCACCAATAATTTCAAAGTGATTGGCCACATCAATGGCAACTTTTCTTAAGCGGTGATACTCTTCATTGGTTAAACTTTGTGATGGCGAGACAACAATACTTTCACCGGTATGAATACCCATTGGATCAAAGTTTTCCATATTACAAACCGTTAAAACATTTGAATCTTTATCCCTAACAATCTCATATTCAAACTCACTCCAACCTAACAAACACTCTTCAATTAGAACCTGTGGTGAACCAGTTAAAGCTTCCTTCATCCGTTTTTTTAAGTTTTTTTCATCATAAACAACGCCTGATCCCATACCGCCTAATGAAAAGCCTGATCGCATCATGACAGGATAACCAATCTCATCTGCAAAACTTAATGCTTCACTGACAGTTGTTGCTACAAAGCTTTTTGCAGTTTTTACACCAATTTCATCTAAGCGTTCTTTAAAAAGTCCTCTATCTTCTGCTTCTCTAATTGTTTTTACACTTGAGCCTAATACTTCAACATTATGTAGTGCTAGAATGCCTTTTTCTTCTAACTTTAAGCCTAAATTTAATGCTGTTTGACCACCAAAGCCTAATAAAATAGCATCTGGTTTTTCTGCTTCAATAATGCGTGTAACATGAGGTAAATCCAATGGTTCAAAATAAACCTTATCTGCCATTTCAGGATCGGTTTGAATTGTTGCAATATTCGGGTTAACCAAAATAACCGTAATGCCTTCTTCTTTTAATGCTTTAATTGCTTGAGAACCTGAATAATCAAACTCACCAGCTTGAGAAATACGAATGCCACCCGAGCCAAGTAATAATACTTTTTTAATTTTCTGGTGTTTTTTTGAGGGAATAACTTTTTGATCGCTTGCTTTCGGTATTTGAGAGGTTGCTAGGTCGCTCATGATATGATCTCTATCAATTGATTTAGGATAGTTTAAACATTTTTTGGTGAAACTCAAGTCTTCTCTTTAAAGCCTAAAGTCAGTAAAAGATAAGCATCTATCACTCATAATTGAAGCTAAACATTTGTTTTTCTGATCATAAAAATAGCAATAAAGCTTAAAATGCCACAAATAACACCAACAATTGCAGGCCCTGCAATTAGATTTATTTTATGAATCATCACTTCAGATGCTAACGGCGCCATACCTCCAACAAGTGCAAATGCTAAATTATAGCCAATTGCAACACCTGAATAACGAACAGAAGTTGAAAAGGCATCACATAGAATTCGCATAAAAATGCCCGTTGCAATCGATGGAATAACTGCAATTAAAAACATGCCAATGAAAAAAAGAACGGGATTTTTTGATGTAATAAAATAAAAGCAAGGAAAGCTTATCACAGCTAAGCTTAATGCAACTAACTGATAAAGTTTTTTATAGTCTATATAATCGGTTAATAAGCTTGAGATAAAGATAATTAAAATATTAACCAATGCAATGCTAATAGTTGTAAATTGTGTTAACTGATATGGATAGTCTAAATAACTCTCTAAATACTTAGGAATATAAAGAGAAACCATTACCCCATTAAAGGCAACAATAATCACACATAAAATCGCACCAATTTGCATGATTGCTTGCTTTGTTAATAAGGTTAGTAGTGGAAACTTAACCTTCTCTTCTAATGAGTTAAATAACTCTGTTTCATGTAACTGTGCTCTAATATAATAACCAACAAAAGCAATAATAGAACCACTAATAAAAGCTGCACGCCAAGCATATTCACCAAAAATACTTGTTAGAATAACACTCATAATATCGCCAAGTAAAAAGCCCATAAAGACCATGGCAAACATAACCCCTAATGCAAAACCTCTTTTTTCAACTGATTCATAAACAAAAACAATTGCACCAGGTAACTCACCCCCTAATGCAAAGCCTTGCACAATTCTTAAAAGAATAAAAAGAATTGGTGCAACTACCCCCACTTGGTCATAAGTTGGCATCACCCCCATTAAAAAAACACAAATACCCATTAAAAGTATCGTAAAAGAGAAGCTTGATTTTCTGCCAATATTATCGCCAAACCAACCCATAATAAAGCCACCTAAGGGTCTTACAATATAGGCAACTGAAAAAACAGCGATAACAATTAAGTTCCTTAAATAATCTGATTCAATATCTTGAAAAAATATTTTTTCGATTTGATGAGAAAATAAGATATACAAAATAAAATCATAAAATTCAAGCATCCCGCCTGTACCAGCTAACACTGCAACTTTTAATTGACTATTTTTTTGCATGGCTTTTAGTAGCCTATTTTTAATTTAAATCTTCTTTAGATTATAGGCGTCTGCGGTGTAAATACAATTAGATAAAATAATAAATTATTGCTTGTCTTATATACTAAATTATAAAAAACCATCACCCATGAAGATAACGCTCTTCTTTAGGTAAAAAGCGTGCTTTATCTGAATCTAATAAAGGCGTTATTGGTTCTTTTTGCGCTTGACTATCTAAATCGTTAGCAGCTTCTAGATGATTATCATAGCGTTCAAAAACTTTATTAATCAGTCTACATCTACGTAAAAATGACCCATCCATATTAAAATCAGATTTATCTAATACTTTAGTAAATAATACTTTTAGACCCGCTCTATATTCTTCTATATCTTTAATTTCTCTGTGTTGATCCAAAAAATTTTCTACTTCTAAGGTATGACCTCTATCCCAATGAAAGCTAACAATTCGACCAAGTGCACCACCTTTAAGATAATCCTTTAATAACTTGTTAGAAATCTCAATTGGATCTATCGTTGATATGATAATTTTTGCATGATCTTCTGATATACCTAATAATCTTGCAATATGTTGATTGGTCTCTTGCATATCTTCTTCTGATAGAAAGTATTGAGATAACTCACTACCCTTTGCCACCAAAAATAATCCACTCTCAATACATTCAGCAATATTTCTAAAAAACTGCTCTTTTTTAGTATATTTTTCAGAAGATTTTTCCATTTTTCCCTGAAGTTTTTCCTTCGCACTTTGATAATTGCCATTTAAGTAATTTTTTTCATGTGATGTATGCTCACTATTATGGCTATCTGTTGTATGTGACATATTGCAAAAATAACGACATACTTCAAAATACTGAATATCTAAAGGGTTATTATCTGATTTTTTTTCTGAAAGGAAAAAATCTCGCCGATAAACTCCTAAACTTTGATCATACTTATGTGAACCATCATCTTTAGTCTTAAGGCTAAACAACATTTTTTCTTCTTCTATTACAAAAGAGGTTCTTCCAGATATTTGATGTTTAACAGCCTGAATAAAAACATCAATATTCTTATCTCGAAAAAATATATTAGCTTGTCCAAGGGTGCCTTTAGATTTTATCAATAAACGACCATTACAGTTATTAAAGAAAGCTCTCAGTTTTTGTTCTTCTGAGTTATTAAGTGTGTTCGATATTCTATTAACAATAATAAACTTTGGATTATATTGGCGCGTTTTTTTATTTTGTTGAAATAATAAACGTTGAAAAAGTTTTTCACCATTTAAGTGCTGAGGAAGTTCATTCACCTTTTTGTTGGCTATATCCTTAGATAAGTCTGTCTTAAACTGGTGATCATGTTTTACTTTTTCTTCCCCACTTAAACCATGAAGAGTCGATCTAGTCAGCTTTTGAGCTTCAAAAATAAAAAATTTTTCATTTTCATCCGTTGTATAATCTATAACGCAAACATCTTTCATTTTAAAACAAAACCAAAATAATCATAAACAATTACTTTAATCTTTTTTAAATCAAATGTAAATTATTTGTGCTTTAGATATTCTAGTTAATATTTATATGGCACATTATTAGCGGATCTATTAGTTTATTAAATTTATCGTCACTGATATAATTAAGTGCTTTATTGGCATTTTTTAGGGATAAGTCTTTTTCATAGGCATAATGTGCTAGATGGGATGCTTTATCATAACCAATTTGAGGTGCTAATGCTGTTACAAGCATTAAAGAATCTTCAACGTAAGCTTTAATTTTTTTACAATTGGGTTTCATCCCCTTAATACAATATTCTGTAAAATTAATCATACAATCAGATAAAGTATTAATTGATTGTAGAATATTAAAAATCATCATGGGTTTATAGACATTCATCTCTAGTATACCACCACTACCAGCAATCGTTGTTGCGACATCATAGCCCATCACCTGAGCACAAACCATTGCTAAGGCTTCACTCTGCGTTGGATTAACTTTACCTGGCATAATCGATGATCCAGGCTCATTTGATGGTAAAATAATCTCATAAAAACCTGCCCTTGGGCCACAGCTTAAAAGGCGAATGTCGTTAGCTATTTTATATAAAGAAGAAGCTAGTGTTTTAAGCGTTGCTTGAAACATCACAAACTGATCATGTGAGCCTTGATAGGCAAATTTATTTTCAGCAACAGTAAAGGCATATTTTGTTTCTTTTTTTATTTCACTTATGATCTTTTTATCAAAGCCTTTCGGTGTATTAATTCCCGTACCAACAGCAGTTCCCCCTAAAACAAGTTTTAAGACATCAATTAATGCAAAATTAATCCGCTTAATATTATCATCAAGTAATGTGACATAGCCTGAAAATTCTTGCCCCAAAGTTAAAGGTGTTGCATCTTGAAGATGTGTACGACCAATTTTAACGATAGTTTGCCAAGCTTTTTCTTTTTGTTTTAACGCACGCTTTAATTGATTAATCGCAGGTAATAGTTTTTCTTTTACTGCAAATACCATTGCAATTGACATGGCACTTGGAAAAGCATCATTTGATGATTGAGATAAATTAACATGATCATTTGGATGAATGGGTGTTTTTGACCCTAGCTCCCCTTTAGCAATTTCAATTGCTCGATTAGAAATTACTTCGTTCACATTCATATTAAATTGTGTGCCTGAACCTGTCATCCAAACATATAAAGGAAAGTGATTATTAAGTCTCCCTGAAATGACTTCATCTGCTGCTTGAATAATAAGCTTTGCATTTTTTTTTGTTAATAGGCCTAATTCACAATTAATAATAGCCGCTGACTTTTTAATAATGCCCATCGCTTTAATAAGCTCAACTGGCATATGGTCTCTACCAACTGAAAAGTGTGCTAATGATCGCTCGGTTTGTGCTCCCCAGTACTTTGATTGATCAACTCTAATTTCACCCATACTATCTTTTTCTAGTCGAACTTTTTTATCCTTTTTCATGATAATGCCCTTTTATCATGTAAATTGATGCTAGTGATTAAAGTTTAGGTTATTTTTCTATCAATAATCATTTTAAATTTGCCTAACTTTATCTTAAGCTAGATCCACTTGATTTTAAAATCTGACTCAGATACGATTGCCTTTTAACAAAAAGATACTTGTTAGAAAGTCAAAATAATTAAATGGATTTTAATTATGCCTTTAAAGATAAGAAATGCTGCTAACCACTTAGTGGAAGTAGCCTGTGATTTATTTGCTAAATATGGTTATGATAGTGTTTCAGTGAGACAAATAGCCAAAGCATCTGATTTAAACATCGCTTCTATCTCATACTACTTTGGTAGTAAAGATGAGCTTTATATCGCTTGTGCTAATAATTTAGTTGATTATTTACTAGAACAAGTTCAATCCTTTAATCAAATAAACTATCAGTGCCCAAAAACTCGTCTATATGCTTATTTAAAAGAGCGCATTGCAATTTATTTAGATCCGCGCGCATCAATTTTATTTAATCTATATCTACGTGAAAAGCTAACGCCAACAACTGCTTATAATATTTTATTTAAAGCGATTGATAAGTTAGCAGAGCAAAGCTATGGCATGTTAAAAAGTACTTATACTGATGCTTCTGAAATGGAAATTATCACAAAACATCTTGGCATTAGTGGCTATTTATTATTACTTGTCACATCAAAAGATAAAGTATTTAAAGATTTAAAGATTAAAAATGATACACAAGCTATTAGTATTATTTTTGATCAATTAAAGTCTTTATATCTCTAAGTAAATAATTTATTAAAACATCACAATTTAACAAGGAGTGTTAAAAAGATGAAAAAACTAATTTTTAGTGCTGTATCTTTGGGTCTTGCCTTAAGTAGTACAGGCTTTGCTAATAACTTAAGCTTTAGTGTTAAAATGAAGGACAATCAGAATATCTACGCCTTTTCAGATATTAATAATGATGAAATTCAATCAATTGCAAATCTAGCATCGATTGAAAAACAAAATAATCATTATGTGCTTGTCTTTAAAAAGAAAGAAAATCAAATCAATATAAAAAGTAATAACCAACAAGCAGATGACTTTCATCAAGCAATGGAAATCACTCGCCAATTACAAAAAAATCCAGCCATTGAGTATGCGCTTTATCGTGGTCTTAAAATGACAACGCTTGATATTAAATCACCAAGTCAAACGACAACTCGCACCATATCAGGCAATCAAAGTCGCTGGGATGAGCAATGGGATATGCACGGTGATTATAGTGTTCATATTGATCAAACATGGCAAATAATTAAAAACAAACCACAATATGATACAACTGTTGCAATTACTGATACAGGTATTGCAGCTGATGCACCAAATGATATTAATAACCGTGTTATTCACGGCCTTTACTTTAAGCAAGAGGGTGATAATCCAGTTGAATTTAGTCTAGATCCAACCGATCGTGGTAGCTATCATGGCACACATGTTGCAGGCACCATTGGTGCAACAGGCCCTGTTGTTAAAGGTATTAGTGCAGAAAGCCCATCTATAAAATTAGTCGCTGTAAAAGTTTTAGGTGATAATGGCTCTGGCGCAACTGATGCAGTTGATGCGGGTATTGAGTGGGCGGTAGGAGCGCCTGCTGGCTATGATCGCTTACCGGTTAATACGCCTATTAATCCAAACCCAGCAGATGTCGTTAACATATCTCTAGGTTCTCAAAAGCAGCCATGGATTAGTCAACGTGACTGGGATACTTATAAGACAGAATATTGTAAAAGCTGGCAATATGTTGTTGATATTGCGCATCAAAATAATGCAACCTTAGTCCTTGCTGCAGGTAATGGTGATTATTTTGGGCCAACAGATACTGGTGATCACCTACCTTCTGGTTGCCCAAATGGAGATTCTGTTGTTGTTTCAGCATCTGGCCCTTCTGGTGAAATGGCATTTTATTCAAATACAACTAACAATCCTGAAACGCTAGGTAATAACTATGCAGTTTTAGCCCCTGGTGGTAATGATGTTAACCATGATGATTCATCAAAACAAATCCTATCAACTGTTAATAACGGCTATGGCTTTAAGCAAGGCACCTCAATGGCAACACCCCATGTTGTTGGCGTTGCTGCTTTATTATATGCACTAGATAATCATATTAGCTATCAAGAGGTTCAACAAAAATTACATCGTTCTAAAACAAATGGTATTTTAGATGCTTCATTAGCCGTAGAGAGTTAACTCTTCATACCATAAAAGTTTAAATTTTAGTTAGAGGCGCGATAAATCGACGCCTCTACAATTGAACGGTTCTGAAGTTTTATACTCTTTCTACTAACTTATTATTTTAATCTTAATCATAACTACATAAAATTAATTTAATCTAATTATTAATGACCTTAGTTTTATGCAAATAGCAGATTATAACCAAAGAAGTGAAGCACTTGATACAAATAAGTCATTTATTGTTGAAGCACCAGCAGGTTCTGGTAAAACTGAACTATTAACCCAGCGTTTCCTAGCACTTTTATCAAAGGTTAAAAGACCTGAGTCAATTGTTGCCATTACCTTTACAAAAAAGGCAGCCTTTGAGATGAAAAAACGTATTACAGATGCTTTACTATTAGCTAAGTTAAATACACCTTTTCAATCACCACATCAAAAGATAACACTTGATCTAGCAAAAAATGCATTAAAACAAGATCAAACGTTTAATTGGCAGCTACTTGATAATCCAAATCTATTAGATGTAACAACCATTGATGCTTTTTGCTTGAAATTAACTAAAGCAATGCCTGAAGCATCAAGCTTTTTAACCTCTGCAAAGATCTCTGATAATATTGATTTTATCTATCAAAAAGCGCTTGATTCACTATTAAATGATTTATCAGAAAAACACCCACTTTATCCTTCATTAAGTCATATATTAAACCATTTGGATAATAATTTAGATGTATTTTATGACCTAATTATTCGCATGCTTAAAACTCGAGAACAATGGCTTTCTTTATTAATCAATGATCATCACCTTCTAAGAGAAAAGCTTGAAGGTAGCTTTATTGATATTATTAATTTGAATCTAGAACAATTAGCAGATAACTTATCACCCTACTTAAGTGAACTAGAATCTTTAACTTATTATGCTGCTAAAAACCTTGGGCTTAACTATCAGAATCATAAGCTTGATGATAAATTAGAAAACTTAGTATTTTGGCAATTTTTTATTAAAAATCTACTTTTAACAAAAGATCATAAGATAAAAAAGCGCCTAACAAAAAAAGAAGGCTTCATTACTGATAGTAAAGATAAAGAAAAAAAAGCATATCAAAAAAAACAAAAAGATGCCCTATCTAATTTACTTGATGAAATAAAATCACTTGATCAAATAGATTTAATCATTAATTTATGCACAAATTTAAAATCAATGACTTATCACTACGATAAAGATGAATGGCTTATTTTAAACGATATTATTAAAATTTTGATATACTCAACACAGTCTTTACTATTAACTTTTCGTCAATTTAACCAAGTTGATTTTAACCAAGTTGCAATTAACGCATTAAGTGCATTAGGGGATGAAGATACCCCTAGTGATCTAATGCTTTACTTAGACTATCAGTTTGAACACTTATTAATTGATGAATTTCAAGATACATCACAGCTACAATATCGACTACTAGAAAAACTAACCTCCGGTTGGCTGCCATCTGATGGTAGAACTTTATTTCTAGTTGGCGATCCGATGCAGTCGATCTATCGCTTTCGTCAGGCTGAAGTTGAATTATTTCTTACTGCAAGTGAAGGCATTGGAGAGATTAAACCCAAAAAACTTAATTTAAGCTGTAACTTTCGAAGTGATTTAAAATTGATTAACTGGATTAATCAAACATTTTGTAACATTTTTCCAAAAGCTGATGATAAAACACTGGGTGCAATTAGTTATCGCAAATCTTCTGGCATACTTAACTTTAAAGAGCAACAACATAGCTTATATGCTACTTATGATAACTATCATGAGGCAATTGCAATCGTTGATACAATCAAAAAACACCGATCAAAAGATAAAAACTGTCAAATTGGCATTTTAGCGCGCTCTAGAAATCATTTAGATGAAATCATACTTCAACTAAAAACACATAAGATTAACTATAATGAAACTGAAATTGAAACACTTTATCATCAAAAAGTTATTACAGATCTAACTGCCCTATTAGAAGTTTTAATCTACCCTTATGAAAAGCTAAGCTGGGTTAAGTTACTCACTTCAAGAATATTTTCACTTAATTTAGATGCCATTGAAACTCTATTTGATCTATTTGACCTATCTGACTATAAAAGCTTTAACTGTTTTTTATTAGAACAGCTTAAAAATTTAACTTCTAAAGAATCAAATGAGATTATCGCCCCCATTAAAGATCAGCTTCATCAACTACAAGAAGCTTTTAGCCTTCGTTATCAACAAACACTAACGCACATACTTAAGTCACTATGGTTAAACCTTAAAGCGCAAGACTACTATGATCAATTCGCCCACGATAATACTAATATATTCTTTGAAGAGCTACGCACCTTTGAATCACAAGGGCACTTGGATAATATAACTTTATTTTATCAGAAGCTTCAATTAATACGATCAAGTAAAAATCAGCAAGCCAATATTCACCTTATGACCATTCATAAGTCAAAGGGATTGGAATTTGATGTTGTTATTATTCCAGGGCTTAATAAAACACCAAGGCACCTCTCAAGTGAGCTATTAAATTATGATTATTTTCATAATCAAAATAACGAACAGTGTATTTTATTATCAGCAAAAGCTCATAGCTGGGATGATACGCCTTCTGCCTTTTATCAATTACTACAAGAGACAAAAAAAAGAAGGCTTCACTATGAAGCACAAAGACTTTTATATGTTGGAATTACACGCGCAAAAGCTTACCTTTATTGCTTTAGTCAGTTTGATTTAGACGCACCTAAAGTAAATAAACGAAGCTTATTTTCATATCTTTATCCTTTAAGTCAAACACAATGGATTAATTATCCAATAGATAATACAACAACGAAAAAAGAACATAGTGATAACCATTCATTTCAACCAACACAGTTAATTACAAATAACCATCCAAGCCTTATTGCTTTAAAAGACAAAAAACGAATCAATAACCCACACCCTGAATTTGACTATTTTCAGCTAGAATCACAACTATTAGGTAATACAGTCCATCAAGTATTAGAAAAATTAATTAAAAGAAAGGTACAAAAAAAGACAGATAATCAAACAACTCAAGATTATTTAATTAAACAGCAGCTTATTTTAAATGGTGCTTCAAATGAACAAAAAATTAAATTAATACCAATTATTAATCAAGCCATTGATAACACACTATCTGAAAAAAGTATTAGCCATTATTTAAATCATGCAAAAGATGTTTTTTGCGAATATAGTCTTTATTACCTAGATACAAAAGAGAAAGCAAAGCTTAGGCAATCAATTATTGATTTAGTTATTATTGATTACAATCAAAACGCTATTATTATCGATTATAAAACCGCAAGCCCTTCTAATAGTACAGACCTTACTACATTTCTTAAAGATGAAACCAAGACTTATCAAGCACAGCTAAAACAATACCAATTTTTAATCAAGCATCATTTTAAACCAAAATCAGTTTGTGCCTTTTTATATTTCCCCCTCATTAATAAGCTTGTTACGATTTAATAAGCTTTGTATTTCTAATAATTAACCTTCTTACGCTAAAGCAAATCACAACCCCAAGAATTGATAAGGCTATAAATAAGAGTAAGCCAAAAGACATCTGCTCTTTTGATTGAATAATATTAGGCGTTATTTGAAGATGAGATGAAATAATACCCGCTAATTTACCACCTAGGCCAATGGTAACTAACCAAATACCCATATAAAGAGAAACAAATTTTGGTGGTGCTATTTTAGTTACTAAAGATAAACCAATTGCTGATAGTGATAATTCACTTATTGATAGCATTAAAAAGCCAATAATAAAGATAATTGCAGGCACTTTACTATTACCTGTTGCAGTTATAACAGAGAAATAAAAAACAACAAACATCAAAGACATAATAATAAATGCTATATTAAATTTATCAATATCTTCTACTGGCATGCCGCGCTTACCAAAGCTAAGCCATAGTTTTCCCATTAAAGCACCAAAAATTAAAACGCCTAAAGATTCAATACTTAAAAACTGCGAACTTTTAATGACAATGCCTAAAAATTCATGGGCAACCACATAGTCAATAAATAATAAGATTGAGATAAATATCTGAAAATATAACGCCCAATAAAGAATTGATAAAAGAAAAAAGCAACTGGCAATCAAAGCGCGCTTATAATACTTCCTTTGCGCTGAGAGATAGATTAAAAAACAAGCACTCAAAGCAACTAGTAAAATAATAAAGTCAGCAATTCTTGGATGTTTTAATACATAATAAACAAAAACGATATATAGCCCTATGACAATCATTGCCATAAACATATTTCCAAATAGCTTTTTATCTACCTTTATTTCAATGTAAGATTTAAGTAAAAAGAAACCTGAAAATAAGATAACAGTCATTACTGCTGAAACTAAAATACTTGAATAAAATGGTGCTTGAAAGCCATAATGCTCTTTTAGTAAGGATGCAAAAAGTAAAGCAAAGAATGAACCAAGATTAATCCCAACATAAAAAATACTAAACCCAAAATCGCGATGGCTATGAGATAATTTTGCTTTGTCATAAAAGTAACCAATAAATGATGAGATATTAGACTTAATCAGACCTGTACTAATTGAAATAAAAGCCAAACCTAAAAACATCACATTTTCATGATAAGATAAAGCTAAAATAGAGCTCCCTAAAATCATAAATAAAGAACCTAAAAATGCTGAAAGGTAATAGCCAATGAGTCGATCTGCGATATAACCACCAACAAGTGCTGATAGATATATCATGGCTAAAACCGTACCCACTAAGTTAGCACTATAATCACTTGATAATTTAAATTGTTCGATTAAAAAGAAAATCAATAATGCTTGAATCACATAGTAACTATAACGTTCAGCAAACTCAGTTAAACTTGAAATACTTAAGACTTTAAATTGATCGGATTTTATATTCATTTAGGCTGATCACTTTGATTGTTTTAGTTCAAAACTAAAGTCAATCTTAGTTATTTTAATCATAAATAGCAACTGACAGACTAAATATTATTTATCTCTACTTTTAACTATTGATTTAATTTTTGCATCTATTTGCTCAAGTGCCAAAGGCCAGTTACCTTTCTCTTTTTGCCAAATTAGATGATTATGATCATACCAATAACTTGATGTTGATTGATTTGCTAACCCCCAACGCCACTCAATTTGATAAGCAGATAATAAAACTAAAGTTTCAATACCTAAGGCACTTGAAAGATGAGCAATTGCCGTATCAACACTAATCACAAAGTCTAAATTAGTCATTGCTGATGCCGTATCTAAAAAGTCATTACAATATTGAGATAAATCGTTTATTTTATATTTTTTTAAAAGATTTACTTCTTCTTCTGTTAAGTCTTTTTGTAGTGAATAAAGCTTATATGGTAACTTAATATTTAACTTATTTAACATAACTTCTAAATCCATTGATCGATAATGATCATTTGGATAAATACTTTTTCCTTTCCATGCAATGCCAATGGCAAGTTTTTTCTTAGATTGATTTACTTTTGTTTTAAAAAACTTTTTCTTTTTTAGGCTTGGTTTAAGATAACCATTCGTATAAGGAATATTTTTATGATTGAGCTTTAACGCATAACCTAAGTCCATCATCGCAATATGATAGTCATAATCTTTTTTATATTCTTTTTTTACAATACTTGCTTTAGGAAATGAACGCTTAAATAGTGAGTATAAGCCTTGGTGTTTATTAATATAGATAATAACATTTGCTTTTTGTTCGATTAGATATTGAATAAAGCGCGCAAACATAATCATATCACCAACACCTTGTTCATGATAAATATAGATTGTTTTATTCTCTAAGTTCTCTCCATTGTAATAAGGCTTATCTGTCTTAGGCTGATAAAATGTATTTGGATCATTAACATTAGGACTAAATCGATTTCTATATAAATCAAAGCCTTTGGTAAAATCAAATTGTGTTAATAATAAAATTGAATAATTAAATAAAATCTTTTCATTACTTGGTTCAAGTTTTAATGCCTCTTTAAATAACTCTTCAGCTTTACTTACATCACCTAATAAATGCTTTGCAACCGCTAAATTACTATATGATTTAAAGTGCTTAGAATCAACTTCGATTGCTTTTTCATAATAATTAATTGCTTTGATTGGCTGATAGGCTTCTGAGGCTAGAATACCTAAATTAAAATAAGGTTCTGCATTATTTGGATTTAGTTCAATACACTTAGAAAAATAGTTTTCCGCTTTTTTATAATCTTTCTTTTTTACATATAAAAGCCCCAAACAAAGATAAGCACCATCATAATTTGAATTAATCGAAAGGACTTCATCATAACAACGAATTGCTTTATCATATTGCTGATATTTCGACATTAATCCACCAATATGATAAATCGCTAATGCATGCTTTGGATTTAGCGTTACTACTTTTTTAAATAAATCCAATGCCTTTTTATCATGACCACAGTTAACTTCAATGACACCTAAGTTAAAATAGGCACTGGCAAAACTTGGATCAACTTCAAGTGCTTTATTTAAAACATCTTTTGCTTGATCGAAACTCTCTCCTTCAGCTAAAACGCGCCCTAAGTTTGAGTAAGCATCAATTAAATTAGGATTAATCTCAATGGCTTTTTCCAAATGCTTTTTTGATAAATCTATATCCTTTAAATGATAATAGACAATACCAAGTAAGTTATTCGCTAAATCATGTTCTGGTTGCTCTTCTAAAAACTCAACAAGCGATAATTTTGCATCCGTAAAATTACCAGCCTCATATAACTTTGCAATCTCAGTGAGTGGTTTTGCCATTGATCTATCTTAAATAATTAATCTTATTTAAGTATAGATGATATCTAAGTAATCTCTTTTAAACTTTTAACCCAGAACTAACCCTTGGATGGTTATTTAAATCATTGAAAGTTTTGACATGACAAAATTGCTCTTTTAATAGTTTTTCTCGTATTATTTTATCTTGCTTAAATCCATGCTCTAAAAATAACATGCCACCTGTTTTTAAATAATTTTTTGCTTGTTCAATAATTAAAAACAAATCAGAGAAACCCTCATTTTTTGAAAATAAAGCATTACTTGGCTCATAAGCTTTAACAGACGTTTCAATATATAAATCATCCTGATCAATATAGGGCGGGTTTGATAGAATAATATCAAACTGATTGTCTTTTTCTAATTTTGAAAACCAATCTGATTGAATAAAATTAATATCACAATCAATATCTTTAGCATTTTTTTTGGCAATATCTAAAGCTTTTTGACTAATATCTGTGGCGCTTATTAACCAATTCGGTCGCTCTCTTTTAAGTGCAATTGCTAATGCACCACTTCCTGTGCCTAAATCTATGACTTGCTTTTGGCTATCTTTTCCAAATTGATCTAGTATGCTTTCAACCAATAACTCACTATCTGCTCGTGGAATTAAAACATGATAATTAACATAAACCTCAAAGTCCCAAAAAGCTTGTTTATTAATAATATAAGCAATTGGCTCTCCTTTAAGCCGACGTTCAATCAATAACTGAAAGTAATCATATTCTTTTTCAGATAAAATAGTATCAGGATAAGTTTTAAGGTAAACCCTTGATTTATTTAGTACATAACTTAATAATATTTCAACATCCAAGCGTGGGCTATCACTAATACCTTTTAGTTCATTTGAGCAGTTAAGAATAAGTTTATTAATCGTCATTTTTTGATTAACTTTTAAGAGAATTGTGCAAGTAAATCTGCTTGATGTTCTTGGATTAAAGGTTCAATAATACAATCTAAATCACCTTCAATAACTTCTTCAAGCTTATACAACGTTAAATTAATTCGATGATCACTAACACGCCCTTGTGGAAAGTTATAGGTACGAATGCGCTCTGATCGATCACCACTACCGACTAATGATTTTCTTGTTTGTGCTTGTTCTAATCGTTGCTCTTCTTGCTCTTTCTGTAAAAGACGCGCTTTTAAAACTGACATCGCTTGTGCCTTATTTTTATGTTGTGAGCGTTGATCTTGACATTCAACCACTAACCCTGTCGGTAAATGCGTAATACGAATTGCAGAGTCTGTTTTATTGACATGTTGCCCACCAGCACCTGATGCTCTAAAAGTATCAATTTTTAAATCGTTTTGACTAATTTCAATTGCATCTATCTCCTGTGCTTCAGGCATAATCGCAACGGTACAAGCAGAAGTATGCACTCGACCTTGAGATTCTGTTACAGGCACTCGTTGAACTCTATGTGCACCTGATTCAAACTTTAAGTGAGAGTAAACTTTATCACCTATAATTTTAGCAATAATCTCTTTATAACCACCATGCTCACCTAAGCTTTCACTAACTGTTTCTATTTTCCAGCCCTTATTTTCTGCATAACGGGCGTACATTCTAAATAAGTCACCTGCAAAAATAGCCGCTTCATCACCCCCTGTACCTGCTCTTACTTCTAAAAACACATTAGCACTATCGTTAGGATCAGAAGGTAATAATAAAATTTGTAATTGAGACTCAAGTCTCTTAAGTAACTCACTACTTCTTTCTATTTCTTCTTTGGCAAGATCTGCCATCTCCTGATCATCTTCTTTAGCCATTTCAGTTGCATCATTATAATCACTCTCTGCTTGTTGATATGCACTAAATGTGTTAACTAATTCCTCTAAATCAGCATACTCTTGAGATAAACTACGAAACTTATTTTGGTTATTAATCACATCAGGGTCACTCAGTAGTGCGCTTAACTCTTCATGTCTTTCTAAGAGGCTTTCTAGTTTGATACGAATACTATCTTTCATAAATTAACTTCTTCTAATTGATTAAATTTAATAGCGTAAATATTAAGGTTTATTGTTATTTGTATTTAAGCCAAATAATTCATCGACATGATCTAGCATATCATCATGCCCATTAATCATTGCTTGACGCATTGATGTTGATGGCTGGTGTAACCACTTATTTTTTAAACTATGTACAAGCTGAGATAAAACTTGATAAGGATCACTTCCATTATCAAGCTTTTTAATGCTCTTTTGTAATTCAAAACTTGCTAAATCATCTGCTTTTCTACGTAATTCCTTTATCTTATATGCTTTTTCTCTATAGCGTAAATTATTTTTATACTGCTGAAGCGACTGCTCAACTAGTTTATCAGCATAGTGGATTGCTTTTTGTCTTAGTTGTTTATTTTCTGTAATCATTTCATTTAAATTATCAACACTATAAAGGGTAACATGATGATGAATACTCACACTTGGCTTAATACTTCTAGGCATAGATAAGTCAATAATTAGCTTTGTATCTACATTATTTTTTTCTATATTGGTTTCATCCACTAAATATTGATCAGAAGCAACTGCTGAAATAATAATATCAGCTTTTAAGATAAGCTTATCTAATTCTGATAGCTGATATGCCTTAGCATTAATATACTCTGTTAATGCTTTTGCTTTATCTAATGTTCTATTAGCAATTAGTAATGACTTTGGTTTTAATTGATCAATATGACGCGCAACTAATTGAGCTGTTTGACCTGCGCCTAAAATAAGTACTTGCTTATCTTTAATTGACTCTAAATAATGTTTTTTTGCAACATTAACAGCAGAAAATGCAACAGAGACAGGACAAGAACCAATTGCAGTGCCACGACGAATGGCTTTTGCTGCAATTAATGCTTGATCAAAAAAGCGCCCAAGCTTACTTAAAGCATATTGGTTCTCTAAACTAAATAAATAACTCTTACGCACTTGCCCTAATATTTGTGGTTCACCTAAAACCATTGAATTAATACCTGAGGCAGTCTTAATTAAATGTCTTAAGGCATCATATTCATAACGTATCTGAATATAATTTTCATAACCAGATACCTGTTTAAAGCTTAACCACCATTGGATAATTGTCTCTGGTTCTAAAAAACTTACAATATAAAACTCTGTGCGATTACAAGTTGAGAGAATAATCACTTCATTGACCAACTTAGCATCGACTAATGCTTTTTTAGCTAATAGCGCCTCTTCTTGCTTAAAGGCAAGTTTTTCTCTAATTTCAATCGGTGTTTGATTATGATCAACACCTATCATAAAACATTCAGCCAAACGCATACTTACACTTCAAAACAAATAGTAATTTAATCTATTAACCTAATATTGGTTGCTAATTTTATCATAATCTAGCCAAAACTAAAGTTTTACGATTATTTGTTACAAATTATTTATCATTATCATGCTTTAAGATAAACACATACAAGAAACAGCTGTAAATACCTTGACGCTGATATTTATAATTTCGTAATATGACCTTTAATAACCGTTTTTTTGTTATTTTTGTTAAATTAATCTGGAGAAATCATACTATGAAAAAATTAACCTTAATAGCTACGGCTATAACGACAATGGCAATTGCCAGCTCAGCTTTTGCTCAAACAGCAAACACCAGTAGCGATACATTAAAAAGTGAAATGGATAAAGTTAGTTATACGATTGGTTATAAAATAGGTAAAAGCACAAAAGAGCAACACATTGATTTAAATAATGACTTATTTATTCAAGGCTTTACAACCGCAAGTAAAGGTGAAACACCACTAATGACGGATGCTCAAATGCAAATGGTAATGCAAGATTTTCAAAAGCAAATGATGCAAAAAGCATTAGAAAAACAAAAAGAGCTAGCTGAAAGTAATGGTAAAGCTTCTGAAGCTTATATGATGAAAGTATCTAAAGAACCTGGCGTTGAAAAACTAACTGAGGGTGTCTACTACAAAGTTGATACAAAAGGTAATGGGGATAGTATGCCTAAAGCTGAAGATCAAGTTGTTGTTACTTATCAAGGTATGCTACCTGATGGCAAAGTTTTTGATCAAACAGAAGCTGGAAAAACTGCAACTTTCCCAGTTAATGGCGTTATTCCTGGGTTTAAGTCAGCCTTAGAAAAAATGTCTGTTGGTTCTAGTTGGACAATCTATATTGCGCCTGATCAAGCTTATGGTAAATATGCACCACCAATGATTGGCCCTAACCAAGCATTAACTTTCAAGGTTACGCTAAAAGATATTAAAGTTGCACAAAAAGAAAGCGAGACAAAAACTCAATAATTTTTGAGCTCTCATAAAAAAAAACATTAAAAGGCTTAAGTTAACTTAAGCCTTTTTTATATCATACCAAAAGGACTCTACATGCGTATTATTACATTTAATGCTAATGGTATTCGAGCAGCAACAAGGAAAGGTTTTTTTCAATGGTTTGAAAATCAAAATGCTGATATTTTATGCATCCAAGAAACAAAAGCTCAGAGGAATCAGCTAGATGACCCAAGCTATCACCCAAAAGGCTATGATAGTTACTTTTTCGATGCTGAAAAAAAAGGCTATAGTGGTGTTGCAATTTATAGCCGACATAAGCCAAACAGTGTAATGAATGGTCTTGACTTCTCTATTGCTGATACGGAAGGTCGTTATATTCAGCTTGATTTTAATAACTTAAGCATTGCCTCTATTTATTTACCTTCAGGATCAAGTGGTGATGAACGACAAACAATTAAAATGCAGTTTCTAGATTATTATGAAAAAATACTATCTGAGCAAATCAACAATAAAATACCAATGATTATTTGTGGTGATATGAATATTGTACATAAAGAAATTGATATCAAAAATTTCAAAAGTAATCAAAAAAACTCAGGCTGCCTACCTGAAGAACGCGCATGGCTTGATAAAGTATTTGACCAAATTGGTTGGGTTGATGCGTTTCGAGTGATTAATCAACAAAAAGACCAGTATACTTGGTGGTCTAACCGTGGTAGAGCAAGAGAAAATAATGTTGGTTGGCGACTTGATTATCAATGGATAACGCCTTGTTTAAAAGAGAAAATAACCCATGCAAATGTTTATAAAGAAGCTTTCTTTTCTGATCATGCACCGCTAGTTATGGACTATGAATATATAATCAACTAACTTATAGTATTGATATAACGATCCTTTAAGGGAAGCGAATGGATATTTCTCTAAGTTTAATGCTTATTTTACTACTGGCCATTTTTTGTCAATGGCTATCATGGAGAGTTCGACTACCTGCTATTTTATTTTTATTAGCTTTTGGTATTTTACTTGGTCCTGTCTCTGGCTATTTTATCCCAAGTTTGCCAGAAGGTATTCTAGATCCTGATTATCTTTTTGGTAGTGACTTTTTACATGCTGCTGTTGGTATTGGTGTTGCTGTGATTTTATTTGAAGGCACCATGACGCTGAAAGTAAAAGAAATTTCTACCCAAAATAGAATGACAGTTGCATTGCTAATTACTGCTGGATACATTATCACAGCTTTAATTACAACCTACTTAGCTTACTACTTATTATCATTCCCTTTGCCTATTGCAGCGCTTCTAGGGGCTATTGCTTCTGTTAGTGGCCCAACGGTTGTTGTGCCAATTCTAAGAAGTATTCGTCCAACGCAGAAATTATCTGATGTGATTCGCTGGGAGGGGATGTTAGTTGATCCAATTGGTGCTGTTGGTGCTGTGATTGTCTATAGTACCATTATCCACTGGCAAAATAATGATTTTCTGTATGCCTTATTATTCATTCTTATTATTGCCGTTATTGCAAGTGCCATTGGTGTTTTCTTTGGTTTTATTATTGGTGTTGCATTAAGACGCAGCTGGGTGCCTGATTATTTATCTAACCTTTTTGTCCTTTCGTTTATTGTCACAGCTTTTGTCTTAAGTGAGCACTTAATTGAAGGTTCTGGCTTATGGACTGTCTCTGTGATGGGCTTAGTTGTTGGCAATATGCGAAATACACATATTGATGAAATACTTAACTTTAAAGAACACCTAAGCGTTCTTTTAATCTCTATTTTATTTATTATTTTAAGCGCTAATCTATCCTTTGAAAATTTAGAACACGTTATTGTTCCAACATTGATTTTAATCGTCATATTACAGTTTGTTGTCCGCCCTCTAGTCGTTAGTCTTTGCAGTATCTCAAGTACACTTAATTGGCGTGAACGTTTTTTATTGGGTTGGATTTACCCAAGAGGTATTGTCGTTGCATCTGTTGCTGCTTTATTTTCAATTAAAGTTCAGCAAGAGCTTCATATGCCAGTTTTAGGCCATCAACTAGCCTTAGTTACTTTTTTAGTGATTATTGGCACAGTTACATTACAAAGTTTAACTGCACCTTTTCTTGCGCGATATATTGGCGCCTCTGTGCCAGATCCAAGAGGTTTTTTAATTATTGGCGCTAATAAATTTGCCAGGGAAGTTGCTAAAGTTTTACAAAATCAGGGAGTTTATGTTTTATTAGCTGATCAAACCTGGCGCGAAGTCAATAAGGCGAGACTTGAAGGCTTAGAAACTTATTATGGAAACCCCGCATCAGAACATGCAAGCTGGCATATTAATTTAATTGGAATTGGACGTATGCTTGGTTTAAGTCACTTAAATCAATTAAATACCTTATCTGCTGTTAAATACAGACAAGAACTTGGTCGTGATACTTTATTTATCCTACCACCTTATGATAATGAAAAATCAACGATGTCTCCAATTGATAAACGTTATAGCAAACAACTTTTTACCCAAAATATACATTTTGACCAATTTGCTCACTGGTTTAATCAAGGCGCTACGATAAAAACAACACTTATCACCAATGAGTTTAGCTGGCAAGATTATATCAAGCAGTATAAAGAACGGGCTATTCCACTTTTTGCTATTACCCCTAAAGATAAAATCCATGTATTTTCACCCGATAGCGTCATTAATAATGAAGGAAATTGGCAAGCCCCTGCCGGTTATAAGATCATTAGTTTGATAAAACCAAATGCATAAAATAACGCTACTAGTCTTTCGTAATAATTTTGTAACACTTATCATTTAGTATTAGTGTTACTTAAAATTAACTGTGGTTTAGATAATGCTAAGCACATCAAGAGGCGATAAACGTTTTTTTTCAATAGCAACGAGTTTATCTCTTGGACTTGTCGCTGTTTTTTTTATGCTTTTAATCAGCCTAATTATTTTTAGCTTACCAAGTATTAAAGCCTTTGGGTTCTCTTTTTTATGGAATGATCAATGGAATCCAGTGACAAATGAATTTGGCGCTTTATCGGTTATCTTAGGTACAATTATTACCTCAGTCATTGCACTTATCATTGCAGTTCCTTTAAGCTTAGGCATTGCAATTTTAATCGATAGCCTCTTACCTAGAAAGATCGGTCAAGTTCTAGCGCGTTTAATTGAGTTAATGGCAGGTATTCCAAGTATTGTTTATGGTATTTGGGGACTTTTCTTTTTACTGCCTTGGATTCAAAAGTTACAACTAAAACTATTACCTATTTCAAACTATATGGAGCTAAAGTTTCAAACTTTAGAGCAAGAGGGCTCTTTTTTATTTTATTTTAAGCCTTTTGTTATGTTCTTTGTTAAGGCATTACCAACTGGTAGTAGTGTTTTTGCTGCCAGTATTATTTTAGCAATTATGGTGATTCCTTTAATTTCATCGATTATGCGTGAAGTATTAGGCAATATGCCAGATATGGTAAAAGAAGCAGCCTATGGTACAGGTGCTACCCATTGGGAAGTAACAAAATCAGTCCTCTTACCCTTTGCTGCCCCTGGATTATTAGGGGCAATTATTTTAGGTTTTGGTCGTGCACTAGGGGAAACTATGGCGGTGACTTTTGTTATTGGTAATACACATGCACTAGAAGGGTTATTTATGCCATCAACAACCATCTCTGCAACCATTGCAAATGAGTTTAATGAGGCAGTTGGTACTTTATATCCGTCTGTTTTAGTGGAAACTGGATTAATCCTTTTTATTATCTCTTTGGTTATTTTATTTATATCACGTTACTTTCTTAAAAAATCGAAACGGAAACCAATATGAATTTTAATGAACGAACCCCCATCAAAAGAAAGATAAAAAGTAGCTTATTTAAAGCGTTATGTTGGATTTCTGCTTTTATCAGTGTGCTTGTCTTATTAAGCGTATTATTAGAGCTTTTTACTCGTGGAATGGATGCTTTAAGTTTTGAACTTCTCATTCATGATACAAGAAGTCTTGGTCTTAGAAATGCCATTATTGGCTCTTTAATTATGACATTACTTTCAATTATTGTTATCACACCAATTGCTATTCTAATTGCAACTTTTTTAGTTGAATGTAGGCATCGCAATCGCCTGGTTAAAACCATTCGTTTTATTAATGATATTTTATTAAGTACACCTTCTGTTATTGTTGGTATTTTTATCTATACCTTAATTGTTGCTTACAGTCAGTTTTCAGCCATTGCAGGAATTTGCGCATTAAGTATTATTGCTTTACCGATTATTGTCAGGGCTTCTGAAGATGTTCTATTTTTAGTTTCTCCTATGCTAAAAGAAGCAGCGATTGCACTTGGCGTTCCTAAATGGAAAGTCATTATTATGATTGTTTATCGCTCAGCAAAAAGTGGCTTAATTACTGCTGTTATTCTAGCAACAGCGAGGATTATGGGAGAAAGTGCACCACTACTATTTACATCCGCTAAAAATAGTTTTCTCTCATTTAACCTAACTGAAGCAATGGAGTCATTACCTGTGATGATTTTTGAAAATGCCATGCAACCATACCCTCAACTACAAAATCTTGCTTGGACAGGTGCTTTGATTATTACAGTTTTAGTACTTATTATGAACTTAAGTGCCCGCTGGGTTGCTAAAAATAAATAGGGGTTTGTCATGCCATTCATTAATCAACCAAAAACAACAACAAGCCATGCTTATTTCGAAGTAAAAAACTTACATTTTTTCTATGGTAAATTTGCAACTTTATCACAAATTAATGCCACTTTTAATAAAGGCGAAATCACGGCATTAATTGGCCCCTCTGGCTCTGGAAAGTCGACACTTTTAAGAACCTTTAACCGAATTTATGACTTATATCCAGGCCAGCATGCCACAGGTGAAGTCTTAGTTAATGGTACCAATATTCTTTCTGACAGTGTCGATATTAATATGTTAAGAAAAAAGATCTCTATGGTCTTTCAAAAACCAACACCATTTCCTATGAGCATTTTTGATAATATTGCTTTTGCGATTAAAATTCATGAAAACTTAAAAAAAGATGAGCTATCTGATCGCGTTGAAGAGGCATTATGTCAGGCTGCTATTTGGGATGAAGTAAAAGATAAGTTACATACACCAGGCACCTCATTATCAGGTGGTCAGCAACAACGCTTATGTATTGCTCGAACATTAGCTATCAAACCTGAAATACTACTCTTAGATGAACCTACATCAGCACTTGATCCAATTTCAACGGCTAAAATTGAATCATTATTAAAAACGTTATCAGATAAGTATACAATTATTCTTGTTACACATAATTTAAAACAAGCACAACGACTCTCTCATGCAACAATTTTTATGTCTGATGGTAAAATCATTGAACAAAATAGAACCGATGAGTTATTTAAAAACCCAAAAAATCCGCTAACATTACACTACATTCAAAATGACTAGTAAGGAGTAATAATTTAATGCAAAAAATAATTGGACTACTTAATTTTAAAAATTTATTACTTGGCTTATTAAGTCTTATATTAATTATAAGCTTAAGTGCTTGCTCTGAATCTAGTAATCAACAAGGCTTATCATCAAAAAGTGATGATGTTGTTAAAATTATGGGGGCAGGCTCAAGTTTTATTTATCCTGTTATGTCTCGCTGGTCTAATACCTATTATCAAAAAACTGGCGTACAAATTAACTATCAACCCATTGGATCAGGTGGCGGTCAAAGACAAATTTTTCAAAGAACAGTTGATTTTGCCGCATCAGATCAGCCATTAACAACAAGTATGCTTAAAAAACATAAGTTAATTCAATTTCCTATGATTGTTGGTGGTATTGTTCCTGTTATTAATATTAATGGCATAAAATCAAATGAGCTTATTTTAAGTGGCTCAGTTTTAGCTGATATCTATATGGGTAATATTCGCTATTGGGATGATAAAGAAATTAAAAAATTAAACCCAAAACTTAAGCTTAAGCATGAACTAATTATTCCAATTCGAAGAGCTGATGGCTCAGGTACAACTTATAACTTTGCAGATTATTTAGCGAAAGTAAGCCCTAAATGGAAAGAAACCGTTGGTGTTAATACAACTTTAACTTGGCAGCCAATTACCATTGGTGCAAAAGGAAATGCTGGTGTTTCAGCACAAGTCATGCAGCTACCCAATAGCCTTGGTTATGTTGAATATGCTTATGCGAAAGAAAATCATATGACAACAGTAAAACTTATTAACAAAAATAATAAAGCTGTTGCGCCAACACTTTCAAGCTTTAGATCATCTGCTGAGTATGCCAACTGGTCTCAAAAAGATGACTACCATGTACTATTAACTAACCAACCAGGTAATAATAGCTGGCCAATTGATGCTTCAACTTATATTTTATTACCTACAGATAATAGCAAAGAAATAAATAAAGAAATTCTATCATTTTTAAGCTGGGCTTTTAGTAATAATGGACGCCAAATTGCTGCAAAACTTGACTATATCGGCATTCCAGATACAACTGTTAAAAATATTGAGTCTTACTGGGAAAACCGTTTAAGTAAAAAGTAAAAAGTTGGTCGATAAGCCGGGTTCTGTCGTGGACAGTCATTCATCTTGGCTTTATGTCACCATAAAGCTCTAGCAACCTACCCGATCACAGTGCGGGTCACACATTAATGCGATCCTATTTGGTCTTGCTTCAAGTGGGGTTTACCATGCCATTGATGTTACCACCAATGCGGTGCGCTCTTACCGCACCCTTTCACCCTTACCTTAAAAAATAAGGCGGTTTACTTTCTGCTGCACTTTCCGTAAGTTTTCACTTCCCAGGCGTTACCTGGCACTTTACCCTATGAAGCCCGGACTTTCCTCTATTAACATAGCGTTAACAGCGACTGCCTAACCAACTTTTAATCCCTATTATACCGAAAATTATACTTTATGACAAATAACGCTTTTTGATATGCTCTAAATAACTATCAGCTGAAAAAGGTTTAGCTGTTGCTTGTTCAACTAAGCTATTAAAGTCTAGTAATGATGCTTTTGAATGAATATGTGTCTTTAACCAAGTCATTAATGGTGAAAAGTTACTTAATCCAATCGATTCTGGAATATTAGGTTTAGCACTTAATGCGCTTTCATATAACTGTGATGCTAATAGTGAACCAAGTGCATAAGCTGGAAAATAACCAAACAAACCAGCTGGCCAATGTACATCCTGCATGACGGTATTCTTATAATCTCCTTTTGTATCTAAATTAAGATAAGCCTTCATCTTTTCATCCCAAAGATAAGCTAAATCATCAAGACTAATTTCATCATTAATTAAGGCTTTTTCTAATTCATAACGTAAAATCACATGTAGCGGGTATGTGACTTCATCTGCATCAACACGAATTAAGCCAGGCCTTACAAGCCTATAGTGTTGGTATAGATTCTCTGCTTCAAATGCTTTATTTGAACCAAAGTACTTTTCTAAAAGCTTAGATAATACCCTCATAAACTCATAGCTTCGAGATGCATGCATTTCAACTAAAAGAGACTGGCTTTCATGGACACTCATCCCTAGTGCATCTCCTACCGGTTGGTATTGCCATTTTGATGGTAATTGTAATTCATACATCGCATGGCCTGTTTCATGGCAAATTGCCATAACTGATGAAATAAACTCATCTTCATTATAACGTGCTGTAATTCTTATATCTTTTTTTGTACCGCCACAAAATGGATGTATCGCTGTATCAACCCTACCATAATCAAAATCAAAGCCTATGATTTCCATTAACTCTTTTGCAAGTGCTTGCTGTTTTTCAATGGGAAACTTTTGTTTAAAATCAATTAATTTAACCGATGCTTGCTTTTTAAGTATTTGAGTTAAAAGCTTTGGTAGCTGATCTTTTAGTTGAGAAAAAATTAAATCAACCTGGTTTGATCTAATACCTGGTGAATAATCATCTAATAAAACATCATAAGATGACAAATTGTAATAATCTCCTTTGATCTGAGCAATCTTTTTAACTGACTGTAAGGTCTTATCTAAAAATGGTTTAAAGTCTTGCCAATTGTTTTTATCCTTTAACTTTCGCCAAGCTTGTTCTGATTGCTTTTGGTTTAAGGTAAATTCTGTTACTAAACTATCAGGAATAATCTTTGCATCTGTGTGGCGTTTTTTTATCCATTTAAAATTAGCCTTCTGCCAATTATCTAATAAACGTTCATCCACAGTATGAATCAATTCATCCAAATGATCTGATGCAATCTTTTTATGAATCAGTGATGATAAATAAGCTAATGATTCATTCCTTGACTCAGAGCCACCAACAGGCATCATCGTTTGCTCATCCCAAGATAATATCTGATTAGCATTTTCAAGATAACGTAGTTTTTTAAAATGATCTTCTATTTTTTGGTAGTTTTTAAGAGACATAATCTACTCCTTTTATATAAAATAATATTTATATCATATAGTTAGATAATTATACTTTATATAAAAGAAATAGAGAAACAATTTAATATGATGTTTATTTTTTTGTCATGACAAAATTTATTTTTTATTATCATTTTTAGGCTTTTTCTGAGTTAAATTTTTCAATCCTTTAAATTTAGGATCCTTTTTCATTCTATGATTAACCCATGATTGTTGCGCAATTGTTAAACAGTTATTTGTTAACCAATATAAAACCAATCCTGCTGGAAAGCTTGCAAACATAAAAGTGAATAAAACGGGTAAAAACATCATTACTTTTGCTTGGATTGGGTCAGGAGGAGTTGGGTTAATCCTTTGTTGAATCAACATTGATAAGCCCATTAAGATAGGTAAAACAAAGTATGGATCTTTAACAGATAAGTCTTGAATCCAGAAAATAAATGGTGCTTGACGTAGTTGTACTGACTCTAATAAAACCCAATAAAGTGCAATAAAAACAGGTATTTGTATCAGTATCGGTAAGCACCCACCTAACGGATTTACTTTTTCTTTTTTATAAAGCTCCATCATTGCTTGAGACATTTTTTGTCGATCACTACCAAAGCGCTCACGTAATAACTTAACCTTTGGTTGAAGTAAACGCATTTTAGCCATTGAACGAAAGCTTTTAGCTGATAACGGGTAAAATAAAACCTTAATTAGCAAAGTCACTAAGATAATTGAAAGCCCCCAGTTACCGACAAGTTGATCGATATGTGACATAGCCCAAAAAATAATCACAGAAATAAACCATAGAAGCCCGTAGTCGATCGTATAGGATAAATTAGGGGCTGCTGCCTCTAATTGATCTTTAATCGCAGGACCGACGTAAAAAGAGGCACTTTCAGTAATCGTTTGATTTGGCTTTAATTCAAATTGAGGTTGTACGACGCCAACGCTATAAGAGTCATTAGGATTTTTCTGTGTATAAAGCATATTTTCACCAGCACCTTTTGGTATCCAGGCACTTAAAAAATAATGCTCAACCATTGCAACCCAACCTCCTTCGGTTCTTACAATTTGAGGAGAATCTGCAATATCACTAAATGATTCTTTCTGATATTTATCACTATTTGAAGATAAAACACCACCTGTATAAGTTGAATATGAGTGGACATTTAGTAAGCCGCCACTTGTCGATGATTCTAGGCGAGTTATTCGATTATAAGATCTTGCACTAAGATCTTTATTGGTTATATTTTTTATGGTGTTTTTAACTTCAATATCATAGCTTCCACGCTTAAATACTAGTGTTTTAATCACTTCAAACTGATCATTTTTCCCGACTAGTTTAACAACTAATTGATCATTATCTCCCATCTGATAATCCACTCTATCAGATGTAAAGACTAGTGGTTGATCACTTGTTTTTGTCACAATACCAGATTGTGCAATATATTCAGATTGTTTTTCGTTATTTAAAATACTTAGAGGTGTTTTATCTTCTAATGATGTTGGATATTTCAACAATTGAGCTTTTGTAATATCTGCATTTATCGATGAAATATCTAATGCTAAAACGTCTGTTTTAATTTTAATTAGCTTTGTCTTATCTAATTTATTTTTAAAAATTTTTTCACTGTTTAACGATGTTTGAGTATTTTTTGTTTCTGTTGGTAGCGCTTCCGAAGGAATAAATGATGTCTTTTTAATGACTTTTTCTTCTTTAACGATATTAGGAGTATTTTTTATTTCCTGTGGATGAAACCGTTGATTATATTTCCCATAGATAATCATAAATACCATAAATATGGCAATTAAAAGTGCTAAACGTATATTGTTTGGCTTCATAAATATTAACCTTCTTTGTTTAGATTAGGAACCGGATCAACCCCCCCCTTAAAAAGAGGATTACACCTTAGTATCCGCTTAATTGCTAAATATCCTCCATAAATAATACCAAAACGATTGATTGCATCAATGGTATATTTTGAACAACTTGGATAAAAGCGACAACGAGGACCTAAAATTGGACTAATTAGAATTTGGTAAGTTTTTACTATTGTAATCGCGATTTTAGCAACTAGAGTTTGAGCTGTTTGAATGATTTTTCTAAATCGTCCCATATTGATTCTCTATTTGCATTTTTTATATCTTTATTTGATATATATAACATTCTAACAAGCTTTAACTGTGCTTTACGATCCTTGATAAATGCATGAATAATTCGCTTTGTCAGATTGCGCTCTATTGCTTTTTTTTGCTTTTTCTTTGCTAAAATAACACCAACTTTTGGATTGGTTAGCACTGAGTCCTCTAAATACAACAAAGTAAAAAAGCGTGTACTTACACGCTTTGTTTGATTCGAATTAAATACAATCGAAAAATCTTCTTTATCAAATCGATAAGTTTTAGGCAGCAAGCTTGTGGCGACCTTTTGAACGTCTACGATTAATTATTTTACGACCACCTTTAGTAGCCATTCTTGCTCTAAAGCCATGGTTTCTTTTTCTTTTTATGTTACTTGGTTGAAATGTACGTTTCATTTTGTTTTAACCTTATATCTCTTCTTATCAGCAAATTAAGTTATTTGTAAAACTGTGGATGCATTTTATGTAATTCATATTTAAGCGTCAACTCTTTTCTGTTTATTGAGTGAAAAATAATCAATCTTTCAAAAAGAAACCACAGGTTTTAAAAAAGAGGAAAAAATAAAATGTGGATAAATTATCTTACATTTAAGAAATCCTTATTTATATAAATTAATATTATTTATTTTATAGTTTTTATTGTTATTGGGGGTAGAAAACTCTGTGGATAGTTTTTAAAAACAAAGATAAAACAAATAGTAACCCTGTGCACTACTTTGTGAGTAAATTATGTATTAGCCTGTGGAATTAGATGTATAGTTTTGGATAAAATCAGTAGTTTTGAATTATCATCAAACAATCCACAGAGGAAACATAGAGTTTATCCCCACAGTTATCCACAACCTAATTCACAGAGAACTAACAGGGTTATTCACAAAGTTATCCACAGTTATTAATAAATTTTGTTGAACTGATTTTTTGGGTTGCTATAATTGGCAGTATGAAGTAAAAAGAATGAGAGTTTTTCTTTTTTTCTTTTGTTTAACATTTTGAAATATATGGTGTTTTTACATGGTAGCTGCATGGACGTTAACGCTTGGAAAACTTAAAAATACGTTAAGGGATCAAGAGTTTAAGACGTGGATTGAACCACTGAAAATTAGTTTAGAGGATAATTTATTCACAATTTATGCACCAAATAATTTTTTCCTTGATTGGATTAATCGTTATTATAGAAAACAAATTGTGGATATTTTTAATCAGGAAGCTTCAAATGATCAACTAAATGTTTCATTTAAAGTTGGTCAGCCTGAAGTTGTTGTTAATGATATTCAAAGAAATCCAATAAATAAAGAGGCTGAGGCTTGCAAAGTTTCACATAATGTTCCTCTAATAGAAACAGTCAATATGACGGCAGGTTTGAATAAAGTAGCGCTAAATAATCATGTGGAAAATGCAAATCTAAAAGCAACAACTGGCCCTCAACTAGAGATGTTTTCAGATCCAAGTGAAGAATTATCCACAGAAAAGGTAGCATTAACACAAGCAGAACCTACAACTAGGCCAATTGAAACTAATTTTGGTCATGCATCAACAAGCTTAACAAATAGACAAGTAACAGATCAAGGTTTGAAGCTGGAGTCAAACTCAGCACAACCCTATGGTATGTTACTAAAGCCATTATATATATTTGATAACTTTGTTGAAGGTAAATCAAATGAGGTTGCTAAAGCTGCAGCAATTCATGTAACGGTAAATCCAGGGGCGCAATATAATCCGCTTTTTATTTACGGTGGCAGTGGTTTAGGTAAAACGCATCTAATGCATGCCATTGGTAATAAAATTCGACAGAGCCATCCACATATGCGTATTCTATATGTCAGTTCTGAACGCTTTGTTAGAGACTTTGTTGATGCACTAAGGCTTCAAGCAATGGAACAGTTTCAAGATTGCTATCGTTCAGTAGATGTTTTGTTAGTAGATGATATTCAGTTTATCGCAGGTAAGGGCCGTTCACAGGAAGAGTTTTTTCATACCTTTAATGTTTTATTAGATAATGGTAAGCAGATTGTTTTATCTTGTGATCGTTATCCAAAAGAAATTGAGGGTATAGAAGATAGATTGCGTTCACGGTTTGGTCATGGTTTAACTTGTACAATTGACTTGCCTGACTTAGAAACACGCGGGGCAATTTTAATGCATAAAGCTCGTCAGTTTGGTATTGAAATTAGTCATGAGATTGCTTTTTTTATTGCAAATAATATTCGTTCTAATGTAAGAGAGTTAGAAGGTGCATTAAATCGTGTATTAACGTTTTCTCGTTTTGAAAGAAAGCCAATTACAGTTAAGTATGTCAAAGAGATTTTACAAGATATTATCTCAGTTCAAGAGCGTTTGGTTAAAGTTGATAATATTCAGAAAATTGTTGCTGACTTTTATAGTATTAAAGTACAAGATTTATTATCAAAGCAAAAATCAAGGGACATTGCACGTCCAAGACAAATTGCGATGGCTTTAGCAAAAGAGTTAACCTCCCATAGTTTGCCAGAAATTGGTAACTTTTTTGGTGGGCGTGATCATACAACTGTTTTACATGCCGTTAGAACAATAGAGAAATTAAGACAAAGTAATATTGATATCCGTGAAGACTATCAAACCTTATCTAGAAAGCTTGCTAGCTAAAATCTTTATGGTAAAGTTCAAATCTATATATTTAAGTATTGGAGTAAAAAAATGAAATTTACAGTTGCTCGGCAAACACTATTAAAGCCGCTACAGGCAATTATTTCAATTGCAGATAAAAAGCATACCATGGCCATTTTAAGTAATATTTTATGTCAAGTTAGTGACAATAAACTATTTTTAAAAGCATCAGACTTAGATACAGAAGTCACAGCAGAAATTGATGTTGACTTGGTCTCTGAAGAAGGTACAACTGTGATTTCTGCACGTAAACTAATAGAGATTATTCGACATTTATCTGATGATGCTCAGGTTAATATAGAAAGTAAAGATCAAAAGACAATTATTAAAGCAGATAAGGGACGCTTTTTATTATCCTCAATGGATCCAAAAGGTTTTCCAAGTATGCAGCATGATTTATCAAAAACATCCATACAATTACCGCAAAGTAAACTTGCAAGCTTGCTTAAAAGGGTAAGTTTTGCAATGGCACATAATGATGTACGCTACTTTCTAAATGGGATGTTATGGGAGATATCAGATACAACCTTTAAAGTAGTTGCAACTGATGGCCATCGTCTTGCAATGAGTCAAATTGATATTGATTCATTACCAACAGATGAAACACAACGCATTATTGTTCCAAGAAAAGCCATATTAGAGTTAATGAAAATGCTTGAAGAGCAAAGTGATGAATTGATTGCAATACGCTTTGGTAAACAGCACTTTCAGGCACAGTTACCGCAATATATCTTTACTTCTAAATTAATTGATGGACGTTATCCTGATTATATGCGAGTGCTCCCTCAAGGTAATAACAAACAGTTAATCGCACAAAGAGATAATTTAAAGCAAGCTTTAGTTAGAACCGCTATTTTATCAAATGAAAAGTATCGTGGTGTTCGACTTAATATAGAACCTAATTTACTACGCTTAGCTGCAACAAATCCAGAGCAAGAGCAAGCTAACGATGAAGTAGAGATTAATTATGGCTTTGATCCAATTGAAGTTGGTTTTAATGTTAGTTATTTATTAGATGTGATTAATACGCTTGACTCTGATGAAGTGACATTTAATCTTGGTGATGACTCAACAAAGAGTATTTTAATTGAAGAAAAGGGTCTATGTCACAGCCAGTATGTTGTCATGCCGATTCGTCTATAACTTATTCTTATATTTAAATTTTAAAATAGGTCGCTTTATTAATGGAAATTCAACCAAATAGTAAAGTATTAAGTTTATTTCGCTTAATCATGATTAATATTATAGCTGTTGATAGTTTAAGAAACTTATCTTTAACTGCGCAAGCTGGATGGATGGCAATTACGTTTTATCTCATTGCGGGTATTCTATTTTTACTACCTTGTGCCTTAATTGTCTCTGAGCTAGCAACTCGTTGGCCAAAAACAGGCGGTATTTATCTATGGACAAAACATGCCTTCGGTCGGCGTTTTGCTTTTATTATCTTATTTTTACAGTGGTTTTATAATTTGGTTTGGTTTCCATCAATTTGCGGCTTTATTGCTGCTATTATTGCTTATTTAGTTGCCCCGAGCTTTGGATTTTCAGCTGATAGCTTAGTCAGTAATCCTTATTATATGATTATTATGAGCTTATTGATGTATTGGGTAGCAACTATTATTAGCTTATTTGGCTTAAAAACTTCGTCATTTGTAAGCCTTATGGGGGCAATATTGGGTACATTAATTCCAATGATTATTATTATTGGCTTGGCGTTGTTATGGCTAGGCTTTGGTTATCCAATCAACCAAAGTCCAACAGTAACAAACGCACTTCCCTCTTTAGGTAATGTCAGTCATTGGGCTATTTTTCTAACGGTTATGTTTAGCTTGCTTGGTTTAGAAATGAGCGCAATTCATGCAGGAAATGTCAAAGAGCCACAAAAGAATTTTCCTAAAGCAATGATTACTTCTGCTTTTATTATTATTCTATCTTTAGTTTTGGCCAATGTTGCTTTATTGGTTGTCTCATCAAATGAGCACCATCAAGTTGATTCAGTTAGTGGTTTAATACAGTCATTTGGTTATTTTTTTGATCAGTTTCATATTCCATGGATGCGTTATATAATTGCGATTACATTAATTTTTGGTGCGTTTTCAACCATGTCAACTTGGATTATGGGACTTTCTAGAGGTTTTTTGGTTGCAGGTGAAGATAAGCTACTGCCAGAAGTATTAGTTAAACGTAACCGATATCGTGCCCCAAGTCGTATTCTATTAGCACAAGGTATTGTATTTACGCTTTTATGTCTAAGCTATATTATTTTGCCATCAGTACATTCTGCTTATTGGTTTTTAAGTGCATTAACAGCGCAGCTTGCATTAATTGCTTATATTGGTATGTTTTTAGCAGCAATTAAGTTAAGGCTATCGCATCCAACTATTGTGGGACAGTTTACCATTCCGGGGGGTGCTATTGTTACAGTGATACTCGCAGTGATTGCAATTTTAGTCTGTATCATCTCGATTATTGTAGGCTTTATTCCAACACCAGATGTATTAACACCAACATCAAATTATATTGAGCTATTAATTGCAGGTATTTTAATCGGTTTAGTCATACCTTATCTTTGGACACGTATGATTCGTGATAAATAAATTAAGCATTTTAAAGCTCATGAGAGAGTTTTTTTAAATAACCTAACCCATTTCCATTAAGATTGATTTGATCATCATGTCAGGCTTTTTAGCACGCATTAATAAGGTGCCAACTAAAACGCCATCAAATTGATTTAATTGATTTTGAATATCTTTAGCACTTTTTGCACCTGATAAAGATAAGATAGTTAAACCTTCTGGTAAGCTTGATCTTAATTCTTTTGCATTATCTTTATTCATCTTAAGTGTATCAAGATTTCGATTATTAATACCAATCAGTTTTGGATTAACTTTTAATGCTCGCTTAATATCCTTTTGGTTATATACCTCAATTAATGCTGTCATATTAAGTGATTCAATTTCATTTTTTAAATCAATTAGTTGGTTATCAGACAAAATTCTAACAATTAATAAGCAAGCACTGGCACCAGATAGCCGAGCTTGATAAATTTGACGCTTATCAATAATAAAGTCTTTACAAAGTGTTGGTAGTTTTATGGCACAACTAACAGATTTTAAATCATTAAAAGAGCCATTAAAGAAAGTATGATCAGTTAAAACAGAAACAGCACAAGCTCCCCCCCTTTCATAAGCTTTGGCAATTTCAACAGGATGATAAGGAGACCTAATTAGACCTTCTGAAGGAGATTTTGATTTTAATTCTGCAATAACTGCATTTTTTTTGCTTACAATAGAAGTTAAAAAATTATTATTGTTTTGCTGTAAATAAGTTGGATTAATATCAGCTAAATATTTAACTTCTTCTTTCTTTTTGTTGATAATTTCATTAAGAATGCTCATAAGTTTATCTAGCCCTATTTGCTTTAAATTTTTGGTTTGGTGTTTAATAAAGGGTTACTTTTTGGAGTAATGCCTCGCCAGTGAGAAAAAATAGATTTTGATAATTCATAGAGCATACCAGATCCATCATAAGCATCACAAGATTGAGCCTTCATCCACGCCATAAAAACCGTATCGTTATCAAGGTAACTTAAGTCATAGCCGATGGTTTTTTTTGTCATGACAAAATCTTCTTTTACTAATGGAAGTTGATTGGAAAGCGATGCTGAAGTTGCATTGATAATAATGTCAAATTTCATTTTGTTATTATTGATATCTAAAACATTAATTTTAAAAACTTTAGAAAAATCGTATGCTATTTTTTCTGCTTTTTCTTTAGTTCTATTAAGCAAATAAATACTCTTTGGCTTTTCGTTAATAAAAGGAAGAAGTAAGCCTCGGCTCGCACCACCAGCACCTAAAATTAAAATATTTTTATTCGTTAAATTAATTTTTTTTTGCACCAAATCTAAAACTAATGCATAGCCATCTAAGTTGTGGCCAAATAACTCTCTTTTTTTATTAAAGGTAATATTGCTAACGGCTTTTGTTATTTCTGCATATGAGTCAAATTGGTTACATAGCATAAAAGCTCTTTCTTTAAATGGTACAGTGATACTTAAACCTTTAACATGATTCATTTTCTGTAAGTCTTTAATGGTTGATTCAAACTCAGAGGGCGAAACTTCTAGAAAATCATAGTTAATATTTTGATTGGTTTCTTTTGCAAAGCTTTGATGAATAATTGGAGATAAGCTATGTTTCACAGGGTATCCAATAACATAGTATTGATCTTTTTTTGTCATGACAAAATATTGCCTTAGTCAATTTTTGAGGGTGAAAATTTTTGTTAAATTAAGCATAAATTTAGCCTATTATATAAAAAATTTATAATTAGAATCAATGTTTAAGTATCCTTAAGCTGAATTTTGATATGTTTTATCGATTTATGCTTAATGATTGCTTTATGTTACAGGATCAATCATAATAGGCTTCGCTTAAGTTTTTAAATGAATTTTGATTAGATAGATAGCAAAAAATGATTAAAGAAAAGGTTATTAGAAAGTTATCTGATGGGTTGGTTTTTTTTATTTTAATATTATTTATTATTGTATTATTCTGTGTTTTTGATTTTAAAGAAAGACTTAACTTCTTATATGATAATTTATGGATGATGTTTGTTTTTCCATTAATTGCTGCATGGGTTATTTTTACAAAGAATCGTTTAATCGATTATTTTAAGCAAAATATAACTAATCATATAAACATTAAGACAGATAAAGATACATAAGGAACCTTAAATGCGGATCTCACAAACTTTATTAGCCACTAAAAAAGAAACACCAAAAGATGCTGAGCTTGTTAGTCATCAGTTGTTGCTACGTGCAGGTTTAATTAAAAAGCTAACATCAGGTATTTATAGTTGGTTACCAACAGGGTTAAAAGTGTTAAAAAAGGTTGAAGGCATCGTCAGAGAAGAAATGAATCGAGCGAATGCTTCAGAGATGTTAATGCCAAGTATTTTACCAAAAGAATTAATTGATGAGACAAAACGTTGGCAAGTTTTTGGTCCTGAGTTATTAAAAATGAAAGATCGCCATAAACGAGATTATTGCTATGGTCCAACACATGAGGAAGTCATCACTGATATTGCAAGAAATGAAATTAGAAGCTATAAGCAACTACCACTTAATCTTTACCAAATTCAAACAAAGTTTCGTGATGAAATAAGGCCGCGTTTTGGTTTGATGCGTGCAAGAGAGTTTGTCATGAAAGATGCCTATTCTTTCCATCTAAATAGGGCTTGTTTAGAAAAGACTTATCAAGTGATGTATGATACTTATGTTAGAATCTTAGACCGACTTGGTCTTAAGTATCGGGCTGTTGAAGCAGATGCAGGTGCTATTGGTGGCTCAACAACGCATGAATTTCAAGTTTTAGCAGATCAAGGTGAAGATATTATTTTTTATTCTGATACGAGTGATTATGCAAGTAACATTGAAAAGGCAAGCTACTTATTACCAGATATCACTAAACGTAAGGCGCCACAAAAAGAAGTTAATAAAATTCATACACCAAATATAAAAACAATAGATCAGTTGGTTGAATTTTTAGGTGTAGAAATTGAAAAAACAGTTAAGACATTGATTGTCAAAGATAAAAATAATCAGTTTTATGCAGTTGTTTTGCGTGGGGATCATCAGTTAAATGAGTTAAAGTTAGCTAAAATTGATGCAATTAGCGCACCGTTTGAAATGGCCAATGATCATGAGATTAAAAAACTATTCAATGCAGATGTTGGTTCTATTGGCATTAAAGATTCACCCATACCAATTATTGTTGATCATTCAGCATTAATGTTAAGTGATTTTGTTACAGGAGCAAATGAAACTGACTATCATCTATCAGGGGTTAACTGGGATCGTGATATTAAAAACTATAAAGCATTTGATGTTAGAAATGTCGTAGAGGGAGACTTATCTCCTGATGCTAAGGGGAAACTTTTAAGTGCAAGAGGGATTGAGGTTGGGCATATCTTTCAGCTAGGTGATCGTTATAGTTGTGATATGAATGCAGTTGTGTTGGATGAGAACTCTAAAGCACAAGCGCTTATGATGGGTTGTTATGGGTTTGGTGTTTCTCGAGTGGTCGCTGCAAGTATTGAGCAGTTACATGATAATAGAGGTATTATCTGGCCTAAAGCAATAGCGCCTTATCAGGTAAGTTTAATAGGCCTTAATGCGCATAAAAATGCACAAGTTAAGGATGCTTGTGATCGATTATATGAGATGCTTATTCAAAATGGTTTTGAAGTTTTATATGATGATCGTGCTGAAAGGGCAGGCGTGATGTTTGCAGATAGCGATCTTTTAGGCATTCCCCATAGGCTTGTTATTGGTCCTAATGGACTAAAAAATAATGAAGTTGAATATAAATATCGAACAGAAGATAAAAAAGAAAATATTAAACTAGATAATATTGTTATCTTCCTAAATCAAAAGATAAAGTAATAAGGTTTCTCTTATGGCTTTTCGTTTTGATATTGTTATTGTCGGTGCAGGTACATCGGGTCTATCTGCAGCTTTAAAGCTTGCCAAAGATTTTAAGGTGGCAATTTTATGTAAGTCAAAGCTTGGGGAAGGCTCAAGTCTTTATGCTCAAGGTGGTATTGCTGCTGTAATGGATCAAAATGATTCACTTGAAGCGCATATTAAAGATACATTAATTGCAGGTGATGGTTTATGTGATGTTCAAGCAGTGGAATATACAGTTCATAATGCCAAAGAAAATATTCAATGGTTAATTAATCAAGGTGTTGAGTTTACCTTAACAGATCCCATTAATAATAAGCAGCCTTATCATTTAACGCGAGAAGCAGGCCATAGCTTTAGACGGATACTTCACTCAAAAGATCAAACTGGAAAAGCGGTACAAACATGCTTAACAAGCTTAGCTAAATCGCATAGAAATATTCATATTTTTGAAGATTATTATGGGGTTGATTTAATTAAACATCAAAGCCACTGTATTGGTATTTATGCGCTTAATGGTATATCAGGTAAAGTTGAAACCTTTTTAGCAAAGGCAACAATCTTAGCAACAGGAGGCGCTTCACGTTGCTATCTTTATTCAACAAATCCAACAGTTGCTAGTGGCGATGGTATTGCTATGGCTTATCGAAGTGGTGCACGCGTTGCTAATTTAGAGTTTAATCAATTTCATCCGACAACACTTTATCACCCTAAAGCAGGTTCATTTTTGCTCTCAGAAGCACTAAGAGGGGAAGGCGCATATCTTAAGCTATCAGATGGTAGTCGCTTTATGCAACGCTTTGATAAGCGTCTAGAATTAGCGCCTCGAGATGTAGTTGCACGTGCAATTGATCATGAAATTAAACGTTTGGGTAAGCCCTATGTTTATTTGGATATAACTCATCGGTCTAAAGCGTTCATTGATCATCACTTTCCTGGTATTGAAAAGGCATTGAATCAATTTAACTTAAGTTTAGCATCTGACTTAATTCCAGTTGTCCCAGCAGCGCACTATACCTGTGGAGGGGTGATGGTTGATCAAAATGCACAAACAGATATCTTAGGCTTATATGCAGCAGGAGAAGTAACTTATACCGGTTTACATGGTGCTAACCGCATGGCAAGTAACTCGCTTTTAGAATGTTTAGTTTATGCTGATAGTGCTGTTAAACATATTAAAAAGTATATTAATACTTTTCCTGATATTAAATCTGTTAATAACTGGGATGATGGCTTTGTTGTTGACTCAACAGAAGCTGTTTTTATCTCACATAATTGGCATGAGCTTAGACATATTATGTCAAATTTTATGGGTATAGTTAGAAGTAATAAACGCTTACAACGCGCAGCAAGGCGTATTAAAGTATTGCAAGAAGAAGTTTTTGAGTATTATTCTGATTTTAAAGTTACCCCTGATTTAATTGAGTTACGTAATTTAGTATTAGTTGCAGGTTTAATGATTGAGTCTGCAAGACGTCGTAAAGAGTCAAGAGGGCTTCACTATACATTAGATTATCCTAAATCCAGTGAGCGTTTTTTACACCCAACTATTCTTCAGCCAGGCAGTCGTTAATTACATATAAGGCTTTAATAATGACAGATAAAAATAACCGTATTGATATATCTGAAAGACCGTTAAGAACGGTAAAAAGTTTTGTTAAGCGCCAAGGACGACTAACAAAAGCTCAAGCACGTGCGCTTGAGAAGTTAAGTGGTCTTTATATGATTGATTTTCAGAATGAATTAGCTAACTTATCATCGTTTTATGCTAATGATCAGCCAGTTGTTATCGAAATTGGTTTTGGGATGGGAGATTCTTTAGTTCAGATGGCTAAAGAAAATCAAGGCATAAACTATTTGGGCATTGAAGTGCATGAGCCAGGCGTTGGTAATATCCTAAATCTAATTGACCATTATCAATTAGAAAACTTGAAAGTTATAAACCATGATGCAGTTGATGTTATAAAAGAGATGATAAAAGATCAATCTGTTTTAGGTTTTCAAATTTTTTTCCCAGATCCATGGCATAAAAAGCGTCATCATAAACGTAGATTGATTCAGCCTGAGTTTGTCGATCTTATATCTTCTAAGCTAAAACAAGGTGGTTTTATTCATTGTGCAACAGACTGGCAGCACTATGCAGAGCATATGTTAGAAGTGTTATTCTTGAATAAATTAATTAAAAATCAACATGATAGATATGCACCAAGGCCAAAAAGTCGCCCACTAACTAAGTTTGAAAAAAGAGGTGAGCGTTTATCTCATGGTGTTTGGGACTTAATTTTTTATAAAGCGTAACTAAAAGTTAAACTTTGTCATGACAAAATAATTTTATATTTGTTGTAATTTTTTAATAATTAGCTTTTTATATAAATAAAAAAACCAATGATAGATGCTTATGATTTATCATTGGTTTTATGTTTTTTGAGTCTATAAATTAGACGTATTGACGTCGACTATGACCACCGTGTTGAGGTTTTGATCTTGCCATATTAACAATAATTTTACGACCATCTAGTTCAACACCATTTGCTTGTTGAATTGCTTCATTACACTCATCTGATGAGAAGTAAGTAATAAAAGCAAAGCCTTTAGAGCGACCAGTTTCTCTATCAGTAATTAATTTGATGCTTTCAATATTACCAAAGCCTGTAAAGAACTCTTTTAAGCCTGATTCGCTTGTATTATATGACAAATTGCCAACGTAAATTTTAGATTCATTCATTATATGAACACCTTATTATTTGATTAATTTAAACTACTTAGCCTATCAACAAGGTATTCAAAAGACTTAAGAAAACCAGAGCATGCTAAGCTAACGCCGATTATAAATCAAATTTAGGATAAAAAAAAGTAAAGTATTTCTAATGTATAGGCTTAGCCTAAAAACCAAAGGCATTTAAGGCTGCTTTAGCACTTAATTGTATCACTTGGTTATTTGGCATGGCATATTTGTTTGTTTGAGTATAGTAAATACTGATAATAATTGGCTTTTGACCTTCTGGAGGCCATAAAATAGCAACATCATTGGTTGTCCCATAATCACCAGTGCCTGTTTTATCACCAATAATCCAATTATTTGCTACAACGGCTCGAATGCGCTCATTACCGGTATCATTTTCAATAAGCCAGTTTTGAAACTCTATTTTTAAAGGTTTGCGTAATGTTTTACCAAGCGCAAGTTCTTTGATACTTTTTGCCATATCAAGTGGGGTTGAAGTATCTCTTAGATCTTTAGGAATTGCTGTATTAATTTCAGGTTCGAAGCGATCAAGACGAAAGCTTTCATTGCCAATAGCTTTTGCAAACTGATTTATTTTCTTATTACCGCCAAGTTTTATAATTAATAAATTAGTCGCTGTTGTATCACTAAAGATTGCAGCTTTTGCTAGTTTTCGAATACTCATAGCAGTTTTCCCTGCCATTAAGTTTTCTTCCGTAATTGGTGAATAAGCATTAACTAAATTATCATCACCATAGGTGATTTTTTCACTTAAAAGGGAAGGCTTTGACATACTTTCTTTTAAAATAGCGCCTGAGACGATAAATTTAAATGTACTACAAAACGGAAATGCTTCATGTGCTTTATAAGTTAATGTATGGTCATCTGCTGTATTAATTGCAGCAATACCAATTCTACCACCATAGTTTGATTCAATTTGTTTAATCTGTGCTTTAAAAGCTGCTTCTTGTGCTTTAGGGTTAGCATATAAGCTAATAGGCACAATAAAGCAGATAAAACAGATAAAACAGATAAAAGTTTTAATTGCTTTCATTATATTTTTTACTGATTATTGCTTGTTCGATTAATTGTAAAGGTATTTTTGAGAGAAAAAAACAATATTTTAAATATCTGCAAGTTAAAATAGACTCATTTGTATAAATGTGTATTTTTTATTATTGTAATATAGTTTATATATTTTAATGTTTAAATTACTGATCTTAAAAATACTATGTTATATATTTTTGACATAAAACAATAGTGCCATATTAGGTAAAAATGATATAAAATAGTATTTTGAATTTTAATTAACATTTTATTAGGTAGCTTAGGGGGAGTTAAAGTGGGTAAAGATACAAAAGATGAAAAAGGTAAGTTAGAGGGTGCATCAACTAAACATATAGGTGGGAAAAATGGATTTTTATCAAAAAAAGAAATTTTAAAACATCAACAATCAGGAAACTTTACTGATGTTTCTGATGTGGCCTTAATGGAGGCCCAAGGTGATGAAGCTAGGGTATATAATGACGAATATTATCCAAATATAAAAGAGATTAATGATAGATGTAGATGGGAATACAAAAAATCAGTAAACAGTGAAAAGAATGGCTATCAACAGTACGAATTTGTTGATAAAAGTAAAGAATTCCTATTTCCCCATGGCTGGGATTTAAGCTCTAATGATATTAAGCAACGTAATTTAGGTGAATGCTTTTTTGATGCAGCTATTTTATCTATTGCAAATTATAATTCTTATGCAATTTTATCAAATATGTTTTACGATGAAGAAGAGAATAAAGTCTATGTTAAATTATATGATGATGATGGTGCATCTCATATTTATAAATTAGATGCTTCAGTGCTTCAGGGACTTAGACAGGAAAGCGGGTCTTTAGTACACTATGATTTTAATCAGTCTCAATTTTATGTAGGTGTTTTACAAAAAGCATATGCTATTCATAGGCAGCGTCAGTTTTATGACCAAACACAACTTAAACTGCCCTTAACATTCTTTTTAAATGGTGGTCAGTCAAGTTGTGTGTTTGATGCCGTTCTAGGTGGTAAAACACAATCATTATACATAAACCCCACAAAAGGTAATGAAAGAATACCTACATTTTTAAGTATGTTTATCAAGGAAGAAATTAATAGGGTACTTCAAAATAAAGAAGCGCTACAAAAAGAATTGTACTTATTAGAAGAGATAGATATTAATGCACAAGACCCTCTTAATAACTCAATTAATTCATCAAAGAAGGTCTACCTTGAGATATTAGAGATGTTATTAAATGAGAATGTCAGTCAAGAAACTCTCATTTCTCAATTAGTAAACATTAGGGATCACATCAACAGTGCTCAGAAATTTTCATCTATGGGTGATGGAGAATTTTCAGGGTGGTTAACATTTTTTGAACAAATTGAAAGCCAATGTCCTTTATTAAATAGCTTTATAAAAAATACATGTTCTTATCTAACTGATGAGATGAATTTTAGACATAATATTGAAATGTCTGGAGAGCATCAAAGCGAGTTAGAGAATTACATTACAAAAACTGGAGACTATATTCAAACAAAAATTAACAAGGGGCATGTAGTTGCCGTTAGTACACCAGAGGACTTTGGTGAAAATATAAATGACCCAACGCACAGAGAAAAGCGAAAAGGGGGGATGGTAGGTAATCACGCCTATGGTTTTTATGGAACATTTAAAGATGGTAATGACCAGTTAAGGTTTAGAGTAGGTAACCCTTGGCAATATTATAGTTCAACTTATCAATCGACAGAAGAAGGTATGCAAATTGTTGAAAGAAAAGGAAATGACAAAACTATTCTACCAACGGATGAATATAAAAAAGAACTGTTTTCAGAAGATTTTTTACGTGATACGATTCATGTGGGACAATTAGCAACGAGTTTTGCACAGATGCCAGATGTACCTAAAAGAAATCATATCGGTGAAAGTCCGCTGATGACTAATGACTTTGCCAAGTTAATTGAGGATGTTCATATTGCACGCCCCTCAAATGAACTTATTCTTTTAAATGCTATTCAAAAGGCACTAGTAGGTGTAATACTAAGAGTAGGTGTTCTTGATCAAAGTATGCTTAAACAGCTGGAAACAGTTCATAGTCATTTAATATCGAATGAAAAAACACCAATTGAAAAGTTGGCAGACATTCAATCTGTTTTTGTTGAGTATTTCAAGAATCGTCAACGCAATGAGTTTGAACATCACCCTGGGGAGTTAGTTATTTATGATGTTTATGATATATTAAAGGATCTAAAGGCTGTCGATTTTCAATCTACAAATAGACCAAGTTTTGAAACAGCAATTGAAGCAATGGCTAAATTTAATGACCGTGTATTACATGAATTTCCTAAAATTGGCCTAATAGAAGCCTTTTATATTTTAAAAGATGATGCAAAAAAACATAAAAGTGCAGTGCCAAAGACGTACAAACGTTTATGTGATATTACAGATCTTATAGAAAAGGATGGTATTTTACAGTTTTCTCAAAAAGAAAGGAGAGAAAAACTAGAGCGTTTATTAAGTGAATTTCCTGATTTTACAATCCATGAAGATAAGCATACTTTGCGTGCGGACTTGAAAGAAGAGATGAAAAGTTTTGCAGGTAGGTGTGTGCAGGTTAAGCAAAGGGTAACTTCAGTAATGTCAGGTTACTTTAACGTTGTAAATGAAAAGAAAAAAGAACAAGATGCACACGATTTAGTTGAACAAGTTCAATCTCAGCAGCAAGCTCAAACTAACAAACAAAAACGTTTTGCAGGTATATTAACTACTCATGCTTTGGTTGAACTAGAAAAAGATCAACTAAAAGAAAAACTAGAAAATTTTATTAATGATAATCAGTCAAAATCTGGGCTCAAAGCTAATATAGAAATGGCAGGTCAGCTCATTAATGTAGTTAAGAATATATCAGATTTAGATTCAATTAAAGAAATAGCGCAGCAGGTAGATCAACTATTGCTTTTATCTGCAGATCAATCTGGATCTACAGATCCAATGACCCCTGGATTTGATTATCATAATAAATTAGTAGCAAACTCAGAAAAAGTTCCTGCTCCTAATGAGTAATAATCTAAGCTTAAATCAAAGCTTCAAGCTTAGGCTTAACATTAAATATCTTTGATGTATTAAGATATTTATCATAGGCAGATGATTGATCAACTTCTTTTATCGCGCCTTTTGTTGCTTTTAGCATAATATTTTTAGGGCTATGGCTTGATGAAATAAATTCAAAGATTTTCACATCATAGCCTTTATGCTCTAATAATAAGCCACGTAAGCTATCGCCTAGCATATCAACCAAGCGTTCTTTATAAGCTTGATGTTTAGTCAATGATAAAAGCGGATGCTTTTGAATACTTTTACGATTGCTATGCTGGCAGCAAGAAACTGAAAAGATGTACTTTGCATTAAGGTTAATACCCTTAGCAATACAATGATCTGTTGCGTAATCACAGGCATGTAAAGAATAGCTAACATCAATTGTTTCATTAAGTACTACATTTTCAAGATCATCAGCATAAAAGACCATATTATCAAAGCCTAATGCTTTTGCAGTTTCACGGCATTGATTAATGAGTTTTTCATTTCGATCAATACCAATAATTTTAATATCTCTTTTTAATATGTGATGACAAACTGCATAAAGTAAAAATGATAAGTAACTTCTACCACAACCACAGTCAACAAAAGTAAGTTGTCTTTTTTTACTTAATTTATTCACAGCACTTAAGATATGTTCAACATAAGCACTAATTTGCTTATGTTTTTTAATTCTCTGTGGATAAATCTTATTATTTGGCGCAGATAATCCTATCTGTTGATAAAAGTTATTAAGCGCGTCTGTATCAAAATAATGATTCGTTTTCATTTCTAAGTATCTCTTTAAAAAATAAGTTAACAAGTAAAGACTCAAGGAATTGGCTTAATTAAGTGCGATGGTTGTTTTGTGCACAGAAGAATCAAGTCTTGTGCTAAGACCAATTATTTGAGTCGATGATTAGTTCATCGGTTTTATCTTTGAATGTAAGATTTTTTACTTGCCCACTGAATTTAAGAAAAACTCATAAATTAATGGAAAACGTATCCTCATATTTTAATTAAACAGCTGCACTTGTTGTGCAAATTTTGAGCAATAATATAAAATTATCAATCATTTGTCTAGTTTTAAAATGAAAAAAGACCAAGTTTGCAAAAAACACTAAGTTTAACTAAGTCTTAAAGTAGGAAATCTCTATAATTACCTAAAGAAGGATTTGATATGATTAAAGTACATTTAACCAGGAAAAATAACCCAGTTTCATGGATTTTATGTGTTGGTATGGCATCACGTTATTCTCATTGTGAGATAGAGATTGATGGCACTTGCTATGGTTCTGTGCCATTAAAAGGCGTTTATAAGCACTCAGTGGAAGATTTAATTAGTCATTATGATGTCATTGAAAGCTGGGAGATTAAACTATCAGATGATGAAAAGAAATTTAAAGATAAGCTAATTCATTGGTTAGAAGCTCAAATTGGTGCAGGTTATGATTATCTGCCAGCACTGGCACTTGGCTTTTTAAGACGAAACTGGCAAGAAGATCAAAGAAAATGGTTTTGTTCTGAGTTAGTGGATGCAGCTTGTAAAGCTGCTGACTTACCTTTAACTAATCAGTACTTTTTACCTTATCGAGTGACTCCTAATGACCTTCGTTCAAGTATACGCCTTGATTTAAAGTCATTAATTAAAAACAATAAATAATAATTTTTTATCTTAGGTTTACTATATTAAATAAATGATTCACAGGATCTGAACCATGTCCAAGCTTAAATTTTTTGGCATCAGTCATTGCGTAATATAGAAAATTTTTTGCTTTAATAATTGCATCTTCTAAGTTATAGCCATGGGCTAAAAAAGCACTAATTGCTGAAGATAGGGTACAACCTGTACCATGATTATTTGTAGTTTTTACAATCGGTGTTTTAAATCTTTTGATCGTATTACTTTTAACTAAATAAAGGATATCAGTTGAAGGTGTACTTATTAGATGTCCTCCTTTAAGTAAAATGGATGTTTGGTATTTTCTACCAAGGTATCTAGCTACTTTTTCCATATCTTTTAGATTATCAATAGTTTGATTTGCTAGGACTTTGGCTTCTGGTATATTAGGGGTGATTAATGTTGCATATTCAAAGAGTGTGCTAAGTGCTGAAATGTCATGGTTATTTATTAGTTTAGATCCATCTTGTGCAACCATTACAGGGTCTAAGATAATTGGAATATGCTTATTTTTTGCAATTTTTAATAGTTGATCCTTATTAAGCTCCTTATCTCTTAATTGGATACAACTAACGCCTCCTTTTATGGCTAATATGATTTTCTTTTCAAAGTCTTTACCAAGGCAGTTTGCGGTAATTAGATATAAGGGAAAGATTGATTTATTCATAACAAATACCTGATAGGTCATTTTCACTTAAGTGATAAAGTTCATCAAGAAAATGATTAATAAAGCTGCCAGGACTGCTTGCTTTTTTAGCTGTAATTTCACCGGCTAAAGATAAAGTTGCCATGGCATAAGCTGTTGCATCAAAGCTATTGTTATTAATAGCTAGAAATGCAGCAATAACAGAACCACCAATACAGCCTGTGCCTGTAACAGATTGCATTATGGGGTCACCATTTTTAAGTGTTAATAGCTTGTTTTTGCCAACGATATAATCATTTTTGCCGCTAATAGCAACAATACATTGATATTTATTACTAATCTTTTTAGCAGCTTGAAGTGCTTCAATGTTATTTATGTTGCTATTGATGCCTTGGCTATTACTTTGAAAGTCAGCAAGAGCAAGAATTTCATTAGCATTACCCTTTAATACAGTAATGCCTTTTTTTAATAAGTCTTTTGCACTTTATGTGCGAAACAGACTTGCACCAGCACCAACAGGATCAAGCACAATTGGAATTTTTTTATCATTGGCGTGCTTTTGTGCTAAGTGCATGCAATCAATGAGCGTATGATCTAAGGTGCCAATATTTAAGAGAAGTGCTTTTGAAAGATTGATAATTTCTGCTATTTCTTCTTTGGCATGCGCCATAATGGGAGAAGCCCTTAAAGCAAGCAATACATTAGCAGTAAAATTCATCACCACTTGGTTTGTGATATTATGAACGATGGGTGATTGGTTCTTAATTGCTTGAAGGTTATTGAATAACTGCTTTTTATCTAACATATTTCATTGCCTTTTTTGTTAAGTAACGAAAGGCAGCTTATATATTTAATGTAAATAAAAAACAGTTAAAATATACTTATTGGCTGCCTACGCTAGTATTATCTAGATCAGGTCATAAGGGTAAAATCTCAGAGAAATATCATAAAATGTGATATTTCACACCCCTGCAATCGTTTAGTTACATCATTAAAGCTGAAAATGCTTCTCTAATCAATTCAGATTTAAAAAAATCTAGGATATAGCCAATTAATCAGTAATTTGTTAGAATCATTTGCTTCTTTTAAATAAGTAATAAATATAAATAGTAAATTTAAGTGTGAGGCACTATGTCTAGCGAAGAAATTAATAACTTTATTTGGGTCTATTTACCCTTTGTATTTCAACTGTGCCTTATTTTTTATATTGTACATATCATTAATATTCAACTAAAGCACCGCTTAAACTATTTGGGTATTATTCCAAGAAATCCACGCGGTTTATTTGGAATTATTTTTTCACCATTTTTACATGGTGATTTTTCACACCTTTTCGCTAACTCTTTGATGTTTATTGTTTTAGGTGGATTTATGATGTTTTATGGTAAAGCTATTTTTTTATTTGCATCATTAATGATTATATTATTAAGTGGTTTATTAACTTGGCTATTTGGGCGACGTGCCATTCATATTGGTGCTTCAGCATTAATTATGGGTTATTGGTCATTTTTATTAACCAATGCATTTATTTACCCGAATCTTCGAACAGTTGCTATTGCTATTGTTTGTGCTTTGCAATTGGGATATTTAGTTTTTAGCATGTTGCCATCAAAAGAGAAAAAAGTTTCTTGGGAAGGGCACTTATTTGGTTTTATAAGCGGGATTGTAACAAGCTTTTTACTACCCTATGTTTATGTCTATTTATTTTATTAAAATAAAAAAGGTGATGATAAATGAATATTTTAACGGTTGATTATTTTGATCCAAATGCATCTGAAATTTTTGCAAAATCATTAAAAGAGACAGGTTTTGCTGTTTTAAAAACACATCCGCTTAATTGGCAATTAATTGAAGATATTTATGCTGAGTGGCGAGCGTTTTTTAATAGTGATGCCGTAAAGCAATATCACTTTGATAAAGAAAGACAAGATGGTTACTTTCCAATGGATGTCTCAGAAGTTGCTAAAGGTGAGACTGTTAAGGACATTAAGCATTACTATCATCTTTATTTTCCATGGGGGCGTTACCCTAAAGAAGTTTCAAAAAAAGCTGAAGAGTTATTTACCCAGATGTTTGATTTGGGTAAAACATTACTTCAATGGATTGATGATCATATGGATCCTAACGTACATCAAAGTCTACCGAGTGCTTTAGTTGATACCCTATCTTATGAAAGAACTTTATTAAGAATATTACATTATCCTCAGCTTGAAGGTAATGAAGAAGAGGGTGCTATTCGTGCTGCAGCCCATGAAGATATTAATTTAATTACCTTATTGCCTGCTGCCTCAGCGCCAGGTTTAGAGGTTTTTTCACACCACGATCAAACATGGTATGAGGTGCCAGCACCTGAAAATGCGATTATTATTAATATTGGTGATATGTTACAAGAGATGACACAAGGTGAATATATTGCAACAAAGCATCGAGTGGTTAAACCAGAAGATGAAGCTAAAGGCACAGATCGCTTATCAACGCCTTGCTTTATGCATGCAAAAGCAGATGTCTATTTATCTGATCGTTATCCAACAGCGGCTGATTTTTTAAATGAAAGATTACGTGAGCTAGGTGTTAAAAATTAATGATTAAAAATTATTTTTATATTGGGTATAAAAGTTTTGTCATGACAAAAGTTGCTGCAAATGTTTAAAATATTTATTGATGCGGATGCCTGCCCTAAAGCAATTAAAGAGGTTGTTTTTAAAGCTGCAATTAATCGAAAAATCTTAACAATTTTAGTTGCAAATAAGATCCTTAACCACCCAGATTCAAAATTTATTCAATCAAAAGTGGTCAGTAAAGGTTTTGATGTTGCAGATAACTATATTGTCGAACAGGTAGAAAAAAATGATCTTGTTATTACATCTGATATTCCATTAGCCAATGATGTTATTGAAAAAGGTGCTTATGTGATTACATCTTATGGTAGAGTCTATGATAAAAATAATATTAAGCCAGCTTTAGCTAAACGTAACTTTTTTACTCAAATGAGAGATAGTGGCTTAATGGAATCAAAGACAAGAGCTTTCTCTAATAAGGAAATCTATAACTTCTCAACGGCATTTGATCGTTATGTGAGTCAGTTTATTAAATAAATATAGGTTATGTACTGCTTTTGCTTTTAAATATATTGTTTTCAACGTTTTTTTTAAAACTTTCTTGCAATTGGCTTTGGAATGATTCATAATCCGGTAATTAGAGAGTCTTATATTTAACAAGTAAGTTACGTATCTATTTTAAAAGAGAGAGGATGCTAAATAGATCAAAACGATAAATCTGTATAAGTGCAGTTTTGTAGCCGGTTTTCACCATGACCGTTCCGGCTACACGGGCATAAAGGGTGTTTTAAGTTTTTTAAATTTAAGTTAACCCTTTATTCCCAACTTAAAATCGTTTTGTTCTTTTCCCCTTTGGGGCACCGGCAATAGAGAGAGAGGATGCCGATGCCAGGATGGAACTCATTTCATATCTAAAAAAGATATGATAATTTTTAGTAGTCGAGAAGCATGGGGGAATGTTTCGACTACTAGGAAGTGATAACCATAAACTCTTGAGGATGGACATAGGCGTTTATTGGCACTTACTCCCGAAACTTTTATTCAATCTTGTGCGTTACAGTAATCCTTTACGTAAACAACAAAAAATAATTTTCAATGATTCAAAACCTAAAAATTAATAAATATTATTAAAAAACAAATGATCAAAATAGGCTTTAACTATGTAATTTATCTTCCGTTTTTTCTTGTTCCTTGTCTTGATGTTTTTCATTGTAACACCATAAAAAAGTATGGCAATAAAAATTATCCATATTTTTTGAAAAATTATTAATACATTGATATTCAAATTAATCCTTAACTTAATTAGAATAAAGTAAATTAAGTTTATTAAGGTTGGTACATGGGGATAGAGAAGCTAAGTTGGGCTGATTGTAAGGACCTAATTAGGGCAGTTAATGAGCCGTTTTATCAATTATTAGCTGATTACCCAGGTATTGAGCGTTATACGTTTGAGAAATATAGTTATGCCTATGGACAGATTATTTGTGATGAAAAGTATTTCTATACACCTGATGGTAAAAAGGTTTCTGAGAATATTCCATTTAGCATTTTTTTAAAAAAGACGTTTGAAATGTTTTTGAAAATTGATGACTGTATCATTACAAAAAGTGTTTTGGCTCCTGGTAATTTAATATATATAGCATCATTTTTGAGTGGTAATTATATTAAGAATGCATTTAAAAATATTTCTATATGTGCAGGCACAAGATCTCCGATTCTAATAGGTAATTTTGGTAATACTGCAAAATATAGCGAAATTAGCAAATTTTTAAATCATAATATAGACCAATATGCAATTAACGAAGATAATTTTTTTCTTTTCAGGGAAATTTGTAAAGGTTACGATAGCGAGTGGAGAGCTGAATTTTTAGCTTTTCCTATGGAGCTGCATAAAAAATTACAAGAGCAAAGAGACGTATATTCAATAAAAATATTAAATTATATAATTAGCTATTTTTTAGATAGAGAAGCATTTTCAATTAATAGTGAATATTATAATTTAATTTTATCTCATATTAAAAGATTTTATTCTAGTATGATGAATAGCTCTTACATTAATAACATCATTGTTGATATGTATAAAATGGCATGCGAATATAAGCCGTCATATACTTTGGCATGTAATAATGAATCGTTACCAATAAATGACTTGCATTATATATTTAATGATATTTATAAAGCAGATACTTTTCCTTTCATAATGGTTCCAGCAATTTTTTCTAAATTAGATAATAGAAATTATTATTTTAGTATCCCAGTTCATACAGCATCTTATAAACCAGAAAAAATAATAAACTTAACGGAATTTTCTTTAAAAATTAAAAAACTTTTTGAAGTATATAAAGAGAGTATTAACAAATTAAATTTTTCTGAAAATACAACGTTTCATCAAGTATCACAGACATTAAACTTAGATATAATAACAGATAGAGTTAGTTCTGCCAGCAAACAGAGTCAAGTAACTTTATTAAAAGAAATAATAAATTTAGATAATGATTTTAAAGCTCAAAAAAACTCTTTTATAAATGATGGTTATAAATTATCAATGCCTCAAAGATCAAAGTTTTTTTCAGGCGCATTTGTGCTTTAAAATTCAGTTTTAATTGGCTTTGATATTCATAGTTTCACAAGTTACAACGATATCCTCAAACATCTAGTTTGTGCCTATAATTATGTCCTTATCCTCAGGGAGTATTATATCATTGGATGGATAAAAGACAAAAAAGAGTATTATTATAAAATATAAAAAGCTTAGCTGTTTAAGCTAAGTGTTGATCTTGAAGTATTTGGCGCTAAAAATCTCATGCCAAATAAGTTAATGATAAAAGAAAGCAGAAATAATAAGCTCATGCCAATTGGTAGGGCCTGATAAAAATCATAATGTAATATTTGAGTTATTAGGTTTTGAAAAAATAAAAAAATAACTGGTGTAATCCCCATAACAATAAGGGTGAAATAAATGTTAAATAGAGTCGTTGTTTTTGTATCATATTGATTATTCAGTAGTATTTGAATTAGATTAAATTGTATAACGTATTCGATAAGGCTATAAGATAAAAAGAATAGGCTGCAAGTAATGATAAAAATAAAATACTGATCACAGGTTAATATCCAGATTAGACATAAATTTGAGATAGAAATAAAACCATAAAAAAAAGTATTTTTAGTTAATGAGTAATCATCTGTTTTAATTTTTTTCTTGGTTAAAAGAATGGTGAAAAAAATAGCAACAACTGCTGATATAGGCGCCTCAAATGAGTAGATAAATTTGTAAACTTGTTGAGTTTTATGCCCATGGAGTAAGAAGATAATTAAAGAAGAAATAATTGGAAATAATAAACAGGCATAATTAAAGCTTCCAGTAATATATTGATATACATGAGAAGAATTTGTTTTTTTAAGTAACTTTAAAGTTAAGTAGATAAACATGGTGATAATTGATAAATAGACCGTCATTGGTGATAAAAGCATAATAAAGCTTATTAAAGATGATAGACTTATACCGATAAAAAAAATGCAGACTGGAAGTATTAAAGACTTAAGCGATTCTACTTTGATATGTTTAAAGTAACCAATATAGAAATAAATACAACCAATAATAAGCATTGTTTCTAAAAAGAGAAGAGTTAAGTTTTTTGCTAAAAAAACTACAAATAAAGCATTGGTAATAATGCCAAGAAAATTAATATTAAGATGGATAATATTATTTGCCATGGACATTTGATCATCAGCAATTTGTTTCATCTTGAATGTTTTTGTTTTTAATACAACATAGTTTGTTAAGTAACGAATGAGAAAAAAATGAACCCCCATCACACCATATTTAACTTCAATTTGGATATGATCATTTAAAAGTAGGTAAGTTGTTATTAATAATAAGATAGGACATAGAAAGCCAATACTTGTAATGGCCTGGTCACTTTTATCCTTTCTATAAGAATTCACAATTGAACTAATCACAAAATAAATAATAATACTTACAAATGCCCCAATAAGAACGCTTGAAATAAAAAAAGAAAATCGACTAGCTGTATTTTGAAATACAGCTTGGTATTGGTTGATATACTCTGCTAGCGTTCTAATAGGAACATAAATTGGTAGAATAAAAAAGTACATAATACTTGGATGTCTAAGGCAGTTAAGCAGAATATATTGTGCTGTTTTAAGCATAAAAATCCTTATTTTATAAATGATTAATTAAGTAGACGTTTTAAAGTAAAATAATCACTAAATGTTTGCTCAAGTAGATCAAAGTTAAGTTTTTTGTTACAACACCACCGTTTAAAAATTTCTCCTTTGACTAATTGATATTTTATTCTAAATTGCTTTAAGTTTTGTTTAAGCCCTTCTTCTGTCAGTGTGACGGTTGCATTTAGGCTTAGATTGAGTGCATTAATGCTTAGTTTATGATCAAAGCCAGTTAGCTTTTGAAACTCAATCAAACGATTATTATTTGGTAGTAGAGTATGATTTATGTAAATTTTTTGAGTTTCTAATTTTTCTTTTATAGTTTCAAATTCGTGAATATTTTTTTGTTCAGCAATTAATTTTTTTAGAAAAAGTGTTTTAGAAAAGTTTGTAAGTTTGCTTTCTAGGGTAAAATTGGCATACAATTTATAATTGTGTAAGCAGTGAAGCGCATCAATATATTTAATATCAATATAGTGATCTTTTAGTAAATGATAGAGTTTTTCAGGAAGTGCAACTTTAATTTCAGCCCATGTTCTTTTTTTATAAAAGATATTTTTTGTTAATTTTGTGATATTGTTTTGTTCTGTTTTATTAATAAAGTGTTTATTTAATAAGTGTTCAAGTGTATATCGAATATTAACAAAGGGAATGCTTGACTGAATTCCTTTTGATGTTATAGAGTAATTAACAGCAACTTCACTGTCATCAGATGTAATATTATTTTTATAAAGCGAATATACATAACCTGAACCAATCATACCAAACTGATCTAATTCTGCGGCTCTTAATGCGCCCATTGAAGAGCACCCAATAACCTTTACTCCTTGAGTCATTGCCCATAAAATTTCTTTATGCCAGATTGAGCGTGTAAAGTTAAAATTTCCATCAATAATAATTGCTACATTATATTGATGATTAATCGCTTGAATTAAGTCTCCTGCTTTTATAGATGGTTTAATTAAAGCATTTGGTATAATTGAATGTATCGTCTTTTTATTAATGCTTGTTTCAGCGTAGATTATAACTTTTTGTTTTGTCTGTTTCATTATGGTATAACTTTTTGATCAATTAATATTGTTTTTAAAAAGCATAGATTTTCTTGATGGTAGACATATAAAAGTGAATCTAAGTTATGTTTTTTTAGAATGTTTTTAATGCATAATAATGCATCACTTACGGTATGAGCTTGAAGTTGCTCAACTTGGCTTAGTTGAATGCTGGTATCAGAAGTAGGTAGTTTTGTTTCTAAGTGTTCATTGTATTGATGGTGGATAATGTCGTCTCTTGATCCAGCAATAAGCGTTAGTTTTGCTTGTATTGCTTCGGTAATAGCGCGATTAAGTGCAACTGATTTATTTAAGTGACAGCCATAACCACAAAACATAGCTTGGCTTTCTAAGGAGTTCTTATTTTTCAAAAAGCAACCAAAGATCGGTATGTTTAAGGGGTTATTGTAATAAACTATTTTAACGATATGTTGGTAGGATAAAATATCATATAGTTTGTTTTTAGCATCTAATCTAACTTCACTAAATGTATGTTGTATATATTTTCGTTCAATGGTTTCTAATAGACTATGTACAAGTGCTTCTTTTTTTGTATTGCCTGAGGCAAGGCCTGTTGTATTACTACCAAGTAGAGTAACATGAGGATTTGTTGTATCAATAGATAAGAATTCTAATGGAACATAATAAGATTTTTGACTAATGAAGCTTCTTACTTTGCACCAGTTGAACAAATGATTTTTATGGAAAATAATTTCATTTGTTAATTGATTTGGGTCTATAAATAGCTGATTTTCAGTTGCTGACTTATTTTTAATATCAGCTAGTACTTCTTCTGAGAAATAAACTTCAATTGATTCCATATAAGCACTAATTTGAGCCTCTAATTTAGATAGGCCTTTCCCTTGAGAAACAGATAATGATTTGGCTAATGGTCTAATAGCAAGATAGACAGGTACACCTATTTCATCTAGGTGTGTAATATCTGCCAATCGAGAAATTTTGACTTTTTCTAAATAGGGCAAAATATTATTTAATGTATCTTGAAGTGGCATTTCTCGTAAAGAGTTAGCTAAATCTAAATTACTTTTATTTTCTTCTTGTCTTAGTGCTAAGTTCATCAAGCTCTGGTGTTTTATAAATTAATATCCATATAGACCGATCTTCGATCATACCCACTCTCATCACCAAACTCAACCCTCAAAAAACCGTAACTAAGATCATTGTCCTTTTCGGTGTGATTTTGCTATCCTAAAATAACATTATGAATAAAAAATTAAGACTGGGAACTTAGATTTTGAGATATAAAAGATTAGGGATTTTATCATTTGTTGCGATTATTCTATATATGCAAGCAAGCCTCTCATTTGCGGTTAGTTCAAGCTTTTTAAATAATAAAATTCAGGCAGAAGTTAAAAAGCTCAATTTAGAAAATATTCATCTTGGTATTGCAGTTGAGCGAACAAGATCAGGTGACATGTTATATCAATATCAAGGTGATCAAAGCTTTATTCCAGCAAGTAATAATAAGATTTTTACTGCAATTGCAACATTATTTAGTTTACCAACAGATTATCGTTATAAAACGCAAATCTACTTAGATAAGAGGAAAATAAAAAATAATCAATACCAAGGTGATGTCTATATTCAGTTTTCAGGGGATCCACAATTAACTTCTTCTCGTCTAATTAGCTTGATTTCTCGATTAAAGAATTTAGGCATTCAAACAGTTAAAGGTAATGTTTATTTAGTTGCTAATGATTTTAGTGGGCCATATTACCCAATTGGTTGGGGTTATACGGATATGAATTATTGCTATGCGCCACCTGTTTCGACACTTAATCTAAATCGTAATTGTTTTGTGGTTAATTTAGTAAAAAATGGTAAGCAAACATCAGTTAAACGCATTACCAATACACAGTTTATGAACATTGATAATCAAACGTGGTTAGCAAATTATAGTGAGTTAAAAAAATGCCAGTTTAACCCTGTGATTAGCTTTGATAATCAGGTTGATTTAAAGGGATGCTTACCTGATCAAAAAGAATGGCAGTTTAGTTTTGCTGTAAAGAATCCAGCATTAAAAATGAAAGAAAGTATGCCATCATTTTTTAAATCAGCAGGCCTATCTCTAATAGGCGCTGTTTCTTTTTCAAATTTACCAAAAGGGTTGGATAAGGTTGCAGAAGTTCAATCTGACGCATTAAAAGATTTACTTGAGCGAGTATTATTTCATTCTGATAATTTATATGCTGAAACACTCATGCGAAGTGTTGGTTTAAAACTTTATGGTAAGGGAACGGTTAAATCAGGTACGACTGCTATTCGCTCTGTTTTAAAATCAAAGCTTAAAGTTGATGTTGATCAATTACAATTAGAAGATGGTTCAGGTTTATCAGTATTAGATTTAACCACACCTCAATTTATGGTTAGTGTCTTAACAAAAGCCTATTATTCACCTATTGGTAAAGAGTTTTATCGCCTACTTCCAACATCAGGTAAAACAGGGACGATCGCTTATCGTATGAATCAAAATGGAATGCTAGGTCGAGTGCACGCTAAAACAGGGACACTCAATGGAAGTTCCACATTATCTGGTTATATCTTAACAAAACAGACACATCGACTATCTTTTTCAATTTTAATTAATGGCTTACAAGAATCTCAGCGTTCAAAATCAAGAAAGTTACAAGATCGCATTGTAAAGATATTCTATCAATATTTATAATTTATAAACGTAATTAAGCTTAACGGAATTTATAACGTGATGTTAGATAAAAAAAATGACTATCAATTTGGTATTACAGAAGAATTAACTTCAAGTGCCTATTATTTAATCTTTTCATTAAAAGAAAAAACAAAGTTATCACAAGTGCTTTTCTTTCTAAAAGAAAACATAGATGGCCAAACGGTTATTTTGGGCTTAGGTGAAGCTTTAATGGAAGGTTCTTCAAGTGTTTTTTATCATCCTTATAAAGCAAAGGCTAATCAAAAAGAGCTTGCACCTGAAGAAAAAGGCTATGATTTAGCTCTATGGGTTAAGTCAAATGATATGGGCAATTTATTTCATCGAGTAAATTATTTAATTAAAGGTGTAGCTGATGCCTTCATACTAAAAGATATAGTACAAGGTGTTACGCATAAATTTACTAAAAAAGATGATCAAACAGTTAACCATGGGCTAGATGGGTTTGAAGATGGCACAGAAAACCCGCAAGGTGATGAAATTATTACAACAGCAATTAATGATAATGGTGAAAGCTTCTGGAGCTTACAAAAGTGGCAGCATAATTTTAATCATTATAACAAGCTAACCAATCAAGAGAAAGAAGCACTCATTGGTCGATCATTAGAAGATAATCATGAGTTTGAGGATAATCTAGATAAGGCACATGTCAGTCGAACAGCACAGGAAAGTTTTGATCCTCAAGCAACGATTTGGCGACGTTCTATGCCATGGGTTAAAGAAACGGCATCAGGTCTTGAAGGTGGTTTGATGTTTTCATCTTTTGCACATTCTTTTTATCCTTTTGATGCACAATTTAATCGTATGGCAGGCAATGAAGATGATATTACCGATGGGGTGTTTGAGTTTTCAGATATTTTATATACAGCCTTTTTCTATTGCCCACCGATTAAGAATAATCAGGTTGATTTCTCTGTTTTAAAGTCACAAGCAAGCCAAGCTGTTTTTTAAGAGTTTGATTATAGATGCGCTATAAATAAGCACCACCATCAATATTAATAATTGATCCTGTTATATTTGGATTTAAAACAGCAAGAATGATAGCATCAGCAATTTCATCAGGCTCTGCAATTCTTTTAAGTGGCACACTTTCTTTCATTGACTCAAACAGTTCTTTTTTATTATCGAGCGTATCATAAAAGCTAGTATTTGTTAGTCCAGGAGATTTTGCTTTAATACATTTTTTATATCTTCACATTTGGTTAAATCTAAATTGATTAAACCAAAGCCAGCATCTTGTAAATGATGTTTACTTTCAGCGTTTTTTGATGCAATTAATACGTTTAATTTTCTATCTTTCAGTTTATAGGCACTTGCTAATCCTATTCCAGATGAACCGCCAATAATCAAAGTGTCATATTTCATAATTACCCCCTACTTTATTATTATTGTTTAAGTAACGACTTGCACATTATAATCATTGGTTATATTATTACAAGTACGTACAATTTTGATACTTAGTATCTATAATGTAACTATGAAAATAAAAGATGATGATAGTTTGATTAATTGCCCGATAGAAATTGCCTCATCAATTGTTGGTGGTAAGTGGAAGTGTGTCATCCTATTTCGATTATTAGATAATACTGTTAGATTTAATGAACTGTTAAGATCTATTGAAGGTATTACAAGGCGCATGTTGACGTTACAACTAAGAGAATTAGAAGATTTAGGGATAGTTAATAGAAAGGTATATCATCAAGTCCCACCAAAAGTTGAGTACTCATTAACACCCATGGGTCAAAAACTAAAACCCATATTAGAACAATTAAAACAGTGGGGTGAAGTATATATTAAATCTAAAAAATAAAACCACACTGGATAAATTATGAAAGCTCATCATTTAGCTTAAACTTAGGCTTTCTAGTTAAATGGCAGTTAGTTTATACTATGTTTTTGATTTTTTAAAAACACCTAAGTTAAAAATAATCCAGGTAATCACACCCAATATTAAAACAACAAGTGATATTGGTATTTGATTTTTTTCATGAGGAATAGCAATAATGCCGGAAAGAATGGTTGCTAGTATCATTTGTAAGCAACTGAACAAAGAAGAAGCCGTACCAGCAATATGTGGTAAATCATTTAATGCCCCTGCAATACAGTTTGACCAAATAAGTGCTTGTCCATATGTTGCAATCAGAAGTGGAATCATTACGACATAAATATTAAAAAAACCAAAAACAGCACCTGAAATTATTAAGAATATACCCGATAATAAAATTAGAATAACACCTGCTTGAATAATTATTTTATGTCCTAGTTTCATAACTAGTTTTCTACTAGTTAACGTTCCTAAGTAATAAGCAATCGCTATAAATAATGTTAACCATCCATAAAACGAAGCACTAAATCCAAGTGTCTTCTGAATTAAAAATGGAGCCATTGTACTATAAGCAATCACTACGCCATAAGCAGCGACACCACCTAAAAGATAAAGATTAAAATACTTATTTTTTAAAATATGGGAAAAATGAGTGAATATTGTTTTAACAAAAATACTAAAAGGAACTTGATCCTTAGAAACTTGATGCGTTTCAGGTAAAAATTTCCAAAAAGCTAATAAGAGTGATACCCCGCATATAAATAAAAAGATAAATTCTGACTGCCATGGAAAGTAGTCCAGGAGATGACCACCAATTACGGGTGTTATACCAAGACCAACTGCAAACCCTGATGACAGATAAGAAGCAACCTTAAAGTACTCTTTTCCACTAAAGGAGTCTCTTAAAATTGTTCGACTTAAAGTCATACAAGACCCAGCTCCAATACCTTGTAAGACTCTTGATAGTAAAAGAGATAAATAGCTACTAGAAAAAATACTCCATAAGCACCCTAAACTAAATATGAACATTCCAATTAACAATAAATTCTTTCTTCCTGATCTATCAGATAAAGGACCATAGATAAGTTGTGAGATTCCAAATCCAAATAAATACCCTGTTAATGTTGTTTTAATTAAAGAAGAGCTTATATTCAATGATTGAGACATGTCTAAAAATGCCGGTGTATACAAAACAAGTCCTGCTTGAGTAAACCCTGCCATAATTGTTGTTAAGATAATTATGTTTAATTTATAGCCTTTTCCCATAATATTTTTACTTTTCCTTAATATTGTTTCTATATAAAAACAGTGTTGTTCATTATAGTTTATTATATATGGCCATTCAAAGTGATATAATTTACATCTAAACCGTAGAACAGGCTCTAATAAGTATAAAAAATAAAGTGGGATATAACAAAATGAAACAGTTGGTATTATGAGTCTTTTAACTGCTTTTATCGTATATAATTAGCAAAAATCAATAGGAGAACAAATCAATGAATAATATACCTAAAATACCTAGACGAGTTGTAACAGGACATCGTAATGGTGTGGCAACGATCATTGAAGATCAACAAGTTTCACATGTCATGGAAAATGACGCTGGCTTTATCGTCTCAGATCCATGGGCTACTGATGGTATGCCAGCAACGTTAGAAAAGCCAGCTGAGATTTTTGATGAGTTTTTTCCAAAGCTTCATAAGAATGGATCCTTGTTTCGTTATGTCTATATTCCACCAGATACCCAGACGAAAAAATACTTTCCAGAGCAACCAGGGCAACCTCATCCATTGATGCATAAAACAGAAACTCTAGATTATATTATCATCTTATCTGGTGAGTTGTATCTGATTATGGAAGATTGTGAAACACTATTAAAACCTGGTGATATAGTGATACAGTCTGGGACAAATCATGCCTGGAGCAACCGAACGGATGAACCATGTATTCAGTTAGCAATCTTACTTGATGCAAAAACACATAATTAAGATTTTAATTAGAGTAGCTCCCCTTGGCATCACAATTTTAACTTGGCTTGTTATAGCCTAACACAAGCAGCTAAATTATTTTGTGCATGTTTTAAAGGGGGGATATTAATTTGGCAAATATCACGAGCCATAGGGCATCGCGTACTAAAGACACAGCCTGAAGGTGGGTTAATCGGTGAGGGTAAGTCGCCTTCTAATATTTGTACTTTTTTATTTCTTTCAAGGAGAGGATCAGGTAAGGGGACTGCTGATAATAAAGCTTTTGTATAAGGGTGTTGGGGGTGATCACATAGATCATTTGTATTGCCCACTTCCATTACTTTTCCTAAATACATCACAACAATCTTATCTGATATATGTTTTACAACACTTAAATTATGCGCAACAAATATAATCGTAAGTTTAAGCTCTTCTTGTAGCTTTTTTAATAGATTAACCACTTGTGCTTGAATGGAAACATCAAGCGCTGAGACAGGTTCATCACAAAGTAGAATCTTAGGTTTTATAATTAAAGCGCGCGCAATACCAACTCGCTGACACTGACCACCTGAGAACTGATGTGGATAGCGATTAATAAAATTAGTTGATAAACCAACAAGTTGCATCATTTCAATGACACGTTCTTTTCTTTCTTTTTTTGATAAATGTGGCTTATGAATGCGTAATGGTTCAGCAATAATATTACCAACAGTCATTCTAGGATTTAAAGAAGCAAATGGATCTTGAAAGATCATTTGAATATCTTCTCTTATTTTCTGCCAGTTTGCATCTGTTGGTTTAAACGCTGCTAGATTTTGACTGTTATATAGAATACTGCCTTGACTTATAGGTGCAATTAAACCAATCAGTGCACGTAATAACGTTGATTTACCACAACCGGACTCACCGACTAGTCCAATCGTTTCACCTTGATAGACGTCAAATGATACGCCATTAACCGCTTTAACAAATGATTTTTTTTGCCAAGGGTAGTTACGCTTAATTGGAAAATGAACCTTTAAGTCTTTAATTGAAAGAATAGGGGGTTTTTGCTTATTTATTTCTAATGTATGACTCATAAGCGCTCCTGTAGTTGAATAAAGCATGCTGCTTTGTGATGATGATTAATCATTTCAAGTGAAGGCTTTTTCTCTAAACAATGTGCTTTAACATAATTACAACGACTAGAAAAAGCACAACCAACTGGAAGATTAGATAAATCAGGCGGCTCACCATCAATGGCATAAAGGGAAGGCTTTTTAACATCAACTCGTGGTGTTGCTTTCATTAAACCTTCAGTATAAGGGTGTTTAAAATTATTGAATAATTCATTAACTTGAGCACTTTCAATGAGAGAGCCTGCATACATCACCATTACTCGATTGCAAATACCTGCAACAACACCGATATCATGAGTGATAAAAATCGTTGCCATTTGAAACTCTTTTTGTAGTTGGCGTAATAGGTCAAGAATTTGTGCTTGAACGGTTACATCAAGTGCTGTTGTTGGTTCATCAGCAATTAATAACTTTGGTTTACAAAGTAATGCCATTGCGATCATCACGCGTTGGCGCATACCACCTGAAAATTCATGTGGGTAAAGTTTGATTCTATTTTTAGCATCTGGAATATGAACGGCATCTAGCATGTCAAGTGACTGTTGATACGCTTCTTTTTTTGAAATACCTTTATGTAGTTTTAATACTTCTGTTAGTTGTTCTTCAATTTTTAAATATGGATTTAATGAACTCATGGGATCTTGAAAGATCATTGCAATTTCATTGCCACGAATTTGATTAAATTGATGTTTATTTAGACCAATGAGCTCTTGTTGATTAAATTTGATTGATCCTTGAACTTTAGCATTATTGGCTAAAATGCCCATTAAAGCGAGAACTGTTTGACTTTTCCCTGAACCTGATTCACCAACAATGCCTAATGTTTCTCCTTCATATAACTGAAAGTTAATATGATTAACTGCACAGATTAGACCATCTTGTGTCTTAAAATTAACGCTTAAGTTTTGAACATCTAATAATGCGTCACTCATGTTAGTCTCCTTTTTTATCGGTGTTCACGTGGATCGAGTGCTTCGCGCATACCATTGCCAACAAAATTAAAGCATAGAAGTGTTAAAGTTAGAAATAAAGATGGGATAACAAGTTGCCACCAGTAGTTAAATTGAATGGTTAGAACCCCATCACTAATTAAACCGCCCCAGTCAGTCATTGGTGGTTGAATACCTAAACCTAGAAAGCTTAAAAACGTTGCTGTCATAATTACAAGCGGTACGGTTAATGTAATATAGACTGCAACAATGCCAATTAAATTTCTAACGATATGTCGAAAGACAATCATTGTACGACTAACACCTGAAACATAAGCTGCTTCTATAAATTCTTTTGATTTTAAACTTAAAGTTTGGCCTCGAACAACGCGTGCCATATCAAGCCAAGAAACAGCACCAATAGCAATAAAAACTAAGACAAAGTTTCGACCAAAAAGTGTAATTAATAAAATGGCAAAAAATAGAAATGGTAGGCCATAAAGTATATCAACAATACGCATCATAATATGATCGATAGCACCACCCATAAAGCCAGCCAACGCACCATAAACAGTTCCAATTAAAACACTAACAATCGTTGCAATTAGACCAACTTCTAAGGTGATGCGGCCACCAATCATAACTCGTGTAAATAAGTCTCGCCCAAGTGTATCTGTTCCAAAAATATGATTTTGCGATGGTGCTAGGGATATTTCACCTAAATCTTGATCAGCAAAGTGATAAGGAGAAAACCAAGGTGCAATTATTACAGTTAATACCATTAGAAAAAGAATAGTTAAGCTAAAAACTGCAACTTTATTTTCTCTAAATCGTAGCCAGGCATCATAATAAAGACTTCGACCTTTAGTTATTTGTTCTTGATGTTCTTTATGAACATTAATTAAAAAATCACCACGTTTTTTCTTTTGTTTTAGTGTATAGCTTTCAGTCATAATAGATCCCTTAATATTTGATTTTAGGGTCTAGTAGCCCATAAATAATATCGACAATTAAATTAAAAATAATTACAAGTGCGCTGTAGATAATCGTTAGTGCAAGAACAAGGTTATAGTCTCTGTTTGTTGCACCTTGTACCATTTGAATACCAATGCCAGGGATTGTATAGACTTGCTCAATAATAACAGAGCCAGTTAAGATACCAGCAGCAGCGGGGCCTAAAAATGAAATAACTGGCATAATCGCTGACTTAAACGCATGTTTAAAAATAATCTGTCTTGTTGATAAACCTTTTGCTTTTGCAGTTCGAATAAAAGGCGAGTGTAAGGTTTCAACTAAGCTTGATCGCATAATTTGTGCAATAATTGAGGCATAAGGAATGGCCAAAATCATGACAGGTAGAATCATTTGGTTCCAATTTCCCCAACCATTAGCGGGTAATAAGTGATAATTAACAGCAAAAATTAAAACGGCTAAAGGCGCTGTTACAACAATAGGTGTTGAGATGAAGAAAACAGCGAAAGCACTGATTGTATTGTCAATAAAGCTAAATTTTGTTTTTTTAGTTAATGCAGCCCAGATGCCTAATAATGTGCCAATAATAAAAGCTAAAATTAAGCTAAAAAAACCGAGCTGAGCAGAGACAAAAAAACCACCATGGCCACCTTGGGGAAATACCATTTGGCTAATACTCATGCCTTGGTTTTTATAAGACATGCCTAAGTTACCAGAAAATAGTTCCTTAATATATAGCCAAAACTGTTGGTATATTGGTAAATCAAGATTGTATTGATGCATTAGAGTTTTCATGACCGTCTCAGGTAATGCCCTTTCTGCTGCAAATGGATTCCCGGGTGTTAGTCTTACCATTAAAAAAGCAATAACAATGACAATAAATAGCGTTGGGATGGCGCCGAATGCTCGCTTTAAAGCATAACCAAACATAAAAGTAAATCTCCTTATTTATTATCAATAGGCACAATTACCTATATCCATATAGATTTTATCGATAGTAAAAGAGCAAAAATAAAAGCTTTAAATGTGCTATGAATTATTTTGTTTTGTCTTTAAAGCTTGATCATTTTTAGATAGTTTAGTAGGTTCATAACGAAATGATAACCATTTATCATATATATGATCCAAATGGTTAGATTGCATATTATAGCCTGTAACGTAAGGTTTCACTAAATGTGCAATCTGATCAGAAAATAAAGGAATAATGTTATATTCATTCATTACGATACCTTGTGATTGCTGATAGTAGTCTTCACGTGCTTTTGTATTAGCAGTATTTTGAGCCTTTTTAATTAAAAGGTCATAGTTTGGATTACAATAGCCAGAGTTATTTTGTGGGTTATGACACATCCACATAGTCGCAAAGTTATCAATGGTATTAAAGTCAGCAACCCAAGCATCGCGTGCTGTGCCATGATAATCTTTATTTTGTCTGGTGTATAAAAAGACTTTCCATTCAGAGTTCTCAATTGAAGTTTCAACTCCTAAAGTCTTATGCCACATGGCAGCTAGTGTTTCAGCAATTTTTCTATTTTTATCAGAAGTATTATAAATATAGGAGATTTTTAAAGGATTCTGACGAGAGTAACCTGCTTCAGCATAAAGCTTTTTAGCTAATTTAATTCTTTTTTCCATCGACCAGGTTGCCCATGGGTAATTAACATGATTATAAACACCATTATCAATTTCAGCTGGAAAATAAGCATAAAGTGGTTCTTGGCCTTGTTTTAGTACCTTATCTGCAATTAGTTTGCGGTTAATGACAAGGCTTAAGGCTTCTCTTAGTTTTAAGTTATCTTTAAAAGGTGGTTGTGTCATATTAAAGTCAACATAGGTCATACTAAGTAGTGGTGCAGTATGCAGTTGATTACCATATTCCGTCTTAGTCCTATGATAGCCATCAACTGGAATATATTGAGTAAAGTCAACGTTTCCTGCAGCATAAGCACTTAAAGCTGATGTTTCACTGACGATTGGTAAAAATTTAACTTTGGCAATTTTGACGTCTTTAGCATCCCAATAGTAAGGGTTTTTTTCAAGTAAGATATGACCATTAACGACCCATGATTGAAGTTTATAGGCACCGTTTGAAATAAGTTTTCCTTGTTGAAACGCGCTTTGTCCATATTGATCAACACTCGGTTTATAAACAGGATATGCAACAGGGTCAGCCATAATACCTAAAAAATAATAAGTTGGGTCATTTAAGCTAATTTCTAAGGTATTTAGATCGATTGCTTTAACGCCAAGCGTTTCAACTGACTTTTTTGATGCCATAATATCATTTGCATTAGTAATTACGCCAAGCTTATAAGCCATAGGTGATGCTGTTTTTGGATTCACAGCACGGCGTAAACTATAGACAAAATCATCTGCAGTTATTACTTTTCCATTGGACCATTTAGCATCATCACGCAAGTAAAAAGTATACGTTTTTCCATCATTAGATACTTTCCAAGACTTTGCAACACCAGGTGCTGGTTGATTTGTTTGAGTCTCTGATACAAGTCCTTCAAATAAATCATATAAAATAGCAGAGGCTGTTGTTGTTTGAGCTTTTGCTGGATCTAATGATTCTGGCTCGGCACCATTAGCACGTACAAAAGTATCCTTATCTTTTGGCGCGTATTTAGAGTCTGTGTTTTTTTCAACACTTTGATTGTTTGAACAAGCTGAAAGCGCAATTGCGGCACTTATAAGCATAGTATTAAGAGTTATCTTTTTATTCGTCAGTTTCATATAGTCTCCCTGACTGTTTTTATCAAACTGGTTTTACGATAGGCCTAAACTTTAAAACTTATCAAATTTTGACAACCAATACCAGAGAAATATTTAAAATAGATAGATCAATAATTAATGACAGAAGCGTTGTTAGTTTTTAACGAAGTACTTTCCCTGACAGCGCTTCTAGTGTTGGTGCTGGAATATCCAAGGTTGTTGTAGAAAAAGCAATTTGTGCTTGATGTGATTCAATAATTTTACCAATAGTTAACATGATTTTATCCTGGATATTTTGAAAGCGTGCCCAATTGGTAGTTTTGGTGAAAGTATAGATCATAAAGTTAATTGAGCTTGAGCCATAACAGCCTTCAGTTGTTGAGCCAACATTGGTTGAACCATTAATTAAATTAACTAAAGTTGTGCAAGTTTGATCGATATCATTAGACTCTTTAAGCATGTTACGAATATCATGCATAATTGCATCGATTTTTTTAAAGTCACAATAACGAACGCCAATGTATTGTAAAATTCGTCGATTACTCATTCTAGATGCATTAACAACAGCAGCTGAGAGAAATAAAACATTAGGCACATAAATCAGTCGTTTATCGAAGGCACGAATTTTAGTTAAACGCCAACCAATAGCTTCAACAGTGCCTTCGATTTTACCATCGGTTGTATAAATCCAGTCACCAATTGAAAAAGGTCGATCTAAATAAATACTAAAGCCACCTAAGAAGTTTTCAATGGCATTTTTATTGGCAAATGCAACCACACCAGTACCAACAGTACCTAAAGTTAAAATACCCGCAATTGGTATACTAAGTGCCGCCATAATGGTTAAGGCAGTTGCAATAATAACAAAAATTTGTGCAAATTTTGTGATGCTTTCTACAATGCTAAAGTCACTATAGCCACCATCAGTACGTTTAGCTTTATAACGACCAAATGCTCTAGCATGTTTGATAAAACGAAATGACGCCCAGCTTGTACAAAGTATAATGCCAACCCTTAAGGCTTGGTTTGCAACAGTATCAATAGACTCAGATAGCATTAACCAGGTATTAATTAAATCAAAAATGATCCAAAAACCAATTAGCCACATGATTACGCGCAGTGGTTTATTAATTGAAAAATAAAAAAATCTCAACCATTCAGGTTTTTCATGTGTTAAGTGCACACGTTTATTTAATCGCTTTAGGATAAAGCGAATCATAAGATTAATCGCAATAACTAATAAAAGTACAACGCCAATACTAATTAGGTAGTATAGGTCTTGGTGACTTTTAGATAGCCCATTGATTAAATTTGAAAGTTGATCAAACATAACATCTAATACTCATGTAGTAATTAATAATTATCATAAGACGGCATTGTATCATTAAGTGAAATTAATTTGAATATTTTTTAAACATTACCTTAAAAAGCAAGATATTCATCAATCAAATTAAAGTTATTTCCAATAATTGCAATATCACAACCATTATCTAGTGCAAGGCTAATACAAGAGCGTTTTAATTTTTTGGCTTCATTAAGTGCTGCTTTCATGCCAAGGTCGTCAGAGAAAATTAAGCCATGATATTGATGTTTTTCTTTGATATATGATTTAAGCCAAAATGATGAAAAAGAAGTAATAGATTGATCCACTTTGGGTAGTAAAATATGCGATGCCATAACAGGGATATTAGAATTTATTAAATAATAAATAAATGGCTTTAAGTCAGTTTTCTCAATTTCATTTAAGCTGCGTGAATCAGTGACTGTTTCAAGGTGAGTATCATAGTGTAATTGGCCATGACCTGGAAAGTGCTTAATAACAGGTATAATACCAACTTGATGCATTGCTTGGATATAATAATTAGATAAGGTAATGACAGTGTCTGGATTATCAGAGAAAGCTCGTTCACCAATAATTGGACTATTTTTATCATAAAGGTCAATAACAGGGGCAAAACAAAGATCAATACCACATGCTTTTAACTCAGATGCCATTATTTTAGCATGATCAGTAATTTTTTTAATTGTTTCTTGTTTGTTATTGTTATAATTTTTACCAATTGAGTAGAGGGATTGAAGCTTTGTAAAGTCTGAATCATTTAGGCGTTGAACACGACCACCTTCTTGATCAACGCCAATAATAATATCACGCTTGATTTGATGAATTTGTTCACACAGTAAGGTTATCTGTTCTTTAGATTGATAGTTTCGATTAAATAAAATAACGCCGCCAACTTGTTGGTTTTTGATACGTTTAATATCAGATTTTGTTAGAGAGGTTGATTCAATACCAATCATTAAGGAGCCAGCAAATTTAAAATCCAAAGATAGAGTAGTCAAGTATTTTCTCGTTTTTAATTTTATATATTATGATCAGGTTTAAGTGCTTTTGAGTTTTCAATTGCATTTTGCATTGCTTCTTGCCAAGGTTCACTGAGCTCAGTTGTCGTTGTTAAGCTTTGATCATTTTTTTCAATTTCAGGTTGGTCTTTCTTTGTTGTATCAGTTGTATCAAGCGTATTTGGCATGATAAGCTTTTGGATATGGTCATCATCAAAAGTTTTATGATTGACAGGATTTTCAGGTGAATTTTGTTCTTTTTTAATACCAATAAAGCTAGTTTTTTCTCCAGTATCATGAGCATTTGGTTTATCTGTTACAATCGATTGGTTTTCAGTGTTTACTTTATATACTTTTGAATCAACTAGGAGGCTAGTTTTGATTAAAACAAATACATGATAAACTAAAAGCGAAATGATAATAATCATGGCAAGGCGAATCATATAGTCAAGTACAGTTAAGTTTGAGCGCTCTCTAGGTCTTGGCGGTAGTGTATAGTTTGGCAATTTTTTTAAACCAAGAAACTCGCCATAGCGAGTGATATACGCTTCGATGGTATGGCTAGGAATATCCAGTGTTTCAATTTCACCTGTTTCAATTACATGCAGTGTGCTTTCAGATATGCCTGTTTTTGATGCGACAAAAGCAAGAGATAAGTCTTTATCTTTTCGAGTATTTTTTAATAATGAGTAAACCTGTGACGACATAGATCAACCCTATTTGTATTTCTTATTGCTTAGATTTTTCAGTATAGGAAGACTCAAGAAGGAGTGCAAGAAAATAGTCTTGAAGTTAAGAGTGAATGAAGTGTCAGATGACATTATCCGAATTAAAGTTTAAACTGTTAAAATTAATAGATAAAACTTGGTTATGCTGTTGGTCAGTTTATCGTCATTAATTCCACATAAAGCGCCAATGCGTTTAATTGACTATCTAGTAGAGGCGAATGATCAGCAAGTAACTTGTCAAAGCCTAATTACGCCTGAACATTTATTTTATGATAAAGCTATTGATGGTATTTGGCATTGGGTCGGAATTGAAATGATGGCACAAGCAAGTGCAGTTTTAGCACAGTTTCAGTCAGGGAAAGATAAAGATCAATCACCACGTTTAGGTTTTTTATTAAGTGTTCGCCAATTTAAGTCAAGTATCCCTTATTTTACTTCAGGTTTAAACTTAACTATAATGGCAAAAAAAATTTACATTGACTCATCCCTTGGCTCGTTTAATGGTGCTATTTTAGTTAACGATAAGGAAGTAGCAACAGCAAAGCTCAGTGCAATTGAACCAACGGATGAGCAATTAGATCAAATACTACAAGGATAACTGACTTAAATGCGTTCTTTTCTAGTCACAGGTGCATCAAAAGGTATTGGCAAGCAAGCAGCAATTGAGCTTGCAAAGAGAGGATTTTATATTGCATGTCATTATCATCGTGATTTAGATGGTGCAGAAGATACGCTCGATCAAATTAGGGTAGCTGGTGGTAATGGTTATTTACTCTCATTTGATATTGCCAATCGTTTAGCGTGTGATGATGTTTTAACAAAAGCAGTCAATCAGCATGGTGCTTTTTATGGCATTGTTAACAATGCAGGTATTACACGTGATGATGCCTTTCCTTTAATGGATAGTCAAAGCTGGGATGCTGTTATTCATACTAATCTTGATAGTTTTTATCATGTGATTCATCCTTTAGTTATGCCGATGATACGCCTAAGAGAAGGCGGTAGAATTATTACGGTAGCTTCTGTTTCAGGCATTATGGGTAACAGAGGTCAAGTTAATTATTCAGCAGCAAAAGCAGGTATTATTGGCGCAACCAAAGCATTGGCAATGGAATTAGCAAAACGAAAAATTACCGTTAATTGTGTTGCGCCCGGTCTAATTGAAACAGATATGATCAAAGACTTAGAACATCAAGATGAGATCATGAAGCATATTCCTTTAAGACGTATGGGAAAAGCACAAGAAGTTGCCCAATTAATTGCTTTTTTAGCATCAGATCAGGCAAGTTATATTACAAGGCAAGTGATCTCTATTAATGGCGGTATGATATGAGACGAGTTGTTATTACAGGCATTGGTAATGTAACGGCTTTAGGTAATCAGTGGGAGCAGATTAAAGATAATATGCTTTTAAAAAAAACGGCCGTTAGAAATATGCCTGAATGGTCTGATATTTCAGGCTTAAATACGAATCTTGGTGCACCAATAATTGATTTTGCCTTGCCTGAACATTATACGCGTAAGCAAACACGGGCAATGGGCCGTGTCGCACAACTTGCAACAGTATCAGCAGATTGTGCACTCAAAGATGCTAAACTAATTGATAATATAGATCTTTTATCTAATGGTCGTTGTGGTATTGCTTATGGTTCTTGCTCAGGTAGTACCATTCCTTTAAGTGATTTATCAAGAATAAGAACAGAGCGTGCGGTAAAAAATATTTCAGCGACAAGTTATGTTAAACTCATGAGCCATACATGCGCGGTTAATATTGCACTTTTTTTTGGGCTTACCGGACGCATTATTCCAACCTCAAGTGCTTGTACTTCAGGTTCTCAAGCCATTGGCTATGCTTATGAATCAATTCAAGCAAATAAAGCAGATATTATGTTAGCAGGTGGTGCTGAGGAATTATGTCCAAGTCAAGTTGCAATTTTTGATACCTTATATGCAACAAGCTTAAAAAATGATACACCTGAATTAACACCAAGCCCATTTGATAAAAATCGTGATGGATTAGTATTAGGTGAAGGTGCTGCAACTTTAATTCTAGAAGAACTGTCACATGCAAAGATAAGAGGTGCAAAAATCTATGGTGAAATTATAGGTTTTGGTAGTAATTGTGATGCACAACATATCACACAACCCAGTGCTTTAATGATGCAAAAAGCGATTGAGCTTGCTTTAATAGATGCGAATGTTACCCCAGATCAAATTGGTTATATTTGTGCTCATGGTACAGCAACTGAGCAAGGAGACAGAGCAGAATCGCAAGCAACCTATCAGATATTTTCAGAGAAGGTAGCGATTAGTTCTTTAAAAGGTTATTTTGGTCATACCTTAGGTGCTTGTGGCGCAATAGAAGCCGCCTTATCTATTGATATGATGCATGATGGTTTATTTATACCAACGGTTAATTTAAATGAAGCAGACCCAGAATGTGCACCTTTAGATTATATTATGGATAAGCCAAGAGAAGTTGATACAGATTATATCATCAGTAATAATTTTGCCTTTGGTGGCATTAATACTTCTTTAATTATTAAGCGCTTTAGAGATCTTTAATGCTTGATATTTATTGTTTAAAGTTCAATGACGTTGATGTAAGTGATATACCACTTCAATTTCAAACAACTCAATTTAAGTCAAACAAAAGACAGAAAGAACATAACTTATCACAGATGTTACGCTATGATATTCTATCAAAGTATCTAGGTATTGATAAAAAAAAATTAAAATTTCAAAAAGGTGATAATAACCGCCCCTTTATCTTAAATGATCAGAGGATTGATTTTAATATTAGCCATAGTCGTCAATGGCTTGTAATCGCTATCACAGATCAAGGAAAGATCGGCATTGATATAGAAACTATTTCACCTAAACGCTCCTTTTTGGCTATTGCTAAACAATTTTTCTCAGCAATTGAAGTAGATTTTTTAAGCAGTTTAAGTGAGGCTGATTGTCAATACTATTTTTATTTGATTTGGACATTGAAAGAAGCACGCCTAAAAGCAACAGGAGAGGGGATTTCTAATCAGTTAAAAGAAACTAATTTTGTTATAGAAAAAAATAAGATTAAGCCAGTTCAGCAAGTAGGTTTCCATTATTTCTCCTTTAAAATAAATAATGAAAATATACTGTCTGTTTGTTTAGAAAAAGATCAAAAGATAATGCCAAGTACAATTAATACGTATCAATGGCGAGCTAACGGAAACCTAGTTAAAGAAAATTTTAAATTAATTGCAATTAGCTAGGCTAACCACACTTCGAATAACCACAACTTAGGCAGGTAAGGCAACCATCCATTAGAATCATTGCTTTAGTAGAACATTTATTGCAAAGTTGAGACTCTGGTGGAAAGCCACTTTGACTATCATTGGTTGCTTCTTTTTGATTTATGGCTTCTTTTTTGGATGCAATAAATAATCGTTGTTCATCACTTAAGTCATCTTCAGGTAAGATGCCTATTTTTTTCAAATGACGTTCAATAACATCAGCAATTTCTGCAACTAAAGATGGCACGTATTTGCCGCCACGTTTAAAGTAGCCGCCATTTGGATCAAAAACACTTCTTAGTTCATCGACTAAAAATGTAATATCACCACCTTTTCGAAAGACAGCAGAGATAATTAAAGTTAGTGCAATTGTCCACTGAAAGTGTTCCATATTTTTTGAGCTTAAAAAGATCTCAAATGGGCGACGAGATTCATGGTCTGTACCTTTATTTAATACAATATCGTTAATTGTCACATAAAGGGCATGTTCTGCATGTGGTGGCTTAATTTTATAGGTTTCACCTTCCAGTGATTCAGGGCGTTTAATGCGCTCACTCATATGTTCTAGATTTTTATCCTTTTTTTTCGCTTTTATATTATCTGTAGATGCATCATCTTCTTTTAAAATACTGAAGCTTGTAATTTTTTTCTCAATGGGGATGCTCATAATTTAAATCTCCTAAAATTTTCCGTAATAGCCTTCTTTTAAGGCATCATATAAATTGGCAGCAGTATGTGTTTCACCATCATACTCAATCATTTCATTACCTTTTACTTCAACGATTGAACCATCTTCTAAAGTAAAGCGGTAGGTTGTATTTTCAAGGTCGGATTCTTTGACAAGGACGCCTTGGAAGACTTCAGGGTTAAAGCGGAAAGTTGTACAGCCTTTTAAGCCTTTTTTATAGGCATAAAGATAGATATCTTTAAAATCTTCATAAGGAAAATCTGTTGGTACATTGGCTGTTTTTGAAATGCTTGAATCAACCCACTTTTGAGCAGCTGCTTGTATATCAACATGTGCCTTTGGACTGACTTCATCGGATGAAATAAAGTATTCCGGCAGTTTAATATCAGCATCACTTGCATGAGGCATTGCATCAGGATTAATAAAAGAGCGATAAGCGAGTAATTCATATGAATAAACATCAACTTTTTCTTTGGTTTTTTTGCCTTCTCGAATGACGTTACGTGAATAATGATGTGCAAAACTTGGTTCGATACCATTACTTGCATTATTTGCTAAAGAAAGTGAGATTGTACCTGTTGGCGCAATTGAGCTATGGTGGCTAAAGCGTGCACCATATTGGCAGATATCTTTAATAAGATTCGGTTCTTCTTTGCCAATACGTTGCATATAGTGACTATATTTTGCATGCAGTTCACGCCCCTTTAAGATATCACCTACTTTAATACCATCTCTTAGCATTTCAGGTCTTAGCCTTAGCATTTCTTCAGTAATACTAAAGTCATCATCCATCACAGGTGCCATACCTTTTTCCTTAGCTAAAGAAACTGCTTCTTCCCAGCCAACAATCGCCATACGTTTAGCGATTTCAGATGTAAAATCAAGTGACTTTTGTTCACCATATTTCATTTTTAACATTGAAAGAGTTGAGCCTAGACCTAAAAAGCCCATACCATGTCGACGCTTATGCTCAATTTCATGGCGTTGTTGTTCAAGTGGTAGACCGTTGATTTCAACAACATTATCAAGCATACGTGTAAAAATGCGTACGACTTCTTCATATGTCTCCCAATCAAAGCGAGCTTTATCAGTAAATGGCTCTAAAACAAATTGAGTTAAGTTAACAGAGCCTAAAAGGCAAGAGCCATATGGAGGTAGTGGTTGCTCACCACAAGGGTTCGTTGCACGAATTTTTTCACAATACCAGTTATTATTTTCTTCATTAACTTTATCAATTAAGATAAACCCAGGTTCTGCATAGTCATAGGTTGATGACATAATCATATCCCATAAGCGCTTTGCTTTAATCACTTGATAAATTCGACAAGCAACTAGTCCTGCTTTATCTTGGATATAATCATTTTTAACTGGCCAATCACGCCAAATCACTTCTTTTGGATTATCAAGATCAAGATCATGGGTGATACGTTCTTTTTCTGTGATAGGAAAAGCCAAAGCCCAATTGTCATCAGCTTCAACTGCTTGCATAAATTCATCGGTAATTAGAAGTGATAAGTTAAACTGTCGCAAGCGACCATCTTCACGCTTAACACGAATAAAATCGAGCACATCAGGGTGAGATATATCAAACGTACCCATCTGTGCACCACGACGTCCACCAGCAGATGCAACGGTAAAGCACATCTTATCATAAATATCCATAAATGATAAAGGCCCAGAAGTATGCGCGCCAGCGCCTGCAACAAAGGCACCTTTTGGTCTTAGGGTTGAAAATTCATAGCCAATGCCACAGCCTGCTTTTAGTGTTAAACCTGCCTCGTGGACTTTATCTAAGATATCATCCATTGAATCATTAACCGTCCCTGATACTGTACAATTAATAGTCGATGTTGCAGGCTTATGGTTTAATGCACCAGCATTTGACATAATGCGTCCAGCAGGAATTGCACCATGGCGTAATGCCCATAAAAAATCTTTATAGTGCTTATCTTGTAGCTTTTTTGTTTTCTCAACTTCAGCTAATGCTTTTGCAACTCGCTTAAAAGTATCATCAATAGTTTTATCTACCGCATCACCATTAGCGGTTTTTAAGCGATACTTTTTATCCCAGATATCAACAGAAGCATCTTGTAGCTCGATGCTTGAATCTTCAATTGGCTCAAAAGCCCTAATTTCTGCCATTTGATAGTCCTTAAGTCCTATACGTAAACACGTAAAAATGATTTTGATAACTTTGTTATTTTAGCAAAGTTAAGAGTCAATCACCCTTTAAAAAATTCATTTTAATTTTTAAGCGAATATTGACAATACGCACATTTCTAATATCAATTTGATTTGTCTGAAAATTCATATGAGTTTAATGTTAAGGTGCCAAAGCCTATAGTAATTTTATCTGTATTAAATCTCTATCTATCATTAAAAGTATAATGATATGTATCTATAATTTGTAACATCATTTTTTATTATAATTATTTTATAAATCAGACAGTAATAAACCATAGAAATATTACATATTACAAATAAGCTTTAAATTAGATTGCTGCATAAATAATAAATATAATAACTTGGTTGTAAATCATTCTTAGGCTGGTTGCAAAATCTTTGTGCTTAGGAAGTAGTAATGACTATTTTATTTGGAGATGAAGGTAATGCCTGGAGTTAATAAAAAAGATTTATATGCAGTACAAAAAATGGATATACCTCCTGCGTATAAGCTTGAATACATGAAACGGATATTAGACCATGAAAGCTTAGCAAGCATTAATGACGAAATTTATGCATTACAGCAGAGTTTACCTGATAATCAAGACCAGTATTCAGAAAGTATGAAATCAATAAAGGATAAGCAGTTACAAATTGAAGGCATTGAATACCATAAAGAAGGTAGAGAAGATAATGCAGAGGAAGTAGTTGAAGGTAATGAAAATAAATTAAAAAATCAGTTTATTCATACCAAAAATGATATTAGGCATGATGCATTAGAACAAAACCAGCTTGCGATGATGGCTGCTTATGAGATTGAAAAACAAAAGCAATTACAACAACAACTAGAGCCTAAAAATAACCTTTCAAACCCTAAGAATCTTATGCTAAATAGCATGCTAGGCTTGGTTCCTGAAGTTAATGCCGCCTTGGAAAAGAAAAATGAGAATGAGATGGGGATGAAACCACCATCGCTACTTAATTAATGACAAAATTAAGCTTTATCAGTATGATTAACTTTGAATTAAAATAATAAAATATCAGAGTTAGTGATGTTCAGTGGGTTAGTTGAGTCAGTAGGTCAAATCATATCATCTAAAGCTTATCAGGATGATATCCGTCTTGAAATAGCTCAAGGTTCATTAGATCTTAATCAAATCAAACTCGGTGATAGTATTGCAATTAATGGTGTTTGTTTAACTGTTGTTAGTAAAACTAAAAGCTTAAGTTTTGATGCTTCAAAAGAAACCTTAAAAAAAACCACACTTGGTAATTTAAAAGTAGGTGATACTGTTAATTTAGAACAAGCCTTACGATTAAGTGATCGCCTAGGTGGTCATTTAGTTTCAGGACATGTTGATTCAATGATTGAATTAGTTAATATACAAAAGGAAGCACGTTCTTATTGCTTAAGCTATCAAGTGCCAAAAAGTTTAATGAGATATATTGCATCAAAAGGTTCTGTCACTTTGGATGGTGTTAGTTTAACGGTTAATGAAGTTAATCATGATGGATTTAATGTTAATATTATCCCACACACATGGGAGAAAACGATTATTCAGTTTTATCGAGTTTCACAAAAAGTTAATTTAGAAGTTGATTTGATTGCGCGCTATCTTGAACGTCTGATGTTATCAGATAAAAATCATGAGTTTGATAAAGGTAGTGATATTAGTTATGAAAAATTAATAGCTGCTGGCTTTTAAGCATTGTTTTTTTTATTTATAGCTTTGATATACTAAGTCATACTTATGCTTTAAGTGATTAGTTTAGGGAATCAGATGACATCACCATTAACTATTTTAGAGAAAAATAATCATTGTTATTGCTTAACGCTTAATCGTAAAGGTTGCCATAATGCATTAAATGATCAGATGTTTGATGCTATTTATAAAGATATTCTCAAAGTCAGTGAAGATACTAAAACAAAGTTACTTATCATTGAAAGTAGTAGTAATCATTTTATGGTTGGTGGTGATATTTATTATTTTAGTGGGTTACTACAAAAGAAAGAAAATGAAAGGAAAGCTTTAATTAGCCCTTTATTAGATAAAGCACAATCAATTATTGAAATGATAATGACAATGCCTATACCAGTTATTGTCATTACTAAAGGGATTAGTGCAGGCTATGGCTTAAGTTTAGCATTAGCTTCTGATTATGTGATTGCACTAGAAGGATCAAATTATCATTCAGCATATATCGGTATTGGGCTAACGCCAGATGGTGGTCAACTTTATAGTTTAGCAAAAGCTATTGGTCTTAAGCGTGCCAAACAAATGTTATTGTTTAATCAGCCAGTAAATACAAAAAAAGCACTTGAATATGGCCTAGTTGATCAGGTTTGTAATGAAATAAGCTTAAATGAGACATTAGATCAATTTATTAATAAGTCCAAATATTTACCAATGAATGCATTTGGTTTAATTAAGCGACATGTTAATGAAATTGAAACGTTTAAACTTATTTTAGAAGAAGAAAAAAAATTATTTTTAACACAAGTTGCATCAGAAGAATTTGCTTTGAGTATTAAAGGCTTTATAGAAAGAGAAAAACATAAAAATAAATAATTAAAATATAAGTTGAGTATATGAAAAATAATAATTATGAAACACTAGCTGAAATTCATTTAAATTTTAAATCATTTAAACATCTCCACTTTATTGGTATTGGTGGCATTGGTATGTCATCGTTAGCAGAGATTTTATTTAAGCTTGGTTATACCGTTAGTGGTTCGGATTTAAAGACATCAGTAATTACAAAGCGTCTGGCATCACAGGGTGTGACTATTTTTCAAGGGCATAGCCAAAATCATATTAAAGACTCAGTTGATTTAGTCGTTATCACATCAGCATTAAGAGATAATAATATTGAGCTTATAAGAGCAAAATCAAAAAAAATACCGGTCATAACACGTGGCCAGTTATTAGCAGAAATAATGTCTGATCGTTATGGTATTGCTATTAGCGGTACTCATGGAAAAACAACAACAACAGCGATATTAACAAATTTATTTGAAGATGCACATTTAAGCCCAAGTTATGCCATTGGTGGTTATTTGAAAAAGCAAAATTGCTCAGCAATGCTAGGAGAAAGTGATTTTTTTATTGCAGAATCTGATGAAAGTGATTTGTCATTTTTAGCATTAAACCCAAAGGAAGCGGTTATTACTAATATTGATTATGATCATATGAGTGCTTATAGCGGAGATTATAGACAAGTTGATCAAAGCTTTATTGATTTTTCAAAAAAGATCGCATCTGATGGTTATTTAATTTTAAATATTGATTGTGAGAAAATAAAAAGTTTAATTAAAGAATTTGCTCCTAGAAGAAGAACTTTAATTGGCTTATCAAATCAAGCAGATATTCAAGCAACAAATATTCGTTATCATGGATTACAAAGTCAGTTCACATTAATTGATCATAGAATCAATCAGTCTTTTGATATTACGTTAAATTTGCCAGGTGAATATAATATTTATAATGCATTATCTGCTATTGCTGTCGCAAGAAATCATCAGATTGACTATCAAGTGATACAAAGAAGCTTAGCTACTTTTAGTGGTGTTGGTCGTCGCTTTGAAACTTTTAATATGAAATATAAAAGGGGTGAATTTACGTTAATTAATGATTATGGCCATCATCCAAGTGAGATTAAAGCAACCTTAAAAACAATTAGAGAGCATTATCCAAAAAGGCGTATTGTTCATTTGTTTCAGCCACATCGTTATAGCCGTACTAGTGAACATTTTGAACATTTTGTTGATGCATTAGCTAAAAGCGATTTAAGTATTTTACTTAAAACATATGCAGCAAGTGAATTGCCAAGTGAGGGCTTAGGTGCAGAAACATTAGTTGAAGCTTTGACTCAAAAGGGTAAAAATTGTGATTACGCTGATAGTCATAAACAAGCTGAAGAAAAACTCAAATCATTAATTAAGCCTGATGATGTTGTTTTAATTCAAGGAGCAGGTGATGTTAATCAATTAACTTCGCGCTTAAATTGCTGGTAGTGACATAGTCCATCATAAGGACAATAAAGGCAGCTTGGGTTAATTGATGCAGTTAAATCGCCTTGACTAAAGCTAACTGCCATCTGTGTTAATTGATTAAGCCAACTTGTTTTAAGTTCATGCCAGTTTCTATAATCAGTAATTAACTTTTCTTGTACTTTAGATGTTTGGTTAGTATCTAGATCAAAGGCATACTGTTTTAATTTAACGGCGTGATCAGATGCTTGATAAAGGATGCTCATCGTCATTGATTTACCATTAATTTGGCTAAAACCAATGCCATGGGCATTATTTGCGAGGGCATAAAGTGGTAATTGTGGTTGCGTTAGTTTTTCATCATACCAACCATCTGGCTGTACTTTTTTTGAAGTTTTATAGTCAACTAGCCAAATTTCACCACTATCTAATTGATCAACTCGATCTACTCGAATATTTTTTGAGGTTAGTTGTCCAATTTGGATATTACTACGATGTTCAAAGCTTAGCGCTTTAAAAGAAAGGTCGCGGCTTTTTTCTAACTCAAACCAATGCATTAATAGGTTTTTAATGCGTTTGGTTTCAACGAGGTTTAAATGTGTTAAATAAGGGGGTGCTAGATAAGTAGATTGATGTATGGTTTCTTTGATAGTTGAATCAATTAATATATTAAACTTTGTAGGTTCAAATGCTTTTAAGTTTGCTTGAGTTTTAACTTTTTGCCAAATACTAGCTAGAATATCGTGAATTAAAGTTCCTTTATCTTTGGCACTTAGTGGTTTTTTAAATGTGCCTAATTCGTTTAGTTTTAATCGATCTTGCATTTGAGCCTTAAAATGGCACTGAACAAAGCGTTGATAGAGATAACTTGAGGCATTGATACTTTTTTTTAGTGGTGCTAATGATAAATGCCTTTTGGTAAGCTTAACATTACAAATCTCTGTAGATAGTTGAACACATCTATCCAAAGGATAAGACTTTACTTTAATATTCTCTGTTGTAATTAATGGCGAGAGCGACTGCTCACTATCTCCATCAAATAAACTATAGCTAATGGTTAGATTTGAACTTTGATAAAAAAAACTGTGACTAATATTTTTAGCAAAATAAAGTTCGCGCTCATTAGAAGCATTAGGCATTTTGAGTTTTTTTTGTAGGCTAATGGGTAATAGTGGGTTTGGGTTTGGTTTTTGAGGCCATAATTGGTCATTCATTCTAATAATAAATAGTTGATCAAAGTATTGTTGTGAAGATTCTAGAATGCCTAAAACATAAATAGGCGCTTGAGGGTTACTTTCTGGTTGAAAAATACTAGTTTTACTAAGCCACTTTAACAGATCAATAAGTTCCTTATAGTTAAGGTCATTAAAGAGGTATTGTAGCTCTTTAATTTTATGAAATAACTGATAAAACTGTGTTAATGCTTGATAGTTTTCACTTGATAGGGGGGTAATGCCAGGAAAGTTAAATGCTTTAAGGCGTAAAAAAGCATGATAAATTGGGTCATTTGTTATGTTTTTGGTATCTTGACTAACAAATAAAATGGCTTCTTTAAACTCAGTGATAGCTTCACTTAATTTATAATCATTGATCATTTTTTTAAGGCTATCTGTTTCAAAATAGTTTTTTCTAATTTGTTTGATTAGTTGATTTCGTATATCAGGGCTACTTTCTGAAGTTAATGTAAACGGAGACTCAATAATACGAATAAGCTGATTGAGAGAGGTGACGGGTTTAAGGCTTAATATCATTAGGGCTGTTTGGATTAAGGGAACATCAGATAATGGAATGCCACCAGATATGGTATATGGCTTATCTATCTGATTAATTGGCTCTAGGCGATTTTTATTAGGGTAAAATGTTTCCGTTAATAAGTCGTCCAGTTTATAACGTATTTTATGTAAGTCAGGGACAATAAGGCCAATGCGCTTTTTAGGGTTGTTTTGGTAGGTTTGATAAATAAGCTTAATAATACCACTAAGTTCTTTGTCACTATTTTGGAAAGAGAAGATATGTGTATTTGCTTTTACAGTGTCAGGATATGCTGTATCGATTGTATTACTGATCTCTAATTTAGGCTCAAGTTGCCAGCAAAGAAGTTTAATATTTTTCTTTTTTAATGCGTCAAAAAGCTTGATAAGTAAGGGAGAATAATCATTAAATCCAATGAAAACTAATTGCTTAAATGTTAAATTAATTGATGAGTTTAGTGAGTTATGAAGCCAGAGTAGTTGCTCTGAATGTAAATATATTTTATCTTTTTTAGTGTGCTGTTTAATTGATTTTAACCAACGCTGAAAGCGGCTAAAGTCTCTATGATTTTCATATAAATTAAGTGATGTATTTTCTAGTTGATTAAGCTGCCAAGCTAAATATTTTTCATAGGCATCATAGGCATAGTCAGTTGCTTCTTCTATATTAAAAAATGCATATTCATTTGGATGTTTTTTATAGTCATCAGTAATTACTTTAAGCCAAAGCAAGCGACTTTGATGGATTTGATAAAAACTAGGTGCTTGTTTGGGTTGATTGGTTTGAGTTGTAATGGCATCAACTAAAAAGCTCAGTAAGTTTTGGTAAGACAAAATAGATTGGCTAACGATAGGATACTTATCTTTTTTCTTTAAGTATAATAAATAAGATTGATTGAGTGTTTGTGCAAGTCTTGAGTTGACTGTGACAATTAATGTTTGATTATCGATATGCTCCCATAATTTCTCATAAGGTGACACTTTTGGCATTATTTAGTCCAGATTTAGCATTTTTATATAAAAGATTATTTGTTAAATTTGACAAAATTTAGTAAAAGTATCCCATAATAGTAGTTAGATAAAATAAATACAAGTGAGGTAATATGAACGATACAGAGTTGGGGGCGTTAAAAGCAGAGCTTATTCGCATACAAGCTCAGCTAAAGTCTTACATGTCTGCTCGTTTTTTAGAGGATGGTGTTGCTGAAAAGATTATGATTTTAGAAAAAAGAGAGCAAGAAATTTTAGAGATTATTGGTCAATATGAGCATGATCAGAAGCGCCAAACGAGGCATTAGGGTTTACTGAAAAGGCTTACATGGATTGGTTGGAAATTTACCTTCTGTGTGGCACTGCCAATTGGCACTACCGTCAGATGCAATCACCGGTGTTAAACTAACTGAATTACCTTTCAATTTTTTATCTGTAAATGTATAAGTAATTATCCCTTTTTTATTAAAGTTAACACTGCCGTACTTTCCTTTTGTAGCACCAGGCAAGGCCTGTATGGATTTAACGTCATCATTTGTAATCATTTGACTAATAACATGACTTTGCTTTGAAGAAATTAAAGTATAAGCTTCTGCTAACTTTGCACGGTCAAGGTGAGTCATATAACTTGGAATGGCTATTGCTGCAATGACACCCAGAACGGCAGTGATCATTGTTGCTTCTATATAAGAAAATCCATGTTGTTTTAGCATGCTATTCTCTTTTGATGTTTAAAATTATTTTATAATTTAACTTTAATTGATATTTCAGATAATGCAAAAAATTAACGTTGTCAGGGGGCTCTAAGATTTGATATAAGATAAGATTTACTTTGACTTATCTTAACTTATAATTGGCAATGCTTGTGTTTAAAAGATGATGATAAACTGATAGGGTAAATATGTTATATGAAACAAAATTAGGTAAATATTTTATATATTTATCAGCCATTAGTTTTTTAGTTCCTTTATTATGCTTTAGTTTTGGGAGAGCATTAATAACTATACCCTTTACTATTTCGATTATATTTGCTTTGTTAGGAGGTGATATTAGAGGGGCTTTTACTTATATTAAAAAACATAAACTAGTCATTGTTCTATTATTACTATTACTAAGTGCATATGTCGGTATTATTTACACACCAGATATTTATAAAGAAGGTGCCTGGCGTCTTGCTGGTAAGTATGTATGGGTAGTTTTACCAATTTTCCTTACGCCAATGCTAATTGTTATTTATAATCAGACAAAATGGCAAAAAATTGCTTATTTTTGTTTTGTTATTGGCGGTACAATAACGGCAATTTTAGGCATTTTATCTTCTCTGTCGCCTTCATTTTTAAGCTTTTTACTTGAGCACTCTAGTTTTTTTGCAGAGCGTTTTAACTATCATCACAGTGTGATTTCAAGCCCAACAATGTCACATACAGAAACAGGATTTATTTGTGCTTTTTCAGCTTATTTAGTTTGTAATTTATGGAGATTTGAAAGAAGTAAGGTATTGAAATCAATTTATCTTATTATATTTTTTCTTCTTTCTTATTATGTATTATTTCTTAATACAAGTAAGACAAGTATTTTACTTTATATTATCTTAAGTTTTTTATTTATTACTCAAAAATATTATAAACAGTGGAAAGCTTTAATTTTATCTTTATGTCTTTTAATGATTGCTTTTGGAGGTGTTATTTATTTATTTCAATCTGCTGGAGGGCGTTTGAATAGATTAGTTAGCTCTATTCATTCAGTTGAGGTATCAGAAAAAGAGACTTCATTTGGACAACGGGTTATTATGGCAGAGTTAACTTGGAACTCTTTTAAAAATTACCCGCTTGGTTTTGGTATTGGATCTCCTCTAAAAGGGAATATTGCAACCTATGGACTGCCGATTGAAAAACAGAAAACTTCAGTAACAACAGACCCTCATAGTCAAATCTTATTTCAGGTAATGACACAAGGTGTGGTGGGTTTTATTTTAATTATCTTATATTTGATTTTTATATTTTACGATAGTTTTTTCCTTATGCGAAAAGGCATTGAGTCAAATTCAGCGCAGGCAGTAGCAATTGCTATTTTATATTATTTATTAGTTGAGTCAGCTTTTCTTCATGATCCAGCGCGCTATATTATTGCTTACGTTATTAGTTTATTTTTTATTTCAAATTTAAGGAAAAGCCAAAATAATTAAGTTGATTAATTTTTTGGCTTAAGGTTGAGCAATTAATGTTGCTGGTGTATTCGCATTAGGCGATGGTGTAAACTTAAAGTGTCCTGTAAAGCCACTTGAACAGCTTGAAGTATCAACTGTTTTACCACCTGAGTTTAATTTAACATTATCACAGCTGTATTTACCTGGAGCGCTACCAGCAGTTGTTGTAATTTCCATATTAACGATATGTGGATACTCTCCTTGAATAAAGAATGATGCGCTGCCATTTTCTTTTGGTACATTAATACTAGATTTTGGTGCATAAGCAGGTGGCTCACCTGCGAAGTTTGCACCTGTAATTGTAGCGCTAGTGCCACCACCAGTTGATAAAGTCCATTTCGTTAAATCACTTGGTTTTTCCCCTTTTTCTTTGCCAATAGTGGCTTGATTATCTGTACTACATAATAAGGTGCTAACAGGCAGTAAGCCCTTACTATTAGAGCTTGGATTTTTAATGTCTTGATCACAGTTAAAATAAAAGTTCTGAGTTCCTTTTATAGTATCAGTATAATAACCTTGTATTGTAATTTCGCCTTGCCTAGGTTGTATCATAGTGTTTCCTTGTTTAAGCCAATATGGAGAAGCATAAACTAGCTGGTTACTTGAGTTGATAGATACCTTTGTCTTACTAATATCAACTTTGGTTGGTTCGATAATTTGTGCTACTGTTGATGGTGTACTGCAATTACCATCTCCATTACTAAATTCAACAGTATAACTGACACATCCTTCTCGTGGACAGTTAATTAGGCTGCTATTTTGTGGTGCTTGAGTTTTTGTTTTATCTCTTGGAAAAAAGCATGCAGCTTGAAGTGATGATAAAATATTATCCGTATTACTAAACATTTTATAAGCTTTATAATCACTAAAGGCAGTTTGATAGCTATATGATTGTCCGTTAAATTGAATATCTTGATTATTATTACACAGTGCATATGGTGGTGTAATAGGATTTGTTTGAGCAACTGTATCACTATCACCGAGTTGTACCATGTTAAAATATAAGATACCAGTAGACTGATCAAAGTAATAAGATTGTTTGACCTCATTGCCTGGCTTTAATGCAGATAAAGAAACAAATTCATTATTAATGTTAGCTAGTGAGCTTCCTTGAGAGAGTGGTCTTGCATTACTATTACAAGTATTCCACTTGCTTGTATCTTTAAAAATTGCCGTACAGTTACTACGATGTTGCATTTGGCTAATATAAGGTGATTCACCTAAGTAACGAACTTCATCTCCCCACTGTCTTAATACTCTGCCAACCTGGCTAATTTGAGCATTTTTCCCTAAACAAATACCAATTCGGTTGATAAATAAACTATCAACGGGCGCATCTGAGTAACTTAATAATAATTTGGGTGCAAATGCAGTTGATTTAGCATTATTTTGAGGATAAATGGTATAGCCCATATTATTCATAAAGAAAGTTTCAAAGATTGGCATGCCACCTCGACCATATAAATAAATATCAGAAGTTTTATTTTGATAAACATTCATGTCTCTAATAATTCTTAAATTAAAATGTTCGTTACCCAATGCTCCAGATTTAGGCGCAGCAACTACATTTTCTGCAGGGGATGTTTCTATATTAATGGTTGCATACTTATGTGGTGACATCATCGCACTAGCAATAACATTATTTCTACCAATGGCATCAGGTTCATCTACAGTATATGGTGTGCCGTAGAAGTTTAAATTATTTAGTGAGATTGGAAAATGGTTAATTTGCTCATTACAGCCTGTTGAATTACATACTTTATAGCCTGCTAAAGTTGCATCTTTATCTAAGATGATTGTCTGCTTGTCACCATCAGATATGCCATCATTCATATTAACAGTCTCAGTAAATACTTGATGCTTAAAATCTGTATTATCCCATATATTATTTAGAGCATATTGTGTTGGTGGTAGTGACTGACTATTTCCTTTAATCCAAGCCATTGCAGGATCACCAACATAGCCAAAGTGTTTTAAGCCTCCAGGCTGCCCATAAAGTTTAAGACCAAATTGGTTAATGTTTCTATTTAAGTCAAGCATTTTTCTAGCATCAACTCGTGTCGACATATAACGTGTTTTTTGATCTTCTAAGGTCACTTGGCTTGTTGCATCAATTCTAAAGTTAATGAAACGCGTATCTTCCATTCTTGCTGGGCCATCATAATACGTATAACCCTGTAAGTTTCCATTAACAGCTGAGCCTTCACCCATAATTGCATTAACTGTATTGTCTTGTTTTTTGGTATAAATGCTAGCATCATCTCCTGTTAATGGAGTAGAAGAAAATGCAACGCATTCTGAAGATTCATTGTAGTTCTCAACAGCTAAGGCATCCATACTGCTTGCTTGAGTTGACATGTGATAATTACAATCATAAAAACGATCGACGTTATTATTTGTAATCCCTGCGATGACATTATCTTTTACGAGTCCCCAAAAGCCTAATAAATTACCCTCTGGGCCGCCGCCACCAAGAATTGTAATGCCTTGTTTATTTGCAGCAAATCGACTATTTAAAAGTATGCTAAATAAACTTCTTGTCCAAAATGCTTTATAACGAATGCGCGTGAATGTTAAATCATTAAAGATAATGCCAGGAGCTAATGCTTGATCATTAACATTAGCAGCAGGTGAGACAGGGTAAGGGGCACTTGTTGTTTCATTTGAAACGCCAAGATCCATGCGTGCATCAGTATCTAATCCTGCATAACAGCCATGTGCACGATTACCTTGAAACACAGGATAGCTTGTTTGCTTAGGAAAACCATTTGGTGCGTATTCACTTTTAAGAGATTGCTTAATAATCCAGTAACCTCTGCCTTGTATTTGACAGCCTGCAACTGAGTTATTAACAAATAGATTAGGTGTTAACTTGCCACCAAAGTTTGTAATCCAAAAGCCATTTGGATTTAGAGAGTCAATTGGATGATCCGTGTTTGCACCTGAGTTTGATGTATCAGGAATTTTTGAAGGATCATAACTTCCTGCAACAAATTGTTGGTCATTTGTTTTATAGTCTCCTGACCAAAACAAGTTAAAACCATTACCAGGAGCAGGTAATGGACTATTATTACTATATGGTAGATAATCTAGTGATGCACCCATAACACCAGCAACTAAATTCCTAACAAAGTGGTTATCCTCTATCATATAACCATCTTCAAGATAGAAGCCTTGGCCAATGGTTCTAACACATACATTATTATAAAACTTAATTCCCATCGTTGCGTGTGGCACAAAGCATTTATCATAACTATGATGCACGCTTGTATCTTGAACAATTAAGTTTGGATCTTCTGTTAAGCTAGATGCATTTAGTCTGTGGAAATGAACAGGATAGCGTCCAACAAGTGGTTGTCCAAACTTTTCAATTTCTACACCAATTAGATGCACTTGTTCACTCGGTTCGCTTCCTTGATGATTCATAACAGCTAGGTGCCCACCAAAATATTGATTGCTTGGGTATTCTTCAGGTAACTGACTTTTATCGCCAGCTGTAGAGGTTAATTGAATGTTTCTTGATAGTAAGGCAACTTCTGCACGCTCATCAATACCAAAATTTCTTAATGCGCCATCATAGAAGCTATAAGCTTGGCCCTGCTGAACATTATCAAAGCTAGTGCCATCAGAATTAGTATAGGTTGTTGCTTCTGTAAAGAAACCAGGTGTTGGTATTAAGCCGCCATAGTGATAATGTTTTAATGGTGTGCCGGTGTCTTCTGATTGATAGTTATTTGTTTGACAGCCTTTACCCGCAAGTCTAATAACAGTAACAGGTTTATCAAGATTTAACGCTTGCATATATTGTGCATGATTAACAGTTTTTCCAGTGTAGAATGGGTCATTAATTAAATTGCTATAGACATTAGTGCTTTGTTCTAGATTTTTTGTATAGTAAATATTGCAGATTTGAACAATTTCTGTTTGATGTGAAGAAAAGCTAGTTGTTGAAATGCTAATCCAGTCATTTTTCTGCCATCCCGTATCATTATCACTTGAAACATCTTTAGCTAAAACAACAAAATATTGTGCTTTATCACTAGAAATACTGGGAGCTTCATTGGTTAATGATACATCTGTATATAACTTTAAGTTTGAATAATCAACGGGTGCTTCAACCCAATTATCTTTGCTATAGAAACTAGCGCCTGCAGGCATTGATAAGTAAGTCCAACTATTAGATCCAGTTAGTATATTGAAGTAGGGGTCTAAGCTAAGATCATTTGTGCTCGTATTAAAGCTTGTTTTACAGCTATTGGATGTATAGCAGTCACTGAATGTTTGACCATTTAGTAAGTCATGAATATATTCGTCATTAGCATCTTTTGTTAGACCTTTGCGACCATAGAATAATAATTTTCCGCCATGTGTTACAGTGATATCTCGAGCATTTGGTGTTGTGCTAGAAGTATTTGCAATAGCAGAACATGTAATATCTGAGCCTGACTCCTTACACAAAGGCATTGGTGCCATTGCCTCTGAATTATGGCCAGACATAATAATGGTTACTTTATTACTATTTGAAATAGGCTTATTTTTTGTACCAATTTGGAAAGTACCACCATCGACCCAGAAAGATTGTGCATAAACGTCAATAGGAGTGCTTAATAAATCATCAATAATACATAAGCTACCACCTGCTGTGATTTTTATTGGTGGTAATAAGCTAGATAAGCTACCGGTTGTTTTTGATATTTTATAAACAGAATCAATGGTGCATGATTTATCTTCTGGTTTACATGCATCACTAAGTTCAGTTGCTTGGCTTGAGGCAGTTAAATTATCACATGTACTTTGAGCAAATGCTGGACTATAAAAAGTAGGGGAAATAATTAAAATACTTGCTAATAATTTCTTCATCACACCAAACTCTATTTTTTATTTTCGGGCAGTTATGTTGTTAATTTTAGTTCCTTTTGGAGAGTTTTCCTGGGTTGTATATCAATTTGTTTTTGCTCTTAAATTAAGTGTTTGATTTATTTTTGTAATTATTTTGATATTTTTTATTATATCTATTTTATTAAATTTAATTGAATGACATAGTTGAGATTTTAATAATTCAGGTTGTAGAATATAAAATATAATTTTAGTTGATTAATGTGATTTTGAATAATGGCGGACCGGACGGGACTCGAACCCGCGACCTCCGGCGTGACAGGCCGGCATTCTAACCAGCTGAACTACCGGTCCGCGAAATAGTGGTGCTGGCAGTAGGACTTGAACCCACAACCTGCCGATTACAAGTCGGCTGCTCTACCAGTTGAGCCATGCCAGCGAACGAGATTGAATTATAACGCTGTTAAAGTATAAATCAAGTGTATTTTGACAGTTTTTTAGATTTTTTTAGGGATGAAATAAAAATGATTAAATTGACCAAATCATCTGACTGGAAAGTATTTGCATTTATAGCTCACTGTTTTATTAAAAATGGACTATAACTTAAAACAAAGCAACTGTTTATATGTTTTAAGATATTTGTGATATAAGGAGATATTAAATATGCGTTTATCAGGAAAATATCAATCTGGCTTTACATTAATAGAGTTATTAATTGTAATTGTAATATTAGGTATATTATCTGCAATTGCGATACCTGCTTACAATAACTATATTATTAAAACAAAAGTTGCAGATGCTTTATCTTTAGTTACTGGAGCAAAGACTGGTATTGCTGTTTATTACAGCACATCTAGTACGTTAGATGGTGCTGATAATCAAGCAGTTGGATTAGAAGATGCAACAGATATTGCTTCTAACTATGTCTCTAGCGTTAGTGTTTCTAATGGTGCAATTACAGCAACGCTTACAGGTATTGACTCAGAAGTTAATGGCAATGTAATTATATTAACGCCATCAGCTACTAAAGGTCGGTTAACTTGGTCATGTACAACCAATGTACCAGCACAGTTTGCACCTCAAGGCTGTAATCAACAAGTTAATTAAAGAAGGTTAGTTTATGTTAGATGCTGAATCATTTAAGGGGATAAATACTTTTTTAATTGATGAATGTTCAATTGATCCGAGAGTGATTGAAAAAGCAACTAAGGCTTTTAAAACAGGTCATAAAAATATTATATCCTATTTAAGTGAACATCAGTTCCTTGAAGAGAATGAGTTTGCACATCGTGCAGCAAAATTTTTTACAATTCCATTATTAGATATTTCGCTGTTAGATATTAGTCAATTGCCTAGTGAGTATTTTGATGAAAACTTAATTAAGCGTTATCAAGTCATCCCTATCTTAAAGCGCAATCAGAAATTAGTTTTAGCAAGCTATCAACCATTAAATTTTCAAGCAATTCAAAACTATCGATTTTTGAGCAGGTTAGATGTGACATGTGTGATGGTAATTGCATCTGACTTAGAGCGCCTAATTGAAAAAGCAACACGTTTTTTTCAAAGCCAATCAATAGATGAAACAGCTAGTGATGTTCTTGATGATTCATTTGTTAACCTCTCAGAGATTCAATTTAACCAAGGACAGGACCAATCAGATAAACAAGTTGTTAGCTATGTCAATCAAATTATTTATGATGCAATAAAGCAAGGCGCTTCTGATATTCACTTTGAGCCATTTGAAAAATCTTATCGTATTCGTTATCGGTTGGATGGACTTTTATATGAGCAAATGGCACCAGATTATCAATTTGCAAAGCGTATTACTTCAAGATTAAAAATCATGGCAAATTTAGATATTGCAGAAAGAAGACTACCTCAAGATGGTCGCTTTAAACTTCAAGTATCAAAAGTTAAATCAATTGATTTTCGTGTTAGTAGTTGCCCAACATTATATGGTGAGAAGATTGTTTTAAGGATACTAGATCCAAGTAGCTCACACTTTAATATTGATCAGCTAGGTTTGTTAGAGCTCCAAAAAGCACAATATATGCATGCCTTATCATTATCTCAAGGTATGATTTTGGTAACAGGACCAACAGGCTCTGGTAAGACTGTTTCTCTTTATGGCGGGTTAAGTTTAATTAATCAGATGGATAAGAATCTATCAACAGCGGAAGATCCAATTGAAATTAACTTGCCAGGTGTTAATCAAGTTAATATTAATACTAAAACAGGCTTAACATTTGCAAATGCGCTACGAGCTTTTTTGCGTCAAGATCCAGATATCATTATGATTGGGGAAATTCGAGACCTAGAGACAGCAGAGATTGCAATTAAAGCTGCACAAACAGGACATTTGGTTTTATCAACACTTCATACAAATAATGCCTGTGAAACAATTTCTCGACTATTATCCATGGGGATTGCCTCATATCATATTGCGAGTTCAATTACCTTAGTCATTGCTCAACGTTTAGTTAGAAAACTATGTGAGCACTGTAAACAAAAAGATGCAGTTAGCTCAAATGTGTTAAAAGAGCTTGGATTCAGTGATAAGCAGTTGCATGAAGCACTTACTATTTATAAAGCAAGTGGTTGTAAGCATTGCCATCATGGTTATAAAGGGCGAGTCGGTGTATTTGAAGTTTTAGAGATAACCCCAGAGATTAGAAATTTAATTTTAGACAAAGCTGATACAGGGACCTTATTAAATTGCGCAAAGTCACAGCAATTTATAACTTTAAGAGAAGCGGTAATTGAAAAAATTACCCAAGGAGTTACATCTTTAGAAGAGTTAAACCGAACAGTCTAACAAAAAAGAGCATAAACGTGTGGAAAGTAGAACATACCAAACATTTTATTGGAAAGGGCAAGATGAACAAGGTTTGATTATCCAAGGAAAGCTATCAGCTTTAACAATAAAAGGTGCTCGTAATGAGCTTTTAAAAGAAGGCATTACAATTTTTTCTATTCGAAAGCAGCCTAAGCCTTTTTTTATCTTTAGCAAGCCAGTTCAAGCAGTTGATATTGCTTATTTCTTTCGACAAATGGCAACAATGTTAGCTGCAGGCATGCCAATGATTGAGTCATTGGAGATGCTAATAGAAAGTACATCATACCATATAAAAATGAATCTGATGTTGCTAGATATTAAAAAACAAGTAACATCAGGAAGTCAGCTTTCAGAAGCACTAGCAAGTTATCCTAAGCATTTTGATATTTTATCAGTTAATTTGGTTAAAGCAGGTGAATCTTCAGGCATGCTTGAGGTTATGCTTAAACGAATAGCAACTTATAAAGAAAAAAATGAAACACTAAAAAAGAAAGTTAAAAAAGCACTTTATTATCCTTTTGCAGTTTTAATGACAGCATTAGCTGTAACAGCGATTATGTTAATCTATGTTGTGCCAACTTTTTCAGATTTATTTAATAGTTTTAATGCAACATTACCAGCGTATACACAACTTGTCATTGAAGTTTCCCAAATAACACAAAATTATTGGCATTGGGTTTTACTAATTATCTTCATAGGTATTATATTAGTTGCAAGGCTAAGAAAAAAAAGTTTTCAGTTTAGATATTTTCTTGATACTTGGCTAATTAAGCTACCAATTATAGGTAAGATTATCAAACTTACAATTATTGCGCGCTTTGCAAGAACCTTATCAATTATTACCTCATCAGGCATGCCAATGATCAGCGCATTAGATGCGGTTGCCTATGCAACAGGAAATATTGTCTATGAGCATGCGACGCTACGCATAAAAACGTTAGTCTCAAATGGGTTGTCGCTTTATCATGCAATTAATGATGTCTGTGTTTTTCCAAATTTTATGACACAAATGGTCAAAGTGGGTGAAAATTCCGGAAATTTAGATGAGATGCTAGCAAAAGCAGCTGATGTCTATGAAGAAGATGTTGACCATCTAGTTGATAGCTTAAGCAGCCTTATTGAGCCTATTATTATGATTACCTTAGGTTGTTTAATTGGCGCGCTTGTTATTGCAATGTATTTGCCAATTTTCCAACTTGGCTCTATTATGTAGTGACTTTAAATAAATAGTATATTAAAAAGAAGATGATTTCACTTAATGGCAAAACTGTACTTTTAAGTAAAACAAATCAAATTGGCGATGTAATTATGTCATTGCCAGCAGCAACGGAAATTAAAAGACACTATCCGACTGCGCGTATTTTATTTTTAGCATCAGCATCTAAAACAAAAGATATTGTTAATCGTTATGCTGATGTTGATCAGTTAATTAACTGGGATGAAATCCAATCAATGCCAGAAGGTCAAGCAATCGAATTTTTACGAGCTTTAAATATTGACGTTGTGATTCACTTTCATCCTAATAAACAAATTGCACGCTTAATGAAAAAAGCAAAAGTACCAATTAGAGTTGGTACATCCAGACGGCTATATCATTTATGGTATTGTAATCGTTGGCGGTTTGTTAATCGTAGTCAGTCTGACTTACATGAGACTGAACTTGATATGCTTTTATTAAAGCCATTGACAGCAAAATCATTCTATAACAAAAGTGATATTATTAGTTTGCGTCATTTTAAAGAAGTTACTGCCAGTGAAAAGGTTTTATCTTTTCTTGATGAAGATAAGTTTAACTTAATTATCCATCCAAAAACCCGCGGTGAACATATTGAGTGGTCACCTAAGTTTTATGCAGATCTTATTAAAAACTTACCACAAGATAAGTTTAATATTTTAATTACAGGTAGCCCCAAAGAGGGTGAAAAGGTTTATGATGATTTAATAAAGCCTACAGAAGGTTTTGCTACAGATTTAACAGGTAAGACAACGCTAGGCGAATTAATTGATTTGGTTGCTTTATCTGATGGATTAATTGCAGGTAGCACAGGGCCTATACATATTGCTGCTGCTTATGGTATTAATACACTTGGTATGTATGCGCCAATTAAACCGTTTCATGCTGGTCGCTGGGGACCAGTAGGGGCAAAAGCGCAGGCGCTAGCACTTAATAAAGACTGCAGCGATTGTCGCATTCAGATGCGTTGTCGTTGTGTCAATGAAATCCCAGTTGACCAAGTCAAAAGTATCGTTTTAAATTGGCAGAAAAATAAAGGAAAATCTTAAGGGCAAAGTGTTGACAAGTCCTCGTTATACGCATAAAATGCCAACTCGTTAGGTATTCCCCGATAGCTCAGTCGGTAGAGCAAGTGACTGTTAATCACTGGGTCGGCGGTTCGAGCCCGTCTCGGGGAGCCAACTAAAAATTTCGTTTTTAAAATCTCATCCGGAGGAATGGCTGAGTGGTCGAAAGCGGCGGTCTTGAAAACCGTTGAGGGTAACACCTCCGGGGGTTCGAATCCCTCTTCCTCCGCCACGTGATATGGTTAACTATTTTTTCTTAATATATGTTATAACTACAGAATAATAGTTCGCGTTTGCTTTTATTTCATATAACGCGTTACCATATAGATCTAAAGATTAAGGACAATAGATGAATTTTGAAGAAATTTTAATCGTTTTAATTGTGTATATTTTGGTTATTTATACGATAGGCTTAATTGCAAGAAAATATACGCATAATGTATCTGATTTTATCTTAGGTGGTAGGAAGCTCAGCGCGCCTTTTGTTGCATTAGGGGCGGGAGCATCTGATATGAGTGGCTGGCTATTATTAGCGATGCCAGGTGCTGTCTTTATTGGTGGTTTTAAGGCGTTATGGTTACCAATTGGTCTTGCAGTTGGTGCTTATTTTAACTGGCACTATGTTGCAAAACGCTTACGCATATATACAGAAGTTGCACAAGACTCATTAACGATTCCTGCTTATTTTAAAAATCGGTTTAATACGAATAGTTCAATATTAAATCTAATGTCATCAATTGCAATTTTAGTTTTCTTTACAGCTTATGCTTCGGCAGGCTTTATTGCAGGGGCTTTATTATTAAATGTTGTTTTGGGCATTAATTTTCATCTTGCTTTATTATTAATGCTTGTCATTTGTGTGATTTATCTTTTAATTGGTGGGTTTATTGCGGTTACTTGGGTTGATTTTTTTCAGGGCTCATTGATGTTAGTTGCACTTTTGTTTGTGCCCATTGTCTTATTTATTCACCTTGGTAGTGTTGATGTTACACAACAGCTACAAGCTGTGCCTGAACGATTAAATTTTATTCATCACATTGACCCCATTTATATTATCTCTATGTTTGCATGGGGGCTAGGCTACTTTGGTCAACCACATATTTTGGTGCGGTTTATGTCAATTAAAGATCCAAATAAGATGTATATTGCTAAAAGAGTTTGTATGAGCTGGATGTTATTAGCCATGGTTGGTGCAACTGCTGTTGGCTTATTAGGGTTTATCCATTATGGTTCACTTGAGAATCCTGATTCTGTTTTATTAGAAATTGGTGTTGAGTTTTTAAATCCTTACTTAGTTGGCGTATTACTTGCAGCTGTTTTATCAGCGATTATGAGTTCAATTGCTGCGCAGTTATTAGTTGCTTCAAGTGCAGCAACTGAGGATATTTATTTCCTAATAAGAAAAAATGCAAAAGAAAAAGAGTTATTGTTTGTCAGTAGGTTAATGGTTTTGATTATCTCAGTGATTGCTTTATCAATGAGCTGGGATGATAAAAATAACTTATTTGGTGTGGTTCAATATGCTTGGTCAGGGATGGGTGCAACCTTTGGGCCAATAATTATATTTTCTCTTTTCTGGCAGCGCTGTACAAATAAAGCATGTATTGCAGGCGTTATTACAGGTGCTATTATTGTTATTATTTGGGCAATGTTGTCAACCTATGGTGGTATTTTTAAGCTTAATGAAATTATTCCAGGCTTTTTAATCTCATCAATTGTTATCGTATTAGTTAGCTACTTAGACAAAAAACCGCAAGATAATGTTTTAAGTGTATTTAATAAAGTTAGGACATTGTCAAAGAGTTCTTAAAGTTAGGCTTCTCAGTGCTTATCTTTTTTGTATTTAATGATATAGTCTAATTAAATGATCGATCAAATCATTTGCAGTGACAATGCCAACAATTTGTTGCTCATCATTTATAACAGGTACAGAGTGGAATGAGTGATTTGCAAGAATTTCTGAAACTTGTTTTATATCTGATGACTCCTTAACACTAATAACGTTATCAACTAATAGCTCCTTTGCAGTTAGTTTCATTAGTTTATCAGTATGAGCTAATTTAAGGTGTTTAACATAAGCAGTGAGTAAATCTAGTCGGCTAACAATACCAATTAACTTATCACTATCATCAACAATTGGAATATGATTAATAACAAAGTCTTGCATAATCTGCTCAAGCTTCTTATATGATGTATCTAATTGGCTAGTGATGATTTCATCAGACATAATATCTTTTATGGGAATGTGTTTCATTGGTTTACTTGTAAATAGGACTGTCCATAACATTTAGTCTATCTTATTTTTAAGTAAGCCTAAAGTTAAGCATAGTAAGATAGTAAGTGATATGGTTACCATGTGTTTTGATAGATGATTTTCTTAAACTGATTGAAAGCAGTATCAGAACTAAAAGCAGTACATACTTCTACGGGTACGGACTTTGCATTATTAAAGCTAGGAATATTGCCGGTTACGCCATATATGCCTCTTACTAGTTTACCATGATCATGTTTATTTAAACTAACTAGCATTTGAGCCGGTATTTCAGAGAGCACTGGGCCATTTTGAGTGCCATGATCAATACATGGATTATTCTGTCTATTATATGGGTAGTCTCCAGGGTGGTTAAGATATAATTTACTCCATGCTGGATATGGACACATTTGAATGTAGGCTTTTGCAGCTTGGCATTTAAATAAGCCCGGATGAACAGATTTCATAAGTGTATATTGGTCGAATGGTCCTTCTTTTAGTCCAAATGTATTCTTCCAGTAAGTATTTCTTTCTTTGATGGCTTTTAAAATCCAGTTTAAACTTTTTGTGCTTAATGCACTAGGTGGGTTTGGGCCATGTAAGGTTGTTTTATCAAAGTGCATATGTTTATTTTGATTTGATGTTTGGCCAGTTAATGAAAATGGCATTAACGTTACTTTAACACCATTAGAATTTTTAAGTAGCATTGCAGCTGCAAATGGATCCATTCTGACATTAAAATCATTAACGATGTCACCATTGATTTTTAATGGCTGATTTTCTATTTGTGATCCAAGAATGATAATATCTTTAATATTCTTTTTAACTTTAGGGTAATTACTGATAAGACACGCCACATCTGTTAGTGGGCCAATTGCTAAAATGGTGACAGGCTTTGGTGATTTAGTAATTAAACTTTCCATTTTAAGTACACCAAGGTTTGTGCAAGATGTTTTAAAAGCATCATCTGAGTTTATTTTTTCGCCATTAAACCATTCAGGTGTTGGTTGTAGTGTTTGGCTATATTGTGCATTAGCACCAGGTACTATTGGTATGTCTTTTCGGTTTTTTACATCTCTAACTAGCTTGTGCGTTGCTAATACTTCTGCAGGTAAGCTGGCATTTCCATAAGTTGGTATGATTGCTAAGATTTTTAATAAACCTTGGTCTTCTAAATTTAGAGCAAGGTCAACGGTTAACCCATCATCAAAATCTTGTGGTGTAAAGTCTTCATCATGCTTATAGGCTGTTTGATTAAAGTTAACAGGTAAAGCACCTTGACTGCCATGAGTATCAGTTATGCCAATAGCAAGATCAGTTGATATAATCACTGGTGTGCCTTTGGATAGCGCATAAGGTGTAGTTATGCACATAATTAAAAATATAATAGCTATTTTTCTTATTTTCATTGATAATACCTTATATATAAATATTTCTGCGCATTTTATTATATTTTTTGCTGTATAATTATATTTTTTTATGATTATTTTAAATTATCTTTCTAAGGCTAGAGTGGGTGGTTACTATGATGCTTAACAAATATAGAATTATCAGTGCACTTTGGTTTGCAGTTACAGCTTACCTATGCTCAGTTAGTATCTGTTTATCTTTTCCAGGCAGTATTGATTTTGATCGATTGTCTGTATTATTAATAATATCTTTGATTCCTGCATGTCTTGGCCTTATTGGTGGATTAATTTATGGTGCTGCTATATTTCTATATCAAGATAATAAAAAAAATTATTTTAAAAGTGCTTTGGTTGGAGGCGCTATTGCTGGTTTTTCATTACAGGGATTTATTACATTACTTTTTTTATGTTTGGGCTTATCATTTAATGATTACTTTTCTAGTAGTGGGTTTATTTGGATTATGGTAGGTTTGCCAGTATTATTAGCTGGAATGATTTCAGGTTTTATTTTATATATGCTATCTAGAAAGTTAAAATCGTAAAATTTACTTAATTAAGGAGGGATTAGATGTCTTCAGTTACCTTTACAATGAATAATCAAAAAATAATTCCAGCACTTGGACTCGGTACATTTCGTTCTGAAGAAGGAGAAGTTTATCAAGCAGTTAGACAAGCAATTGAGATTGGTTATCGTCATTTTGACTGCGCTTGGATCTATGCAAATGAAAAAGAGATTGGTCAAGCATTAGCTGATGCAATTAAAGTAGGTGATGTAACACGAGATGAATTATTTATTACATCTAAACTATGGAATGACTCACATGGCAAGGGTAATGTAAGTCCTGCTTTAGATAAAAGTTTAAGTTTATTACAACTAGATTACTTAGACTTATACTTAATTCATTGGCCAGTTAGTTTTGTATCTGGTGTTGAGTTTCCAAAGTCTCAAAATGAGATAATTTCAAATAATTTTCCTCGTTTGTTAGAGACTTGGGCTGAGATGGAGTATTGTGTTGATCAAGGTAAAATTAGAAGTATTGGTGTATCTAACTTTAGTATTTCTAAATTAGAGAAGCTGCTTATTAATGCAAATATTATACCTGTGATAAACCAAGTTGAGCTACATCCCTATTTACAGCAAAATGACTTATTAGATTACTGTGCCCAACATAATATTTTACTTACGGCTTATTCACCTTTAGGCTCACAAGGTAGAAATGTATCTAGTGATCATCAAAGTATATTGGCACAACCTATTATGAAAGAAATTAGTCAAAAACATAATATAACAGAGGCGCAAGTATTATTAGCTTGGGCAATTAATCGAGGTACCATTGTGATACCAAAGTCAGTTAATGCTAAGCGCTTAGAAGAAAATTATCATGCACAATTTATTAGTCTTGATCAAGAAGATATGGAAAAAATTAATGCACTAGATCAATCACTTCGCTACATTGATGGTAGTTTTTGTGCTTTTGATAATAGTGAGTTTACGATTGAAGCAATTTGGCGCTAGCTTAAGTCATTTTACAGCGATAGTACCAATAAGTTGCTACATAACACCAAGCAAGATTAAAAATAACATTACCAATTTGAACAGCTAAAGATGCATTACTTGCAAAAAATCCCATGCCATTTAAAGGCATTAGGACAACAAAGTTAAACAAAATAACAATACTTGATAGTATGGCTGCTCTTAACAACCATTTTTTATCTAAAATAGGAATCACCAATAATAGTGACCATAGTGAGCTCCAAGCCATTACTTTTAATAAGGATGACATCAGTTGATCTGAGTTAGAAAACCCAAATAAAAAGTGGACTAACATACATAACAAAATTGCCCCTGCAATACCAGAAGTAAAAGCATAAGAAATATTTCGTAACATACCCTAATACCTTAATTTATTTTTTAACTTGATCATTATTAATTTATTAAATCCATTTTGCATTGATGAAAGTGAGAGTCAATATCCGGTTGTAACAGACTTTATTATAATTGAGTTTTTGTTCAATATAATATTTTGAAATATAACATTTTTTTATTTTTTTATTTTGGAGCCATTTGTAATAAATTTACTTTAATAGGTATCTATTTTTATATCTATTTGCGTTTGCCAAATAATGCAGTACCGATACGAACAATTGTGCTGCCTTCATAGATGGCACTTTCTAAATCATGACTAACACCCATTGATAAGGTGTCCATGGTTAAGTTGTGTGTTTGGTTTAGTGTGATAAGTAGATTATGTAATGTTTGAAAATTTCTTCGTTGTATTTCTAAATTATCAGTTAATTTTGGTAAACACATAAGCCCACGAAGTTTTAAACGTCTTTCGTCTTTAAGCCATTGAATACATTTAATTAACTCTGATAAATCATTCATTGGGAAGCCAGATTTTTGAGCTTGTAAATTGATATTAACTTCAAAGCAAATATTTAAAGGTGGCAAATGACTTGGGCGCTGAGCTGCAAGGCGTTTTAATATTTTTAAGCGATCAACAGTATGTACCCAGCTGAAGTGTTCTGAAATTTCTTTGGTTTTATTTGATTGAATATGGCCAATAAAGTGCCATGTAATATCAGAAGGTAGTTGTTTTATCTTAACTAGCGCTTCTTGTAAATAATTTTCGCCAAAATGTCGTAAACCTAAGTTATATGCAAAATTAACAGCATTAGCAGAATGTGTTTTGCTGACAGCTAACAATAAAATATCAGAAATATTTTTATTTATTTTTTGACATGCATTAGTAATTCGTTGATTAATTTTATTTAAGTTTGATGATAGAGTGGTAGGTGATATTATATCCATGTTAGAGTATCAGTATAAACTTCATAATAATTAACAGTATTTATGGATATTACTGAAATCTTAAGCCTATGTGTATCAAAAAATGTATCGGATTTGCATTTATCTGCAAGTAAACCAGTGATGGCTCGTATTGATGGAGGGCTAGTAAAGCTCGGGATAAAAATATTTGACAGTCAAGATTTATTAGATTTAGTTAAGCCGCTCTTATCAAAGGCTGATCTTTATCAGCTAAATGATCAGCTAGATTTAGATATTGGTATTGATGTTAACTCTATTGGCAGGCTGCGCTTACATTTATTTTATCAAATAACAGGCTTAAGTGCCGTCATTCGCTTTATACCAGAGAAAATTCCAAGCCTATCTGATATTAATATGCCAGCTTGTATTTATCCACTTTTAATGAAAAAGCAGGGCTTAATTTTAATTACAGGTGCAACTGGCTCAGGTAAAAGTACAACATTAGCTTCTATAATACAGTGGCTAAATACTAATTGTTGTGGTCATGTAATTACACTTGAAGACCCAATTGAGTTTATCTACACATCAAATCAATGCTTAATTAATCAGCGCCAAGTTGGTATGCATATAGCTAGTTTCTCTAAAGGCTTAAAGTCAGCATTAAGAGAGGATCCTGACTATATTGTTATAGGCGAACTAAGGGATATAGAAAGCATTCGCTTTGCATTAACAGCAGCTGAGACTGGTCACTTAGTATTTGCAAGCTTACATACAAATAATGCAACAAAAACAATTGATCGTTTAGTTTATAGCTTTGGTGAAAAAGAGCAGTCAATGGTTCGTATGATGTTATCAGAATCTTTAACGGGCGTTATTTCTCAACAATTGATCAAGAGAAAAGCAAATGGACGCATAGCTTTATTTGAGATATTAATTGTTAATCAAGCAGTTTCACATCTTATCCGAGAGCATAAAACACCACAAATTTATTCAGCTATTCAAACAGGTAGAAAAGCAGGCATGCAAACTTTTGAACAAGCAACGAATGATTTATATCTACAAGGTCTAATTGATATTAATTTTTAGCAAAATCAAATATTGTAACTTCAAATAATGTTAGTTATGTACAGGCTTTTTTCACTTGCAAAAGTATCAGCTTTCTATGATAATGCTAAAAGCCTGGTCCCCTCGCAATGATAAGTTGTGAATCCCGTCAGATCCGGAAGGAAGCAGCGGTAGCGACTGATGCATGTGCCGGGGTGTGGCTAGGCGCTTTTAAGCGGTCATGAAATTTAAACATAGGAAGTTATACGCTTTTATGTCATATCAAGTACTTGCTAGAAAATATCGTCCGAGTCAATTTGATGAGGTTGTTGGCCAGGATACCGTTTTAAAAAGCCTAATTTATGCTTTATCATCAAATCGAGTACATCATGCTTACTTGTTTACTGGAACCCGAGGTATAGGAAAAACATCATTAGCGCGCTTGTTAGCTAAATGCTTAAACTGTGGCAGTGGTGTGACAGATAAACCATGTGGTCATTGTCATTTTTGTCAAGGTATTGCTAATGGCAATATGGTTGATTTAATAGAGATTGATGCAGCGAGCCGCACGAAGGTAGAAGATACAAGAGAGCTACTTGACCAAGTGCAGTATATGCCAACAGAGGCACGTTTTAAAATTTATTTAATTGATGAAGTGCATATGCTCTCAACACATAGTTTTAACGCGTTATTAAAGACATTAGAAGAACCGCCAGCATATGTTAAGTTTTTATTAGCAACAACAGATCCGCAGAAACTGCCAATTACAATACTATCTCGTTGCTTGCAGTATCACTTACGCCCGATTTCAACTGAAAATTTAATTGGTCAGTTAAAATTGATTTTAGAAAAAGAGTCAATTGGTTTTGATCAAGATGCATTGCTTTATATAGCACAAGCAGCAAGCGGTAGTTTACGCGATGCACTCAGTTTGTTGGATCAGGCAATTAATTACGCTAATGGCGATATTAAACCAGCTCATGTTATTGAAATGTTAGGCCTAATTGACCAACAGTTGATCTTTGAATTAGCGCAAATGGTTATTGAAAAAAATGCCAATGGTGCTTTGAAGTTGACAAAATCCCTCTTAGATGAAGGCAAAAGTGCTAAGAAAGTTTTGGATCAATTAGCAGAGTTTTGGTATGCACTTAGCGTTTATCAGTTAAGCTCCGTTATTTTATATCAGGCTTATAGTGAAAATAAACTGAGTCAAGTAGCAAAATTAATATCACCAGAAAACTTACAATTATATTATCAAGTAGCAATTAAATCTAAATTAGACCTTGCTTTAGTGCCAGATGATAAAATAGCGTTAGATATGGCATTAATGCGGATGATTGCATTTGATTTAGATGAAGAGAAGCCACGTTTAGTTCATAATAAGCCAACATTACATGGTGATGTTTCAACAAAAAATTTAATAGTTGACGCTTCATCTTCTGCAGCCTTATCTGAGAAATCAGTTGTTATAGAGAAGAATTTTAAACAAGAAGAGAAAGCTGAAATAAATAAATCACTTGATAGTAATCAACAGAATTCATCATGGAATGAACTAGTTAGTCGGTTAAATGTCCGTGGCATGACAAAGCAAATTGCTTTAAATAGTCGCTGTATTAAAAAGGAAGGTAATACGTACTATCTTGAATCTAAAGTTTACTCTGTGACAGATAATGTGAAAGAGAAAATAAAGCGTGTGCTAAGTGAAAGTTTAAAGCAAGAAGTTAATGTTGTTTTTGTTTCAGATGAAATAGATATCAATGCTGAAAAAAGTAAAGTACAACCAGATATGCATGCAATGGATGAAAAAAAAAATCTAACGCCATTTGAAATTCAACAAGAAGAAAACCAGCAGCTGTTTGATAAAGGGTATGAAAGTTTAAAAAAAAGCTCAGTTGTTCAAACAATTGAATCAACATTTAATGCAAAGTTAGATCAGTCTTATGTTAAGTTAGATAAGCATTAATCATTGATATCATACGAAACGCCAACACTAACATCAATACCACTTTGTAATGGTCCTAGTGGATTAACTTTAGTTGAAATTTTATCAAGCGCAGGTAATGATGAGGTTGTTTTAAAGACGACAGTATCTTTCAAAATAATAATTTTTGCTTTAAAGTCCCAGCCTGTTGTATGTGTAATGCGTTTAAAGTTAAAAACATCTAATGCAGCATTACCAATACGTTTAGACTTCATCTCTTCAATATCTATATAAAAACCATAACACTCATTTTCTTTTTTTATACAATTAGCAACATCTATGGGTAAATTATTAAATGTCATCAGTGGATCAAACTCTCGATGAACCTCAAGGAAATTTACAATACGTACATTGTTTGAGCTATTGGGAGAAAATCCTAACTTTTCTAATTCTTTAAGGTCTGTCTTATGGGGGGTAATTTGATTATAGGCTTGCTGTAATTCATCAAATTTTTGCCATTTAGACATAGTAATATCTTTACTTCGTGGTAATAATGAACTACAGCCAGCTAGATTTAGGCAAATAAAAATTAATGGTAATTGTTTTATTATTCTTGTTATCATGGTTAACTCCACCTATAACTCAAATTATATCATATAATTCTATTTTTTATTTTTAAGTTGGCATTTTCATAATTTATCCTCTGATATGGAAAAATAAATTAAGATCGTCTTCATGTTTTAGCTGCTCAAATATTCTTTCTGTTATTTGCGTTTTTAAGTATTCATAGTCTGTTGGGAAGCAATAATAATGTACAGAGGCTAAAATACCCGATCGTTTTTCATCAAAGACTAATGTAATGTCAACATAGACTTTCAATTCTGTTGTTTGAGCAAGTAGTTTACTACGCATTTGGATGTAATCGTTGGTATAACGAGTATCATTTTGATAGTATTGATCTAAGACTTCTTGAGTATGGTTTGTTAAGAACCCTTTGATTCGGTTAATTTGATTATCAGGTTTAAACAGCCATTTTTGTACATACTCGATAACATTTCTTTTTCGTGAATAATTCATGACAGGATATGTCATTACTAGCCCGTTAGGAATTTTAATTACTTTGCCACTTGCCCTTGTTGTTGATCCTTCACTTGCTTCATACATCTTGAAAAATAATGGACCAAGTTCAGCAACAAAGCCTCGATATTGATCAATTTGGATAAAATCTCCTTCAATAAATAAACTGCGCCAATTGATAATCAGTGAACCAACAGAATTCATAATTAGCTCTTTATTTGTAATCACAAGTGCTGCTGAGACTAAACTTAAAATCGCAAGCAATGAAACAAAGCCATTGACCCAGATTTTTGCTAATAAAACAATTGCAATGATAACTAAAGTATAAAGCACTCTAACGCGCTTTCGTTTATTACGCTTTACATCAATGACGGGTTTAATTAATAAAGCATGTACCATAAAGTAAATAAGCACTAACACAATGACTAATATCACTGTTGCTAAAACATTGCTATATAACTCATTGGCTAAAATAGTATCAAACATGTTTTGATTTTATTCTCAAATTATTATTGTTTACTTTAAGGATAGAATATTTTGAATGACCCATCTATATTTATAGTTATATTTTAGAATTTTCATAAGAAGAAAATAATGGAAAATGCTACTGATAATGCATTAAAAGATGAAAAAAATACAAATGGAAATCATACAAGAGCATTATTGTATCAGTATGATAACAATGACATAGATGTTATTAATTTGCCTTTAAACTTAGATGCCATTTCTATTTATATGAATCAAGGAAAAAAATGTTGGATTCATATTAATGGCTTAACAAACTTATCTTTTATTAGTTCGCTATGCACAGGCTTTGGCATTCATAATTCAGTCATTGAGGATATTTTAAATACCAAAAAAAGTAGTAAAGCGGAGTACTACGATGATTATATTTTTGTTGTTTTACAAGCAGTTAAGCATTTATCAGAAGAAACACAAGTAGAGTATGAACAAGTTAGTTTTATTTTAATGGAGAATACTTTAATCAGTTTTACACTAAAGCCAATGGCTTTATTTGATATGATTATTGAAAGGTTAAAAAGGCCTACCTCTAATATAAGAGCTGTAAGTGTTGATTATCTGCTTTATACGCTTATAAATAGTATATTAGATGAGTATATAGAGATGATTGAAATAAAAGTAGAGATGTTAAACTTATTTGAAGAAAAATTAACCCAAAGCTCAGAAAAATTTACATTAAATACAATTTATCAACTTCGGCGAGATCTACTATATCTACAATATAATTTAAAAGAATTCAGAGACGTAACGAATAGTTTGTATCATATATATAGTCAGTCAGTCTCTAGTTTTTCATTTGATCATTCAACTGATATGAAACGCTTAGATATCTTAAAAGAATATTTACAGAATTTATCAGGACATATCGTTAAAGCACTAGATCGCTGTAACTTATATCGTGATTTATCTAAAGATATGCTTGAAACTTACTTAAGTAATGCTGATAAATTAAGTAAGCAAGTTAATTTGTTAACCATTTTATGTGCCATATTTATCCCTTTAATTATAATTGCAGGCACTTACGGTATCATTTTTACAATTTTCTCAGAGATTAATAATATTGCTAGATTCTTTACGCTTATGTTTATCATGCTTGTTGTTGGCCTAGGGTTATTGACTGTGTTTAAAGTTAAAAAATGGTTTTAGACTTAAAGATTATTTTAGTCTTTAAAATATGACTTTTTTAATTAATTATTGTTGCTTTAATGAGTGCTATTTTTAATTGATTAAGATCAAGTTGATTTTGGTCAAAAGTTTCAATATTAAGATAAAAAATATCTCTTATTTTTTGATCTAATGTATTAATCTTTGCATGTGTTATATAGAGTTTGAATTGATCAAATACCTCAATGATGTCAGCTAAAATTCCTGGATAGTCGAGTGTATGAATCTCAATAATTAAGCGCTCTTTTTTATCTTGATAAATTAATATTTCAGGTGTGCTTTCAAGAATATAGCTTTTAGGGATGCGTTTTCTAACTTTAGTTATTTTGTGTGGTTTATCATCTATTATGACCTGATGGATTTGCTTGGTAATGCGATCTAAATTAAATTGATTGTTTAAATAATTAGTTTGGTATTGATGATCTATGACATATTGACTGAATGTTTCACCTGACTTGGCAGTATAAATTCTAGCATCAAGTATTGTTAAACTTAGGCGCGTTGAAATAGATGCGATTGGACCAAAAATTAAACGTTTTTCTTTAGAGTAAGTAATAATTTCAGCTTGTTTTATTCTTGGGTTAAAACGCGAATAAATTTGAATGCCAGGTTGACTTAAGGTATCTAAAAGTAAGTCAAGGTGCCACTGAATACTTGAGACAGAGAAGTGGGCTAAATAGCGCTCTGACCATAAGGATAAGTAGTTATCAAGTGCCTGATGAGGATATTTATTTTTAAGGCGGTTTATTTTTCCTGTGGTATGTATTTTATTATGGTTATTTTTTTCAGTAAAAGCTTTTGTATGGTAGGGGTGATCAAAATATACAATTGCTTTTTCATATAAGCTTGTTAACAAACTAAAGCGCCAGTTATTCCAAAGATCTAGGTTGGTGCCTCGAATATCACAAATCGTTAATAGGTATAAATAATCAAGTGTTGTTTTTGATTTGACTATTTGACAAAAGTCTTTGATAACATAAGGCTCACTAATGTCTTTTTTCTGTGCAGTTTGAGACATGACTAAGTGGTGTTGAACTAAGTTTGTGATAGTCTTAGCATCATTGCTAAGTGAACTTAAATATTGTTTGATTGGATCTAATAAAATAAGCTCATGCTTTCCTCCTAACCCTTTGCCAAGATCGTGGAAAAAAGCACTTAATAGTAAGATATTGGGTTTAATTTTTTGTGTTACTTTATCTGCAGGTGTCATGCTAGATGATGGCTGGCAATTAAGTAGTTGGCTTGCTTGTTGTACAACTTTTAGTGTATGTATATCAACACTATATCGATGAAATAAATCAAATTGACTTAAACCAACCGTATGCTTGAAAAATGGAACAATATGACTTAATAATTTTGATTGATTGAGAAAACTCAAATGCTGATAGATAGTGATAGGATAATTAAATAATTTTAAAAATTTGGCGTATATATCTGCTGTAATTAATTTCGTATTTTTTTGTTTTGCTAGGTTATAAGCTAATTCATAGAGATTACTGTTTAACGGAGATAATGATTTTTTTTCACCGTGTTTAATTAATAAATCGAGTAATAGATCATAACTTGTTATTAATGGTTGGATTTGATAGTTTGCATCTATCTCTATGAGCTTTTGTGTTATGAAATCAAAATAAAACCCAAGACTTAAGCTTGCTTGGTAATATGGGCTCATTAGTGTTTGTATTTTATCGAGATTTAAAGCATTTGCCAGTGCTTGTTGATAGTTGAAATATAAATAATTCTCATTTTTTCCAGAGATTAAATGTAAACCAATGCGTAGCTTAGCTAGGTTATGATGAGCATCTATCAGGCTAAGCTCTTGTTCTTCAGAAAGTAAGTTGCAGTTAAAATAAGAACGTATCCAACACAGCCTATGATATGTTCTTAGATTATTTGGGTATTGTTTTAAGTCTGGTTCAAGGTTTTGAGTTAGTTTAATTAACTGCTCTTGATGATCTTTAATTTGGATCTTTAAAAAACTAACTGGTTTAATTGGTTGTTGTTGGATAAAAACATTGAGCTTATCATAAAGCTCATATTCGCCAAATAAGTGACGTGCATTTAATAAACTTGTAAAAAAACTTAAATCATTAATGATATCGGTTTGAGCTTCTTTTAATGTTCGATAACTGATTGTTACTTTAATCGGAAGACGCCATAAAAACTGGAAATGTTCAGATAGTAAGTCCTTCTCTTTTTGATTATTGCATAAAACAAGTAAGTCAAGATCAGAGAAAGGGTAGAGCTCTTTTCTACCTAAACCAGCTAAAGCAATAAGGCTAATGCTTATATTAGATAAGTTAAAAGATAGGACTTGATTGATAATAAGTTTATCTACTTTTTTAACAAAGTTATTCATAAATTTGGTGTAATCAAATGCTTGGCCAAAATATTCTTTTTTTAAAGATGAAATAATATCTAGGTATTCTTGTTTGAGATTTTGGTGTTTATTCATATCGTTTAGATAAGTAATGTCATGTAAGTACTATTCATTAGAAAGCTATTATGACAGAGAATTATTATAATTGAAGCAAAAGCAAGGTATGGGCCAAAAGCTATTTTTTCTAATGTGTTATTTTCTTTATCTGATTTGATTAGCATTAGTTTAAGGGTATAAAAAATAACTAAAGCTGTTGTGCTTGCAATCAGTAGTACGGGTAATAAGGCATTCACGCCAAGCCAAGCGCCAATGGCAGCTAAGCATTTGAGATCACCAAAGCCTAAAGCTTCAACTTTTCGAGTGATTTTATATAGATTATAAATACCCCATAATAAACCATAACCAATGACAGCTCCCCAAATAGCACTATGTAAACTTGTAAATATGGAAAAATTATTAATAATTAAGCCAAGCCATAACAAGGGTAATGTAATACAGTCAGGGAGGAGTTGTTCTTTTATATCTATAGCAGCAAGTGCTAGCAGCGAAAGACAAAAGATTGTGGCAAATATAGCTTTAATATTAAGGCCAAAATTAAAAACAATCAGTAAAACAATAATACCAGATAATAGTTCTAATATTGGGTAATTAATAGATATCCTGTGATGGCAAAATTTACATTCTCCTCTAAGTAGTACATAACTTAAAAGGGGAATATTATAGTAAAAAGGAATCTTATGATGACAATAAGTACAATAAGAGCGTATCCCTGTTAATCTAAATGGGTTAATTGATGTTTCTTCTTCTATTAAATTTGGGTCCTTTAAGTTAAGATAATGATGACAGCTTTTAGTCCAACTGGCTTTTAATACTAAAGGTAGACGGTAACTAATTGTCGTTAAAAAAGAGCCAAAGCAGATACCAAAAACAAAGCTTGTAATTAAAATAAGCATAATACTTAGGCCTAATGACTTATTGATCTTATTAATAAGGATAATCTTATTTGAATATAAAAGCGCTACTATTATACGAACTTAGTAACTAATTGTAGATTTGTGATATCAAATATGAAAGCTTGCACTGTTGAGCCCTTGAGTTTACAATCCTCATAAATTAATCGCGCTATGTTTAAGTTTTATTATATTATGTTTGATAAAACAGAAGTCTTAATTGATGCAATTTCAAACGGTGAAATGGTTATTTTACTGGATGATGAAAATAGAGAAAATGAAGGTGACTTTGTTATGGCCGCAGAGAAAGTAACGCCAGAATCAATTAACTTTATGACGCGATATGGTAGAGGCTTAGTATGTATGCCAATGACAGCAGCACAGTGTAAAAAATTAAATATACCATTGATGGTAGAGATAAAGAATCAAAGTCCATTTGGTACAAATTTTACGCGCTCAATTGATGCGGCTAATGGTATTACAACTGGGATTTCTACTTATGATAGAGCACATACAATTTTAACAGCAATTGATGATCATGTAGAAGCTGATGACTTGGTGCAGCCTGGCCATATTTTTCCTTTAATGGCTAAAACAGGTGGGGTACTAAAGCGACCAGGTCATACGGAAGCAAGTGTTGATTTGGCATCTTTAGCAGGTTTAAAGCCAGCAGCAGTGATTGTTGAAATACTAAATGATGATGGCTCGATGGCAAGGCGTCATGATTTAATTTTACTTGCTAAAAAGTATCAACTTAAAATAGGTACAATTGCCGATTTAATCAGCTACCGTATGAAGCACGAAGTCATACAGTATAAAGTAAAGAATAAAGAAATAGTTGCATAAATAATAATAACTTAGCGATAGGTATAATAATAGGTAAGATAAATGACATATAAAACGATAGAAGGGAGCTTCCAATACCATAATGGACGTATTGCTATTATTGCATCACGCTTTAATAGCTTTATTGTTGAAAGCTTAATTAAAGGAGCCATCGATGTATTAAAACGCCATGGCGTTAACGAAGATAAAATTGATCTTATCTATGTGCCAGGTGCTTATGAGTTGCCAATTGTTGCTAACCGCCTAGCAGATAAAAAACGCTATGATGGACTTTTAGCGTTAGGTTGTGTGATTCGCGGAGGGACAGCTCATTTTGATTATGTTGCAGGTGAATGTGCAAAAGGTTTAACTCAAGTTTCATTAAATAAAAATTTACCCATTGCTTTTGGTGTGCTCACAACAGATAGTATTGAACAAGCCATTGAAAGAGCAGGCACAAAAGCAGGTAATAAAGGGGCTGAAGCAGCGCTTTCGTTACTTGAAACATTAAATGTTATTGCTGAAATTGAGGCATTATAAACGATGTCAATTAAAGTAAAGCAACGACAAAGAGCGCGTTTTCATGCAGTTCAAGCACTTTATCAAAGAGAGATTTCAGGTATAGATTATGTTGAACTTCGTCTTCAATTTTATAATGATAATGTTGAGCGTCATCCAGTTGATTGGGATTTTTTCCATGACTTACTCCAAGGTGTTGAGCGCCATCAAATAGAGCTAGATGATTTGATCAAACCATTAGTTGATCGTAATTTTGAAAAAGTAAACCCGGTTGAGTTATCTATTTTAAGACTAGCTGCTTATGAGTTATGTCATCGTCTTGAAATACCTTATCAGGTAATTATCAATGAATATGTCGATCAAGCAAAATCATTGGGTGCAACAGATGGTCATCGCTTTGTTAATGGCCTATTAGACCGCTTAAATAAGAAAGTTAGGCAGGTTATTTAAAGCTTCTTAAGCTCTTTGTTTTTATAACGGCTAATGCTAAATATTGCCCTATACTAAATTTAAGGATAATTATTAGATTGTGTGATTGTGATGAGATGGGTGACTTGGTTTAAATTAGTCATTGTAACAAGTATAGTTAGTTTAAGTTCTATTGGTATTGCTTCTGACAATAGTAAAAACAATGTAAAACCTCAACCAGTAGTCATTGGTATTTATGTCACTGATATTTTTGGTGCAGATATTTCACATAAAACTGTTGATGTTGCTTTTTGGTTATGGGTTATTTATAAAGATAAAAGCCTTAACCCACTAAAATATCTTGATATTGTTAATGCTGAAAGTGTTAAACAAATCCACTCTGAAATAATGAATCTCGATAATGGCAGTTATTGGGCAGGTGGTAAATATCATGCTAAATTACACCAAAACTGGGATTTTGATAGTTACCCGTTGGATGATCAAAGCATTGAGTTTGTTTTTGAAGATACCAGAAATAATGCTGATAAATTAATCTTTATTGTTGATAATGAACAAAGTAATATTGATCTTCAAGTTGCCATTAATGGCTGGATTATCACCAATAATTATTGGAAGCAACATATCTATGATTATAAATCAAATTTTGGGCTTGATAATCCAGAAGATAAAGATAGTTTAAGGTATGCCAGAGCAACATATAAAATTGAGTTAGAACGTAAAGGCTTTCGTAAACTAATTCAAGTTTTTGGGGTTGCCTATTTGGCTTGCTTTTTGGCTTTATGTATTTACTTTTTACCTTTAGGGGAACTGCGCGGGCGCTTAGGTTTAATTACAGGTGCAATCTTTGCACTTGTCGGTAATAAGCTTTTAACTGACAGTTATCTACCTGCTGCAACAGGTTTAACTTTAGTTGATCAAGTACAACTAGTCTCTATGGTTTTCTTAGCAGTTACGATTCTAATGACTGTGATTATCTACTATTTCTCTCATCATCAGAGAACTAAACTCGCTAGAACAATTAATACCATCTGTACGCTTTTAGCAATTATCCTTGTGCCAGGTATACAAGCAACTTTGCTGTTAACGCACTATCATTATTGATTCTTTATTTGTTTTTAATTTATTAAATTATTTCAATTAATTATATGATTTGATTAATCGTTGATCATTGGTGTTGTTTAACTTATTTCTTTAAGCTTTTTCTTTTTATGTAACAAATTATTAGAGACTATGATTTATTTTTTAATTAGCCATTTTTATAATCGGTGCTAATCAGGATGATAAAGAATAATTATATGGAGATAATTAGATGAGGCAAAAACTATTAAGCTTATTACAAAAGGTGTTTTCTACAGAATATAAGACAGGACAATGGATACTTCAAGAGTCTGCGAGATTAGCAGAAGAGGGAAACACACAAACTATCTCGAGCAAAATTGGCGATGCTAAAGCAAAGTTTATGGGAGAGTCTAGTAGTGCTGCTCAGTCAAGAACAATAAAAATGATGTCAAATGATATGATGGAGCAAAGTGAAGAGACTGAGAATTTGTTTAAGGCATTTATTTTATCAGCATCTAAAGGACACTGGGACATTAACTCATATAATACGTTGTATATCTGCAATGTATTAATTAATGCTGGTATTTGTTTTGGGGCTGATTCCGATGCAGTGCAGGCTAATGAACTATCAATAAAAGAGCAGGCAAGTGAAATATATCTTGATTTTATTTCTAAGGTAGAAATGAAGAAGAAAGAAGAAAAAACATGTTGGCTAAGAGATGATATATTAACATCAGAAGATGCCGCAACTCTAATCGTATCATTCCTAGGGTTAAGTACTATCAATAAAAGTGATGTTAAAGATAAAGACTTTCACTTTATTTCTTCTTTCTTTAACCAAAAAGAGCAAACCGTGTTTCCAGATGCTATTTTAGCGTTAAAGAAAGCAATTATTATTAAGGCAGCAAAAGATGCGATAGAAGAGCATAAGAGAGGTTGGCTTGGAAGCTCTAGTAATGATGAACAAAAATATAAGCAAGTAAGAGAAATAATTAAAAAAGTTGAGGCTGCCACAACGAATGCACAGTTAGCTCGCTATGTGCTTCGACTGATGTTTCTTGGGCATTGGAATACTAGAGGGTATGTAACTTCTCCATCATATAATACATGCTTTGTAAGTATTTTAACTAAGTTAGTAGCTGAGCTTTTTGGCTATGAAAAGCTGGCAAAAGATGCGATTAATCCAAGTATCGGCATGTTGGTGGCTCAAGATATTTATAAGGAGTTCCAACTTTTACATATGTCACATGTTCAGATGACTTTACAACCATCAGATGGTAAATACTACTTGGATAATATTCGCAAAGATTGGCAAAAAGAACACCAACAAGCTGAAAAGAGAAAACTGATTGAAAGAAAAAGCAGCTCCACAAGTACCTTACCAGCAAAAACTAATCAGACACAACAAAGCTCAAGTAGTAGCTCATCAAGTCAGACAAATAGTTTACCACCGGTAACCCAACAAACACCAACGCCTATGATGAATACACAACAAAACTCACAATTAGCTACGGCTAGTAATGTAGGAGTAGCAAATGATAGTGAAGTCACGGGATCACCAGTGTTTGATCATCAAAGTAAACAAAATAAAGAAAAGGAAAAAGAGCTAAATAGCTAACTACCACTTAATGCGCTGGGCAGCTTTTTTAGTATAGATATCTCTATGCTTTGCAACTTCTTTTTTTTGAGAGAGTGAGCGTCGAGGTTGGTCTTTATCAAATTTATGTAAGAAAAGATCAACATCACTAATATAGTCTCTTTTCTTTTTGCTATCGCCTAAGTTAATGAGTTTATAAATTAATTTTTTCATGTTAAGTCTCACAAATTCTTTTCTTTACAAAACTTTAATAATCACGTTTTTCGGATTATACTCCACAAAGAGAGAGAAATCACGATAGAAACAGTAAAAGTGGTATAAAAGGAAAAACTTAAATGAAATTTAGAGCTACCGGCAAGGTGCTCGGTGTATTGTTAATGTTTTATAGTCTAACGTTACTATCGCCTGTGATTGTCGATTATATTTATCAAGAAAATAACGCAAGAGCATTTATTTTAGGTTTTGTGATTACTTTTTCTGTTGGGCTTCTTTTATGGGTTTTGACCCATAAAAATAAAAAAGAGTTAACGCCAAGAGATGGCTTTATTGTTGTTTTTTTAATTTGGTTTGTTCTAGGACTATTTGGTGCAATTCCTTATATGTTATCTAAGGGATTACACTTATCGATAAGCGATGCCGTTTTTGAGTCTATGTCTGGTATTACAACGACAGGGGCAACCTTAATTACACATTTAGATGATTTGCCTAAAAGTATTTTATACTATCGCCAGCAAGCGCAATTTTTCGGTGGTATGGGAATTATTGTTTTAGCAGTTGCAATCTTACCTTTAATAGGTGTTGGTGGTATGCAGCTTTATCGTGCTGAAGCAAGTGGCCCTTGGAAAGAAAATAAATTAACCCCACGTATTATGGAAACAGCAAAAGCGTTATGGCTTATTTATATTGTCTTAGCTATTGCTTGTATCATTAGCTATTATGTAGCAGGCATGAGTCTATTCGATGCGATTTGTTATGCATTTTCAACAGTTGGTACTGGTGGGTTTGCACCACATGATGTATCAATGGCCTATTATAGCGATAAGCCTCAGATATACTTAATTGCAATGGTTTTTATGCTTATTGGTGCTGTGAGCTTTGCGCTTCACTTTGTTGCACTTAGTCGTCGACGTATTAGCATTTATTGGAAAGATACTGAATTTCGTTTTTATATCTATTATCTTTTTTTTATTGGTTTGGTAGTTGGTTTGACTTTAATTTTACAGCAATATTATAGTAATTCAGCCAGAGCATTACTTGAAAGTTTCTTCCAGGTCCTTTCATTTGCAACTAACACAGGGTTTACATCAAATAGTGACTATGCCTCATGGCCTTTATTTATTCCAACTGTTTTAATGTTACTTGGTTTAGTGGGCGGCTGTGCAGGCTCAACATCAGGCGGTATTAAAATTATTCGAGCGGTTTTAGTTAAGCAGCAACTATCCCGTGAAATGAGCCGGTTGGTGCATCCGCAAGGTGTTTTTCCAATTAAATTTGGCACTAAGGCCATGTCCGAAGGTGCAATTAATAGTGTTTGGGCATTTATTGCAGGTTATTTTTGTATTATGACATTTTTATGGCTTGTTTTAATGTTACTATCAGTTGAACCAATGACGGCATTAGCTGCAATTGCTGCTTGTATTTCAAATACAGGTGCAGGGATTTCAGAAATTAGTGCTAATTATTCAGCATTACCTGACTTAGCAAACTGGGTATTAGCCTTAGCAATGCTTGTTGGCCGTTTAGAAGTTTTTACGGTTTTAGTTTTGTTAATGCCAGCCTTTTGGCGACGATAAGCCTAGTAGTGATAGTGCTTTAAAAATTCATCATTTTTACCAATATCCATCATAGCTTGAATACCAAGGTCTAAATGAAGATCTGTATATTTTTGGTTAGTAGATTTATCAAGTCGGCTTGTTTTAACGCCTTCAGGTGTCATTGGAAGATCAGAAACTAATAGTAGTGCACCACGTGGAATATGATTAGCATGACCAACAATAAATAAAGTAGCAGTTTCCATGTCAATACCAATAACAGAGAGTTTTTTTAGATAGTCTTTAAAGGATTCATCCCATTCCCAGACACGACGGTTTGTTGTATAAATAACACCCGTACGATACTCTAGTTGCTGTTCATAGAGTTTTTCTGAAATAAACTTATGTAGCTTAAATGAAGGTAGTGCAGGTACTTCAGGTAGCATATAGTCATTACTTGTCCCATCTCCTCTAACAGCAGCAATAGGTAAGATAAAATGTCCAATTTCAGTTGATTTTTTAATGCCGCCACATTTACCCAGCAATAAGACTGCTTTTGGGGAAACAGCCGTTAATAAATCTAGAATTGTTGCTGTATTTGGTGAACCCATACCAAAATTGATCATTGTAACGCCATGCTCATTCGTTGTTGCTTGCATAGGTAATGCATCACCGAATATTTTAGAGTTAAACCGCTCAGCAAACTGATCTAAATAGGCACGAAAGTTAGTTAAAAGAATATATTCTCCAAAGTTTTTTAATGGCATACCGGTATAGCGTGGTAGCCAGTCACTAGCAATTTGAAGTTTTGTTTTCATGATAGTAAGTCCTTAGATTACATTAATGTCCTTTTAATATTGATGGTATCAAGCATTATGGTATTAGTTAAGAAATCTTTTCCTATCAATTGGGTTTTATGTGATAATCTAGATCATTCTTTTTAAGACTCAAATATAAAAGGCTTGGTTATGATAAAGCGTTTATCGTATCTATTATTTTTATTTACTTTGTTTTCAAATGCTTGGGCAATTGGGCCATATATTGACATCAATGGGGGTTATACGTTTTCTGGCCCAAATACAATATCTAATGCAGTTAATCAGAAGGATGGCGGTTTAGGGTATAACTTAAATGTAGGCTGGATGATTGTTCCAATTGTTGGTGTTGAAGCAGGCTTTATAAATTACCCTGATGTCACCTATCGTTATAATGCTACAAATCAAAGTGCGTCACTTTCTAGTTATAATATTGCCGTTAAAGGTGATGCACCTTTACCTATGGATGGACTATCATTAATTGGTAAGTTAGGGATTGGTCGTTTAAATCAAGGCAGTTTAGATTTTACCAATAATAAAATTGATAAAAAGCATAATAATAATTTATTTTGGGGCTTAGGCTTTAAATATAAATTGGCGCATGGCTTTTATAGCGTGATACAATATCAAGTTAATCAAGGGGAAGGCCTACCTTCAAGTGCATTATTAAGCTTTGGTCTTGGATTTGAGTTATAACATAAAGTTAGGTGGAAATATGGTATTATTAGTAACCGGTTGTTGTGGGTTTATTGGCTTTCATTTAACGTTAAAACGTTTAAGTCAGGGCGATACAGTTATTGGTTTAGATAACTTAAATGATTATTATGATGTTGATTTAAAAAAGGCACGTTTGAGAAAGCTAGAGGCATTTGATAATTTCACGTTTGAAAAAATTGATCTAGCAGATAAAGAAAAGATGGCAGACTTATTTAAGCGCTATCAATTTGAGAAAATATGTCATTTGGCAGCTCAAGCAGGAGTTCGCTACTCAATTAAAAATCCAATGAGTTATATTGATTCTAACTTAACTGGTTTTACAAATATTTTAGAAGGTGCTCGATATTATCATATTGAGCATTTAGTTTATGCTTCAACAAGCTCAGTTTATGGTGCAAATACTAATCAGCCATTTACTGAAACAAAGGGTGCAGATCACCCAATGTCATTATATGCCGCGACAAAAAAGGCCAATGAGCTCATGGCACATAGCTATGCAAATTTATATCAACTGCCTTCAACAGGTTTGCGCTTTTTTACAGTTTATGGTCCTTGGGGACGGCCTGATATGGCATTATTTTTGTTTACAAAAAACATCTTATTAGATAAACCGATTGATGTTTTTAACTATGGTAAGATGCTCAGAGACTTTACTTACATCGATGATATTGTTGAAGGGGTTTCACGCGCTATTGATAAGAAGGCTCAAAGTGATTCTAATTGGGATAGTGATAATCCAAATCCTGCAACAAGCTATGCGCCGTATCGAATTTATAATATTGGCAATAATAAGCCAGTTGAATTAATGGACTATATTCATGCCATTGAAAAAGCAACTAACAAAAAAGCACAGTTAAATTTAATGCCAATGCAAGATGGTGATGTGCCTTCAACTTGTGCAGATACAAGTTTACTCGAATCTGATTTAGGTTATAAGCCAAAGATATCAGTAGAAGAAGGTGTTGCTCATTTTGTTGCTTGGTATCGCAATTATTATCAATTATAAAAGCGGAAATAATAACAAAATGACAGAAGAGAAAAAAGTTTACGCAGTTAAAACACTACTATCAGATCAAACGCTAGTTGATCAAACAGTTTGCATCCAAGGTTGGGTTAGAACAAGAAGAGATTCAAAAGCAGGTATCTCTTTTATCAGCGTTCATGATGGTTCTTGCTTTGATCCAATACAGGCAGTTGTACCTGATTCATTAGATAATTATTCAAATGAAGTTTTAAAATTAACTAAAGACTGCTCTGTTGAGATCTTTGGTAAGCTTGTTCCTTCACAAGGTGGCGGCCAAAAAGTTGAGATTATGGCAGATAGTGTGAAAGTTCATGGTTGGATTGATAACCCTGAAACTTACCCTGTCTCACCCAAACGTCATACCGTTGAGCACTTACGTGAAAATGCGCATCTTCGCGTTAGAACAAACTTAATTGGTGCTGTTGCAAGAGTAAGACATACACTTGCTCAAGCGATTCATCAATTTTTATCTAATGAGGGTTTTTATTGGGTAAATACACCAATTATTACAACCAATGATTGTGAAGGTGCAGGAGAGATGTTTCGTGTATCAACATTAACAAAACAGCAACTTGCTTTAAATGGTTCAGATAAATCAAATCAGGTAGATGACTTTTTTAATCAAGAAGTCAGTCTTACAGTTTCTGGACAGTTAAATGTTGAAAGCTATTGCTTAGGCTTATCTAAAGTTTATACCTTTGGGCCGACATTTAGGGCTGAAAACTCAAATACTTCACGCCATCTAGCAGAGTTTTGGATGTTAGAGCCTGAAGTTGCTTTTGCTAATTTAGATGATATTGCTAATTTATCTGAAAGGATGTTAAAGGCAGTGATTGCTGAAGTAATAACGGTTCGTTCTGATGATATGACCTTTTTCAATCAATGGGTTGATAAGGGCGTCATTGATCGATTGAAGTCAGTTATTGAAAAGCCATTTGTGAAAATGGACTATACAGATGCAATTGAAATTCTAAAAAATGCAGATCAAAAATTTGAATTTCCAGTTCAATGGGGTGTTGATTTACAATCAGAGCATGAACGTTACTTATGCGAAACATATGCTAAAGCACCTGTGATCTTAATGAATTATCCAAAAGATATTAAAGCATTTTACATGCGAATCAATGATGACGGTAAGACAGTTGCTGCTATGGATGTATTAGTGCCAGGTATTGGTGAGTTAATTGGTGGCAGCCAACGTGAAGAGCGCTTGGATTATCTTGATCAACGTTTAGATGAGATGGAGATTGATAAAGAAGCACTTTGGTGGTATCGAGATTTAAGGCGTTATGGTACAGTAGCGCACAGTGGTTTTGGCCTTGGTTTTGAAAGATTATTAAGCTATATCACATCTGTTAGTAATATCCGAGATGTAATTCCATTTCCACGAACGCCAGGACATGCAGAGTTTTAAGTTTTAATTAGGAGATAAAAGATGAATCGAGTAAAAGTTGTTGTAACAGGGGCTGCTGGTAACATTGGTTATGCTTTATTATTTAGAATTGCATCTGGTCAAATGTTTGGTGATCAAACGGCAGTAGATTTAAGCTTATTAGAAATTGAACCAGCAATGAATGCATTAAAAGGCGTTCAAATGGAACTAGAAGATTGTGCATTTCCACTATTAAAAAGTATTCAGTGTACTTCGGATGTTAAAGAAGCTGTAAAAGATGCTAATTGGGTTTTATTAGTAGGAGCAGTGCCTAGAAAAGCAGGTATGGAACGATCAGACTTACTTCAAGTCAATGGTGGTATCTTTAAACCAATGGGGCAAGCATTAAACGAATATGCAGCATCTGATATTAGAGTATTAGCGGTTGGTAATCCATGCAATACCAATGCATTAATTACCATGCATAATGCACCAGATATTAGTAAAAATCGTTTTTTTGCAATGACTGCTTTAGATGAAAATCGCGCAAAAGCACAATTAGCTCAAAAAGCTAATGTTGATGTAACTGCAATTACGAATATGACAATTTGGGGTAACCACTCAGCAACGCAATATCCAGACTTTTATAATGCAAAAATTAATGGTCAAAGTGCATTTGATGTGATTGGTGACACAGCTTGGTTACAGGGTGAGTTTATTGAAACTGTTCAAAAACGAGGCGCTGCTATTATTCAAGCGCGTGGTGCATCATCTGCTGCATCTGCTGCATCTGCTGTGGTTCAAAGTGTTTATAACTTAGTTTTTGATACGAAAGATAATGACAGTTACTCAATTGCTTCATGTTCACAAGGTCAATATGGCGTTGATGAAGGTTTAATTTTCTCAATGCCGACACGTACAGTTAATGGGCAATTACAAATTGTTGAAGGCCTTGATCATAACCAATTTAGTAATGAGAAAATAAAAATTACTTTAGATGAATTAATCCAAGAGCGTGATGCTGTTAAGTCATTGGGTCTTATTTAATCATCAAAACAATCAACAAACTAATCATTTAATGTACGACTTTATAATAACTAACATGATGATCAATCAATATTAAAATAATTTAAAATTACTATTTGCATCTACCAAATAATTATGTTCATATTAAAATCGTTACAAAAATTACTTTAAATATATTTTTGTAATTAATTTATAGCAATAACACATAGGGGGAAATAAATGAAAATAAAAATTCATAAGCTAGCCATTGCAGTACTGTCATTATCAGCGCTTGGTTATACCAATGCCAATGCAGCACAAATTGATTATAGTCTTTCAGTTAATACGGATGATAATGTTGCAGAGATTGGAGCACCGTATGATATTAATGTTCAACTAGATGAGCAGCGTCATAATCTAATTGTTGGTCAATCAGAAGAAGCACAACCAAATGCAACCAATATCACATTTAACTTTGCAGATCAACGTAATAGACAATACTTTAATGTTAATTCTACCTGTAATGGTATAACACCTGGTAATAGCTGTAAGATTTCAATTACACCAAAAGATAAAGCAGAAGAGATCGCTAGTAAAGAAATTAATTATACCGTTAGAACAACTGTTAATGGTCAAGTCTTAACTTCAGGTAGCTCTTTTGAGGTCCCAATAAGTGCAGGTACGATAGCAGCAGTAATACAGAAGATACAATCAAGTAGTACTATTTCTTCAAGTAGCTATCACGATGATGTCTCTGTGTCACCAGTAATTATTGCTCAAGCGATTCAAAATACGTGGGCAAACATGACCCCCGTAGAAAAAGTAAAACTTGTTTGTTATAACATAGATACGACATGGCAACTATACAATGAACTGCCTCCTGCAAAACGGAAACAAGTTAGAGAGCGCATTAAAGAAAAATATGGCCGTGAGCTTCAATGGCTTAATAGCATGCCAAGCAATGTGAATGCAATGATCTCATACTGTGAACACATGAGTCATGCTCACTAGTTTAGAGGATATAAAAATGACGACAAGGCGCAAATTAAGCGCCTTTTTTATTTAATATCCATTTTATAATTTCTTAAATTTCAATTAGTTAAATTTATTTTATTTTCTTATTTTATATATCATATTTATATTTTGAGTAAAAATGATGTATAATATACATTGAAATGATGTATTCTTTGAGGATGGAGTGAGTTATGCGTATTAATGTAAATATCGATGATACTTTAAAGCTATATGCTGAACAAAAGGCAAAATCAATGGGCTTATCTTTAAGTGCATTTGTTCGTTTTCTTTTAGCAAGAGAAACTGAAAGTATGCGTAAGAAGGTTGATAAGGTTGTAATGAAAGCTGAAGCAGAAGGCTATGAGGATTTTAGTTTGGATGACTTGAAAAAGGATATTAAGCATGCCAAAAAAACTCGTAATTAAACAATCAAAAGCATTTAAAAAATCATATAAGAAATATAAAAATGACGCTGATTTTTTAGAAGAACTTCTTTTTGTTTTGGAAAAACTACAGAATAGAGATGTTTTACCCGCAAAGTATTGTGATCACGAACTCAAAGGAAACTTTAAAGGCGTTCGTGAGTGTCATATTAGACCTGATGATTTGCTGTTATATTTTATTGTTGAAGATGAAGTTTTAAAGTTAGTTGATCTTGGCTCGCATGCAAAAGTATTCGGTATGTAACTATTTTGTTTTATTCTAAATAAGAAAACCAATTTGCTTAAATTACAATCAACTTCTAGACTTTGATGTAAGTTTTCAAAACGATAGGAGTTAATTGAAAATGGTTAAGCAAATAATTTTAGTCCTAGGTTCTATTGGTGTACTACTATTATCTGGCTGTGCAACTTATTTGCCAAATGGTGTTGTTTATACAGGTGTTAAAGGCGCACCTGTCTCTGGTCAAGTAGACTCAAAAGTTGATGGCAATAAAAAAGGTAAGGCATGCTCTATGTCAATTCTAGGCCTTGTTGCTGTTGGCGATATGACAGTTGAAAAGGCCGCTAAAGATGGTGGTATTGAAAAAATATCATCAGTTGATTATAAAACACAAAATATCTTAGGTGTTTATGGTAAATATTGTACCATTGTACATGGCAGCTAGTAAGAAAAAATAAATCTATTTTTTCTTACAAATTAATAAGGTATGCCCAGGACCAATTTGATCAATATCTTTATCAATATAAAGTCCAACCTCATGGATGATATTAATTAAATCTTTTGAGTGATACATGCGGCTATTGCCATTAGCCATTGCAGTAAAATAAATAGAGGTGCAATTAATTGCAAAAGCAGCAGGCTCAAAACTTTGTCGATCCCAAAATAATTCTAAAATGCCAATGCGTGTGTTTTTATCCATAATGTCAGTAACTTTAGATAAGATGATTTTAATTTCTTTTAATGAAAAGCAGTCAAGAAACTGACTCATCCAGATTAAATCAAAACTTTTATCAGTTGGTAGTTGTTCTTTAGGATTTAGTAAGTTAACAGGATAGCTTGAAAAGCGATTACTAAAACCATGATCATCAATATTTTTTTGAGCAACGACGAGTTGCTCCTTTAAATCAGCAATACTTACGATGACTTCACTATCATAATCTAAACACGTTAATGCCCACTTGCCGGTATTGCCACCAATATCAAGTAAGTGTTTCGTTTTTTCTTGATCAAATAAGATGCTCAAGACTTCTTTAAATGACTTATCAGAATAGTAGTGGTCAAAGCGAAACCAACTGTCCTGTGCTTTTTCAGGCAGTTTAGTTAATAAGGGATAAATGGATGTGGCATTTTTATCAAAAACTTTTAGTCCTTCAGGTTTTCCGGATTTAATTGCATCAGTTAAATAAAAAAGCCCTTGGTAGCATAAATGATGGCTAAAGTCTAAGTTAACTCGAACCATCTGATCAGATAATAGCATCATGCCAATTTTATCAATAACATAACAGTTGGTTTGATCATTAAGCCAGATGATATGCGCACTTAAAGCAGCATCAAGTAATACTTGAACACCATAGTCACTTAAATTAAGTTTATCTGCAATAGCTTCTGAACTTAGGCCGTCCTCTCCTTTTTCATTTAAAGTATCTAGAATACCAAGTTCAATTAAAGCAACACTAACTTGGAATATAATGGGTGAAAAAGCAATTTTAAGTGCCTCAAATTTTGCTTGATAAGCTGATATTTCATATGGTTGATGATAAAATTTCTGATCATCCTTTGACATAACGGAATAACTTTTATTAAATTGATGATGCTAATTAGCATAAAGCAAAATGCTAGAATAATCATTTATGCTTTGATGGTTATGCGTAAAATAATTAACTTATCTTAGAGCAATTGTAAGGTATACTCGAAACACAAAAAGATAACAATGAGTTTAAAATGGAGTTTGAGTTTAATATTATTGACTGTTGTTATATTAATATGCAACAGTTAGAAGAAACAAAAAATATCATTCCTAGTCAAATTAGACGACGTTTAAGCTGTGCTAGTAAGCTCGCCCTATCCGCAGCAATTACATTAACTGAACGTAATTTAGAAGTAATAGAAAATCTAGACTATATTGCTTTTGGCTCTCAGCATGGTGAATTGGATCATACCGTATCAATACTAGATGCAGTTAGTGAAAAAGAAGAATTATCACCGATGAAGTTTTCTTTAGCGGTACATAATGCAGCAGTTGGTCTTTATACAATTATTCAAAAGTGTCAGCTGCCAGCAAGTTCAATTGCAGCGAATACAGATACATTTTATATGACGGTATTAGATGCCTTAATGGTGTTAGAGGAAGGCCATTTAAAAAATGCATTAATTGTTGTTTTTGACCAAGCAATGTCAGCTTGTTATGAGTCATTAAATGTATTATATAATAATCCTAATGCATTAGGATTATTGGTCTCATTTGATCATCAAGATAAGGCGCCTAATTTACGGTTAAAAATAGACCCGCATGAGGCAATAAATAACATAAAAAATAGTCAGTTAACTCCATCTGAAGCATTTTACCAATGGTATCAACAAAATCAATTAACACCAACTAAGGCTTTATTACAATCATCTTGCAAGTTTCAATGGCAATGGGAAATAAATTAGGATGAAATTATTAGCATGGACTAACTATATTTGGCGTTTATTCGCAACCGGTTTTTGCTTTAGCATGTTTGGCGTTGGTGCAATTTTATTAGCATATTGTTGGATTCCAATGATCCATTTATTGTCATCTGAAATGAAGAAAAAAGACCATGTGCAATATGCTATTTATTTAAATTTTCGTTTTTTTGTTTGGCTAATGGAAAGTCTAGGCCTAGCCAAATTTAGTATTGAAGGAGATGAAAAGTTATTAAAAGATCGTGGTACGTTATTAATTGCAAATCATCCATCGTTAGTTGATTATGTGGTCATAACATCTCAACTTAAGTCATGTGATAATGTTGTAAAAGCATCTCTTTGGGATAATTTTTTTGTTAAACATGTAATTCAATCTGCAGGTTATATTCCCAACAAAGAAAGCCAAGAAACATTTGATAGAATCAAAGAAAGCCTATACTCAGGTAATAATTTATTGTTATTTCCAGAAGGGACAAGAAGCGTTATTAATCAACCAATACGGTTAAAACGAGGTGCAGCACAGATCGCTATTCGTCTAAAAGTGCCAATTCGCTTAATCTATATCACATGTAATCCAAGAACATTAACTAAAGAATTAAAGTGGTATCAGATTCCAAATAAGCGTGTAAACTTTAAAGTAGTTGTTGGAGAGTGTATAGTAGTCGATAAATTTCTAGAAGAAGCAGGCCAGCTGCCCTCATTAGCAGCAAGAAGGCTTACACGGTATATAGAAAAAAAACTAACAGAAGGTGGTCAATATGAGTGCATTTGAAGAGGAAGTTAAACAAATGATCATTGATGTTTTAAACTTAGAAGATATAACATTAGCAGATATTAAAAGTGATCAACCTCTATTTGGTGATGAAGGTGATGGTCTAGGACTTGATTCAATTGATGCTTTAGAATTGGGAGTAGCGATTAAAAAGCGTTATAATATTACGATAGACTCAGATGATGATTCAGTTAAAGAGCATTTTGAAAGTGTTAGAAATTTAGCGTTATTTATCGAAAAAAATCGCTCGGAGAAGTAACTATGAATGATGCAAGAAATAAAATTCTAGAAGAACTAAAAACAACGTTTGAGAAATTATTTGAGATTCCACCGAGTGATGTAAGTTTAGAGTCACGTTTATATGAAGATTTAGATTTAGATTCTATTGATGCAGTTGACTTAATTGTTCAACTACAAGAAATTACAAAGCGGAAATTTAACCCCGAAGAGTTTAAGTCAGTTAGAACAGTTAGTGATGTTGTTGATGTCATTGAAAACGTATTAAAATCTTAAAGACAGATAAGAAAAAATGAAACGCTTAGTGCAAAGTTTGCTTCTAATATTAGTGATTGCCTATCCATTAATTATTTACTTTGGTTTAAGCCTTATTTCACTTCGTTATGTCATCTTAATGGTGATGTTTTTATTTTTTATACGACTATTATTTATTAATCGAAAAAAGCAATCAAAAAGCGTTATACCAATTAGTTTAATTATTTTAATGACGATTCTAGGGATATTCTTATGTCTCTTCAGTTTAGTTTTTAATAGTGAGTACTTACTAAAGCTTTATCCTTTTATGGTTAATGTATTACTATTTATTACTTTTTTGTATTCATTTATAAATCCACCGACAATAATTGAGCGATTTGCTCTCATAATAGAAAAAAAAGCACTACCTAAAGAAGCAATTCGTTATATGAGAAAGGTAACAGTTGCTTGGGTTATTTTCTTTTTTATCAATGGTCTAATTGCATTTATTACAGCAAGTTATAGCTCACTTAAAATATGGAGTTTATATAATGGTTTCATTGCATATATTTTAATTGCTCTTATGTTTTTAATTGAGTATATCATTCGTCTAAAAGTTAAAAAGCGAATGATGTTAGATAATGATTAGAGTAAGGCTAGTTTATGCTAGAGGCAAAAAATAACTTACGATTAAGTCATCTACTTTTAGGCTTTAAAGAAGATAGTTACCCTATTTTTCTTAATGCAAGTTCTAGTATAACATCGATTGAATTATTAGATAAAGTACTTCAAGTAGCCAGTCAATTAAAGGCATATAAAGAAGAAAAGTGGGTGATTTGTTACAACAATACGATTGATTTTACAATCGATTTACTGGCTTTATTCTTAGCGAAGAAAATACCAGTTTTATTGCCTAATTGTTTACCAGGCACATTAGAGACATTTAGCACACATTTTGATTGTGTATTAGACCATACTCAATTAAACAAATTACCAGAAGAAGATTTATCAGCTAATAAAGCCCAATTGTTAGAGGATTTAAAGTTAGATGATGATCAAACGTTTATTATTTTCACATCAGGTTCAAGTGGCCAAGCAAAAGAAATAACCAAAACTTTATTTGGAGTTAGTTGTGAACTATCTGCAATTGAAGATCAGTTTGGTGGTATAGCACTATCTGACTATCAGTTTATTTCAAGTGTTCAACCACAGCATTTATATGGTTTAACATTTTATTTATTTTGGCCTTTAGTAGCAAAGCGCTTAATTCATGCAGAAAAAATTCAATATGAAGAACAATTAATAAAATATATATCTAAACCAACTGTATTTATTTCATCACCTGGTTTACTATCACGTTTTGTTGAAATGCCTTTAATTTATCAGCAAGAAAAATTAGTTATTTTTTCTTCAGGAAGCTTATTAAAAGAAGTAACGGCAAAAAAAATAAAAGCGCTGTACCATAAGGATATTATTGAAATTTTTGGTAGTAGTGAAACGGGAGTGATTGCTTTTAGAAGGCAGCTAGATAATGTTAACTGGAAAATTTTTAATAAAGTTAAGATTAGTCAGAATGATTGCGGTGCTTTAGTTGTTCGTTCGCCATTTTTTTATCAAGAAGGTGATGATGAATTGATCATGTCAGATCAGGTAGAGGTGATAAGTAGCGATCAGTTTAAGTTATTAGATAGGCTCGATCGAACGGTTAAAGTTGAAGGCAAACGCTTATCATTGCCGTTTTTAGAAAAGTTAATACAAGAGTTTTATCTGGTTGAAGAAGCTTATTGTTTGTTACTAGAGAATCATAGAGAATATATCGCATCAGTCATTATTTTATCTAAAGTAGGTAAAACTCAATTATTAAATAATGGCAAACGCTATATTAATGAGCAAATTAATCAGTTTTTAAGTGCCTATATTGATCGAAGTTTACTGCCAAAAAAATATCGCTACCTTGATGCGCTACCAATAAATGAACAAAGTAAGGTAGAATTAAGTAAGATAAAGGAACTATTTAAATAAATGAAGTATGAGTATTTGCTATGGAAAATAAAATAGATACAAAAAATGATCAAGCTCGTTTATTTAAATTAATTGATAAGCATATAGACCAACCAAATCAAATACGCTTAGATTTTTTTATTCCAGATAATTTGATTTTCTTTAAGGGACATTTTGAAGATTGTCCAATTTTACCAGGTATTGTCCAGCTTGATTTGGCAATTTATTACGCTAAAAGCTATTTAGGAATTGACTTATTGGAGGTTGATCAGGTTACATCGATGAAATTTATGAAAGTTATTCAGCCAAAAGTAGAATTATGCCTAATGCTTAACTTAGATAAGCAGAGTTTGGTATTTAAATATTGTCATTTGGAAGATACAGCCCATATTTACTCAATGGGCAAGATTCTTTTAAAAAGGAAAAATAATGTTTAATCTATGCATTGTGATTCCAAACTATAACCATAGCCGTAAGCTTAATGCATTAATGAATGCATTAAGCGTATATCAGTTACCTTGTATTTTAGTTGATGATGGTAGTAATCAAAAAACAAAAGATGCCATTAAAAGTATTCAGACGCGTTATCAATTTATTGATGTGATAACACTAGAGACTAATCAAGGTAAGGGTAAAGCTGTTATTGAAGGATTTATTTTAGCTAATACAAAAGGCTATAGCCATGTACTTCAAATTGATGCTGACTATCAACATGATTTAGCAGATATAGATAAGTTTATTCAGCTAGCAAAAGCTTATCCAGACGATTTGATTTCAGGCAAACCGATTTATGATGAGAGTGTACCAAAGTCTCGACTATATGGCCGTAAAATTACAAATTTTTGGGTGGCAATAGAAACATTAAGTCTTAAGTTACCAGAAGCAATGTGTGGCTTTCGTATTTATCCTTTAAAGAGTGTATTAAAACTGTTAGAGAAAACATCGTTATCTAATCGTATGGCTTTTGATATTGAGATTATGGTAAAGCTTTATTGGCAAGGGATAAATATTCACTTTATACCAACAAAAGTAACATACCCACTTGATGGCAGCTCTCATTTTCATCTGTTAAAAGATAATCTAAAAATATCATCAATGCATACGAGGTTATTTTTTGGGATGTTATATCATTTGCCTTCACTAGTTAGAAGGAAATTTTAATGTGAGTGAGCATTGGTCAAGTATCAAAGAAAAGGGCAATGTACTTGGAATAAAGTTAATGCTTTATAGCTATCGATTTGTTGGTTTTCATATTACTTATATTTTAATGATTCCTGTGATGTTTTATTATTATTTATTTTCAAAATCACAAAGAAAGGCATCGAAAACATATTTAAAGCATATGAATCAATATCTTATTTTAAATAGGTCAAATAGCCTACTAATTGGGCGCTTAAGTTCTTTTAAGCACTTTTTGGCATTTGGTGAACATTTACTTGATAAGTTAAGTGTTTGGAGTCATCAAATTAGCTTAGATAAAATAGATTTTCCAAATAAAAGATTATTTTTAGATCAAGTGAAGCAAAAAAATGGCGGGGTTATTTTTACAGCACATTTAGGAAATATTGAAATTGCACGTGCTTTAAGTTTGCTTGCATCAAATGCTAAAATAAATGCGTTAGTTTTTAGCGAACATGCAATTAAATTTAATCAAGTATTAAAATCATTAAATCCATCATTTGATATTAGCCTTATTCATATTAATCAGATTGATATTCCATTAGCGATTCAATTAAAAGAAAAAATTGAACAAGGTGAGTTTATTGTGATTGCTGCAGATCGCACCTCTGTTATGGACGAAAAACGCTCAACAAAAGCATTATTTTTAAATCATAACGCTTATTTTCCTGATGGCGCATTTATTTTAGCGCATTTATTATCAGTTAAAAGTTACTTTATGCTTTGTGTAAAAGAGAAAAGACAGAACTTTAAGATTATTTATGAGCCATTTGAAGAAAAAATAGATCTTTCGATGAAATATCGAAAAGAGCATTTGGTGGCCTACGCTAAAAAATATAGTGATTATTTATCGTATTACTGTGCACTATACCCATATCAGTGGTTTAATTTTTATGACTTTTGGCAACAACCAGTTAAACGAGATCCTTATGAGAGTAAATAAAAATATCCCTAAAGCATTATCTTTAATAACAGAGATGGAAGTTGAATTTTATGATGTTGATTCAATGAGAATAGTTTGGCATGGTAACTATATCAAATATTTTGAAGCTGCTCGTTGCCGTCTATTGGATAAATTAGGATATAATTACCTTGATATGGAGCATGATGGTTTTATTTGGCCAGTAGTTGATCTAAAAGTAAAATATATCAAACCAATTAATTTTAAACAAATAATATTAGTTGAAGCAGCAATACTTGAATATGAAAATAGGCTAAAAGTGCAATATGTTATTAGAGATAAACTAAGCGATGAAAAGTTAACGGTTGGTTATAGTATTCAGGTAGCAGTTGACCAAAAAACAAATATGATGCTTTATCGATCGCCACAACATGTCATTGATCATATGGATAAGCTAAAAGGATAGATTATGAAGTTATTAAAAAAATTAGGCTATGGATTTGGCATATTAATTATCTTTATAGCATTATCAAATGTTAGTTTTGCAACAAATATTAATCAACTATCATCAAATGAGCAGGTAGCATTTAACCAAGTTAAACGACAACTTGCAAAGCAAGGTACACTAACTGGTGATTTTAGACAGATAAGATCAATTAGTTTATTAAAAAATCCGCTTATCTCAACGGGTATATTTAAGCTCTCACGTAAAGATGGCTTAACTTGGAATCAACTAAAACCTTATGCTTCATCACTAACTGTAACAGATGATACCATTATCCAAATAATTAAAGGGCGGCCACCAACAATACTTAAAAAATCAGATCAACCGATCGTTTTTGCCTTTACTCATATTTTTCTATCTTTATTTCAGGGGGATATTGCTTTAGTTCAAACTTACTTTGATATTTCATTTCAGGGTGATAGTAACAAGTGGCAGGCGGAATTAACACCAATCAGTTCACCCTTAAATAAGGCAATTAAAACAATTACAGTAAAAGGTGGGCGTTATGTTTCTTTTATTGAAGTAGATCAATCTCAAGGAGATAAAATGGAAATTTATTTTTCAAATATCAAAGAAGTGAAATAGTTTAATGAGCTTAATGAAGTTACGTTTGATTATTTGGTCTATGATCACATCAGTTATGGTGATATCTTTTATCTTAACAGTCAGTATCAAAGGCTTTCCAGTTAATGTAAATATTTTGGACTTATTACCAAAAGCACAGCAAAGTATAAAAGTTAATCAAGCAACGGAGCATTTAGAAGAAACCATTGGCGATCAAGTGATTTTTTTAATTGCAAATAAAGATCAAGTTATTGCGCAAAAGGCTGCTAATAGCTTTGCTAAGGGACTTGAAAAAAGTCACTTATTTAAACATATTATTTACCAAATATCTGACTTATCTCAAGAAGCTTGGGCAGAACTATATTATCCTCATCGTTTATCGCTACTAACTCAGAAAGACTATGATTTATTAAACAATAATCAAGTGACAACGATACGAAATGATGCCTTAGAGCATTTATATAGTCCCATTGGTATTAGTTCAACAGGTCTAATTGAAAATGACCCTTACTATTTATTTCAAAAGTATATTAGTCATATTGCCAAACCTTCAACTTCAATCTCGCTTTATAATAGTTACTTGATGGTCTACTATCAAAATACTTGGTATAGCATGATTACTGTTCAACTTAAGGCAAGTGGTTTTTCCTTAAATAATCAGTCTGAAGTCACCACACTAATTAAAAACTTAGAATCTAAGATTAAAACACAATATCCAGGTAGTTATATTTTAAAAACAGGTGCTATTTTTTATGCACAAAAAGGTACAGAAGATGCCAAAAGTGACATTTCTATGATTGGTTTGGGATCTGTTATTGGCATTATTATGTTAATTCTTCTAACATTTCGCTCATTATCACCATTATTTTTTACGCTTTTTTCAGCTGTCGTTGGTTTTATTAGTGCTTTTGTGATTACTTTTTGGGTCTATGGCTTTGTTTATTTATTTACTTTAGTTTTTGGTGCAAGCTTAATTGGAATTTCTGTTGATTATGCTTTTTTCTATTACTCCGAAAGGTTAACTGGTGGTAAGTTTTGGCAGCCACAAGCAGGCCTTAAGCGGATTCTACCAGGTATTACACTTGGGTTAATTAATATCATATTGGCTTATTTAGTCATATCATTAGCACCATTTCCGGGGTTAAGGCAGCTTGCATTATTTGCAATTATTGGTTTAACGATGTCTTATTTAACGGTTGTTTGTGCTTTTCCTTATTTATTAAAGCCAAAACAGAAAACATATCATCCAATTATTTTAAAGTGCTCTAACTTTTATTTAAACTTATGGTATAAAATGCCATTAGCTTTAATCTATCTGATTTTTTTAGTAGTTATTGTAATATCAGTTATTGGTATGATGCGTTTAAATGCTAATGATAATATTAAACAGCTTGAAAACCCACCGGTTGAATTAGTTAAAAATGAAAAAGAGATTAAATCAATTATCGGTAATGATATGGGTTTAAGCTTTATTGTTATTAACGGTAGTACAGCATTTGAAGTTATACAAAGAGAGCATAATGTTGCACGGACAATTAAGCAGGTCTTTCCAAATATAGCACAACCATATTTAGCATTAAGTCAGTATATTCCGTCGTTAAGTTATCAAAAACACAGTTATCAGTTAATTAGAACAAAATTAATAGAAGGCGACTTAGATAGTTATTTAAGTCAGTTAGGGGTTGATCAAGCAAAAATAGCCAAAATTAAAGCAAAGCTATTACAGTTACCCTTTAACCCTTTAACCGTAGAAGACTGGCTTAAATCAGATGCTTCAAAACCATTAGGTTTTTTATGGATTGGTAAAGAAAGTCATCAGTATATTTCAGTGATGCTATTATCAAATAAAGTTGATTATTTAAAGGTGAAAAACTTATTAAAAATTTATCCTTATGCTGATGTGATTAATCAAGCTGAAAACATTTCTCAAGTCTTTGAAAAATATCGTATACGTTTAAGCTTACTTTTAGTTGCTGCATTTACCTTATTATTTATTTTATTATTTGCACGTTACGGGCTAAAAAAATCATTTGCTTATTTTATGGTGCCAGTTGCATCAGCTTGCATGTCGCTAGCAGTATTAGGTCTTCTAAACGTACCTCTAACCTTATTTAATATACTTGCATTAATCTTAGTTTTAGGTATTGCAGTTGACTATATCTTATTTTTTGCAGAATCCAAATCAGGTTATCAAAGCACGATGCTTGCAGTTATGCTATCAGCAGTTACAACAGTTTTATCATTTGGACTATTAGTCTTTAGCTCAACACCAGTTGTACATTACTTTGGTTTAAGTGTTTTTGTTGGTATTCTAACGGCATTTTTATTATCACCTGTTGTTGCTGCGATGAGTTCACGAGTAATTAGTGAGCATAAAAGATAAAATAAACGATATGATACGTCTGACTTTGATCTGAAAAAGTATCAATAATCACAAGCATTTTATAAAAAAATATTTTAAACTATATTTGGTATCATTCAAAAAGTTAATCAACGGAGGATAGGGATGCTCCAAGATTATATAACAAAGATCATCCAAGCAAGTGATAAAGCTCAACAAAGTGATTTTTTTGAACTTGTATTACAAGTTGGGATTATGATTACGGATGATCAGTTAAAGAAAGAAGATGCATTTTATCTTAACTTGCCTCAAAGCTTTATTATAAGCTTTTCTAAGCAGATAAGTAAAAATACATATCAATCAAATCAAATGCTAAAACTACATATGTTAACTTTATGGGAACAAGTTGATTTTTACTTAAAGCAATCCATTCTAAAATGCCAGTATTTTGACATTAAAACATTATATCTACCTTTAAAAATAGTCATTAATTTATATCAAGATAGTCTTTCCAAAAGTAAAGAAATGCTCAATGATCAATGCTTAAACTCACATAATTTATACCAGAAATGGGAAGTGCTATTAAAAGATAAACGTAGTTTTCATCGATCTTTAAATCAATCAGGGATTAATATTACTTATTTATATAGCAATCAATCAAGCTATGAGTCAAGGCGACTTCTATGTGCGATTGTTAAAGAAATGGAGTTAAATTCGAACGATCTAATACTACAACTTAAAATGATGGATCAATCCCACTTAACTTATTTAGTTTATGCCTATAAAAGCTTATTGTATCCACTTTTAATTGCTTATTGCTTAAATGATAATCAAACCAATAAAGAAGAGATCTCACAGAGAATTATGGCGATTAATAAACGCTTTCAATCTGACTTTAAAGACTATCAGTCATTTCAGTGGTTTTATTATCCAGATATAGCATTTAATAAAATTTATAAAGATGAGCACCAGCCAATGACAGGTTCAAATGAAGTAGCAGCTAGTATGCTAGAGTGATCTAACTTAATTTAAACCTTTTCACGATTTAACTTTAAGTTCGATATTTTCTTGTTTTAGAAGCGCTGAAAATTTATCACTTTTTAAATAATTAAGCTCAACTTCTCGTGTTTGATTTAGCGTATCATTTTCTGAAAAATAACCAGGGTGACACATTATTAAACCATTATCTGTAATTTTTTTAAGTGAATCAGTAAAACTTTTTTCAAATTCATTTGCTTTAAAATTATAAATACCACCAAAACTTTGATTATGCGGGATTTGAAGTTTTTTTAATCTGCGATCAAAAGCATTTGCTCCTGTATGCTTAATAATAAGTGATTTGAAATTAGGAGGATTAACTTGATGATAGACAGATCGGATAAATACACCTTTTTGCTTTAGCTGATATTTATTATATAGTTTAAAAACCACTTGACGAATAACTGGTAAATGATGGATATGTTGATGCCCATCGATAAAATCTGGCAGTTGCTTAAAGGTATCAATATAACAATCGAGTTGTGCTTTTAGTTCATGGTAAATATATTGATAATTGACTAGGTGTGTATGTGTTCTTAATAGTAGGTGGCCTAAAGGCTGAAAATTTTTATTTTTAATTAATGATTGCCCTTCAGTTAAATTAAAATGGATACCTTTATAAACACCATCAATTGAATTAATTAGTTTTGCATGTTTTTTAAATTCATCAAAATTAGTTAATGAGCTGGTTGCATTAATACGTTTTAATTCTAATAGTTCTTTAATTCCATAAGAGATGGCATCATCATAACCAAAGTCATCTGCACATAAAATGATTTTTCTATTTGTTTGATACTTTTGATTTTTTTGTTTAAAGCTCTCTGTTACCATGGGCTTATCAGGATTAAGGGCACTTTAGGGAATTGTAGATGATTGGGTCTAAATCACAACAAAATGTTGCTTTAGATAATAAAAAAGAGCCATCACTTTGGGTTGATATTTTTTGGCTAACATTCGTTTATAGTATTTATTTTTTATTTTTACTTGGGAGTCGTCATTTAAGTATACCCGATGAAGGTCGCTATCCAGAAATTGCAAGAGAAATGCTTACATCAGGTAATTGGATTACACCAACGATTAATGGTGTGCCATTTTTAGATAAACCCGTTCTTTATTATTGGTTAGAAGCAACTTCAATGTATTTTTTTGGTGTTAATAGTTGGGCGATTCGCCTACCACAGGCACTTTTTGGTATTATTGGTTGTCTTGCAGTCTATGGGTTTGGTCGATTTTTATACTCTAGAAGAGTGGCCTTATTATCATCTTTAATTTTGGCTATTAGTATTTTATATTTTTTTGCTGCTCATTATGCCAATTTAGATCTAATGGTTGCTAATTTTTTATGGATTTCATTTTTCTTTTTTTTATGTTCATTGAGATTTCCTTACTCTTCAGTTAAATCTCGTGGCTTAATGTACTTAGCTTATGCAATAGCTGCATTAGCTTTTTTAACAAAGGGGTTAATGGGCATTATCTTTCCAATGATGGTTGTTTTTGTCTGGATGTTAATAACGAATAATTGGCGTGAATTAAAAAAACTTTATATTCCAACAGGAATTGTCATTTTTTTAGCGATTAGTATGCCGTGGATCGTACTAGTACAAATAGAAAATCCTGACTTTTTATATTTCTTTTTTTATTATCAACAAGTCCATCGTTTTGTTGGTGAAGGTTTTAATAACCAGCTTGGTCCTTGGTTTTATTTTGCAATTTTGTTAGCTGCTTTTTTACCATTTAGCTTGATGCTATTACACCGCGTATTACCAGGTTTAAAGTCAGTTTGGATAAACCGAAGAGGTGACCAAACTACCCTATTAATTCAACTTTGGTGTCTTTTAATTTTTATATTTTTTAGTATTCCAAGTTCAAAAATAGTTGGTTATATTTTACCAATTATTCCACCGGTTGCACTACTAATTGGATTATCTTTTAACCGATTGCTGCAAAGGCCAGTGATACCTAAAAATTTTAGAATGATGCATGCCTTTGCTGCTATTATTTTTTTAGTCATTGCTATTGGTGTACTTATTTATCCATTGCTTCAGGATAAATTTTCAAAAGTAGACTTATATTATGGGTTTATTCCGGCATCAGTCGCTGCTTTGGGTGTTTTTATTAGTTTGTTTTTTACGTTTAAAGACCAATTAAAAAAAGCGATTATGCTAATTGTTGTATCTATGGTTATCTTTAATTTATCAGTTTTAACGGTTGTGCCGGTATTTGATAAAAAAACATCAAAGCCATTAGTTGATGTGGTTTATAATAACGTCAATAAGCAGACAGCTATTGTTAGTTATAAAGATTATTGGGAAGATTTACCCTTATTATTCAACCGTAAAATTTATGTTGTTAATAACTGGAAAACGGGAGATTTCAAGGCTGATAATTGGTCAAGAGAATTTACTTTTGGAATTAAGCAGTATCAAAAAGCGCATCATGGTCTATGGCCAGAGTTTTTAATTGATAAAAAAGCATTTTCAACGCTATGGTTTTCAAAGCAGCCGGTGATTGTATTTATGAATCAATCTAAATTAAGAGAGTTTAGCTATTATTATACGACAGAAGATATTGGTATCAAAATTTATGCAACGTATCGTGATGTTGTTGTTATTGGTAAGGTAATCAAAAAGCAGATAAAATAAGTTAAATATTATGGATTGATTAACTAAGTTATAATGGAGCTTTCATGATAGAAGCATTTAAATGGAGTAAAGATTTTGAAACCCATGTTGATATTGTTGATGAGCAACATCAAAGATTAGTCAGTTTAGTTAATCAGGTAGGTGAACTGTTATCAGCAAGCCGTATTAATAAAAAGAAAATACAGGGGCTATGTGTTGAACTAGTTGATTACGCTCATTATCATTTTGAGGATGAAGAAGCTTTAATGAAGAAGCATCAGCTTGATCAGCGCCATCAAAAGATGCATAAAAAAGAGCATCGGAAGTTTTTTGATTATGTTTCAAATATATTTGATGAAAAGTCATATACGGATACTAAAAAAGTTAAAACGTTATTAGAGTTTTTAATGCACTGGTTGGTCTGCCATATCTTAGGTGTTGATCAATCAATGGCAAAACAAATACTTGCAATTGAGAAAAAGAAACTTAGCTCAAAAGAGGCATATGAAAAATATGCACTTAATAGTAATGGTTCAACAGAACCTCTTGTGGGTGCACTTCAAAAAATGTTTGATCATATTATTGAACAGAACAAACAGTTAGTGATATTAAATAAACACTTAGAAGTAAAAGTAAAAGAACGCACAAAAAAGCTAGCTAATGCGAATAAGCGACTTAAAAAAATTGCTTATACTGATGCTTTAACAGGCCTTCCAAATAGACGTTTTGCAATGGAGACATTAATTGATTTCTGGAATGACTGTAAGGGAGAAAGTCTTGTATGCTTAATGATTGATGTTGATTATTTTAAGAAAATTAATGATACCTTTGGCCATGATATTGGTGATGAATATCTAAAAAAATTAACCAAGTTGTTAAAGTTAAGTCTTAGAAGAGTTGATATTTTGTGCCGTTTAGGGGGGGATGAATTTTTTGTGATTTGTCCAGAGACAGCATTAAAAGAAGGTTTAATTATTGCAGAACGCTTGCGTAAAAAGGTAAGAGAAACAAAAATTAATATTGCAGATAATCACCAATGGACAAATTCCTTAAGTATTGGTGTTGCAGAAAGAGAGAAAGAGATGAAAACTTATGATCAGCTCATTAAAGTAGCTGATGAGTCACTCTATTTATCAAAAGATTCTGGCAGAAACACCGTTAAAACAATCCAAAAAACTTAAATAAAACAATTTGCTAGAATCATAATATCTCTACTAAACTTACAAAGTATTAATCATATAAGATATTTTATATGCAAGATGAAAATTTTTATGATGTCATTGTTATTGGCGCAGGGATTTCGGGGTTAGGTGCAGCAAATCAATTAAAACAAAAAGGTATTAATGTTCTAACATTAGAAGCAAGAAATCGAGTTGGTGGTCGTATTTATACGACAAACCCTTGGGGTGCATCACTTGATATGGGTGCATCATGGATTCATGGCATTGAAAATAACCCCATTACTGAGATAACAAAAAAATATAATATTGATACAATTGAAACTGAGTTTGATGATACAGACTACTTTAAATCAAGACGAAGTGTTTTTGCTGTGTATGATACTTGTGGGGCGCGTTTAACAAAAAAAGAGTTAAACCGATTATTGGATCAGACATTTGAGTTTGATCAATTTTTAGCAAGAACAAGAAAACGTTATGCTCATCTATCTTTAGAAGCAATTTTTGATCTTTATTGTCATGAACGTGATATAAAGAATGATACCTATCATAAGCTTTATTACTTTTTAGGTAATATGTATGCTTGTGAATATGGAGATGATCTTTCTTCATTATCCAATAAAGTACAATTGCCATATGAAAAATCAAAAGTTGATGGAGTCAATGTAATTTTTCCTGACGGTTATAACCAAGTTATCAAATATTTAGCACAAGGTCTAACCATTCGCTTTAATCAAGAAGTTAGATCAATTAATTATCAAGATAAGTACATTAAAATAGAAACACAAAATCAAACCTATCGTTGTCGCTATCTAATCAATAGCTTGCCATTAGGCGTATTAAAATCAGGTAATGTATCATTTAGCCCAGCATTGCCAGCTGAAAAAATTGCAGCCATTAATTCATTAAAAATGGGTACTTATAATAAAATGTATTTATATTTTGATGAAGTTTTTTGGGATAAAGATGCAGAATGGCTAGGCTATATTCCACGTATGGATGAAGTGGGTAAAACGCTTGATTTTATGAATTATTATAAATTTGTTAATCAACCTATTTTATTGGTCTTCTCAAGTGCATCCTTTGCTAAAATACTAGAGACTTGGCCTGATCAGAAGGTGATTGATTATATGATCGGTCAGTTACAATCAATGTATGGTGATAAGGTAAGAAAGCCAACCTCTTATATCAGAACGAATTGGTTTTCAGATCCATTTAGTTATGGTTCTTTTTCATGTCTACCTGTCGGTGTTTCACCTTATTTATATGAAGCTTTAGCAAAGCCTATTGATAAGCGTATCTTTTTTGTTGGAGAAGCAACCTCAGCAACGGATCCTGCAACGGTTCATGGTGCTTATACAACAGGTGTTAATGCAGCATCGAATATTATTTCTCAATTAGATCAAAAAAAGACAGATCATCATAAGATAGAGACATCAGGTGGTTTTGTTTAGTTGAGACTTTAGTTTTTATTATAATGTATTCCAAGAGCTTAAATGTTCTTTTTCTAAAATAATTTGATCCTGATCTACTCTTCGAATACATGCTAAAATACAGTTGATATAACTTAATTGAACGTTTAACAAAGTGGCTTTAATTATTCTTAAAATAAATGGTTATCTATAAATCGTAAATTAATAGGGAATATACCTCAAAGCACTAGAGTCCATAGGATGTCTTTTTCAGAGGTAAGTTGTCCCATAAAACGAACGGATACTGTTGGCGAATTAAAATCATAAAGTTTATTAGCTCACAATTTAATCAATCATGCCTAAGAGTAAGATCACATCAGATTAACTAAAAATCAAATTTTAAGCCCAAAAGTATTTCGCCAACAGTATCTAACCAATTTACGGAGTGTTTGATTTTTGATGTTGTTTTTGGGAAAGGTCTACATATGCGCAGGTGTATTAGCTTAGACTAAATCTGAGTTTCAACTTTAATTGTTTTATCTGATAATTTACTTTGATCATAGTTCATAGTTGGTAGTTCTGGGTTTGACTGAGATGAGCTTTGATTTTTTTTATCAAGGCTTTCAATAAACGCAATTATATCTTTATACTCTTCAATCATAAACGCATTAAAATTAGTATCTTTTTGAGCTATAATTATTTTTTGATTTAAAATCTCAATTACGGTTAATCCATCAGCATTTTTAGTCTTTAGATCATAGCCTTGCTCTATAAAAAATGGTAGCAGTGTCATTATTGATGAAGCATGACTTCTGATCATATGATGAACTATTGTATCTCCTTTTTGATTAGTTACAGTTAATCGCTCTGGATGAGAGAATTGTTTAAAAAGGTTTTTAAATACTGAAGGTTGGTATAGGACATTATCAAAATAGATATCTTTCATAAATTCTAAATGATCTTTCATCGGTAATAGTTTTAGTGTGTTTGTGATAAGATTATCAGCTTCCGTAGTACCTAACATTAGCTCAGAAATAAAACCCTGAAATATGTTATTTCCATAGGAGTCTATCCAATTATGTGCTTGTATTCGATCACTGGCTGGTAGAAATCTCAGTAGCTCTAGGAACTTGCTAGGATTTATATCATTATATGTAGTTTTTTGATTAAGTAGTTTACTACGATCATTCATAGGCAATATAATTAGTAAAGCTTTTAAATTTTCAAAATTGAGACTATTAATATCTATGATTTTCTTACTAGAAGAAATGTTTTGAGAAATCAATTCAAAGCGTTTATTCTCTGGCAATAAAGATAATATGGATATAATATTATTTACTTCTAGAAAATAACTTTCAGATATAAATTCACTAACAACATTATTATTAGCAATTAGCAAACTTAGTTTGTCATCTTTGGTTAAAGGACTATTAACAATAGCTTGTATTAATGCATTAGTACTTTTTTTATTATTATAATAGCAAGCATCATCAAGCAATGATCTACAAAGCTTTAGCTTTTTCTTATTTGATGGCACGGAAGCAGTCTTTAAAATGCCCTGGCAAATAATGCTAGTCATATCCGCATTATCTATTAAGGATGCTAATTTTATAGCTGTTTGGTTTTTATTGTTTTTAGCTAATATTAACTCTGATTTATCTTCATTAGAAAAAGAGCTATTCAAAATAGCTTCTATAAAAACGTTTGCTACTCTAGCATCACCAGTCTGGCATATAGAACTTAAAATTGACACACCATTTTTATTTTTTAAAAGCTTTAACTTTTCATTTTGAGGAATAAAAGGGGCTTTTAAAATTGCTTGAATCAAAACACTAAACATTTCTGGGTTATCGATAGCTGATAATAATGCAGGTTCACCAGTAAAGTTTTTTGCAATTATAAGCTCTGCTTTTTCTTCATCAGAAAAAGAACTATCTACAACAGCATCTATAAAAAATCCTGCTATTTCAGCTTTACCAAGTAAACTGATACGGGATAATATTGATATACCATATTCATCTTTTAAAAGTTTTAATTTTTCATTTTGAAAGATAAAGGAAGCTTTTAAAATAGATTGTATAAGAACATCAAATAGTTCTGCATTTCCAGTGCTTATAGGTAATAATAATGCAGGCTTTCCATCAGCATTTTTTGCAATTATAAGCTCTGCTTTTTCTTCATCAGAAAAAGAGCTATTTGAAATAGCTTCTACATAAAGATTGGCGGCATTGGCAGCTTGAGTTTCAAGGTTATCAGATGCACTAGTTAAGACTGATAAACCATCCTCAGTTTTTAATAGTTTTAGTTTTTCTTCTTGAGTAAAAGATTCATTTCCTAAAATAATATCCATATAAATTTTAGTTAACTCTACATGTCCTAGCATAATCGCTAGGGCTAAAGGAGTTAATGTGCCTTGGTATGCAATCAATTGAACTTTGCTATCATTAGGTAATAATGAATTAATAATACAGTTTAGATACGCTTTTACAGCATTGGTATAATTTCTTTGAGCAGCTAATAATAATAAAGTTGCGGCGGAAGTTTTCTTTATACAATTTTCAATAGTTGCTGCTTCATACTTAGGCTCTTGCTGAGCTTTGGGTTTTTGAGAGTTTAAAACATATGAGTGAGTAATGATCTCTTGTGATTTATTAGGAAGCATAATCTCCATAATTACTGGCAAAACATCGCCTAATTCAGAGCTTTTACCAAGTCTGTCATGATCTTTTACTACATAGTTTTCGCCATCAAAATAAAAGTTGATAGCGTGATTTACTCGTGAAAAAATAATTGACATACCAGCCTGTAGATTAGAGTTAACTATATATTGCTCTAATGATTGGCTGTCAAAAATGTTAATTGATTCAGACTGAATATAAATACCAAAATCAGCTGATTGTTTGGTTTCTTCACTTATAGGAATAAAGCTTTTATTCTGATCATCGTAATTTTCATTAAGTAATACATTGACATCTTCAATTCGTTGATACCTATTACTAATAGGTAAACCTTTTAATGTATCAGACAAATATTTTTCTCTTTGAAAAAGCATAACGGTTTCAAAAAATGGTTTAATAGTTGCAATAACTTGTGCAAATGGTGAAAGAGCAGAATAGGGATACACAAGATTATGCTTCTTTATTAATTCTTCAACCTCTTTAATCTTTTTTACAATGTCTTCTGTTTCTAGCTCTTGTATTAGCTTATGCCTTAGTTCATCGACATCTGCCTGACGACGAGCATTAGATAATGCAGAAGTAGTGGCTAAACCAAAACACAAACCGTCGGATCGTTTTACTCCTATATCGCTATATCCAAGAGCTTTTGCTAAATCTCTATAGTTACTCATCAACCCACCCAACATGTTGCATAAAAAAGTAATATTATATTATTTAATGCAGCATTTCAACTAAATGTCCTCTAAAAGAAATAAATTAATGGTGTATTTTCAAATAAATCATAATAAATAATACTTTGATGCTCTCACTAAAGTCAAACGAGTTTCATCTCCATTGAATAATTCTTTATATAGCTTTGTTTTTAATTATGCTATAAGTCTCTTTACTGCAAGAACATGTATTGTGATGCAAATTAGATATTCAAACTTTCAATAAAATATTCAGATACTGTTGACGAAATACTTTTGGGCTTAAAATTTGATTTTTAGTTAATCTGATGTGATCTTACTCTTAGGCATGATTGATTAAATTGTGAGCTAATAAACTTTATGATTTTAATTCGCCAACAGTATCCGTTCGTTTTATCGAACAGTCAATACGTGTTTCATTTATTGTATAATTACAATAAAACTGTAACTTGCCAAATTAAATCACTGTTCCAAATTCGCAGGTTAGGTCATGTAACATTTTTATTATAAATTAATAACTCTCAACTGTATCTGGTTAGTGTTTATAACAGTCTGACTTGTAATATTTTTTTAATAGTATATTTATGCTTAGTTACTTAGGCTATTGACGTAACAAATTAACTATAAAAAAGGGATTTATTATGGGTAATGCTATAGGCTCAGTAAAAAATTTTGTACTTCATGATAGAGAGACTGATCAATTATTTGCAAGTTTAAATAAAAACTTAGAGATAATGGAGAAGGCTACTCTACAAATTACTATAGATAGTTTTGAAGAGCTATTGGATCACGACACTCAACATGTTCTTAAAGCATATGATGTTATAGATAATGAAGAGTTAAAAACTCAAGCAAGAGATAATCTCAATAACTTAAAACAAGAAATTTTACGTGATATAAAAGATACTATAAGTGCTAGGTTTAAAAGAAAAGAAAAAATAGAAGATGCTCGTGAATTCTATCAAGATATTTGTAATAAACATCAGTTCAGAACTAAATGTATGGAACCATTAAAAAGAGAAGAGGCTAAATTAGAAGAGTTAAAGAATACTCGTACAATACTTGATAGGACAGTAGATGGATACAAATCACTATATTTATTTGCAAATACTGTCATCAGTCAGCAAGCAACTGAATACGTGAAATATCCATATACAAAAAAAGAGCAAAGAGAATTAGCAATAAATAGTTTAAATAAACTTAAAGAAATTAATGACAAAATAGATGCACTTATAAATACTCTTCAGGATGAATTAAAAGCCAGAAACTATTCTAAATTAGAAACATGTGTAGCTGATATAAGAGAACTAAATGAACAGTTACTTACCTTTCTTAAAGAATATAGCCAACAGATTATAGCCAAATTTGAATATACTTCTTTTAAAGGGCTGTTAAACTTTGCTGTATCACAAAATAATATACCTATGACAGAGCTTTTTATTGATGAAGGAGTTAATAATACAAAAAATATTTTTGATAGAACACCTCTACATATAGCAGCTAGAGAAGGCCATATAGGAGTTGCTAGAGTGCTATTTGAGAATGGTGCAACCATTAATGCAAATGACCAGTTTAAGTCGACACCATTTTTATCTGCTGTTGATTCTAGAAAACAGGGTATGGCACAATATTTACTTACATGTGGGGCAGATATTAACCATCAAGATGACTCTAAAAGCTCTGCTCTTCATATAGCATCATTACGCCCAAATATAGAAATGGTAAGGTTTTTATTAGATAAAGGTATTGATACCGACTTACTAGATTTTCAAAAACGAACAGCTTTAAGTCTTACTAATTCTAAAGAGATACGTGTAGCAATTGAGGAACATAAAAATTCTAAAGAAGATTCACCAATGATTGAGATAGACGAAGAGGTGTTAGCTATGTTTCGATCTGATAGCGAGGAGAGTAGTGATTCGCATCCAGCAAGCTTGTCAAAAAGTGAAGTTGACATGTTTGCATCTTATGCAGATGATGACAATAACGTTACACCGGACAGTAAGCCAAAGCCAGAAAACCCAGTAATGCCGTCTCTACTCCATTCAACTAGAAGCAATACTTCATCACATACAAAAGAATACAGCCAAGTCAGCCCAACAGATTAAAGTTGTAACGTGCCAAATTAAATTGTCCCAAAAAACGAGGAGTTGATTGTACATTTTAGGCAGTAATCTGACCTTAAATAAATATTGGCTTATAGGTTTACCTAAAGCCTTTACTTTATATAGCCCTTATCTAATTTTTGGAACATGTCTAATAATCTGGTTTTGTTAATCTATGTTCCATATTATAAGTTTTGGATGAGTTGATAGAACAAACTAAAAGAAACTATACGAATGATTAATTCTCAAGTAGACTAATCAAAAATTATCGATATGTATAAATAAGTATTATGGCATTAGTTAGCTTTGATAAAATAAGTTTAAGTTTTGGTGATCAAGTTTTATTAGATAAGGTAAGTTTTAACATTAATGAGCATGAGCGCATTTGTTTAATTGGCCGAAATGGCACAGGAAAAAGTAGTCTTTTAAAATTAGTTCAAGGAAAGATGAATCCTGATAGTGGTCAAATTATCTATCAGCAAAACATTAAAATTCATACACTAGATCAGGATGTACCAGATGATATTACAGGCTCTGTATTTGACTTGGTATTATCAGGGTTAGGAGAAATTGCCCAAACAGTTTTAGATTATGAGACCTTGATTAAAAAGGAAAACTTAGATGATGCTGACTATCAAAAGCTTTCTTCTTTACAAGAAAAAATTGAAGCGCATAAGGCTTGGGATTTGGCACATAATGTTGAAAAAATACTCTCAAAGCTAAAGCTTGATGGTAGTGTTAAATTTAATAGCTTATCTGGTGGTCTAAAGCGTCGAGTCTTATTGGCAAAAGCATTGGTAAGCCAACCTGACTTATTATTATTAGATGAGCCAACGAATCACTTAGATATCGTATCAATTCAATGGTTAGAAGAATTTTTACCTGAGTATCAGGGCAGTATCTTATTTATCAGTCATGATCGTACTTTTGTAGAAAAATTATCAACACGAATTTTTGAATTAGATCGAGGACATTTAATTAGCTTTGAAGGTAACTATCGTAAATTTATTAGTCATAAAGCTCATTTATTAGAAGTAGAACAAACACATAATGCACTTTTTGATAAAAAGCTTCAGGAAGAAGAAAAGTGGATCAGACAAGGAATTAAAGCAAGACGCACACGCAATGAAGGGCGCGTTAGAGCACTAGAACAAATGCGTCGAGAGCGCCTTGAAAGAAGGAGCTTACAAGGAAAAGCAAAACTAGCATTATCACAGTCAGAACGCTCTGGAAAAAGTGTTATTTTTGCTGAAAATATTGGTTTTAAATATGATAAAGGCTGGCTTTTTAAAGATTTTTCAGTTGAAATTGAGCGTGGTGATAAAATTGGTATTTTAGGTGTTAATGGCTGTGGTAAAAGTACGCTTTTAAATATTTTATTGGATAAGCTTAAGCCAACAGAAGGTAATGTGAAGTTAGGTACAAAGCTAGAAATCGCTTACTTTGACCAATTACGTGATCAATTAGATGTGTCACTTTCGATTTTAGATAATATTGCAGAAGGTAGTGAATTTATAGAGCTTAATGGTAAAAGAAAGCATATTTTATCTTATTTAAGTGATTTTTTATTTACACCTATTCGTGCTCGAACACCAGTTTCTGCCTTATCAGGGGGTGAAAAAAATCGCGCACTATTAGCAAAAGTTTTAAGTAAGCCAAGTAACTTATTAATTTTAGATGAACCAACGAATGACTTAGATATTGAAACCTTAGAAGTTTTAGAGAATATGCTTGTTGAATACCCAGGTACTTTGTTACTTGTAAGCCATGATCGAAGTTTTATTAATCATATAGTGACAAGTACAATTGTATTTGAAGGTAATGGTCAATTAGTAGAATATATTGGTGGCTATGATGACTGGTTACGCCAGAGGGTGCAAAAAGAGAACCTTGTTAAGCCAGAAGCAAAAGACATTAAGGCAAAAAAACAGCTACAACAGAAACAACAAAAATTAAGTTATAAGCAGAAGCGTCGTTTAGAAGCATTACCTTTAGAAATTGAAACAGCAGAATTAGAAATAGCAAAAATTACAGAAGTATTATCTCAAGCTGACTTTTATCAAAATGATTCAGAAATCATTAAGCAAACACAACTTAGATTAAATGAACTTGAAGCCGATCTTGAGAGACTTTATGATGAGTGGACTGAGCTTGAATCACTAAAAAGCTGATGGAAGTAAAAGTATCATTAACGCCATCCTTCGAGTAATAATACCTCTACCCCCAAAAAGATAGATTATAAGAGCCCTTTATCCTAAACAGAAATGAACTAAATTGCAATATAAGTTTAAAAAACATCTCTGTACACGACGATAAATTTGCAAATAGTTGCAACAGAGCCGCAGTTAGTACACATTTTAATTCAGTATTAGTTAGAGCTGAAAACGAACAAGATGCAAGAGAGATTGCTGAAGTAAATTTGGCTATTTCTTATGGTAATTCACGTCATACACAAGGAGTGTAGACGAACACAGATTATGTTTCATTAATAGAGTTAAATTTTGAAGATTACTTAAAATATAGCTTAAAGATTTTAGTTATTTATAAGGATGATAAATTAACTTTTTAAGGAGTCTCTTATGAAACAAGTCAACAATTGCATGAAGCTAATCTTAGCAGCACAGGTACCTGTTGATCTTGAATCTTGTTGGCATGAAGGCTATGAGTCAAGCAAGAGCTCAGAAGCTTATCCAATAGTTGATAATCCCTATAAGTTAAATAGCAAAGCCTATCATTATTGGAATGATGGTTTTTATAGTGGTTTATTTTGTGAAGAGCCTGCATTTAAGAACCTTCATACTAATAGTTCAAATGAGCTAGAACCAAAAAATAATCAAGTCCATTGGATTTATAAAGCGGCAATTGCAGTAGGAGTAATCGCAATTAGTACATCTTTTCTTTTAGATCTAGTAGCATAAAATAGTTTTTAAAAGTGTCTTGCAAATTATAGTCATGTAAACAGATTATTTTAAAAATTTAGCTGAATGAGCGGAGATCTAAAAAGCTTAGTAATAATCTGTTGTGTCAGTTATTTTAGGAAATAGCAGAATATCTCTTATAAGTGTCTTACAGATCAATGTATAATACTAAGTGTAATTTTAATACGCTTACTTTTCTTCTATTTAACAAAGAGAAGACTATCGGTCCATATAACTTTTTAGCAAAAAAGGAAATATTTTGATGAAATGTAAATTTAAAAATGAAAGTAACTGTTATAAAAAATATTTAATGGCACTTATTTGTTTTGTTATATCGGTGCTTGCTCTGTCAGTGATAGTTAAGTTAGTAGCATTGGTATTAAGTTGGTTTTTTAGTGATTTATATTTAAATACGACGGTTGTAATGTTTTCATCAGTAGTTATATTAATTGCTGCTTATAAGTGTTGTTATAAAAATAAAACATGTTGTAATTGTCAGGCGGAATTAAATAATTGTTGTGAGAACACTAAAGCCAAACAGAAAGAGAGCAGTAATTAAGTTTTTATAACTGGTTTAAGAGAGTAAAACGGCAAATCGCGAAAATACGTTGGGCTTCTCAATCTAATATTAGCCTGCACACTGGTGTAATGATATAAACTTCCTTTGTTTAGTAGTGTTGCGACAACTGACCAGTTTAAATTTATGATGTAGATATTTTTTATAGTATGTTATCAAAACGGATTAGTATTAAATGAGATTTATTTGAAATCTAAGCAAAAAATAGCGATTATATTAATTATTTCTTTGCTGTTATTTGGCAATAGATTATATTCATTTAACGTTATTACATTAGCACCATCTATTACTTATTTAGTACAGGATATTATTGATCAAGCTAATACAGACGGGCTGGCTTCAAATGTTAAAATTATTGCCACAACATATGATCGTGATAATTCTATTTCAACTAAATTATATCCTTCGGTTGGTGATGGATACAATATACGAACTAATAAGATTATTTTATTAAAGCCAGACTTGATTATTGCATGGCATGATAAGACACCAAAATCAGTAATTAATAAATTAATAAAATCTAATATAAAACTTATTGAAGTTAATGCTGCATCTATAGATGAAGTTACCGACTTAATTAGGCAATTGGGTATATTGATTGGTCTTGAAAAAAGCGCTCAACAATTAGTGAGCAAATTTAAGCAGAGATTAAAAGAATTAAAACCAAAAAACATAACAAGTAAAAAGATATTTGTTCAATTAACTGAGATACCGCTTTATACGATAGGCAGTAAAGCGCTTATAAGTGAAATAATTACATTTTGTGGTGGTAGAAATATATATAATGGCAAGAATAGTTATGTTTTTGAAGTTTCTAAAGAATCCGTTATTAAAAAAAATCCTGATATTATTTTAGTAATACAGCGTTTGTCTAAAGGCAGTCGGAGATTAACTTCAACAACTTGGCAAAATTATTCTCAGATCAATGCAGTCAAAAATAAAAATATTTATTCAGTTGATTCTGAGTCAGTTTCTCAGCCAACTTTTTTACTTCTAAATGGAATAAGATCAGTTTGTCAAATAATTCAAACAGTATAATTAAGTCTAAACATTAACTCATTAGAAAACTATTTAACTATGTATAGTGGGAGTAGTGTGATTATGTTAGTTTAATGGCATTATGATAAACGGAGGCACTTTTTTTCCATACTTTTGATTCAGGGCCATCATTAAGTAATTGAATTAAAATAGGTGTTAGCTGGCAAGAAAAGTCACGACTACTCTCTTTAGGCAAGAAACTTGGAAGATGATCAATAGCCATAATATCAATTATGTTTGGAGGTACTCCAACTTGAGTTACAGGATTTTTAAAAGTTGTTGTTTTTCTATAAATAGGAAGAGGGTTGAATGGGCCGTTAGGATCACAGCTAATATCAGCTATAATAGACAATTTCTTATTATTCAGAATTTCATTTTTTGTTATAAATGGAGGAATTTTTTCTGTAAGATATACACAGTTGAATAGTAAATCATGTTGAAATATTTCTGAGTAATCTCTAGATGTAGTAGTATTATTTCTATACCAAGGGGTTATTTTAAAACCTAGCTGATTTAAAAGATATGTAACGCCACTAGCACATCGGCCTCCTGCTCCAATTACAAGACTAGATGGAGGTTTTGTTTTTTTAAACTCTTCTCTGAGTGTTTGTATTAAAGTTGATTTATCAGGGTAACACTCTGGTATAATAAGTTGCTGACCTCTCTGTTTTCGAATCCATAAGAGTAAGGCGACTGCGCAACCAGCTAAACCGGCCCAATAACTAAAACAAACAATGCGATTACCATTTACATTCTTTAGAAATTCAAGATCATAAATTAAGCCTTTTCCTTGACGAAAGCGTGCAAGCAAATTATTTGATTCAATTTGATTTTTATAAGCATGCGCGAAATAAATATGCTTGTGATGTAATGGTGTGTTTGATTTTGGTAGTTCTTTAATTCCCAAGATATAGGCATTGAGTGGTGCATTGATCCATGATCCAGGCTCCACCATTAAACAGCCTGCTCTTGCATACTCTGAGTCTTTAAAAATACGAGCTTGAGAGCTTTCAACAAAAACTTTGTAATTACAGTTAATTATTTTCTTTGCATCACCAGGTGTGAGCGGAGTTCTTCTTTCGTGAGGTTTTGTTTCAGTACGCAGCCAAATAATTTTTCTTGGCATATACGGGTTCTCCTATTCGGTTATTTAAAGTAAAAGTTTATTGAACCACGCATTTAGATGAGCTTTGCTTCTTTAAATGTTAACCATAGCTTCTTCTCATAGTCGTACAATTTACATTGCTTAAAAATATTAAATACATATAGCCAATTAAAAGTATACTCATGCAAATATGGCTTATATTCCTGCTTTAATGCCTGGTAAGCTTTTGGTAGATGGTAAAAAGGAATGCGTGTATCTAAGTGGTGAGGTATATGAGTCATAATGTGATGCAATATTATATCTAGTAATTTTGGTAAGCGAATAACAGTACAGCAATAGATAGCACCAATAGTATGTGACCATTCAGCTCTTTGTTTGAAAAGTGGAATATCAGTATGAGTATGGTGAAGATATACTAGGAATCCTATTCCATAATTAAAAATGGTAAGTGGGATAATAAAAAGAGCGATAACACCTATGATACCGTCAGCAAAAAAATAACCAACCCCAGATATTATAAGAATATAAGCTAATACAAATAACTTTCCTTTCAAATAATAACGACGTTGAGATTTATTTTTTCCTGGATTAAATTTCCAAGTGTATTTCCACCAGATTTGCCGTAGATAGTGAACAGCACAAGTAAAGAAACTTCGTTCAATTCTGTATAATATTCGCTGGGATAGTGAAAGCACATGGTATTCTTGAGGGCTTAGCGGAGCCCAAATAACATCAAGTGGCGTAAGAGCTACAAAGCCATGATGTACTTTATTGTGGCTGTATGACCAAATTCGATAGACACTAAAGGATGGCAGCATAAATAGTGTGCCAAATATTTCAGCTATTTTTTTGCTTTTAAATAATGCGCCATGAGCTGCATCATGTGCCCAAATAAACATAAGCGATGCAGCAATCCCGCAGATCATACCACCAAAAAGTTTGGCTATTATGTTTGTTCCGACAAAAATAAAAGTCAGGCCTATAATTAATATAAGAATATCAAATGAACCCCAACAAAAATTTAGCCACATTGAGCGAAGATAACAATCTGTAGGAATAATATTTCGAACTTCAGCTGATTTTAATTCATGAACCTTTTGCCATATAGCTTTATTATTCTCATATTTTGTTGCATCAGTATTATGGGGAGTTGATGATGAATGCATCATGGGCTTTTAGTTTTTATTTGTAGCCCGCTTGGCTTGCCAGACTTTTTAATTCGTTTAGCAATTTTCTTTTCTTTAGCTGTTAATAAAGGTTTTTTCTTTACGTCTCTTCTTTTAGATTTTTCTTTACTCATAGTTACATTGCTCCTAAAGTGCTAGGCAGAAGTAACTAGCAATATGCGAAGCTACAATCTACCTGAGAGTCTATTAATGTGTTCATTCGGGTTGTAGGACATACATACAAAAAGAAACATTTATCGATCTGTGTTAGCTTTCAACTAGAATACTATATTGTCAGATGCCATCAGAAAGTTAGAGATAAAAAGAAATTCATACTGATAGCTATAAAACTACGATCAGGTTAACATATAAAAATTGATAAAGCTTGTATTATCTTGATTTAAGTTTTTAAAATTGTCCGCATTAATGTTGATACTCCGTAAGTTGACGGTGCTCTGTCGACATACTGTTTCAAGTAAGGTTGTTACTTGATTTTTTAATATTACTAACGTCTTTTATAAAGAAGTTAAAACCGGATGAATAATATGGTTTTGTCGCAACTATTTCCTGAGTTTTAAAATCTAGAAACCCCTTAGCTAAAAAAGAAGCTTTCATCTGTTCTAATTTTTGCTTTTTATGCCATTCATTTTTTGTTTGCTTTAAAAGTAATTCAATAGCCTCTTCTACTGTTATATTTAAATTATTTACCCGGTTATTCAATGAATTAATGCTAACATGAAAAAAAATTGAAACTTCTTTCAAGGATTTAAAAGAGTGACCCCATACATCTATTATTTTTTCTTTAATTTTAATTAACTCCTTATGTAAAAACATATAACAAATTTTTAATTTAGGTTAGATGGGATTTGTTTATAATCTTTTATTGATATCAGCATTTGTTTATTTCTATCCCAAAGGATATATTTTAAAGAGTGTAGTACTTCATTTAAATGGATTCTTTTTACTTTCTTAAAGTGCTTAGATTGATCGTCATGACATTTAGCTAATTGATAATTAGGTATGCTGCAAGATAGATGGTGTATGTGATGATAAGCAATGTTTGCTGTAATCCAATTCAACATAGGAGGCAAAATAAGAAAACTAGAGCCTTCTATTGCACCTTTATAATAATTCCAGTTTTCTTTATTGGATGCGTATGCATGTTCAAAATTATGTTGAACAGTAAATAAAAGAATACCTATTCCACCTCCAATAGAAGCACTAATAATATATAATATAAAGAAATGATAAGCCCCAAGATAAATAGAAACCACTATCCAAATTGAAATTAACATAAGGTTATTAAGTGATTGATGCTTATATTCTTTCATATTTTTCCAAGAGCGAGATGGAAACTGTTTTATCAGTTCTCTAATTTTAATTTTACTGTCTTTTTTAAATTTATATTTAATTATATATAATATCATTAGAGTTGAGTCTTTAATCCAATTGTAACGTGGATTAAAAAGAAGATAGAAAAAACCTCCTATAGGAAAAAAGATAGGGTTACGTAAGAGGGTATACTTAAATCGTTTAAAATCATTAAGCTTACCAAACTCAGTAGTTGTTATTATATTTAATGGTCCACAATAACTATCCCAGTCACCATTTGTTTTATGATGAAATGCATGATTAGAAGACCAAACATATTGTGGCATGCCCGTAATTACACCAAATAGAAAGCCAAATATGTTATTAAGTTTTTTTGATTTAAACAAACTATTATGGCCACAATCATGCATTAAAATAAAACACCTAAGTAATAATAAAGAGCTTATAACAGAACAAATTATTAGTGTTAGAATTGTTGTTTTATAGAATGTAAAATAGATTATCCAAGTAGTTAATAAAGGCAAAAGCGTATTAATTACCTGCTTACTTGCGATTAAGTTGGATTTCTTCGTATATGGTCTTATAAGTGTTTTCCAGAAATGAGGATCCATTTGTGTCATATTGATACCAAAAAAGTAATATGGATTAAAGAAAGTACTGTAACTGATCTAATTGATAAAGTGTACTAGCTTAGACTAGATCTGACAGTTACCCACTTTGAACAGGTGCCTGTCAGTTTAGATCTGAGCTAAATTTTTTTCCGCCCAAATCAATTTACCATCCAGTAAAGTCTCCTTTGGCGTTCTGCCGCAGCACATTTTACCTTGATGAGTTCGAATATTATTGTAGTATTCTATCCAAACGTCCAGGTCTTTTTGTAACTCCTCAAGCGTTGAGTATAATTTTTTCCTGAATGTAACTTGATAAAACTCCTGTAAAATCGTTTTATGAAAGCGCTCACAGATTCCATTAGTTTGTGGTGACATAGCTTTTGTTTTTGTATGATCAATGTCATTAATGGCTAAATAAAGCTGATAATCATGATGCTCAACTTTACCGCAATACTCAGTCCCTCTATCTGTTAATATTCTTAGCATTGGTAATTGATGTTCTTTAAAATAAGGTAGCACCTTATCATTTAAAATATCAGCCGCTGTTATTGGAGTTTTAGTCGTATAAAGCTTAGCAAATGCCACCTTGCTATAAGTATCAATAAACGTTTGCTGATAGATACGTCCAACACCTTTAAGATTGCCAACATAAAATGTATCTTGAGAGCCAAGATAGCCTGGATGAGCAGTCTCTATCTCACCACAAGCTTCATCATCATGCTTTTTCTTCTCAAGTGCTGCAACTTGTGAATCACTTAAAATAATACCATCATTAGCCACTTTGTCCTCCAGTGCTTTAAGACGCTTTTTAAAGCTTTCTAAGTCATGACGTAACCAAACAGAACGAACACCACTACCAGAAACAAAAACTCCTGTCTTACGTAACTCATTACTTGCTCTATGCTGACCATGAGCCGGTTGCTCAATAGCATAAGCAACAACTGCTTGTTCAGTTACTTCATCAACTCTGTTTTTAGGGTTAGCTTTACGACGACTCTTTTCAATAAGTGCATCAACTCCACCTTCTTTAACTAGTTCTTGATAGCGATAAAACGTATCACGAGAGACACCCATAACCTTACAGGCTCTAGAAACATTGTTAAGTTCTTCTGCTAAATTTAATAAACCAGCTTTATGTTTTATGATTGGATTGTTAGTATATAACATTGAGAGTTTCCTTTTTGTTTTGATTTATGATTTCAACACCATTATCAAAACGGGTAACTCTCATCTAGTCAACTAGAAGTGTCAGATTAAGTCGGAACTAATACAGATAAAGCTATGATCTATTTTTTGCTACATTGACTATAAGCTTTCGGTTATTTAGTTCAAAACCATTAGCTTTTAATGCCATCTGAGATTCGTCAGATGAAGAGAAAGTTACAAACCCAAATCCTTTTGACCTTCCTGTTTCCCTATCAATAATCACTTTAGCATCAATCACACACCCATATTGATGAAAAAATTCTCTAAGGTCATTTTCGTTAGCGTTGTATGATAAATTTCCAATGAATAGTTTAGATTCATTCATGACTGTCTCCTATGTTCTTTAATAAATGCCTAATCATGTCCTTGTTTGGCATTCTAGAAACTTAATAGTCAACCATTGAAACAACTAGGAAAAACTCATCATACGTTATTTATTATACAATTGAAAGCAATACTATATTCAATTGTAAGTAAATATTTGATGATTTTACGATATCAAAATGATAGCCTGACCACTGCTTTATTAGTTTCTCAAAATAAATAGGTTACTATCTATCTTAGATCCCAGTTCAGCACAATTTATAAATATGAAAGGTATGCTGACACCTAAGCATCAATCATGATTCGACGGGATGATTTTTTGTTAATTAATTTGTCTATGTAAACTTCATATTTAATAGCAAGAATAAAAATAGGAGTGTTTATAATGACGAAGAAAAAATACGAAGAAGTATTACAGTCTATATTTTTTAAGAATAAACCAATGTCTAGAGAGTTATATGACTTCGAATTAAAAGAGCATATTGAAGAGACCATTCAAGAAATGATTGATGATCAAGATGATTTGGTCTATGCAATAACAGTAAGCAATAGTAATGTTGCAATGTTTTTAGTTGATAAAAAAGGTGGTATTTATGTCAATGAAAAAGCCCTAACAAAATTAAAGAGAATATGGAAAAAAAAATATAGTCAAAATATTAATAAATTAATGTCATTTTATTGTTCAGAGCTATCTAATGGAAGTTTTCCAATCCATGGCATAAAAACTAAAGACAACTAACACTAAGCTTCTTATTAAATATTTAGTCTTTCCACATCACTTAAAAATATTAACCAATTGGGCATAAATTACTATATTTGTATCTTAATCTAAAAATGTATGCTAGAATTCACGGGCTTTGTTTATGTTTTATCTAAAATTTAGAACTTCTATTTTTTCAAATTTATACTCAACGCAATTTAAGTAAATCAAACAATTAAAGAGAATACTAAAATGACAACTGGTACTGTAAAATTTTTTAATACTGATAAAGGCTTTGGATTTATTAAACCTGATGATGGCTCTAAAGACCTTTTTTTCCATAAAAACGACACCCTTGGAATAGTTAACGATAATGATAAAGTTCAATATGAAGTGACAAAAACTCAAAAAGGCCCTGCTGCTACTGGCGTAAAAAGAATTTAAGGCGCCGTCTAGTTAACTTTTTTGGCTCTGTTGCAACTATTTCTAACGACTAAAAAATACCAATATTTAGATACAATTAGGCTGCATAAATGCCAAATAATTCATTGATAAATTGAGCTTCAGTTTGTCGCTTATTTCTCAGCCAAAAATCAAATTGTCCTTTCTTAAACATGCGCATAACTTCATATCCAGTAATTGTAGCATTGGCTGTTTTCATAGATTCAAATCCAAGCATCGGTTTAATTAATCGTTTCAGCTTGCCATGATCTTGTTCAACAATGTTATTGAAATATTTATTCTTACGATGCTCAATGTCAGCGTAGCTTGGATTTTCTTGTTTTAACTGAGCTATTGCATGGTTGTAGGCTGGATTTAAATCTGTATTGATCTTTGATGGAATCCAGTCTTTATTATTCTTTAACGCTTTGGATAAGAAGCATTTAACAGCTTTGGTATTTCGAGTGTGTGATAAGTAAAAGTCGATGGTTTTACCATCCCTTGTAACTGCACGGTATAAATATTTCCATTTACCTTTAACTTTCACATAAGTCTCATCAACCCGCCAAGAGCCAATTTTACCCATACAATACCAGTTACTACGCTTCTTTAATTCATGAGAATACTGAATTACCCAACGATAAATAGTTGTATGACACACTTCAACACCACGTTCTTTCATCATTTCAGATAAATCACGATAACTTAAACCATATTTTAAATACCAACGAACACATTGAAGGATAAAGATGCTTTCAAATTGACGATATTTAAATGGATTCATGGAGTAAGCCCTGCTGTGAAAAACTGTTAGAATAATCTCAAGTGAGTGAATTTGTCAAAGTTGCAACGGAGCCCTTTCTCATAGGCTGCCATCAATAAAATCCATTTAAACAAAAAAATCAATATCAATCAAATAAATACATTACCATTTATTTCAAGCACTAAAAGGTCGAGGCTTTAACTTTGAAGACACACACTTAACTGATCCAGAGAAAATTTGTAAATTAATGGCACTGTTAGCTATTGGCGTTGTTTGGGCGCATAAAGTTGGTCAGTACAGAGATGATAAAATAAAACCAATTAAATTTAAAAAACATTCAAGAATGCAATTTAGCTACTTCAGATACGGGCTTGACATGATTGCTAATGCTTATCAAAAGCTAAAATTCTCTGTGAAAGATTTTTCACTTTGTTTAAAAATACTTAAAATACCGATTGCGGAGTTAATCAAATGAAAAAATCTTCGTGTACAGAGAAAAAACATGATCAGTCAGTAAGTTAACTACTCATCTTTGAGTTGTCGCTGCATTAATGACTGAACCGCCTTTAATGGTTCTTTTCCTTCATAAAGCACTTGATGGGCTTCAAAAATAATTGGCATATCAACTTCAAGTTTTTTAGCCAAGTGATAAATATGCTGTGTTGTTTCATAGCCTTCAACGACTTGATCAATGGTCTCTAGGGCTTCTGTAATCGATTTGCCTTGTCCGAGTAATAGGCCAAAACGTCGATTTCGAGATTGGTTATCAGTACAAGTTAAAACAAGGTCACCAAGGCAGGCAAGTCCTGATAATGTTTCTTTATCAGCGCCAAGTTTAAGCCCAAGTCGACTCATTTCAGCTAAACCACGGGTAATTAGTGCTGCTTTTGCATTACTGCCAAAACCTAAGCCATCTGATGTACCAACGGCAATAGCAAGGACATTTTTAACCGCACCACCAATTTGTACACCAATAATATCTTGAGAGGTATAGACGCGAAAAGAAGGGCCATTCCAATAAGCTTGCATATTTTTTGCAAATGTCATATCTGAAGAAGCAATAACAATTGCTGTTGGCATATGACTTGCAACTTCTTTTGCAAAGCTTGGACCAGTAATCATGCCATAGGGCGTGTCACTTGGTAATTTCTCTTTGGCCACCTCAGATAGTAATTTATGCTCTCTTGAGCAAAGTCCTTTCGTTGCCCATAGCACTTGATGCTCTTTAGTTAAAAGTGGACTTAGTTGTGTTAAGACTGATTTAAATGCATGGCTTGGCACAGCAATTAAAATATGATTTGTTTTCTTTATAATTGGCTCAAATTCATGGCAGATAACTAAATTTTCAGGAAAAGGGTGATCAGGCAAATAACGTTTATTAACACCTGATGTTATCATATCATTTGCTTCATTTTTATCTTTAGCATATAAATAGATTTGATGATTTAGTGATGCAAGGTGAAGGGCTAATGCAGTACCCCAGGAGCCTGCGCCAATGACCAAACAAGAAGGAGAATTATAAGGTGAGTTCATATAAGTTAAGTCTTAACAAATATAATGTTAAGACGTGCCTTCAGTTTTTTCGTGATGCTCTTGAATTTCTTTTGCTTGTATTGATAGTGTTGCTGTTGGGCGAGCAAGTAAACGGCGAAGCCCGATAGGTTCACCTGTCACTTCACAGTAACCATAATCGCCACTTTCTGTACGCTTAATTGCAGATTCTACTTTACGTAATAGTTTGCCTTGGCGCTCGACAGTTCTTAAGTATAACTGTTGCATTTCCTGTTGTGTCGCAACATCGTTTAGATCAATATTGTGTTCAGCCTCAGAAAGATTTTTTTTAGCTTCTTCAATACTTAATACCAATTCATTCTTATTTTCTTCTAAAAGATGACGAAAAAAGCCTAGTTGCTCATCATTCATATAATCATCTTCTGTCATCGCTAAGAGCTTTGCTTCTGTTAGCATTGTTTGGCTCCTTAATTTGTCTAAACGGTTTTATGTTAAAAAATTATCTGCGAATGTATACCACAAAAAAAATGATTTAGCTATTTTTCATAACAGTATTTTCGCATAATTGCACAAATTTTGCCATTTTTGAAGCATGGGCTTCAATTATAGGGTTAGTTATTTTTTATGTACTTGTTTAGTTTATTTCTAAAATCAATAGGTTAAATATGATTAACCTAATAATCACATTTAAGCAGAGTTGATGCTTTTATACAAGATAGGTATAGAAAAATGATGACTTAAACATATCTTTTATCATTATATGCAATGATATGATCTCTTCCTGTAAATGAAAACCCATTTTCTAAGGCAATGCTCATTGTCTTAGAGTAATTTCGAAGCATTTGTTCTCGCGTTTGCCCTTGAGGCATTAAATAAACTTTATCAGCTGGAATGGATAGTTGTTCACAAAAAGCTAAAATTTCTTTTAAGGTTTGTTCCTTGCCATCAAATACAGGCTTAATTTGATAGTCATCATGATAATTAATCATTTCCTTAATGGCTTTAAAATTTAGACGATACTTATTATGCTGCTTAACCATTGCCTCAGTGACTAATTTGCCATGAGGGGTTTTTTGGTTAATGCTAGGAATTGTATTAGAGAATTTAGGGCTTAGACTAAGTAATCCAATGGGATAAGGCGTTTTAACAAAATGAGAACCTTCTGTCTCTAAGGTAATCAATAGTTTTAGCTCATTTGCAATGACAGTTAATGCGGAAACTAATTTTGGGTGCATTGTCGGTGAGCCGCCAGTTAACATAATTTCTTTAATTGCCTTATGCTTTAAAATAAAATCAATGATATTTTCGAAGGTGTAGCACCCTTTTTCAGCGTGGATACTTGAATACCAACTATCACACCAATTATCACCTTGAAAATAACAGCGATGTGTGCAGCCAGTTGTTCTAATTGTAAGTGTTGGTATGCCACGTCTTTTTCCTTCTCCTTGAAGACAAGGGTATAACTCAATAACAGGTAGAATTTTTTCAGGACCATCAATATAGGGTTTAGATTGAATAAGTAGATGATTTTTTAGCATGTTATAAGCCTAGCGGATCCCATATTATTTTGATTTTCCCAAACTTCAACTTCATTTAGACGGACACGGTTATCACTAAAAGAGCAAACGATTGGATTTAAAGTTTCAAGAATAAACTCACCAACTTTTTCTGTTGAGTAATGTGGCATGGTTCTTAGTTGGATTAAATCTTTTTGAGCTAATAGTTCAAAGGTTTCAAGTTCAGGGTCATCTTCAGCAATAATGACTGTATGATCAAACATATAGTCAAACCATGCTTTAACAGTTTTATTACCAATGGTATAGTTTGGATTCTTTAACCAGCCAAAGTCCCATACCCAATGATGCTTATCTAAGTTTTTAGCCTCAAATTGAAGTATAAAAATTAAATCATAACCATGTATATAACGACAGTGTGAGTGATAGGCATTCCACTGACGAAAACAGGTGGAATAGCCACTTAAGCGTTTGGATGTGCGATAAATTTTATGTGAATTTTCCATATTAAAATACTTTCTATTATCAATTTAAGTAAATTGGTTTAAGGATAAAAAAAATACTATCACTTGTATAGCACTTATGTTAAAAACGAAAGTTGATTTTATATGTTTTAAGGAAATTTTATTATGAAATATGCCGTTTTATCATTTTCAGGTGGTATGGATTCTTCCAGTTTACTAATTCACTTATTAGCTCAAAATTATCAAGTTATTGCTATTTCATTTGATTACGGTCAGAAGCATAAGGTTGAGTTAGATAGGGCATCACAGTTATCTACCTATTTAAAAGATAAGAAATACCCAGTTGATCATCATCTAATTAAGTTAGATGGCTTAGATAGTTTACTTTATTCAACGCTTATTTCAGGTGGAGATGACATACCTGAAGGCCATTATCAAAAAGATAATATGAAAAAAACAGTTGTTCCAAATCGCAATAAAATTTTTTCATCAATTATTCAGTCAATTGCTTTATCTATTGCTGAAAGAAATAATCAATCGTGTCTTATTGCTATGGGAATTCATGCAGGAGATCATCAAACTTATCCTGATTGTCGAGAAGAATTTCGTAACCTAGATTACCAAGCATTTATTTCAGGCAATTGGGATGCTGAAAAAGTAACATACTATACGCCTTATTTGGAGTTAGAAAAATATCAAATTTTAGAGGATTTAGAAAAAAATTGTGAGATATTAAACTTAGATTTTAATCAAGTTTTAGAACGAACAATTACATCTTATAATCCCATTTTAATTAATGGTCAGTACTACAGTGATTATAAATCAGCTTCATCTATCTCGCGCATAGAAGCTTTTATTAAGCTAAATCAGAAAGATCCAATTATCTATGCAGATGAGACAGGTATTGTTGATTGGAATAGTGTAAAAAATTATTGTCAGAGAGCTCTTAGAATAGATGCTTAGTACATATCACCATCTTGTGCTTGTAAGACATTTTTAACACCGGCATCAATCATTTCTTGTAATAGCCCTAGACGCTTGAAATTTTCAGGGTTGTTATAGTTTTGAGTATGAACAAGTACAATTTCTTTTACTTTAGATTCTTCTTGTACGAGCTTAAGTTCAATAGGAAACATATGATATTTCTTGATTGAGTCAAACTTTGCATTAAGTGTTTCACCACCCCAGGGTGAATACTTCATATTTTTGAATGTAAAGCCTTCGATAATTAAAACATCTGCATCTTTAGCAGCAGCAACCAAACCTTTAGAATAATGACCATCTCCACCAAAGACAATAATTCGGTTATCTGGTTTTGTTATAAAACGATAGGCATAGGTATGTTTAAGATTACCGTGCTTAGTTGGATAAGCATAGACTTCAACATTTTCATCTTCAAAAATTTTCCTACCTGTAGCACCAATAGCTGGATCAATTGGTATACCAACAGCAGTTGCACCATCAAAGGTTGAGCGCTTTGTTCCGACAGAGCCTTGAAACATTTCATTTCGATCAATACTCCATGCTGCATTAATATGGCCAATCATTTTATCAACGCCTTTAGGCCCATAAACTTTTTTATTTGCACCAGTACCAAATTTAAAAGGGTTATTGATAAAAGAGGGAAGTCCAACGGTATGATCTTCATGTAAGTGCGTTAAGAACATATATTTTAAGTTTTCTAATTTAAAAACATTAACAAGATCCATATTACCTTGAGATAAAATAGTTTTTGCGAGTGCTCGCCACCAACCTTCACCACAGTCAATAAAGTAAGGGTAACCATTCACAATAACAACATGAGCTGGTCCATAGCGATTTGGATTTGGATTTGGATCTCCCGTTCCAAGAGTTATTACTTTTGAAGGTTTATCTTTAGGAGATCGATCCAATGGGCCTCTATTTTCAAAAGTTGGCCAATTGCTTGGTATTGTATAGGTGGTTTTCCAATTTTTTGGTTTAACAAATGGCACATTTAGATAATTTTGAGCGGTTGTCTCTTCACCTAGCTTTAAGTCTTCTTTCCAAGTGTTTGCATAAGATGATGGCATGATTAATATGACAAATAGGCTTAATAAGATTTTGATTTTTTGCATTTGAAAGTTCCTTTTTTTAGTGATCAAATGCTTCTTAATTCTGAAGCAGGCGTAGTTTAATACTTACTTGAGCTATAAAGCTAACATTTAATCACAGCCATTTTGATTTGTAGCATGTCATGCATGGTATAGCCTATACCGCCAATACCATAACCAGAATGACGACGCCCTGCAAATGGCATCCAGTCAACACGAAAAGCGGTATGATCATTGATCATTACAGCAGTTGCATCCAATCGTTTAATACAATCATTTGCCATAGATAAGCGTTCAGTATAGACAGCCGCTTGGAAGGCAACATTAAGGCTATTAGCAAAGTTAATAGCATCCAGATAATGATCATACGGATATAGGCAAACAACAGGGCCAAAGACTTCTTCAGTTGAAACTTTCACATTATGTGGTGGATCTAATAAAATTGTTGGTGTATATAAGCTATCAGATAATTTTTCACCACCAGTTAATAATTTTGCACCAGAATGAATTGCTTCTTGAACCCATTGGTCCACTCGGTCAACTTCACTTGTTTTAATTAAAGGGCCAACTTCGGTATTATCGTTACTTGGGTTGCCAACGACTAATTTTTCAACCGCAGTAATTAGTTTTTCGGTTAAGGGTTTAATAATTTTTTTATCAACATAGATACGTTGTGTTGAAACACAGACTTGTCCTGCATGATAAAATCCACCTTTAGTTAACGATGGGATGACATCATCAAGATTCACATCATAGTCAACAATAGCAGGGGCAACCCCACCATGCTCTAATGCACAGCGTACACCCGGCGCTAATTTACTTTTTAACCACCAACCAATTTTAGCAGAACCAATAAAACTAAAAAATCCAATCTTTTCACTGGTGACTAACATTTCAGTTGTCTGGTTATCACAAATAACAACTTGTGCCCAGTTTGGGTTAAGCCCTGCTTTGTGAATCAGCTTAATAAAGTGTATACAGTTTAATGGTGCTGCAGAAGCGGGTTTGATAATGACAGGGCAACCAACAGCAATTGCAGGAACCACTTGATGAATAATTAAATTAAGAGGATGATTAAATGCACTAACAGCAATAACAACGCCAATAGGCTCATAGGTAAAAGATGCGCGTCGGTTAATTGAAGCTTGAGTATGTCCCATGGGTACTTCTTCACCACGCATAATATGTGATAACTCTTTTATCGCAAGATAAATACCATCAATAGCACGTGCTACTTCCACTTGTGCATCCATCAAAGGTTTACCACCCTCTTTGGCAATTAAAAGCGCAAAATTTTCTTTTTCATCTTCAACAAGTTCTGCTAATTTTTTTAGTATATCCATTCTTTGATAGGGTTTAAGCCATTGGTCTCTATCTTTAAAAGCTAAATAGGCATCTTCTAGCATTTGAGTAGCTTGCGCTTGAGTATGCATACTAACGGTATCAATTAGACTGTGATCGTAGGGAGAGATAACTTTTAGTTTTTTTGTGACATCATTCATAAGATACAAACCTTTTCTTTTAATTCATCAATTAAGACTTTGGTGTTTTCAGAGTAGTCAACAGCTAAATCAATTAAGTGTACACCACCACTACCAAAACATTGATTAATTAATGGTACTAATTCATCTGTGCTTTCTACTTTGTGTCCAGATGCGTTATAAGCTTTTGCATAGGTAATAAAATCAGGGTTATTAAATGTAAGGCCATAGTCAGGGAAATTCATGCCATATTGCTTCCAGCGAATCATGCCATAGGCGCTATCATTGAGAATTAAAATGACTAAATTGAGTTTTAATCGAACAGCTGTTTCTAGTTCTTGAGAATTCATCATAAAACCACCGTCGCCACAAATTGCCATGACTTTTTTTTGTGGATAAAGACGTGCAACCTCCATTGCTGAAGGTAGGCCTGCTCCCATTGTTGCTAATGCATTATCAAGAAGTATAGTATTAGGCTCAGATGCATAATAATTTCTTGCAAACCAAACTTTATAAACGCCATTATCTAATGCAATAACGCCATCATCAGGCATAACTTTTCTAATATCACTAACAAGTCTTTGAGGTTTCATTGGAAAACTATTATCTTGTGCATATTCATCAATATGGTGATCAAGTTCTTTTTTAATTTTAGCAAAGTACTGATGATCATGTTTAACATAACCTAACTTTTCTTTTAGGCGATCTACTGAAGAAGTAATATCACCAATAATCTCTAGTTGTGGGAAATACACATTATCGACAATAGCTGAACTATAGTTAACATGAATCACTTTTTTATGGCCGTGATTCATAAAAAAGGGTGGTTTTTCGACGACATCATGGCCAACATTGATAATTAAATCTGATCGATCTATTGCACAATGAATATAATCATTATCTGATAATGCAGCTGTCCCAATAAATTGATCTAAATGTTCATTAACACAACCTTTACCCATTTGTGTATTAAAGAAATAAATGCCGGTTGATTTAACAAATGCAGATACACTTTGACGAACATCTTTACGATTAGCACCAGCACCAATAAGTAATAATGGATATTTTGCTTGATGAATCATAGTAACGGCTTGATCGATGGCATGCTCAGTTGCAGTTGGAATTTCAACAACTGATTGCTTAAAGATAGGGGGTGTATGTTTATCAATTAGCTCACAAGCAATATCTTCAGGTAGTTCTAGGTGTACAGCGCCTGGTCGCTCTTCTTCTGCTTGACGAAAAGCTTCTCTAACCATGCTAGGAATCATATTGATATTTGCAACTTGTTTGGCATACTTTGTTAAAGGCTTCATCATGCTAACAATATCAACGATTTGAAATTGGCCTTGTTTACTGTGTTTAATAGGCTTTTGTCCGGTAATCATTAAAAATGGAAAGCCACCCAATTGAGCGTAAGCCGCTCCTGTTACTAAGTTCGTTGCTCCTGGTCCAAGTGTTGATAAGCAAACACCTGTTTTGCCTGTTAAACGGCCATAAGTCGCTGCCATAAAAGCAGCACCTTGTTCATGGCGAGTTAAAATAAGTTCAATTGAAGACTTTCTTAATGCCTCCAGTAAGTCTAAATTCTCTTCGCCTGGCACACCATAAATTCTTTTAACACCTTCATTTTCTAGTGCCTTAATAAAAAGATCAGATGCGTTTTTTATATTTTTACTGTCCATATATTCATTTACCCAAAGCATAAATATCTAAAAATACTATAGAAACTATCGAATCTTCTTTCAAGGCGACTATAGATTACAAGTAGTGTAAATTACAGCGTTAGAATGTTTCAATTATGAAAAAAAGCATGTCCTAAATCTGAATTATGACAATGGTTTTCAAATATTGAAGGAGATGACTTAGGATTCTCTATTATGCATCTAAATATAGTAGCAATCTCATCTGGAAATACCTCAATAATTAATGCTTCTACACTGTTCTCATCATAACATTGATAGTGCCAAACGTCAGAATTTAGTACTTTATTTAATAATTTCATAATTTGTATTGATAAATCACCATGGCAATTTAATTTACTCAATATATCACATAATTTGATGGCACAATCTTTTCCATCTGCATTAGGGAATTCATCTTTAAAACTCATTAACTCACGAGCATAAGATTCATTTTGATGTATTCTAAAGATATTATTTACTGCCATAAAGAAGCAATTTTTTGATATAAATTCATTTAAATAAGCTTGGCCAAAGTTACATAAAACATCAGGTGTCAAAGAGTTTAATTTACCTTTTTTTATAGAAGCATGTACTGTTTTAAATCTCATAGCAATCATTCCTAAATATTAATTTTTTAAGTATAAGAAGGACATGCTAAATAGTTTGATTTGATTTATAACAAAACAAACGTTTTGATTATTGAGAATTTAGTTAAAATGGTGGGCCCAGTAGGACTTGAACCTACGACCAACGGATTATGAGTCCGCTGCTCTAACCAACTGAGCTATGGGCCCTTGATGGAAAATCTCAATCAATTCTATCTAAATTCAGATATTTTTCAAGCATAAAATGGTGAAAATTATTTTTCTAAAGGTTTTATGGTACGATAGAGGCTAACTATGAAATAAAGTAAGATATAGCCAATACATATACCATTTAAAATCAGTTGTTGTTTAGGATAGGTAAAAAGAAGTAGAATAGTTGCAATGCCCCAGATAACAGTTGCAGTAAACATAAATATTACAAGATATTTATTATGGCTTACATGTGTCATACGCGATGGATAAATATATTTAATCGGAATAAAAGTAAAAATGGTTAAAATCGCAATGATCCAAAGATTTGTTACTGGGTGAAACTGCCAATAGTATAAATAGAAAATGGCAATGTTCCAGTAGCTTGGAAAGCCTTTAAAGAAATGATCATCTGTTTTTGCATCAACTTGTGCAAATTGATAGCAACTGGCCATAATGATCATAATCATACAAGGAATCTGCCAGACTTCAGGCACTGATCCATGGTGAGTTGTACTCATAATGAAGTAAGCGGGGACTACTGCATAATTAAGAAAGTCAATGATATTATCAAGTAGAGCGCCATCAACTTTAGCGAGTTTTTTAATATCAACCATTCTTGCAAGTGTACCATCAAAGGCATCAACAATAATGCTAATGGCCATGTAGGCAAAAGCAAGTTGATAATGTTCATTTGAAATTGCAACTAATGCAAGTACACCTAAGACTGCACCAATGGAAGTAAAACCATGAATTAAATAAGCATAAAGCTTTTGAGCGTGATATTTCATATGTAGAAACTTATAAGGTTAGTTCCAAGAATCAGAGACAGATGTCATTAAGTTTTTAAATTGTTCATTATTGACATAGCCAGGTGTGTAAGTATAAGCACTGTCTGTTGTTTTATAAATTAAAATTGGCGTGACATTAAAGCCGTTACTTAAAGCATATTCATTATTTGATTTTACTTGATCAAAGAAAATTTGATTTTCAGCAGTTTGTTTTAGGGGCGTTGCACCGCCAGATTCCATTTTTAAGTCAAAGTTTAGCTCATCATTTTTTAATGCTCTTGCTTTATCCTTTGCAGATAGTATGCCTGCAGATTTAGCAGTGCTATCTTGTTTAATAAAGCCAACTGGGATCCAGCGGATTTGTAAGGTGCCATTATCTATTAACTTAGATTGACTGAGTTCTTTATATAGTAGATGACAGTAGGCGCAGTTCGGATCAAAGATAATATACATTTTATGTTTGGCTTTATCAGTGCCTTCTGTAATGTAGTTTGTCTGGGCTGCCTTCTCAAATGCAGTTTTAGCAGTTGGTGCAACAACATATTTTTGATTATACTCTTCAGAGATATTTTTACCTTCTGGTGTAATAATTGTACCTAAGATTAAGTTACCAGATGGGTCTGAAAAAATAATTTGTTTTTGGCCGCCAGTTTTTGGTTCAATAACATAGCCTTTATAGCCGTCAATGGCATCAAACTGTTTACTAACAATTGCTTGATTTTGAGTGAGCTTTTGAATGAGTGAAATTGTTTGGTTATGATCTGATGAATTCATATCAGTTGGTTCAGCTGCGAAACTAACAGAACTTGTTAAGACTGCAGCAGCAATTGATATAAAGGCAATTTTTTTTAAGAATTTCATTGTAAACTCCTAGGTTACTTAAGTCATCTTCAGCAATTTTAGCATAAACTATATTCTAAGCTAGTCTACCTGAGCTTGATTAAGGTTGAAACTATTATTTAGTAGATTTTATCTGCCATGCAGGAATGGCAGCATCATTTGGAAATGCTTTATTTGCTGCTTGAATAACAGCTTGAGAGTGCATAATTTCAACTAGCTTTTTAAATACGGGGTTATTTTTATCACGATTTCTTATGGCAATTATATTTGCAAATGGTGAGCTTTTCGGTTCAACAAAAACTGCATCTTTTAGGCTTAAGTTTGCTTGAGCAATAAAGTCATTATTAATCGCTGCGAGATCTACTTGATTTAATATCCTTGTAATTTGTGCGGCATCTAAAGTTGTAATTTTAAGTTTTAATGGGTTAGATGCGATATCACTTGTTGTTGATTTCCAGTTGGTATTTGGTTTTAATTTAATAACGCCAGCTTTTTCTAATAACATTAAGGCGCGGCCTTGATTGGTTGGGTCATTAGGAATAACTACATGCGCGCCAATTGGTAGATCTGTAATTGAGTGAATCTTTGTTGAGTATAAACCCATTGGGAAAATAAATGTTTTAGCGAGAGCTTGGATTTTATAATCATGATTTTTAATTTCAGCTTCTAAAAAAGGAATGTGCTGGAAAGCATTGGCATCAATATCACCTGAAGCTAATGCTCGGTTTGGTAAATTATAATCATCAAATGCAATAGGTTTCAGATTAATGCCAAAGTCATTTTTTGCAACCTGTTGAGCAGCCTCCATAACGATTGTCATAGGGCCAGATGAATAACCAATACTTAAGGCTGTATCACGCTGAGGTAGATTTGTATAAATAATTTGAGCAATGCTGCCAATTGCTAGAATAAATGTAATGGCATAAAGCTTATTTAATGACTTTAGTTTTGCTAGATGGTCGCCAAATGATTGTGCCATTTGAACAATGAGTATTAAGATAATTACAGTTTCTAACATAACTGTTAGATTAAAACGCTGATAGCCATATTGAATTGCAAGTGTACCTAAGCCACCACCACCAACAGCGCCAGCCATGGCAGAGTAACTAATTAAAGAGATAACCGTTAAAGTTGCACCAGTAATTAGTTGTGTTTTTGCTTCAGGTAATAAGACTTTAAAAATAATTTGTAAGCGCGTTGAGCCCATAGACTCTGCTGCTTCAATTAGTCCGTAATCAACTTTATTAATCGCTGACTCTGCTAAGCGCGCATAAAATGGAATCGCAGCAACTGTTAAAGAAATAATCGATGCATTTGTGCCAATTGATGTACCAATAATAAACACGGTTAATGGAATTAAAAGAATCATTAAAATAATATAAGGTACAGAACGTGTTGCATTAACAATGACACCAAGTGTTGCGTTAAAAAGGCGTGCTTTAATGCTTTTACTTTTAGCAGATAAATATAATAAGACACCGAGTATAAGCCCTAAGAGTATAGAGACAACAGAAGATAAAAAAACCATATAAATGGTTTGCCATGTTGATAAAATAACTTCAGAAAGCATCAATTGCTGCATAGCCTAAAACCTCAGTTTGGATATTGTGTTGATGAATATACTCTAATGCTTGGGTAATATTTTCTGGTTCACCTAACAATTGACAAATACTAATGCCAATGGCTTGGTTTTGAACTAAGTCAATATTAGCCTGGAGTAAGTTAGCAATAACATCGAACTTTTGTGTTAAAGTTGCAATGATTGGTTCTTGTGTGCTACTACCTAAAAAAGTTAGCTTTAATACAGGCATTAAGCCTTCTTTGGGAGTACGTATTAGTTTGTGTCTGAAGTTATCTGGTAGAGATAGTTTCATGGTGCTTTCAGTTAGTGTTTTAGCAATATCTGTTTTAGGCGTAGTAAAGACATCAATAACATTGCCATACTCAGCAATTTGACCATCATCAATAATTGCAACACGATGACAAATATCACGAACAACTTCCATTTCATGTGTGATTAAGACAATTGTGATATTAAGTGTCTGATTGATTTTTTTCAATAAATTAAGGATTTGTTTTGTCGTTTGTGGATCTAGTGCAGAAGTTGCTTCATCACATAAAAGCACTTTAGGGTTCAAAGCAAGGGCTCTTGCAATTGCAACACGTTGCTTCTGGCCACCAGAAAGTTCATCAGGATAATGATTAATTTGTGATTGCAGTCCCACTAAATCAATTAGTTGATAAACACGTTTGTTTATCTCTTCTTTATTCTTAGAGGCAATTTCAAGTGGGTAAGCAATATTAGCAAAAACATTTCGTGATGAGAATAAGTTAAAATGTTGAAAAATCATACCAATTTCACGGCGTTGTAGACGAAGTTGATTTTGTTGTAAACGGGTCATATTAATGCCATCAATTAAGATTTCTCCAGATGTGGGGCGCTCAAGTAAGTTTAATGTTCGAATTAGTGTACTTTTGCCTGCACCACTTTTTCCAATAATGCCAAAAATTTCTCCCTTATTAATGCTTAAATTAACAGCTTTTAAAGCAGGTTGGCTTTGTTTGCTTGTCTGATAAGTTTTTGTTACATTTTGAATTTCAATCATATACTCACCTATTTCTATTAAGCATTAAAAAGTGGATATCTTAAATTACAGTTTAAGTTAGGCTATAAGTAATAGGGGAAATCTAAAAATAAAAAATTTACCGCTTTAGCCGAACTTATATAGCGCTCGCAAGCTGTTAGCTCAAATCAGCGCTTCATTTCAGATAAAAATTATCAGTAATTATAACTAGAGTCAATGAATAAAGTATTTTTTATTCTGTTGGTGCATATTGCTGCACAGTATTTGAGGTGCTCGATATATTTTTTTCTGCATTAAAATGACGAATTAAAATAGCATATTTTGCATCACGTTCATCTAACTCTTTATCAAGATGAATATGTGCAATATGGCCACTACCTTTTGCAATCGGCATTGATTGGCCATACTGATCAAGCATATTATCAAGCGTAAATGTGTGACTGCCTGAAGGGAGCATTAGCTCAATGGTATCGCCAATTTCAAAGCGATTTCTAACATTAACTTCAAGTTTACCCGTTTGAGCGTTATAGTCAGTAACATCACCAACAAATTGTTGTGATTTACTTTGAGAACTGGAATTTTCATATTTTTGATATTCATCATGGACATGGCGTCTGAAGAAGCCTTCAGTATAACCCCGATTTGCAAGTCCTTCTAATGTATCCATTAGAGAGATATCAAATGGTCTATGATTAACAGCGTCATCAATGGCTTTTCGATAAAGTTGTGCTGTTCTTGCGGCATAGAAAAAGCTTTTGGTTCTACCTTCTATTTTAAAACATTCAATACCAGCTTTCGTTAATGCCTCAACATGGTGGATGGCTCTTAGATCTTTTGAGTTCATAATATAAGTGCCGTGTTCATCTTCAAACATAGGTGAAAGCTTATCTAACTCTTTTTCATTCTCAATTAAAACAATTTTTTTCGAAGGCTCACCAACGCCTAAAGTTGGTTCCACATTGCCCCATTCATCTTCGTGTGCTTCAACAACTTGATATTTGTTTCTACAAGCATTATTACAAACACCCTGATTTGGGTCTCTATGTTTAATGTAGCCAGATAATAGACAGCGACCAGAGTAGGCCATACATAAAGAGCCATGGACAAATACTTCCAACTCAACATTAGGGCAATGTGTTTTTATTTCTTCAATTTCTTTTAAAGATAATTCACGTGATAAAATGATGCGTTTAATACCAAGTGATTGATGCCAAAATTTAACAGATTGATAGTTAACGGTATTCATCTGAACAGATAAATGGATTTCTTGCTCTGGATACTTTTCTCGAACCATCATCATCATACCAGGATCAGACATAATTAAAGCATCTGGTTGTAACTCAATGACAGGTGCAATGTCTTTTAAGTAGGTTTTAATTTTTGCATTATGAGGTGCAATATTATTAGCAAGTAAAAAACGTTTGCCTAGGCTGTGTGCTTGATCAATGCCTTCTTTTAACTTCTCAAGTGTGGAAAACTCATTATTTCTTGCTCGTAGGCTATAACGAGGCTGTCCTGCATAGACAGCATCAGCACCATAAGCAAAAGCATAGTTCATTGATTTAAGTGAGCCTGCAGGTGATAAAAGTTCAGGTGAGTTCATGGGATAAGAAACTCCAGTTATATTATTTTTGTTTTAAATTTGATCAGCTAATTTGGTTTTGTTTGAGCGATTGTATCTAATTTATAGCTAATTTGGCAACTATAAATAGTTTAATTGTGCCTTTTTATCTAAGTAAGCTTCAATTACAATTAATGATAAAGTAGATAATTTATAAATTAGCAGTAAATAATAGATGATGAAATTACTTTATTCTGTTGTTATCAGTTCTTGTTTAAGTAGCTTACTAATTGCTGATCAAAAAGAAGCAGAAGCGTTAATAAAAAAAATTGATATATTGCAGCAGCAATTAGATATGATTGATCAAAAAGTTGATCAACTAGAACATACTAATAGAAGAGATAAAAAAGAAATAACTAAACCACCGATGACGCCGTTAGAAAAGCAAGCTGCTTCAAGTGCTATTTTTATACCAGGCGGTCAACCTAAAGCGCCTCAAAAAGAGAAAAATACAGAAAAAGATAACTACTCAACAGAGCAGAATAGTAAAGATAAGCCAGATTCATTAGATAAATCAACGAGCAATCCAGATGCTCAAGCAGGGTTGTCAGATAATTCTAGTACGTCAAGCCCTTATAGTGATTTAGGTTATAGTGATGATTCAGGTTATGGTTATTCAACACCGGTTCCGCAGGCTGACCGATTGGTTACTTTATCTTTAAATAATTATACATCTAATACTTATCAGTATGATACGAGTACTTCAACAGTTTCATTTACCTTCCTAACGGACGTAATTTTAAGTTTAAAATTTAGTAATTTTAGTGTTTATAATTTGAAAGTTTGTAACAGTAGCTATGCTAGTTGCACATCAATAACACAAACTGATACCAATCAATATCAGTTAACGACAGATCAGCTCAATGCAGTTTCAGCCAATCTGGGTACTAGTCAAATTATATTAAATAGTGAGACATTTATGGTGCCTGTTTTTTATCTCACCTATACATCAACAAGTGATAGTTCAACAGCATTAACAGGCTATTTTAGTTTTCCAACAAGTTCATCTAGTATGAGTTGCTCAACCACAGGTTCAACTGCAACCTGTCAACTAACGCAAAGTAGTCAGGTTAATTTTAACCGTACCAATTAATTAAGATATTATCGCTTTGTTTTTTGGCCGATTTTACTTTCAGAACCCTTCACAAGTCTTAGAATATTTTGATGATGGCGTAAAAAAATGATAATTGAAATGATAGCAAAAACGCTCATTGCTCTTGTGCCATAAAGCGCATAGATAATGATTGGCATTTCAAGTGTTGCAATTAAAGCGGATAATGAAGAATAGCGACTGATGCTTGCAACAATAAACCATGTAATGATAAAGCATAAGGCAGTTATTGGAGAAAATGCAATTAATACGCCAATAAAGGTTGCAACGCCTTTGCCACCTTTAAATTTAAAAAAGATAGGCCAGATATGTCCTAAAATGGCTGTAAGCCCAATTAAGCCAAGTTCAAAAGAGTTAAGTTCTAAATAATGACCAATTAACAAAGGAATAACCCCTTTTAGTACATCGCCTAACAGTGTTAGAAGTGCAGGGAGCTTTCCACCTAAGCGTAGGACATTTGTTGCGCCAGGGTTACCAGAGCCAGCAGATCTTGGTGAAGGGAGCCTAAAAATAAGGCAAATTAGAATCGCCATACTAACTGAACCAAATAAGTAGGCAATCATCATTGTATAGATTGTTTCGTAACTAGCCAACGTGCTATCCTTAAGTTACTTTTTTAGTTTAGTGATTATACTATAATAAACATGATTTGTTTATCGCCGATCTAATGTGGAGGTTAGTTTCTTGTGCTAGGTTTGTTTATCTCAATGCTTGTTATTATGAATCCAATCGGTAATGCAGCAATTTATATTAGTTTAGTTTCAGATCGAGATAAAAAAGAGCAAGCATTAACAGCAAAAATTTGTGCAGTTGCTGTTTTAGCTATTTTACTTGTGTCTTTTTGGGCTGGTTGGCCGATATTAAAATTTTTTGGTATTGATATAGGCTCATTAAAGGTTGCAGGCGGTATTATTGTTTTACGAATTGCTTTATCTATGCTTAAAGGTGGCTCACATACACATAATCATCATACAGAAGAAGATAAGCAGAAGACTATTAAAAAAGAATCTGTCGCGGTAGTACCAATGGCGATTCCAATTATTGCAGGCCCTGGTGTTATTTCAGTGATGATTGCCAATGCACATGATTACGAAGGCTTAATGCCAGGAGCCATGGTTAGTTTGTTATGCGTTTTAGCTGCTTTTATTATTTGGATTATTTTAGTATCTGCACCATTAATTGGGCGTGTTTTAGGTGAGCAAGGCATGCAAATAATCTCTCGTGTTATGGGGCTTATACTTGCAGCAATTTCAATAGAAATGCTTCATAGTGGTTTGATTTTATTATTTCCCCATGTTGTTATGTATTAGAATTTATATAGTTTTCTAAAGCTTCAATGATATTACCTTGTACCTCATTAAGTGGCTTTGATGCATCAATAATGACACAGGCAGATTGAGCCTCTTGTGCAAGTGATAAATAAATCTCGCGTGCGCGCACAAAAAAGCTTAGTTTTTCATTTTCAATGCGATCTGTCTCTCGGGATTGTATACGTTTTAAACCAATGACAGGATCTAAGTCTAATAATATGGTTAGCCCAGGTTGGAAATGACCAAGTAAAGCTTGATGAATTTGTTTGGTTCGATTAAGACCAATTGAGCGACCACCACCTTGATAAGCAAAGCTTGACCAAAAGAAACGATCAGATATAACCCACTTCTTATCTTCTAAGGCAGGCATAATTAATTTTTTTACATGTTGCATGCGAGAGGCATACATTAAAAGTAGTTCAGCCTCTTCAGTTAATGATTCCTCTTGATAGTCTGAGATTAAAAGCTTGCGTATTTTTTCAGCTAAAAAGGTACCACCAGGTTCACGTGTAAACAAATATGAGTCATTAGTTTTATTTTGTTCAAACCAAGCTTTAATTATTTGTATGGCGCTAGATTTTCCTGCGCCTTCTAAGCCTTCTAAAGCAATAAATTGAGTTGTATTTATATGATTAAAATCTTGCAAAATATTTCATCCATTTTGTTGTTTTTTCTCTTTTGTATCACTAATGTGATATCTTTTTTAAAAGCTAGCAGTAACTGCGAATATAATAGTAACAATCTAAAATAAATAAAGCATAATTTAATTCTTTCATGGGGAATATTTTTTGTTGAGAATAATAGGCTATATTTACTTAATAGCTAATTTTATGCTATCGTCACAGACAAGAGATATTTTAAGTTTAAGGGAGCCTGTAGATGGAATATAAAAACATTTTAGTTGCAATTAATGTTTATGAAGATTATCACCATGTTTTAAACTCTGCTGAGTTAATTGCAAAAAAGTTTGATGCAAGTTTGACATTACTTATGGTTTTAGATAGCCCATTTGAGCTAATACCAATGTCAGCTGAGTATCAAAAAGAATTAGAAAAAGAAGCAATTGATACTCTAAAGCAGGCAGCTTCTCGTATGGCGCTTCGTCAGGTTAATACCGTTACTGAGGTTGGCAATCCATCGCTTGTTATTACAGATTATGCAAAAGACAATCAAAAGGATTTAATTATTCTAGGTTCTCATGGTAAGCATGGTATTAATCTTCTATTGGGTTCAACATCTAATAGCGTTCTTCATCGTGCACCATGTGATGTATTAACGATTCGAATTACCGAGCATCAGCCGTCAATTCCTTCGGATTATCGAAAGATTCTAATTGCAACTGACTTTGAAAAAGATAGTACAGTCTTAGTCGATCGAGCAAAGTCATTTGCTAAATATTATCAGTCAAACTTAAATGCGATTACTGTCCAAGGAGATCCAACGGTTGCTGTTAGTACTTATGGCATTATTCCAGATGTTCATCACGATTTAGTTAAAGAAGCAGAAACTCGCTTAGGTAGTTGGGTTAGAAAGCATCAAATTAATGGTAAGTATCAATGCTCAATGGGTGAGGCACCTTATGAAATCACTCAGTTTGCAAATGAAGAAAATATGGATTTAGTTGTTGTTGGCAGTCATAAAAAAAGTGCAATTGGCCGTTTTTTCCTAGGCTCAACCGCAAATGCAATACTTCATCAATCAAAGCAGGATGTGCTAGTTGTTCGATTAACTGAGGCGCATGCTTAATTTATATATTATCCTTTAATAGTTCTAATGTATAATAAACGCCCGCTCCAGTATAATCACTTGGAATTGGGCCAAGCCCTCCTTTATTAACACTCATTGCAAGATCTAAATGAATCCACTCTTTTACTTTTTTATGATCAATAAAGTGGTTTAAAAATTTTGCTGCAAGGATATGATCAGCGCTTGGTGCTGCTGAGCATTGTAGTATGTCAGCAATATCTGATTTGATCATCTGATCAAAATCATTAGATAATGGAAAAGGCCAAGCACGTTCACCAGCATCAATACCTGTTTGTATATATTGTGATAGTTTTTTTAGTTGATGTGAAAATAAAGCCATATAATGTGTTGAAATAGCACGTACTGCAGAGCCAGTTAAAGTTGCATAGTCAATCAGCAAGTCAGGTTTTTCTTGGCTTGCTAAGTATAAGGTATCAGCAAGTACCATTCTACCTTCAGCATCGGTATCAACAACCTCAACGGTTAAGCCATTTAAAGCAGTGATTACCTCATTTAATAAGTAGGCATCTTCACCAATTAAGTTTTGAGTGACAGCCAAAAAGCAGTCAATATTAACTTTAGCTTTAGCTTCAGTAAATGCAATGAGGCTACCTAAGGCAACAGAGCTGCCTTGCATGTCTTCATGCATTTGATACATATATTGAGGTTGCTTTAAACTAACACCACCAGTATCAAAACAGATGCCCTTACCAACAAAAGCAATTTGTTTTTGTGCTTTTGGGTGTCTGTATTTTAAATGTACAATAAATGCTTCTTTCGGATTTGCTCGGCTAACTGCACAGAATAAGTTTGCGCCCATCTTTTTTAATTCATTGTAGTTATAGAAATGAGACTGCCATTGATAGTGCTTAGCAAGTGCGCTAATTTCTAGTCGGTAATCTGACGGTTTAAGATAATTGGTTGGCATAGCAGCAAGGTAGCGTGCAAATAGATTACCCTTATGCCCAGAAGTAACATAGTCCACATAATCTTTATCATGTAAGCTATAGATCGTAATTGTATCAACCGTTTTATTTGGTTTTTCTTTTTTAAAGTTAGGCATTTGAGCACTATGTGCCAAAACTGTTTTAAGTGCATTCTTTTCAGCATCATTTGAATTTGTTTGGTTAATAATGCTAACGTTCCCTGTTATTGGTTTAATTTGAGCGAGCTTATTTTTAAGCTCATTCATAAACTCAAACGCCATGTCTTCTTTAATTATGATAAATTGTGTGCCCATCTCATTTGGTAACTGAGTTATCCAGCTTGTATCATCAGCTTTTACTTGCTTTTTAAATCGCTTTAAAATTAGTGAGTTAAACTCAGATTTTTGAAGTACTGATTGATTTAGTTTTTTAACAACTAAAATAATTAAGTCAGGTATGGTTGTATGTGTTAGTTTAAAATTGGATTGAAAGGTTTTAATTTTGGGTATTTCTAAAAGTTTTTTAAACATATTTATATCAGGCTAATTCTGTTAGTATGATTCCTTAGGTTATCATAAAGTAAATAGATTTAAGAATTAGAAAATTAAAAATTATTGTTTAAGGGTTTATCATGAAAATAGTTGTTATTGGTGGTACTGGAAAAATAGGCAAAGCAGTTGTCAATGAGCTTAAAAAAGAACATGAAGTGATCAGTGCAGGTTACTCATCAGGAGATATTAATGTTGATATTGCCTCATTATCCTCAATTCGCCAGATGTATGAGAGTATTGGCCTTATTGATGCAGTCATTACAACCTTAGGTAAAGTTAAGTTTGTCAATCTAGCAGAAATAAGTTCTGATGATTATCTTTTTGGCCTAAACCATAAGTTGATGGGACAAATCAATGTTGTTTTAGAGGGGATCAAGTATCTAAATAATGGAGGTTCATTTACTTTAACAAGTGGCATATTAAATGTTGAGCCAATTATGGGGGGGACGTCTGCTGCAATGGTTAATAATGCCTTGGAAGGATTTGTCAAATCAGCTAGTTTAGAGATGCCTAAAAATCTTCGCATTAATATTGTAAGTCCAACTGTCATTACAGAAGCACTTGATGTTTATGGTGAATTTTTTAAAGGATATCAGTCAGTTGATGCAAAGGAAGCTGCTTTGGCTTATATTAAAAGTGTTAGTAATCATCACACCGGTTGTATTTATCGAGTTGGTTTTTAGGAAATAGTATTTTTAAACCAAATAAGGTTATAATATTTAGTAAGTTTGTGATATCAGTTGGATATTTTTAAGATAATTAAAATGAAATATAAGTTAATTAACTTTTTAGTGCCAAAATTAATTTGGCTTTTATCTTTTTTACCCTTATGCGTGCTTCAGAGCTTGGGGTGGTTTGTTGGCTTTATATTAAGTTTATTTCCTAATCAGTTGACAAAAACAGCAAAGCGAAATATTGAGCTTTGTTATCAAGAATTACCATTTAAACAACAAAGAAAACTTGCACGTCAAGCGGTTATTCAGGCAGTGATTGCTGGTGCTGAAATGCCAGCGATGTTTATGAAGCCAACAAAAAAGCTGTTAAGCTATATTAAAGCTTATGAAAATGATGATTTATTAAAATCTGCCTTTAATCAAGGTAAAGGGCTTTTATGCTTAGGTCCACACGTTGGCTGTTGGGAACTAGGTGGTTTATTTTTGGCTGAACATTTTCCAGTTTTTACACTTTATACGCCACCGAAGCAGGTGATATTAAGTGATATAATTACAAAAGCAAGGGGGCGCTCAGGTGCTGAGTTAGAACCAGCAACGCAGGCAGGTGTTAGGCATTTATTTAAGGCATTAAAAGATAAAAAAGCAATTGCAATGCTAACGGATCAAGTACCTAACCCAAATGATTTTGGTGGTCTATATGCCCCCTTTTTTGGTCTTGATGCATGGACGATGAGTTTTCCTTCTAAGCTTTATCAAAAAAGAAAACCACCGACATTTATTGTTTATGCAATAAGACTTGGTGTTGGTAAAGGTTTTAAATTAGTTGTTGAGCCATTTGATGATGTGATTAAACCGTTTGAAGCTGATAGTGCCTGTCCTGATCCATTTACTTATGCCATGAATGATTCATATGAGCAAATTGCAAAAAAATACCCTGAACAATACCAATGGACTTATCGTCGATTTAAACATCCACCTAGAGGTTATAAAAATCTGTATGCTTAATAAAATTGATTAAATGGCATATTTCTGATACTGTCTTGGCATTATTTTTTTATCAAAAATTAGGTTATATAGATGACTGAATATCGCTTAGTTAAAGCCTTGAAACGTCAACCAGTAGATAAAACACCGATTTGGATTATGCGTCAAGCTGGACGTTATTTGCCGGAGTATAGAGAAATTAGAAAGCAAGTAAAAGACTTTATGAGTCTTTGTAAAACGCCAGACTTAGCAACCGAGGTGACCTTGCAGCCTTTACGACGATTTGACTTAGATGCAGCAATTTTATTTTCTGATATTTTAACAATTCCAGAAGCGATGGGACTAGATTTAGCCTTTATTGAAGGTAAGGGGCCAATATTTAGTAATCCGATAACATCTGAATCAATGATCAATGAATTAAAGACAGTAGATTTATTAGATAATCTTTCTTATGTTTTTGATGCTGTGCGTATGATTAAACGTGAACTACCAAGTGATAAACCTTTAATTGGCTTTAGCGGTAGTCCTTGGACATTAGCAAGTTATATGATTGAGGGTTCTGGCAGTAAGCAGTTTAATGTCTTACGCCGTTTTTTATATGAAAAGCCAGAAGCAATGCATAACTTACTCGAAAAACTTTCTCAAGCAATCAGTGCTTATTTAATTGAGCAAATTCAATCAGGTGCTGATGTTGTTAAGATATTTGATACTTGGGGTGGGCTTTTAACAGAACAAGGTTATATTGATTTTTCATTAAACTATATGAAAAAAATAGTTGCTAATGTTAAGGCAGCTCATCCTTCAGTGCCTGTTATAATTTTTACTAAAGGTTCAGGGAGTTGGCTTCAAGAAATGGCACAATCAGGTGCTGACTGTGTTGGTTTAGACTGGCAAAGTTCATTAACGAATGCATATCAGGTCATAGGGGGACAAGTTGCGCTAGAGGGTAACTTAGACCCAGCAGTACTTTATGCAGATGAAAAAACAATAGAAGCAGAAGTTAAAAAGATTTTAAATGCTTATCAAGGCAAGGTTGGACATGTATTTAATTTAGGCCATGGTATTTACCCAGATATTGATCCCGCTAAGGTTGATTTTTTAGTTGAGTGTGTGCATCGTTTAAGCATGTGTTAAAATAACAATAAGCTATACCAATTTGATTAAGGTGGTCTATTATGGCAAAAAGCTTTATTTTTAAAAGAGATTTAGAAACAGGTGAAATGTGGGTTGAAACAAACCTAACAGGCAAAAATCTATTAACACTAGGTGCATTAAACAAAGGTACAGCATTTACTGAGAAAGAAAGATGGGAGTTTTCACTTAAAGGAAAGCTGCCATATCAAGTTGAGTCAATTGAAGAGCAAAAAGCACGTGCTTACCAACAATATTGTGGCTTTACTTCTCATTTAGATAAGCATACTTATTTAAAACATCTGCATGATAGAAATGAGACTTTATTTTATCGATTGGTAAGAGACCATTTAGGTGAAATGCTGCCAATTATTTATACACCAGTTGTTGGTGAAGCGGTGAAGCGTTATAGTCATATTTATCGAGCGCCTAGAGGTTTATATATTGCTTATCCGGATCGTCACAGAATTAAAGAAATCTTAAGAAACAGAACAAATGTTGATGTGGATATTGTGGTTGCTTCTGATGCAGAAGGAGTACTAGGAATTGGAGATCAAGGGGTTGGTGGCATTGAGATCCCAGTTGCAAAATTGATGGTCTATACCCTTTGTGCGGGTTTAAATCCAGGTAGATATTTGCCTGTATTTTTAGATGCGGGAACAAATAATAAAGCGCTATTAGAAGATCCATTGTACTTGGGCTGGCGAAATAAAAGAGTGTCAGGCCAAGCTTATGATGAAATGATGGAGCTATTTGTCCAAGCCGTTAAAGAAGAAATCCCAGATACATTTTTACACTGGGAAGATTTTGGTAGAAATAATGCAAGAAAAAATCTAGAGCGCTATCAAGATGAAATTTGTAGTTTTAATGATGATATGCAGGGAACAGCAGCAGTTGCAATTGCTGCATTACTAACGGCAGCAAAAAAAGCAAAAATTGATTTTACCGATCAGAGAATTGTTATTTTTGGTTCAGGAACAGCAGGGATTGGTATTGCTGATGAAATTGTCAAAGTAATGATACGCCATGGTTTAAGTAAAAAAGAAGCTTATGAACGTTTTTGGTGCCTGGATCAACAAGGATTAATTACAGACAAGACAGATAATTTATCTTTTCAGAAGCCATATGCAAGAAAATCTTCAGAGACAAAAGACTTTAAACGTGATGAAGCTGGTAAAATTTCATTGGAAGAAGTTGTTGCACAAGTTAAGCCAACAACGCTGATAGGCTGTTCTGGCGTTGCTGGAGCTTTTAGTGAAAAAACAATTAAACTTATGGCAAAGCATAATGATGCGCCTATTATTATTCCATTATCTAATCCAACTGAACGTTGTGAGGCACTACCTAAAGATATTATTCGTATTACAGAAGGTCGTGCGTTAATTGCAACAGGTAGTCCATTTAAGCCAGTTGGTTATAAGGGAACAGTTTATCGAGTTGCGCAATGTAATAATGCTTTAGTCTTTCCTGGTATTGGTTTGGGTGTTGTTGCATTAAAGTGTAAACGCTTAACTTCTGATATGTTATGGGCTGCTTGTAAGGCATTAGCAAACTACCCGATACAAGACGGTGCATTACTGCCAAGTTTAAGTGAAGCTTATACGGTTAGTCGCCAAGTTGCATTTTCTGTTGCACACCAAGCAATCAATGAAAATGTTGCATCAACTGATGAAGATTTCGACATTTGGCACCTAATAAATAATACGACTTGGGAGCCAAAATATTATTCTTATAAAAAAGTTTCAAAAATAGGTTGACATCGTATGTGATGTCGGTAGAATTCACCCTTGTCGCCTGAGAGTGGTCAGCGGCAAAGAAGTTTAAAAATAGATTGATATGTAGACACTTACGTTTTTTTGAGTAGAGAGATTTTAAGATTAAACTGAAGAGTTTGATCCTGGCTCAGATTGAACGCTGGTGGCATGCTTAACACATGCAAGTCGTACG